>JAZNML010000001.1:0-6735 GCA_045579565.1 Ruminiclostridium sp.
CATATATTAACTATGACGAATATTTTTCCATTCATCAGGCACATCAAGACAAAAGCTTGGTATCATACAAGGTCTTAGCTTTCCACTTTTCGGAAAGCTGTCAAATAAATAATCACGCACACTCTTATTATCTTCAAAGCACTCATATTCGTCAACAATTTCGCTGTACCAACCCTCTGCGAATTCAGCTGTCGGACCTCCCAAACCACAGGCTTTGTGTCCGTCAAGAAGATGAGCACAGAACAACAATGGAAATTCAGCAGAATCAACCGCAATGCAGAAGGGCATGAGGTTATTGTTACATATGAAGTGGAGTTCGGGATATAAGAAACAGCCGCCATTAAATGGCGGCTGTTTTAGTTTATTCTCTGTTCTTAAGTACCTCAGCGGGTGTTATCTTTTTAAGCTTACCCACAAGGATTGTGTTCACCATGAGATAGAAAATCATTATTCCTGCAAAAATCATAATATACATATACCACGGGAATGCAAGATCCATTCCACAGGCGGTATTTGAAATAAGATACGGATACATTGAATTCATGATAATTTTTGATGTGGGTATAGTGATAACCGCACCGACAGCAACCGTCAGAGCATTTCCGTTAAGATAGAGCTTACGGATTTCCTTTGTGCGGAAACCGAAAATCTTTACAAGGGATATGCCGAATGACGCACGGTCAATCATTACATTCATCATCAGATACATTACCACACAGAAAATGATAACCGACATGGTGATAAGCATTGTGAACATACCCTTCATCATCTCCATGAAAATTGCAGAGGATTGTTCAATATCAGCCTTTGTTGTAACCGAATATACTCTTCCTTCATCGATGTCAAGTTTCTCATCAGAAAGGAGCATATTGTAGTAATCCTCATCCTGACCGAAAAGCTCGCGCATACTGTCTATATCCATAAATACGGAAAGACCTACTGAATAATCTGCAATTCCGTCAACAGTAAAGGCATAATCCATATCGTTTGCTTTGTCACTGAGTATCAGCTTATCGCCGACAGAAAGACCGTATTTCTGTGCTGTGGAAGAAGCGGCAACAATGCTGTTCCTGCCCTTCTGCGGCTTTGCACAGTAATACTTGTTATCGCTGTCAATGCCGATAATATTTACATCATGAGTATATCCCATATTTGTTTTTGAAAGACTTTCCATGTAGCAGGATTCAGCATTTTCAGGCGGTAGCTCTTCAGGATATTTAAGGTTATACATATATGTAAACTTCGTGTCCTCTGCGTTTTCTGTCTTTATATTCTGACACAGAACATAGCAGTTCATACCAAGCATAAATATCAGCAGACAGATAAACATACCGAAAACAACCGTAACACCTGTTCTCGCTTCACGAAGCATCTGACGTATCTGAAAGCGACGGATAAAGCCCATATTTCCTAAATTGATTTTACTGCGAAGAGAAATATTCTGCTCGTTTCTCATAAGTGACAGCGCTGTCTTTGAAAGACGGCGGCTGATTACAATATAGTTTACGATTACCGAAATTACGGGCGGCATAATTACCGCATAGATTATAAGATAAACAGGATATAAAGGTGATATATCGGGTATCGAGAAATAGTTATAACTGTCAGCCATCTGCCACTCTATTCCAAAGCTGCTGAAACCTAACGCTGAACCTATAAGTCCACCTGCAAAGCAGATAATTGTCGGCAGGGTTATGTAGTGACGGATAAGGTCTTTTTTCTTTGCACCCAGAGCATAAAGTGCGCCGATTACACTGCTTTCACGCTGAATCTGATGAATTACAAATACTGAAATAACATATGTGAAAAGCACCATTACTACTATGCCTGCTGCAAGCCCTACGGTCTTGTTCATTTCAAGATCTTTTGCCGCAGCTAAAATACGGGGATTTTCTTCTGCTTTCATAAAGGATGTGAGATTGTCAATATCAACTTTAAAAACCTCATCAAGAAACTCATCTGTTTCTGATTTCAGACTTGCAGCTCCGTCAGATAATTTAAGTGCCGCTTCGTGAATTCCCGTACCTTCGAAACCTGCCATAGCGATATTGTCTGAAAGCTCATTGGCGCTGTCACACATACTGTTTATTACATTCTGTATTTCCTTCTTTTTCCCTAACGTATCATAAAGCATTTCACGGAAATATTTGTCCTCAACCGCTTCATAATCAAATTCAAAATCCTTGATTTTCTCTTTCAGTTCATTGTCCGTCATACTGCCGTTAAGGCGGTAGGCATAACAGTATTCCTCAACAATCGGATTTGCCGCAAGGATTTCATCATACTGTTCAGCGGTTACAAATATAAGCCCGAAAAGACTGCTTTCAACCGCTGTGTCGGAAAGTTTATTCATAGGGCTGTCATATTCGGGAACAGTTCCTATACCTGTTACAGTAAGTTCTCGCTCTCTGATTTCAACAGTATCACCGAGCGAAATACTATGCTCCTCGCTGTATCTTTTTTCAATTACAGCTTCG
This sequence comes from Ruminiclostridium sp., assembly GCA_045579565.1. Lineage (GTDB taxonomy): Bacteria > Bacillota > Clostridia > Oscillospirales > Ruminococcaceae > Ruminiclostridium_E. The sequence continues at coordinate 2,478 of JAZNML010000001.1, forward strand.
CCTGTTTTTGTCGGGAGAGTGCCACTATCAATATGAATCAGATTGATTTTTTCACGTACTTTCATAAGACGAAGAATCGAATTATCAGCCATTTTCATATCAGCGGAAAACATTCTTTCAATTGTCGCACCGCTGTCGGTAAGCTCATTTTCCTGTTCAGCCGTCAAAGGCAGAAATACGTTGAACTGTCCGTCCTCGACCTTATTCTTGATGATGAGTTCATTTGTGCCTGTAATAATTGTTTCCGCAGCACCTACAATGGAAATAATTATAAACATACCTGCAATTATCATCAGCAAAAGTGCTAAATAACGTGCAAAGTTTGCTTTCAGATCACGGAGTATTCTTTTATTTAAAACCTTGTTCATTATAAATCCTCCAGTTCAGAAGCATGTACTCTTGTTTCGTTTATGTATTCTTTCTTGATAAGTCCGTCTTTTACAATAATAACCTTATGCACCATATTTTTGATGGAATTATTGTGGGTGACAATCAGCATTGTTGTTCCGTATTTCTCGTTTATCTTTTCAAGCAGCACAAGAATATCACGTGAAGTCTTGCTGTCAAGCGCGCCTGTGGGTTCGTCGCAAAGCAGCAGCTTCGGATTTTTTACAAGTGCTCTTGCAATGGCACATCTTTGTTGCTGACCGCCTGAAAGCTGTGAGGGGAATTTATTCTGATGTTCTGTAAGTCCCAATGTTTCCAGCAGCTCATCAATATCCAGCGGATTTTCAGCAAGATACTCACAAACAAGAATATTTTCACGAACTGTAAGATTCGGCACAAGGTTATAGAACTGAAAGATAAAGCCTAAATTATCACGGCGGTAGTCGGAAAGTGCATCAGGCTTCAATCCGAAAATCTCCTTGCCGTCAACCTTTACTGAGCCGCTGTCCATTTCATCAAGACCGCCTATGCAGTTTAGCAGGGTAGACTTTCCGCTTCCGCTTGTGCCTTGAATTACGCACATCTGACCCTTTTCAAGTCCTGTTGTAACACCCTTCAGCACCTGAATGTAATTCGAGTCGCTGCCATAACTTTTCTTTACTTCTTTTACTTCAAGATACATAATATTACCTCCATATAAGCATAACAATGTTATGTGATTGTTATTTAAAAAAGCCTTTCGGCTTATAATCGGAATCTCACATAACATAACAGTGTTATGTTATGTCCGTAAAATAAACCGCAGATTGCGGCTTATCTTTAATCAATGACGGTATCCGTCCAGTTATGCATTGTCATTCTGAATACCTTTTTTATGCTTTTAAGTGCTTTTTTTTCATCTTTTTCATGAATAACAAGCTGTACAAAAGAATCAACAACAATATGAATTACAAGATGAAGCATATATTTGTTGAGCTTTTGCTTCTTGCCTGTTTTTACAGAAATTTTATCCATCATTTCAATACTTTTATTTTCTGTTATTTCAACTATGCGGTCAACGATATTTTCATATTCCGAGCCCTGTGACTTGGTAAGCACAAGTATTGCAGCGTCGTAATTGCTGTAAATATGATGAATGAGAAGCTGTGCTATTTCGCTGTGGTCATCTATATATTCATCAGGATCAGCATCAGCGGCAGCACTTGCAACAATATCCTCATCCTCATCAAAATGAGCCTGCATAATTTCAAAAATCCCATCTACAGGCTTTCCCACAATCGCTCTGAAAAGATCAGCCTTATCTTCAAAGAAGAAATAAAGCGCACCTGTTGTTACTCCCGCATTGGCGCAGATTGTACGCAGGGAGGCTTTATTATAGCCCTTATCCATAAATTCCGCCTTTGCGCTTTCTATGAGCTTTTCGCGGGTTTCCTTATCGTGTGCCATAATACATCACCTCGCATAACAATGTTACGTAACGATGTTATCTTAACATATATTTTCCAATTTGTCAAGGGGCGTAACAAAAATTTTTAGTTAATTCTCATTCAGCTGATTCAACAGTTTTATTCAAAATCAGCTATAACATGAAGCTTACTAACCAATTTCTGTTCATCGGTTCCCTCATAAGCCTAAAAAGTACCCAGCATGATTTTCTCCGACGCATACATTCTACATATCAATTACTAACAGACCTTTTTCATTTTTATCATCTCCTATATAGACATATCGTTATTGTTACATATAAGATTGAATTCGGAACATACAAATAGCCACCATTAAAAATGGCGGCTATTTGATTTTTAAACTAATTTTCACACTTGCTTGCGTAGCAGTTGCTTTTATTTAATTATCCTTACAAAATCGGTCATCATTTCAGCAATCTTTATATTCTGCGGGCATACCTGTTCACAGCTCTGACAGCCAACACAAGCGGACGGCTGTTTTTCGGGGTCGATTGCACCAAGAGCCATAGACGCAATAAATCCGCCGCCTGTAAAAATATGCTCGTTGTAAAGTTCGATAATATAAGGGATATTTATCTCCTGGGGACAATGGGTGATACAATATTTACAGGAAGTGCAGGGCAGAATTTTCTCGTCTGTCATTTCCTTTGCAAAACCGAAGAGTGTGTTCATTTCCTCGCCTGTAAGCGGCTTTTCGGTGGAGTAGATATCAATGTTCTGCTTTATCTGTTCAAAATCAGACATACCCGAAAGAGTCACTGTGACTTCGGGGATTGTCTGTAAAAAGCGGAATGCCCACTCAACCGCAGGAGCGTCACGATAACCCTTTAAAATATCAATCTGCTTTTCGGCAAGTCTTGCAAGCTTACCGCCTCTGACCGGCTCCATTACCCACACGGGAATGTTCCACTTTTTAAGCATATCAAGCTTTTTGTCTGCACTCTGGAAATGATAATCCACCCAGTTAAGCTGAACCTGGCAGAACTCCATATCCTTTCCGTAAGCATTCAGAAAACGCTCCATTGTTTCGATAGTACCGTGTACCGAGAAACCTAAATGCTTTATTCTGCCGTTTCTTTTCTGTTCTATAAGGTAATCGAAAATGCCGAATTTCTTATCAAGATAGCTGTCGATATTCAGCTCGCACACATTATGGAACAGGTAAAAATCAAAGTATTCCGTCTGACATTTTTCCAGCTGTTTTTCGAAAATCTCCTGGACCTTATCCATATTGCTAAGGTCATAGCCCGGGAATTTTGATGCAAGATAATAGCTTTCTCTGGGGTAATCGCTTAAAATCTCACCCATTACAAGTTCAGATTTTCCTCCGTGATAACCCCACGCTGTATCGTAGTAGTTTACGCCGTTCTTCATTGCATAGGCTACCATTTCCCTTGTCTTCTCTATGTCAATCTGGGAGTTGTCGCCTGACATAACAGGAAGACGCATTGCGCCGAAACCCAAAGCGGATAATTTTTTGCCCTGAAATTCTTTATATACCATTTTTCACTACCCCTTATGATAAATTTGTTGATTTAATTATAGCATGTTTCAATGGATTTTTCAATAATGTAATGTAAAAACCGCACTCGTTTAAGGGGTGCGGTTAAAAAAGTTTGGTAAATTGAAATTTGACTATTTCATCCAATTGCTTACCTTATATCAGATATATTTACTCCACAAAGTGAATACGGCTTTCGTCGAATCTGTCCTGCTGTGTTCTTTCCTCTGCGGGATAGCCGTATGGAAAGATTGCAAAGGCTCTGAGCGTATCGGGGATATCAAGAATTTCTTCAACCGCTTTCATTCTTTCTTCCTGAGGGGCAATTCCAAGCCAAACTCCGCCAAGTCCCTGTGCATCTGTTTCAAGCCAGAGGTTTTCCATAGCGATTGAAAGGTCAATCTGTGCATATTCAGGCAGCATACAGTCTTTTTTGTAAACTGCAACTATTGCGGCAGGAGCGTTTTTGGTCATACCTGCATAGGGGTGGACATCAGAAAGAGCAGTGAGTTTCTGCTTGTTGGTTACGACATAGAATTCCCACGGCTGCTGGTTTGCGGCAGAGGGTGCCTGCATTGCAGCTTTTAAAATTGCCAGTGTCTTTTCTTTTTCAACAGGTCTGTCCTGATATTTTCTTATACTTACTCTTGAATAAATGTTACTCATATATTTACCTACATGAAAAATTGGGATTTATCTTTCTGTTCGTATGCTCTTCTCAAACATTTCTCTTGCCCAGAAATACTGCCCTTTATCATCGTATTCTCTATAAAAAACTTCAATCATCATCGTTAAATATAAAATAATATCATACCAACGCAATCTTTTTAATTCATCTTCCGAAAACGAAGTCTGACCAAAGCCTTCCAAAAAATGTTTACTCCTATTGTGCATTCTGAAGCGG
>JAZNML010000002.1:0-54904 GCA_045579565.1 Ruminiclostridium sp.
TGTTGCAGACCTTTTTTCACTAAGATCAAATGTATATATATTTGATCCTGTTTGAGTTACGATAGAGATATCCCAGAGTTTTAAAATAAATTCAGTTATTAAATAAGAAAAAATAAAAGCTATAAATCTCGATATAAAAAATTTTTTAAACGTAAAATCAGACCCTGCTAATGATTTACATTGTATAATAACACATATTCCACCAAACGAAGCAAAAGCAGAGATTAAGGGTATAGAGGCAGGGGATAAGGAATTGAAGGTTAGAATATTGCTTATTTCTAAAACAGGTTTTATTATTTGAGGAAGTTCATAATTAATGGTTGATAGAAAACAATCTATAACGGTAATTATAGCATTAAAAAAAATAATTACCGAACACATTTTAAACAAAGAAACAGAAGCTTCATTAATAGCGTAAATTATTCCATGTTGTTTATGTGTATCAATTTCATAATATATATTTTTTATTTTAAATATTCTGCTATAAATCACCGCCATAATAAAACATGATATAACATTCGATAAATAAATAATTAACCCGGCTTCAATACTGTTAAACAAGCCGATTCCAAGCATAGTTACTGCGAATGTGGGAGAAATACAATAACAAAATGCTGAACATAAAACTGCTATTTCGTGATAATTATTATTTTCCGCAATTACCTCTTTTAGTAATTTAAATCCCAACGGATATCCGCCAATTAAACTTAATAAAAAAATAGCTATAAATTCATCATTTAATTTTATAATCTTTCTCAGAACAAATATTGCAGGATAGAAAATTGATTTATATAATTCGCTTGATAGTATATATGTAGAAATTACCATGAAAATAAAAGTGGATGGAATAATTACTTCTAAACATATTTTAAAACTTTTAATTATTGATTGGGTGGTTGGTACAGAGAAAACAATAATAAGAATTGAAAGAAATATTATTATTAATGAGAATATTAGCTTTTTAAATTTTACCTTCATTATTTTCAACCTTTCTTTGCATTAATATACAATCTATTACATATATATTAGCAGGACGGTGATATAATGAATGTTGAATTTTTTATAAATAAGCTTGATAAGTTAATGAATAGTGCAAGGCATCATTCAGCAATTCAGATTTATGATAATAATAGAGCTAATATAGAGATTTGCATGGGTGTTGCAGAGTTTAATGAAAACAGGATAAAGCTCGAACTGGCTAAATCTTATCTTATTATAACAGGATTTGATTTGAATTTGCATAACTATAATAAAAATGGAATTGAAATCAAAGGAAATATACATTCAATAAATTTTGAAGAAAAATAATAAGGTGATTACATATGAATATAGGCGAATTATTTACACGTAAAATCAGAATATCAGTTATAGGTGCATATGTTGAAGAATACCTAACAGAATTAATAAAATCAGGTGTAAAATTATCACAGGTAAATAACAAAAATGGTGTTGTTTATTTTTTTATTAATCGGATTGAATATAAAAAAGTAGCTAGACTTGGCAGATTATATAATCTTCAAGTTAAAATAAATAAAAAAAACAAATTGAAATATGATAAAATAATCAATAAAAAACATACGGGTTTAATTATTGGGATTATAATAATATCATTCGTTTTAATCATTTCACAGAAATTTGTATGGAGAATTAATATATATGGTAATGATGAATTATCAGAAAATCTGATTAAAAAAACTATTGCTGAACATGGAATTTTTTTAGGAGCATACTCTGATCGTATTAATTCAAATAATGTTGAAAATGCTGTTAAATTAGATTTGAAGGAAATTTCATGGATTAATATAGACATAAATGGTAGCAGAATAGATGTTTACTTAAATGAAGGAAAAAGTGTTACTAAACCTGAAATATCAATGCAGACACCATGTAATGTTATTGCTTCACATGATGGTGTTATTATTGAAACAGAGGTTTATTCCGGAACATTAATGTATAATAAAGGAAGCGGTATTTCAAAAGGTAGTATATTAGTAAGTGGCGTAGTAAATGACGGAGCTAATAATCTTATATTAACACATGCGAATGCAAAAATAATAGCTGAGTTTACCGAAACTGTTAAGTTTAGAAAAGAATTTACATCAATCGAAAGAAAAACGAAAGACAATAAAGAGATTGAAAAAGAATTGATGATCATGGGATTTGTAATTCCGATAACAGAACGAGTTAGTAATACTGAAAATAAAACTTGCAAAGAATATACAGAAAAAATAAATATAGTCGGATTAACGTTACCATTTATAATCAAAACAAATGAATATTCTGAATACGAAGAAATTGAAGTTACAAGAACTATTCAAGATGTAAATAAGATTCTTGAACAAGAAATTAACGATTATTGTAAAAATTTCTTTTACGATTTTGATGTACTTGACATTAATAAAAATATATCGTATGATGATAAAGGTATTACAGTTGTTGCGCAAATAAAATTAAAGGGTGACATAGCTGTCAAACAAGAGATTATGAGAAAAAATAATTTGTATTATATGGAGTGAGTATATTTTATTTAAAATAATCGTAAAAAAAGAGTTAATCCGCCTCCCTCTATTTCGTAAAATTTTTATTTTACGAAATACCTACCATTTCAAAATAAGCCACTACTTTCCATTATTATAATAAATGAAAAACAACCTAAGAAAATACTTAGGTTGTTTTTGCTTATTTTATTCTTATTGTTTATAATTGTTTTTTATATATTCGTCCATAGATTTAGCAGCATTTTTTCCAGCACCCATAGCAAGAATAACAGTTGCAGCACCTGTAACAGCATCTCCACCAGCAAAAACTCCTTCACGTGAAGTTCTTCCATATTCATCAGTTATAAAACATCCATGCTTGTTAGTTTCTAATCCATCGGTAGTATTTCGTATAAGAGGATTTGGATTTGTACCAATAGCCATAATAACACAATCAATATCAAGCATAAATTCGGAATCATGAATTACAACAGCGCTTCTACGACCACTTGAATCAGGTTCACCTAGCTCCATTTTTACACATTTAAGTCCTGTCACAAATTTATGTTCATCACCAATAATTTCAATAGGATTTGTTAAAGTCTTAAAGATTATTCCTTCTTCTTTTGCATGTTCGATTTCTTCCTTTCGAGCCGGCATTTCCGCTTCTCCACGTCTGTAAATAATATAGACATTTTCTGCACCAAGACGTTTTGCGCTTCTTGCTGCATCCATAGCTACATTTCCACCGCCGACGATAGCAACACTCTTGCTATGTTTAATCGGTGTATCAGAAGTGTTATCGTACGCTTTCATTAAATTTACACGAGTTAAAAATTCATTGGCAGAATAAACTCCCTTTAAATTTTCTCCTGGTATATTCATAAACCTTGGCAATCCAGCTCCTGAACCTACATATATCGCATCATAACCCTGTTCAAACAATTCATTGATTTCAATAGTTTTTCCTATAACAACGTTTGTCTGAATATCAACTCCGAGTTCTTTGAGATTTTCTATTTCTTTTTGCACTATTGCTTTTGGAAGTCTGAATTCCGGTATTCCGTATACAAGAACACCACCAGCAAGATGTAATGCTTCAAAAACAGTTACATCATATCCCATTTTTGCTAAATCGCCCGCACAAGCAAGTCCGCTCGGTCCAGCACCTATAATTGCGCACTTATGCCCATTCTTATCAGGAATAATAGCATTCGAATCGTAATTAGCATTATGCCAATCCGCTACAAAACGTTCAAGTCTACCAATAGCAACAGGTTCCCCTTTAATACCTCTTACACACTTGCATTCACATTGTGTTTCCTGTGGACATACCCTGCCACATACCGCTGGCAATGAAGAATTTCTTGAAATAATCTGATATGCGCCTTCAAAATCTTTTTCCTTTATTTTTTCTATAAACTCTGGAATATCAATTGAAACCGGGCATCCGCTTACACAAGGTTTATTTTTACAATTAAGACAACGATTTGCTTCATCTATTGCTTGTTCTTCGGTATAACCCAAGGTGACTTCGAGGAAATTATTTTTGCGCACATCAGGATCCTGAACGGGCATTTCATTTTTTTTAAGACTCATGTTTGCCATTTATCAAACACTTCCCTTCAAAAGATTACAATTTTCTTCTCTTTTGTTTTTTTCGAAGTCCTTATACATAGAACTACGCTCAATGGCTTCATCAAAATCAATTAAATGACCATCAAAATCAGGACCGTCAATGCAGGCAAATTTCGTTTCGCCGCCAACTGTTAGCCTACAACCGCCGCACATACCTGTACCATCAATCATTATCGGATTCATAGAAACAATAGTTTTAATATTATATTTTTTTGTTAGTTCACAAACAAATTTCATCATAATAAGTGGTCCGATAGCAAATATAACATCATATTCGTTACCACTTGCGATAAGCGTATCGAGAGCATCCGTAACAAGACCTTTTTCACCACATGATCCATCATCAGTCATAATACGCATTACATTACTTACATCATTAAATTCATCTTCAAGGATTATTAATTCTTTATTTCTGAATCCAACAATACTATGAACCTCGGCCCCAAGTAAATGAAGTTTTTTTGCAATCGGATATGCTATCGCACATCCAACGCCACCACCTATAACAGCTGCTTTCTTAATACCAGTAAGTTCTGTTGCATTACCTAATGGTCCTACGAAATCAAGAATTGAATCACCTGCTTCAAGCTCATTAAGTTTCTCAGTTGTTGCTCCAACCACCTGAAAAATAATAGTAACAGTTCCCTTTTCTCTATTAAAATCAGCAATTGTTAACGGAATTCGTTCTCCATTTTCATCAACACGAAGGATAATAAACTGACCTGGCTCAGCCTTTTTAGCTACCAGCGGAGCTTCAATTTCCATTTGGGTAACAAAATTATTAATAATCTTTTTTGCGTAAATTTTATACATTTTAATTATCACCATTCATTTTTATAAATTTAATACAATAAATTATATCATTTGAGCTATGTTAAGTGAAATGCTAAAAAATGATAAATATATGCTTTTTTAATATATCAAGTAACATAATATAACGGTGCAGTATTAACTGCACCGTTTAGATTATTATTTAAACACGAACAATATCACGCCAATCAAGGTCGCCGCGTTCGAGTGCATGAATAAGAGCTTCGCCGGTTGCAATATTAGTAGCAACCGGAATATTATGAACATCGCTTAAACGAAGGAGAGTCATTTCATTGGGCTCATGAGCCTTTGCATTAAGAGGATCTCTGAAAAAGAATAAAACGTCAATCTCATTACAAGAAATACGAGCAGCAATCTGCTGATCTCCTCCCTGTGCGCCGCTAAGGTATCTCTGGATATGTAATCCTGTTGCCTCCGCAACAAGTTTACCGGTTGTACCAGTAGCACATAAATTATGTCTGCTTAAAATACCGCAGTATGCAATACAAAATTGAACCATTAGTTCTTTCTTAGAATCATGAGCAATCAAAGCTATATTCAAAATAAACACCATCCTTAGTTTTATATTTATATATCAATTAATGTTAATTGACAAAGGAATATCTTCACCGAGAATTCTTCTCGAAATTGAATCGTAAGCCTTAAAACCAGCGCTTGCCTTGGGTAAAGGCATACCCTTTGCACCACAAACCCTGATATCGCTGTCTTCCGGAACAACACCGATAAGCGGGATACCAACTGTATCCATAACAACGTCAAGATCTTCAAGGATTTCTTCATCTTTGAATTTTACAGGAACTTTATTAATGATAAGACGCTGATTAATGCAACCCTTTACATATAAAAAGTCTGAAAGAATAGCACCATCGCGAACACAGACTGTATCCGGAGTTGTAACCATAAGAATTAAATCCGCTGCTTTAATAACGCTGAAAACAGAACTACCAACACCAGCGGTATCAACGATTATATAATCAAAATGTTCTCTCATTTCTTCGCATACACTTATAATCTTTTCAGGATTAATATCCATAAATGGATTTCGTGTAGCACAAACAAGAGATAAATTCTCGCTACGATCAACCTTAGTAGTGGCCGTCATTATGTCAATTTTTCCTTCAAGGTATTCACCGATATCATGCTTTACTTTATCTTTAATACCTAACATAATATCAAGACAACGAAGTCCGAAGTCAAGTTCAACAACAAGAGTCTTTTTTCCTTGATATGCAAGACATGATGCGATGTTAGCGGAAGTTGTTGATTTACCGGTTCCACCCTTTCCGGCAGTAACAGCTATAATCTTAGACATAAATACCTCCCAAACTATCGTATTATCATTTAATATAATAACATATTTTGGCGGATTTTTAAAGTGTTTTTTTTAATTATAAAAAAATTTGTGAAAAACAACTTGAAAAACACGCTCAAATATGTGCAATTTTACCATTATCTAATTTCTTTTTTTATGTTTTCCCACCGTTTCCATGGTGTCATCACAATTCCATCTTCATTTATATCAGGTTCGTAACAATCATAAAAATATGCATCTATTATATTACGTACCATATATCGAGAATATTCACCTTTTTCAAGAACTATTCCAAATGCAATCTGGGGATCTTCTGCGGGATAATAACCCATTACTGTGGATGTATAATAACCATCTCCCGTTTCAGCAGTACCTGTTTTAATTGCAACACTATATGGCAAGTAATCGAAATTCCACAAAGAAGAACTTGTAGGCCAGGTTACGAGAGTTGAAACAGCAATCATACCTTCTCTTACAATTTCAAATGAATTATTCAAATTTTCTATTTTTTCAACGACAACCGGTTCAGTTTTATATATCATTTCTGTTCCTTCGTAATTCCAAACAGAATCAATAACATACGGCTTCATTCTTACCCCATCATTAGCAAGGGTAAGCGCTTGAACGGACAAATGAAGCGGTGTTACTAATGTATCCATCTGACCTATAGCCGCTTGAAGAGTATTTCCATCGGTCCAGGGTTCTCCTCTAAGCTTTTCGAAAAGCTGCGGCGAGGACATCTGACCGGGTAAACCTCCTATTTCAAGACCAAGGTTCTGCCCGTATCCGAATTTTTGAGCGAATGAACATAATTCATCTATCCCTAGTCTGCGACCCAAATCATAGAAAAAAATATTGCAAGACCATTTCAGGCAATTTACAACATCATAGCCTATGTGATAACCGGTACATTTGGGCTGATAATCAGATGATGAATAAAAAGTATAAACCCCTGTACATTCTGCTCGTGTATTTTTATCTATTAATCCATTAATCAATCCATCGGCTGCTGTAATAGTCTTAAAAGCAGACCCTGGTCGATATAATCCGTTGATACAACGATTATACATAGGATTTCCGCTTGCATTAAGTACCATAGAATAATCCTCGATGGAATCAACTAAATCATATGTCGGATAAGTTGCCATACCTAAAACAGCGCCAGTCTTAGCATCGAGAACTACAACGGCTCCGGCATCGCTGTCATTTCCTCTATCCGCGGTATTGTTAAGCCAATTAATATGATTTGCTAAAATCTCCTGTAAATCGTTTTGAAATTTATAATCTATTGTAAGCCTAACGCTATCTCCCGCAACAGCTTCTCTTATTATTTCATCAGATATTGCGTTTCCATCAGAATCTCTTGTTATACATCTCAGCCCATTTTCACCTCTGAGAACACTTTCCATGGCCTTTTCAACACCATATGTTCCTATAATATCATTATAGCTGTACCCTTCTGATTTAAGTAGCTGATATTCTTCGTAAGATAATGACCCCACTGTACCGAGAACGTGAGGAGCAGTCGAACTTTCAACATAATCTCTTGCACTTTCTTCGATTATGTCAATACCGCTTAATTTAAGCGAATCTTCCTTTAATCTTATAACTGTATCAAGTGAAACATCATCTGCAAATGTAAATCTGTTGTCATATGAAAAGTCTTTTAATTCCATTTCATAACGAACTCCGGCAATGATACGTTGTTGTTTTTCAGAAAAAAGCGATTCATTTATCTTATATTTTCTTTTAAGCTCTGTTATACAATTGTCAGCAGTTGCATCCAGATTAACTTTTATTCTTTTTTTGAATGAATCAATTAATTCTTCGTCATTTGTTGTAAAAAAATATGGCTCAGTATAAGAAACAGGGACTGAATCATTCCATTTTTCATCATTTTCTTGCAAAACATTGACTGCTCTGCTGATTACCTCATTTTCAGTACCATTAATAAGGAATGCTTTCTGGAAAATTACTTTGTACACGGTGCGATTCGATGTAAGAATAACATTATTAACATCAAAAATCTGCCCTCTGGTTGCTACAACCTCATACTCTGATTTATAACTTGTTTTAGCAAGCGCAAGATAATCTGCTCCTTCGACTACTTGAAGTTGCAACAATCTTAAAACGCATAAAAAAAGCATTGCAAAAACTATTAATATAAGAATAATTGTTCTGATAATTCTTGAAATTCCTGACAAAATAAACCCTTTCCAAATTATATTTTTGTATTCGCTTCATCATCCTCAGTATTGGATTGAGCAAAATGATAAACATGTTTATCTGATTGACATAACAATTTATTTATATATTTTACAAGTAAATAAACAAATGGCGATAAAATAATAGTTGAAATAACTGATGGAAAAACGGAAATATCAAATATTACATCATTTCCTGATTTATTCCAGATAACTACATTAAAAAGATAACTCATTGAAAATTCAAGTATTACAGCCAATGTTGAAATCCAAAAGAAATTCAACGAATTAACTCTGATAAGATTTCTTGACAATAATGATGCAGCTACACAAATTAACATAAGCCATACTGCACTAAAACCAAATATATAACGACATGAAATATCTATAAAATATCCACTGAATAACGCAAATATGCATGATGAAAGCTCTCGTTCATTTAGTGAAACCGCAACGGATAGCGGAATAATAAGAAAAGGCTGCCATGAATCAAATGAACCTGAACGCATAATCGCATAAAATACAAGCAGGCAAATCGAATATAGACACCATTTAATAATTTCACATCTAAATTCTTTTTTTGATAAAACTTTATTCGTAGAGATTTTGTATTTCATATTAATTATTACCTTGTCCTTCAAACGAAGTAACAACGAACACATCTGTTACGGAAAAAATATCCTCTGATGGTTCAATTATCGCATGGAGAGTCAATCCGTTGGAATCACTGTATATTTCTTTTATTGTACCTACCATCATATCGGCAGGAAAAACCGATCCGCCAGAAGTAAGAACAGCCTCCCCTATTTCAATATAACTGTTTTTCACAATATAACTCATATGACAATAACCGTCAGCAGAGTAAAACGCTTTATTTTCTATAATACCAACAACATCATTATCAGCAGTTATTGTTCCGATAGTAATTTCATCTGAAAGAATTGTTGTTACAACAGAATAATGATCAGAAACTTCTGTTACAATTCCAACAAGTCCAATTGAAGTAAAAACGGGATCTCTTAATTCAATGCCATCTTTACGGCCTTTATTTATAGTAAAACCGCCATAGATGTCATTAGCGTTACGCGCAATGACTGAACATGGCGCAGACCATTCATAATCAGGATTTCGAGCTTCAATATCAAGCATTTCGCGTAGTTTGGAGTTTTCTTCATCTATCTTCTCTTTATCTCGAATCTGATTATACATTTCATTAAGCTTTTCGCGTAATTCTGTATTTTCACTTTTATATTTCTGAGCATTTACTAAAGTATCCAACGTATCCTCAACCCAATCGGAAATAGAGGTAGCTGTACTGGAAAAAGGCTGAGTAATTGTTTCGATTATGCTTTTCGGAAAAATAATATTACCGCCTTCAATGGCTGCATAAATCATAAAACCAAAAACAAGGGCGAAAATACATATAATAACCTTGAATTTCCAGCTTTGAAAAAAATCCTTCATTAGTTTTTCCTTTATTAAGTAATTATGCAAAAAAGCGTTGTCAAGCTTAGCTCAAAAACGCTTTTTTATGAATATAACTGTCAGAAACGCGAATCATCATCGCTAAGAACATCAACAAGCTTATCGATGTTTTCAAGTACTTTACCGGTTCCGTCTGCAACACAGTCAAGTGGATGCTCAGCAATCTTTACCGGCATACCTGTTTCCTTATTAATAAGTTTATCAAGGCCTTTAAGAAGCGCACCACCACCGGCAAGCATAATACCTTGGTCAATTATATCTGCTGCAAGCTCCGGAGGAGTTTTTTCTAATGTTATTTTTATTGCTTCAATTACATGGCTAAGCGGTTCAGAAAGTGCTTCTCTTATCTCTTCACTTGTTATAGTGATATTTTCAGGCAAACCATTCAATAAATTTCTGCCCTTAATATCCATAACAGGTTCATTTTCCGCATAAGGAAAAGCAGAACCAATTGCAATCTTTATATTTTCAGCTGTTCTTTCACCAATAAGAAGATTATACTTCTTTTTTATAAAATTAATTATAGCATTATCAAATTCATCACCTGCAACACGAGCAGAACGTGAAGTAACAATACCACCAAGTGAAATAACAGCAACCTCGCTTGTACCACCACCAATATCTACAATCATACTTCCAGTAGGCTCAGCAACAGGTAAACCTGCACCAATAGCTGCCGCCATAGGTTCTTCAATGATAGAAACACGCTTTGCGCCAGCATTTTGGGCTGCTTCTCTTACCGCGCGTCTTTCAACGGCAGTAACACCGGAAGGGATACAAATAATTACACGTGTTTTTATAAATTTTCTGCCCTTTTTGGCTTTTATAATGAACTCCTGAAGCATACTTGTGGTCATATCAAAATCGGCAATAACACCATCTTTAAGAGGTCTTACTGCAATAATAGAACCAGGCGTACGACCGATTACATCCTTAGCTTCCTGACCAACATAACGAACTCTTTCGTATTTAACATCAACAGCAACAACGCTAGGTTCTCTTATAATAATACCTTTTCCACGCATATAAACAAGAGTATTGGCTGTGCCAAGATCTATACCTATATCCTTAGTAAACATATTTCCTCCTGCACAATTATTTTATATCAATATTATACCACGAATACCAAAAGCATACAACACATATGTAAAGAAAAAAATAAAAGATTTTTTTACATATTTTGTGCACATTGCTATACACCGGTTGAACCGAAACCACCCTCTCCTCTTACTGTATCATCAAGACTTTCAGATTCAATAAACTCCGGTATAATAACAGGAAGAACAACAAGCTGAGCTATACGATCCCCGTCATGAATTATGAAATCAGATGAAGAATGGTTGATTAACGGTACTTTTATTTCACCGCGATAATCACTATCAACAACACCAACACAATTTGCAAGAGAAACTCCACTCTTGTAAGAAACTGAACTTCTTGGGAAAATAAAAGCACCACAATCGGTGCTTTTCAGCTCAATTGCTAAACCGGTGGGTATTAGCATACGTTCATTGGGCTTTAAAACAATATCATCTGTAAGACACGCAAATAAATCAGCACCCGCACTACCGGATGTCGCCCTGAAAGGTAACTTAGCACCTTTGTTCACTTTTTTAACTTTTATGTTCATTTCACACCTCGATACCGCGAAAATAAAGTCCGCGGGTAAATTTACTAATTTTAGCAGCCTCTTTATTCGCATATGATGAAATTATATCATTCACGTTAGTTTCAGTTGTAAATTTAAGAACTGCAAAATCAGCATTTTTAAAATTGTCGAGCTTATCAGCAAGATACAAAACGTCGCCATTCAGAATTTCGGCAGTATTTTCAGAACAAATAATATCCAAAGAATTCCCTTTTCTGTCTATAATCTTTCTGTCGCAACGTGTAGTATTACAAACTCCGGCATTGCTAATAGGACATCTTCTTGTAATCATTAATGGTAAATGACCATATGCAATAAAACCAAAGTCCGTTTTTACATCAGACATCTTTACAGCTGGCATTTCAGGGGATACAATAATATCGGTCAAACCATTTTCAAGAAATAATTCAATAGAATCAGAATTGATACAATTAAGACGATATCCGCCATAAAGTTTAAATTGTTCATCAGACATAAGCTCAATATGACCAATTGTATGTACCATTATTTTATCAAAAGAATTTTCTCTTAAAAATCTCAATTTTTCAATTACCTTTTGTTCACAATCAGATAGAAAAATTGGAGGTATAATAATTATTCGTTCAGAAAACGAATAATGATTGTTTTTAATTATAGAGTATGGTGCATATACCATATCGATATTTTCATTTTTTAAAACACTATCAAGCTGTTCGACGGTATAAACTTCTGCTCTTAATTTCATTAATTTTCCTCCGAATTAATAAGCTTTTTCTTATTAATAAGCTCCTTGGCATTAAGTAAAGAAGCTGAATCAGAAGTATCTCCTGAAATAATCCGAGCTATTTCTCTAACTTTTTCATCGTCAGTCAAATTATGAACAGTGGTATATGTACGGTTTTCATCGGTTTTCTTTTCAATAAGTAAATGATTATCGGATAATGCAGCAATTTGCGCTAGATGAGTAACACAAATTACCTGACGTTTTTCAGAAATCTCCGAAAGCTTATATCCTGTTTTTTGCGCTGCACGTCCGCTGATGCCTGTATCAATTTCATCAAAAATCATTGTAGGTGTATCGTCATTATCCGCAAGTACGCTTTTAATAGCAAGCATTATTCTGGACAATTCACCACCAGAAGCAACTTTATTTAATGGTTTCAGATCTTCTCCCTTGTTAACTGATATAAGAAGCTCAACATTATCCATACCATGAACCGTAACTTTACCCGGTTCAATTGAAAATGCCATTCTGATATCAGGCATATCAAGAAAACGAAGTTGTTTCATTATTTCTTGACATAACTTTTCTGCACCTTTTTTTCGTTTTTCGGATAAATCTAATGCATTTTTCTTTACAAGATCGCCAAGTAAACGCTTTTCTTCGTTCAGCTCAGAAAGTGTGTTATCTGCATTTGATAACATCTTTAATTCTAATTTCCATTCCTCGCACATGTCGAGTATTTCATCAAGCTCTACTGAATGCTTACGTTTCAATCTTAAAATTTCGCTCATTTTTTCTTCTAAAACAGGAAGGTTCTGTTCAGAATCAGATTCAGGAATCAAATGCTCAATTTCTCCGCTTACATCACGCACTTCAATCAATAAATCGGATAATCTTTTGTTAAGTTCGGTAGAAGCAGGGACAAATTCAGCAATCTTCTTCATAGAAATAATAGCTTCTGAAACTAAATCTGAAACACATACTTCGTTGTTTTCCCCGCCGCAAAGAGAGATCTTTGCAGTAGTCAAAGAATTAAAAATTTCTTCGAAATTACGCGCTCTGTTAAGTTGTTCAGATACAACTAATTCATCGCCTTTTTTTAATTTTAACCGTTCTATTTCTTCTATTTGTTTTTTTAACACAAGAATTTTCTCGTCTTTTTCAGCATTTTCACTTTCAAGAATTTTAATTTGCTTTGAAATTTTAGAAAATTTACGAAAAACATCACTGAAACTCAATAAATCATCTCGAAGGCAAGCATAATTATCAAGTAATTCTCTTTGATTGTTATTATCTGTTATAATTTTTGTATCATGCTGTCCATGTATATCAATTAATCCGGAAGTAATTTCTTTTAGCACAGATACCGTTGATGGTTTGCCATCAATACGAACAATACCCTTTCCATCAGCGGAAAACTCGCGCTGAATAAGAAGCTCATCCTCAGCGTTGAAACCGAATTCATCCAATTTTCTTTTAGTTGATTCAGGAATATAATCAAATAAAGCTGTAACAACAGCTTTATTTTCGCCTGTTCGGATAAGATCCCTGCTGACTCTTCCGCCGAGGATTGCATTAATAGCTCCAATTAATATACTTTTACCAGCACCTGTTTCACCGGAAAACACATTGAAATTATCGGTAAAAGATATGGAAGTTTTTTCAATTACAGCCAAATTTTCTATATACAATTCCTTAAGCATTCACGCCTCCGAATTTTAAATCATTTTTTTCAAATACGCAACAAGGGTTTTCGCGTCATTCTCTGTTTTTACAAGTATAAAAAAAGTATCGTCCCCTGCTATTGTTCCGACTACGTAATCTATATTCATCGAGTCAAGTGTTGCACAGGCACCATTTGCAAGCCCTGAACGACATTTTACGCTCACAATATTTCCAGCGCAATCAATTTTAATTACCGATTGACGAAAAATATTTTCAAAATGAGCTGTATTTGCCTTGTGCGCTTTCATATAACAGCTAATGCCTGTTTTAGATAGATTTTTTTCAAGGTTAAGTTCATTTATATCTCTGGATATTGTTGCCTGAGTAACCTTATATCCTCTGTCTTTAAGTATTAATTGGAGTGTTTCCTGATTTTCAATTTCATATTCTGCAATAATAGAAAGAATTTCGGCTTGTCTTTTACGTTTCAAAATACACTCCCCCTATACTTTATTTGAATGGTTGTATAAGTTTACTATTTACTGAATTATAAAAACTTCCTCCGTTTATATCTATGAGATTCAATGCGGTATCAGATTTTGTAATCCTGATAATATCTCCTTCTGAAAACAGTATACCGCTATCACCATCAACACTAACCGTTACGTCACTACCCTCATACCCTTTAAATGATACAGTTATTATATCATTTCCACTAAATATCATAGGCCTATTTAACAAAGTATGAGCGCATAATGGAGTCATTTCCATGCATTCAACTGTTGGCTCGATAATTGGACCGCCGGCGGAAAGCGCATAAGCGGTTGACCCAGTCGGAGTGCTGAAAATTAATCCATCAGCTCTTAATCTTGATATGGTCATACCATTAATTTCAACATTAAATTCAGGCAATTTTGAATAACTACCTTTTGAGAAAACAATATCATTTAATGCCAAATAGCGTTTGCCTGTTTTAAAATTAATAAACTCAGCATTCATAAGCATTCGTCTGCTTATATGATATTTTCCGGTTTTTAAATAGGAAATTTTATCAAGTTCATTAATTTCAAGAGCGGTCATAAAGCCAAGTCTACCGGTATTAATACCAAGAAGGGGCTTTCCTAGAATTGCAGCTTTTTTCCCCCACTTTAATATAGTTCCATCGCCACCAATTGTAATAAAGACATCACAACTACTCATTGCGGATATTTCGTCATCATAGGTGACATCATCACAATTAAAGTGTGATTTTGCATTTTCTGTCATAAATGGTGTGATATCATTTTTTAAAAGCTCATGTATAAGCTCAGGCAAAACAACAAGGCTTTTTTCTTTTTTATAGTTTATGCATATAAACGCTGATTTCATTGTTAAAATCAATCCTTTTTAAAAGTGAAGTACATAAGAAACTCACGATTACCATCGCCGCCTTCGATCGGAGATGGTATAATTCTTATATTTTCAAACCCAAGACTAAGTGAAAAAGTACATATATCATCAGTTATACGCTTGTGTATTTTAGGATCACGGATAACACCATGCTTTCCGTTTTTGGTTTTGCCATTTTCAAACTGAGGTTTAATGAGTGCAACACCAGAAGAAAAATCAGATGAAAAACGTGAAATTTCAGGTAAAATGTGTTTAAGTGATATAAACGAAACATCAATGCTGAAAAAATCGATAGGATCTGTTATTTCATTTGTTGCATCCCTGATATCGAGTTGTTCAAGCGAAATAACCTGTGGTAAGCATTTAAGAGACTCATCAAGCTGATCTTTACCTACATCAACTGCGAATACTTTTTGAGCACCATTTTTTATCATGCAATCTGTAAAACCACCGGTAGAAGCGCCGATATCAAGACAGCATTTATCATTTAAATCAATATTAAATTCAACAATTGCTTTTTCAAGCTTAAAACCGCCTCTTCCTACGTACTTGGTACATAACGGTTTACCTGAAAGTTCAATTTTATCTGATTCGCTATCAACTATTTCAGAAGGTTTAGTTACACTTTTTCCATTAACTAATACAAGGCCTTCTTTAATTATTTGTTGTGCCGAATTACGACTTTTAGCGAGACCCAACTCGGTCATTGCCATATCAATTCTGATTTTCATTATTCACCCTGTCAATAATAGAATTTCGGTCAAGACCGTATTTTACGAGCTGTCTGTCAACATCAGCAGCACCAACAAATTCGTTATTTATAGCCACAATATTAAACTTAATATTGAAAGCAGATTCTAAAACGGCGCACATAAGCTTTTCGCCTATACCACCATTTTTTATGCCTTCTTCAAAAAAGAAAATATTATCATATTGTTTTGCAATATCTATAATCTCACTGTTAAACGGGTAAATTTTATTCAGAATAAGACTGTCAGTAAGATCAATGTTTGTTATATTACGAGAAACCCTGCCATAAGAAACGAGAAGTGTCTTATTTTTCTTACCGGAATAAATATAATCATAATATTTATTATGATTATCATTTGAACTGTACCCTTTGGGATAACGAACAATGGCAATTCCGTCACATTCATATATTGCTTTGTTAAGAACTAATTTCAGTGACGATGCATCCGAAGGAGAAAAAATTGTTATTCCAGGTACAGAAGTAAGCATAGAAACATCGAAAAGCCCCTGATGCGTTTCACCGTCTTCACCTACAAAACCAGCACGATCCACGCAAATTACAATGTGCTTTTTTTCAATTGCAGCATCGTGAATAATCTGATCATAGCATCTTTGTAAAAATGTAGAATATACAGCAAAAACAGGAATCATACCTTGTGATGCAAGCCCACAACAAAATGTTAGTGCATGCTGCTCAGCAATACCAACGTCAAAAAACCTTTCAGGAAATGTCTTAGCTATATGCTGTAATCCTGTACCATATTTCATCGCAGCTACAACAGCGCATATACGTTCATCAGCCGATGCGATCTTATTAAGCTCACGACCCATTATCTCTGAATATGTAAGAGAACGAAGCTTTGCTGCATTATTTTTAGCAACACCATGATATTCTCCGGAATTTGCCTCAGCAGGAGCATAGCCTTTTCCTTTTTTTGTTTTTATATGAACAATACAAGGTTCGTCTTTCATCTTTGCAACAGTAAGGACATCAACAAGTTTTTCGATATCATGTCCATTTATAGGACCTAAATACTTAAAACCAAGACTTTCAAAAATATTTCCCTGGTAAAGAGCAAATCTGATAAAATCCTTAGTTCCACTTATAGATTTAGAAATATCTTTTCCTATGGCGCTTTTAGCAAGAAAGTCCTTTACCGATTCTTTTTTATCAAAATAAGCTTTTGATGATCTCATTGCGGTAAGATAATCAGCAATAACACCATGATTTTTAGAAATAGACATCTGATTATCATTAAGGATGATAATCAGATTGCTTGATAATTTCCCAACGTTATTTAGACCTTCAAATGCTTGTCCGCCGGTAAGCGCACCATCACCAATAACAGCAACTACATTACCCTGTTTTCCTTGCAGTTCCATTGCTTTGGCAATACCAAGGGCGGCAGAAATAGAGATACTACTATGACCACCTATAAAAGCATCGTGAATCGATTCTTCCGCTCTGGGAAAACCGGAAATTCCATTTTCACTACGTAAAGAACTGAAATCCTTATATCGACCAGTTAAAATCTTATGTGTATATGATTGATGTCCAACATCAAAAACAATTTTATCCTCAGGTGTACTAAATACACTATGAAGCGCAACTGTTAATTCTACAGTTCCTAAATTTGAAGCAAGATGCCCGCCTGTTTTAGGAATATTATCTATTAAAAAACTTCTGATTTCAGAACATAATTGTTTTTTTTCGTCAAGAGACATATCCCGAACTGATTCAGAAGATAAGTTTTCATCGAGAAACATTAAAAATCCCCCAGTTAATTATACAACTACAATCGGAAAAACCATACCGATAATTATACCAAGCAATGCACCGCAAAGCACCTGAAAAGGAGTATGGCCAAGAAATTCTTTGAGTTCCTTTGTAACACCACTGTTTTCTTCGCTTGAATCAATTTCAATATCTACTTCTTCATCAAGTCTTTCTATTGTTTCATCATCAAGCTTATCCAGTATTTTTCTCATTCTGTTTATTTCTCTCGCATGTAATCCCGCTGCACGTCTTACCCCGCATGCATCATACATTACAACAAGCCCTAAAACCATTGAAAGTGCAAATTCAGGTGATGTAATACCGCAAATCCTTGACGTCGTAATCGCAAGAGCACATACAGTAGCTGAATGAGAAGAAGGCATACCACCTGCTCCGATAATTCTTTCTGCATTGAATTTTTTATTTGTTATTACGTAAATGATTGTTTTTAGCAACTGTGCAGCAACCCAACCTGCGATAGATGCTATCAACATAACATTAAACTGATCTGTTCTCATTTTATTTCCTTTCCTAAGCTCTATAAATCTTTATTTGTTTCTTCCAAGCAAGCTGATTGTAAGTTCCTTTATAAATTCGTTATTATCAAAAACATCCAACGAAAATAGAGCAGCATCTGTAAGCTCAGCTGCTTTCTTTTTAGCGTTTTCAATTCCTACAATAGAAGCATATGTGTACTTATTTGCCTTTTCATCACTACCAACAGGCTTACCAAGGATTTCAGTGGTACTCGTCATATCAAGAATATCATCAATAATCTGGAAGGCAATACCAAGATTATATGCATATTTTTCTGCTGCATTTAAATATTCTTTTTCATTACCACTTTGAGCACATAATACGCCACAACAACATGCAGCTTTAAGTAAATCAGATGTCTTCATCGAATACATAGATAGAATATCATCACAATCTTCTATACTTCCATTTGCATCAGTATCGATTTGCTGACCACCTATCATGCCGTCTGTACCGACACAAGCTGCTAAACAAGAAATACATTTTACAGATGCATAAGAACTTATTTTTCCTTGTAAAGCTGCATTAGCAATTATTTCAAAAGGCTTTATTGCAAGCACGTCTCCGGCAAGCAATGCAGTATATTCATCAAACGCCTTGTGGCAGCTTGGTTTTCCACGGCGGAAATCATCGTTATCCATACAAGGAAGGTCATCATGAATAAGAGAAAAAGTATGCATATATTCAATTGCACACGCTACCGGTAAAGCATTATTAATATCACCGCCGCACATTTCACAGAAGCACAATGCTAGAAGCGGACGTATTCTTTTTCCCCCGGCTTCAAGACTATATCTTGATGCTTCAACTACCCTCTTCTGCTTTGAATCTGAAAGAGGAAGAAATTTAAAAAGATTATTTTCAATTAAATCAATATAATTCTGAAATTTGTTCATCTTATTCTTTTGTTACCTTGAGCTTTGCGGCTTCAATTTCCTTTTTACATATTTCAACAAGCTTTGCGGCCTCGGAATATAAATTCACAGCCTCTTCCAAAGGCAATTCGTTTTTTTCCATTTCAACAGATATTTCATTTAAACGCTTAAATGCATCTTCGAATTTCATAAATTCCTCCAAATTATTTTACAATGGCAATAATTTCACCATCGCTCAAACGAATTCTAATTTCATCCCCGGAATTGATATTTTTTTTGGTAGATACTATTTTATCATTTTTATAAGTAATTGAATATCCGCGCATTAACACAGAAAGCGGATTTAACGCATCAATGACAGATACTTTCTCAGTGAGCTGATATTCTTTTCTGGATATAATTTTATTAAGCTTATCCGTAATCTCATTGAATTTAGTAACTACGTGATGTTCACGAGATTCAATTACATGTATGGGATTATTAGAATCAATCTTATTAGAAACAACTTCTACAAGTGCCCGATGTTTATCGATAATCTCATTAGTACGATTTTTTAGATATTCGTGTTTTTCATCAAGCCAATTTACTATCATACTAAGGTCAGGAACTGCAATTTCAGCAGCTGCACTTGGAGTAGGAGCGCGCATATCGGCAGCAAAATCAGATAAGGAAACATCTGTTTCATGGCCAACCGCAGAAATTGTAGGGATATCGCTGTTAAAAACAGCACGAACTACCATTTCACTGTTAAAAGCTGATAAATCTTCGGATGAACCTCCGCCTCTACCAAAAATAATGAGATCTGCACCAGTTGTAGCAGATTTTTTAAAGGCATTAACTATCGACTCCGGCGCATTAACCCCTTGCACGAGAACAGGAAGAAGTACAATTTCTGCTATTGGATATCGTCTGCCTATAACATTTAAAATATCATGGATAGCAGCACCGGTTTCGGCGGTAATAACACATATTTTCCCAGGAAATTCAGGTAATGCTCTCTTCTTTGAAAAAAGACCTTCTTCTTCCAGTTTTTTCTTCAATTGTTCTAGGGCTGCAGCTTGTACACCTATACCCTCCGGAATAATTTCGGTTACTCTTACCTGATGATATCCACCTGCTATATAGCAACCAACAGAACCACGAACAATAACAGACATTCCATTTTCGGGTGCAAAATTCAGACTCTTTGCATTTGAATTATACATGATAGCTTTTAATGTTGAAGCCTCATCTTTGAGCGAAAAATAAATATGTCCCGTTTTGTAATGAACTGTTAAATTAGAAATTTCTCCTTTGATATAAATATCTGAAAATGATTTTTCTTGATCAATCATAAGAGAAATTTTACGATTAAGTTGTGATACTGTTACAGTAATAGGATTACTCATTATCACCTTCGTCTTTCAGGTAATTACCAAGAATAGCATTAATAAAACCGCTATCTTTTTTTTCTGCATATTTCTTCGAAAGCTCAACGGCTTCATTAACAGATACAATATCCGGTACATTAGGACAATAACGGATTTCATATATAGCAAGTCTTAATAATGTTTTATTTATTTTTGATATTCTCGAAACTTCTCGTGTCTTACTGTATTTTCCTATTATTTCATCAAGTTCGGTATATTTTTCAACTATTTTTTCAGCAAGTGATTTGGCTTCGTTATTTAAATCCATATCATAAGCTTCCACGCATGATTCAGCCGTTTCATTTATATCTATACCACTGATTTCATTTTGAAAAAGAAGAAGGAATACCTCTTCTCTTATTTCTCTTCTGGTCATTTTAAATATCCTTTCAAATTAATCTACTATTTTCTCTGTAACGCCAAGCTACCCTCTCGATTACGAGAGGGTTGTTGGTTATTAATCTACGCGAATTCCTACAACAGTAACGTTTACTTTTGACACAGCTATTCCGGTCATGCTCTGAACAGCTGACTTTACATTATTCTGTACTGACTTTGAAACCTCATTTGCCTTAGCTGTATCTGAAACAATAATCGAAATATTTATAGATACAGAATCAGAAGAAAGCTTTATAGTAATAGGATTAATAATTTTTTCTCCAATGCTGGATTTAGGACTGATTACAGCTAATTTACTGGAAGCTGATAACACAACGCCTTTTATTTCTGCTGCTGCTGATTCCGCAATTCTAATAATTGCATCCTCTGATATTTTAAGTGTACCTGCTACTTTATTATTCATAGTTTGCACCTTTCCCGGAAGGATTCCGCTATTCAGATTTTTGTTTTTATAAAGCCTTTTATAGCCAAAATAACATAAGTATACATTATTACATATACATTATAACACAAAAATCCGAAATGTACAACTATTTTACTTCAAGAATTGTAATATTTTCTACAGGTATGGCAATTTCACCTAAAAGCGTACTTTTAATTTGTGCAGCTTGTGCAATATCGAGACCATTTGTCTTAACAATTACGTTCGCACTACTATCAGAAAGATAACATAATGCCTCAGAAAAACCCTGAGCTTTAAGCAAATTCTCAACCTTTGTTTCTGTTTCTATGTAGTTCCCGACTTCAATTACATCCTGTGCTATTACAGCAAGCTCTTCTTCGGTTGTATCACCGCCGAAATAAAAGCTTTGAAGTACTTCTACCGCTTCATCCCTGCTCTGTTGTTTGTCAAGTCTCGCCTGAGCAAAATATTCATCTGAATTTGTTGATGAAACGCTTATTTCTGTTTTACCTGACAAATCAGATGATACAAACTGAACTTCACCATAATTTCCACTTTCAATACTGTTTTCTGATATTTCTACTTTATTTATCGATTGCAGATAATTAGCATAAACAGCTACGCCAAGCAACACTACAAGCCCCGCAGTAACTATTTGTTTTTTTCCGATTATCATGTTTATTCTTTTCATTACAATTTCTCCTTTGCTACTTTATAACACTTACACGTGTTGTACTTATTCCAAAAACGCCTGAAACTGCGTTGATAACCTTTTCTTTAACAATTATATTATCACCGCCGTCACACACAACAATCACCCCTCTGACTAATGGGGTTTTTATACTTGAAGGTTCATTATCATTATCAGAATATATATTTTCCTCTGACGATTCAAGTGTAATCATTATGTTTATATTTCCAATTCCTTCAATTTTCGAAAGCACATCTGAAAGCTTAGATTCAAGAGATTTTTCATATCGCCCTTGCTTGTCATAATTGAAGAGATAATCTCCTGCTTCTTCTTTTTTGCTTCCACCAAGTCCGCTTAAAGCGATTAATAGAATAAAAATTGCACCGATAATAAAAATTATTTTAATTTTCTTTTCGCTTTGGAACAGCTCTTTAATTTCTTTCAAACTTAAAATTCCATCCATGTTATTGTTCCTCCAGCTCTACTATTATTTTGTTGCCATAAAATTCGCCTGCAATTTTCACCGCCCTTTCAGCCTCATCAGTTTTCATGTCTACAAAAACAAGCTTTATTTTACTAATAGATATGCTATCGTTTTCCGAAATATTAACATCAATATATATTTTTTCCGGATTAATTTTTTCTTGATTTAATCTTTCATACAAATCAACTCTCATATTATTGGCAATTTCATCTGCGGTTTGTCTTTTATAAGTATCATCGAAATCCAAATAATTGTTCTCATATTTCAATATGTTTTCAATTTTATTCAATTCAATATTATTCGATAGCATATTTATAACAACTACTATAAAAAAACACGAAATGATAAGCCTCATTTGCTTATTATATCTTTCATCCGGCATTGCTATCCTGAAAATCACTGTTATAACAGCTGCCGCACTTATACTTAAAAGAATCTTATCCATATTCACCTCATTGTCTGCATATCATTAGCATCAATGTAGTTGATATTGTAATAAAAAGAAAAAAGCAAATAATCATTGATATTACAATCAAAATAACATTTTCACCGCATTTTATCATACGACCTGTATCATCTGTGCCAAAAATATCACTTATAATGCCTGCAATAAATAAAAAAAATCTATAACATAACGCATTTATCAACACAGGAAACAAAGCACAACACCCTGTAACAATACCAAAACTACCAATTCCAGATTTAAGAAGTTCAATGCTCGTTTTTACAGTTGATAAAGCATCAGATACAGAACCGCCAACAAACGGAACACTTGTTGACACGGCAAAACGGGCCGCACGTAAAGAAACGGAATCAGCAGAAGAAGTGATATTACTCTGAATTGTTAATAGTCCTATAAAGATTGTCATTATGAATCCTAAACCCCATATTATTGCTTTTTTTACACCATCTCCAAGCTTATCAATTTTCAAATCTTTATTTATCCCTCCGGCAGCCGAAATGCCAATTAAACAACTCGTAACCGGTAAAAGTACATTTACGGTTATCTGAGTCAAAACCTGAACAGCAATCATCATCACTGATGTATATACAGCAGCCGTAGAGGTATGTCCGCCTATCGCTATTACACCAGCCATAACCGGAATATATGTAAGAGAAAAATTCGCAGCTGAATCAACGGCTATATTAATATCATTCAGTGTCTCGCACAAATAAGACGAAATAATAATCGTTGATATTAAAGAAGAAACTACCATAAAAATTTGTTCTGTAGCATTATTACCCTTTTCAACAAAACTTTCAAGGACAGCTGTTAAAATAATAACCGCTAATAACGAAGCAAACATTGTCAGTGGTTTTGAAATTGCGAATGTTATTTCTTTAATAATACTATCAAATACCTTTTCAATAGTTATTTCTGCAATTCCGTTTCCATCAGCGGAAATGTTATTTTCTTCCAAAAAGTCCTTCGCATTTTCTGGAACCGCATCGTAGAGTTCATCTGTTCCGTAATCATATACTTCGGCTGAAACCGAAAAATCAAAGCAAATAATGGAAAAGAATATAATCAAAACCGTTAATACTCTTTTTATAATCATATATTTAGTAATTCCTTTATAATATCAAGAATTGCCTCAAACAAAGGGATTGTAATAAGCAGGAGTGCTATTTTTCCAGCGAAATCTATTCTTGAAGCAATTGCAGTTTCACCACAATCCTTGCAACTGTCTGATGCAATACTGGTCATATAACAAATTGCCAAGGATTTAATTAAAACATTAATGTATTCGGTGTTAATATCTGAAACATTTGTTAGTTCATTAATAAAACTAAACACTGGTTCCAAGGAATAGAGTATAACACTCATAATTACAACAGTTGCGCCAAGAGAAATGTATAAACCATACTCCTTATTGTATTGACGAAGTACAGTTGCAATTGCTGCCGATGCTAAACCTATACCAATTATAGAAAAGATATTCATTTCAGATACTGAATACTTCTCTTATTGTTTCAAATAATGTTGCAATTTCCTTTATAAGCATCATCATAACAACAACAAGACCGGCAATTGTCGTCATCATAGCCTGCTCGTCTCTTCCTGAACGTTGAAGTAGAATATTCAGCACTGCAACAATAATCCCTATACCTGCAATTTTAAAGATCAGATCCACTTCCATTTTTTCTCCATTCTCTTATATTATCATTATCCCTGCCGCAAGACCGCATAAACTCCATACAGTTCTTAACATGCGCCCTTTTATCCTGTATTCATCCTCCGCCTGCGCAAGATTATGCTCTGCAAGAGTTCTGTTCATTGCAATCATGGAAAGTTGTCCGTTTACATCGGTATTCCCTATTTGTTCGCCCACATTCAACAGAATATCCTTATCGCTTTCATTAAAGAAAATTGCTCGTTTTGATGCTTCCCGCCAGCTAATACTTATATCATCTTCTAATTCCATGCAATCAGTTAATATATTCAAGAAAATAAAATTATTAAAACTTTCATGTTTTGCTATTTCAGCAATAAGTTCCCGAGTACGTACCGCTCTGAAATGTATCAAAACAGACATTTCGTCAAGCATTGCAATAAATTTTTTTAGCTGAATAACCCGCATTTTCAGTCCTGCTGATATCAATGTTCCTATTGCAAAGCAGATTGTTGCCATTATTACAGCTATCAATGCCTTCTCCATATTTCAGATACCATAACCCTTTCAACTTTCCTATATTTTCCCCTTTATCAACAAACGAAATATAATTAACTATGCCTGATTTTAAAAGTGATTCAATAACTTTATTATTCAATGCCTCTTCTAAATCAAGACAATGAACACTAAAAACAAATTTAACACCGCTACATGCCATTTTATTTATTAATTCTATTTCATTGCCTATCTCGTCACATATAACATATTCAGGAGAAAGTACTCTGATTGCGTGTTCTATGCCATTTTCCTTAGAATAACAATTAAGAACATCGGTATTTATGCCTATATCGTGTTGTGATTCACCTTTATAAACGGCTGAAATCTCATTTCGTTCATCGATTAGTGCAGTTTTAAAATTGTTACCACAATTACGACAAAAATCACGTAGCATTGTCGTTTTTCCACTTAGCGGCGGACCAATTATCAACAAACCTTTAAAATTCCTGTTTTTTGCTGTCATTTCAAACAAAACATCTGAAATCCCCTTGTGTTCTCTTGCTATTCTGATATTCAAAGAAGAAATGTCATTTATAGTCTCAATTTTTTTATCAACATAATACGCTGTACCTGAAAAACCTACTCTATGTCCGCCTTTTAAAGTTATCCAACCCTCAGACAGTTCACGTTTAAAGCTATAAATGGAATAATCACAAAAGCATTTTATACAAGAATGTATTTCTGCCGTATCAACGCAATGATTTCCACATATATACCTTTCGTGCTTTGTTTCAATTATCACAGGCTTTCCGGACCGAATACGAATTTCAGTTGCAGAATCATATATATTTTTCGGAACAGCTTTCAATAACCTTTCTAATGCCGGTATCATTTCAGCTATCTTAAAAAATGTATTTTCTGTTTTCATTTAATCATCCCTTATCATCTTATTGATAAAACTTATGAGGAAAAGGACAAGATTAGAACAAAAAAATAGAACAGCTATGTTTTCATAGCTGTTCTAAGCATAATTATTTTAATTAAACGCTCCACCAGTCCTTTTCGGTTGACTCATCCGTGCTGTCTGAATTGTTCGAATTATCTGAAACATCCTCAATTTTATTTTCAGAAACATTACCACCAACCGATGGCATAGAAGCAATTTGCGATTCAACAGGTTCAGGAATTGGTACACCAAATCTATTATCCTCGGAATAATTGTTATTTACAGGCGGCGGAAATCCTCTGTCTGTCATATCTTTCACCGCATCAGGCGAATAAGGAGGAACTGTACCGCTTTGATTATTATATGAATACTGATTGTACATATTTTTAGGCGAATTATTATTTCTGATATGTAACATAATCATAACAGTAAGTCCCACTGCACCAATGGCAGCAATAACCACCGAGAAAACGTTAGCCGTTCCACTTGTATTACGGTACTTAATAACGTACGGACAAATCATATCCTTGTAATCAGCACGAGTAGCATTTGCATCACCATACATAAACCATTCATACATATAGTTCAAAAGCTCACCTTCAAGCTCGTAAACCTTACCCTTAATGTCAAATTCATTCCAGATACCAGGTTCAATACCGTAATCATAATAGTTCCATGTCTGTTCCATTAGCTTTTCAGCTTCTTCAACCATTCCGACATGGCTTATTTCAACAGCGATATACTTAGGCGTTTCATCCTCGAATGTTCCAACCATGGGAACAACATAAAAATGCGAAGATACTCTCTTGCTTGTGGTTATTCCCCAGGTCTTATTTTCGGTTTCTTCAACAGCAAACTCACCGTAAATTTCATAAACCCTTCCTTTTACGTACATGCCATCTTTGAATTGATATTCATCCATGTAATTGAAGTCCAGTTCGGCATTTTCAGCAGCAGAATTTTCAATTACTCCTGTAATAGTGAAAACTATACCAAGTACAAATAAAATAGCAAATACAAAAAACAGCCGAGTTTTAAATGATTTAAAAGGCATAATTAATCCCCCATATTTCAGATTTCACATATATTACACAAATTATACACAAAAAAGCCGATTTTGTCAAGGTAAATCGATAAAATAATGCGCCCATAGGGGCGCATTATTATTTTAATTCAACAACAGTAACACCTGATTCGCCTTCGCCGTATGTTCCAAGACGATAATTTTTTACGTTTTTGTGACGTTTTAAAAAATCATGAACGGCAGAACGTAAAGCACCTGTACCCTTTCCGTGAATAATTGTAATTGTTTCAATCCCGCCGAGAATACAGTTATCAATAAACCGGTCAACCTCCATTACGCCTTCATCTGTCATCATTCCACGTATATCAACTTCAAGACTTGATTTACGAGTCATATTTGATTGAAGAGATTTTTTGACATTTCTACCTGATTGCTTTTTCTGTGGTTGAGAAGTATCTGTTATCAGTTCCAGATTTTCCACATTGGTTTTAGTCTTCATCATACCAATCTGAACAACACAGTTACCAGAGGCATCCGGCAATGAGATAACTGTTCCTTTATTTCCCATGTCAAGAAATCGTACTGTATCACCAACTCGTAATTCTCTTGGAAGTACATATTTGCTTTTCTTTTCTATAACGGGATTTGCTTTATCATATATCTTGTCAAGGGCAGAGTTTGTTTTAGAACGTGAGGATTTGACTTTATCCGAAAAATCAGCTTTATCCTTTTCTTTCTTCATTTCTTCGAGCTCACTCATAAGTTTTTCAGCACCAAATCGAGCTTGTTCAACAATACTCATAGCTTGATTTCTAGCCTTATTAAACTCAAAATCCTTCTGCTTTTCAAAATCTTCCTGTTTCTTTTCGAGTTCTTCTACCATCAGACGGGCATTTCTTGCATCTGTTTCAGCCTTTGATTTAAATTCTTCAAGCTCCTGACGGGATTTTTCAAGATTTTCAATAACACGTTCAAAACGTTTATTTTCCTCGCCTACAAGCTTTTTAGCATCACTGATTATATCATCACTTATACCGAGACGTTTTGCAATTGCGAAAGCATTTGACTTACCAGGAACACCAATAATCAGTTTATAAGTAGGCTTTAATGTATTGACATCAAACTCACAAGAGGCATTCTCAACACCCTCTTGTTCAATTGCATACATTTTCACTTCCTGATAGTGAGTTGTGGCCATTACACGAGCTTCAATATCCTTAAAATAAGAAAGTATGGAAACCGCAAGAGCAGCACCTTCTATCGGATCGGTTCCTGATCCTAACTCGTCAAGAAGAATCAGTGTACGGTCATCAGCAGAAGTAATAATTGAAGAGATATTTGTCATATGTGATGAGAACGTGGAGAGACTTTGTTCGATGCTCTGCTCATCGCCAATATCTACAAGAATATCAGAAAAAACGCCGACCTTGCTATCATCAGCAGCAGGAATCATAAGCCCGCACATTGTCATAAGAGTAAGTAAACCTGCTGTTTTAAGCGAAACTGTCTTACCACCGGTATTAGGACCTGTTATAATTAGACTTGTATATTCCTCCCCAAGAGTAATTGTAGTTGGAACAACCTGATCATGAGGAATAAGCGGATGGCGAGCTTTGTTAAGACGTAACACGGGCTCAGAAACAATTTCAGGAGTAACAGCTTTCATTTTACCTGCAAGACTTGACTTTGCAAAGTATTCTTCAAGTTTTAATGAAGCTTCATAACTTTGAATGAATGAATCGGCATAAAGACCAACCTGCTCAGACATGTTCTTGATGATACGCTCAATTTCAACAATTTCCTGATTTTTAAGAATACGAATTTCATTGTTGGCATCAACAACACTCATCGGTTCAATGAATAGTGTAGCCCCAGTAGCCGACGCATCATGTACAAGGCCACTTACCTGTCCTTTATATTCTGCTTTTACAGGTACAACATATCTGCCATCACGCTGAGTAACCAAAGCTTCCTGTAAGTACTTCTGAGTTGACTGGCTTTTAATAATTTTATCCAGCTGTTCTTTAATTTTCATTCCTTGTCGGATAATAGCTTTTCTAATTCTTGCTAGTTCTCCGCTCGCTCCATCGGATAATTCTTCCTCAGAAATAATTGAATTGGATATTTGTTCACAAAGTGTTTTATTAGGAACAATGGAAGCGAAATACTCATGTAAATTATTATCAATTCCGCCGCACTGGTCATACCAACTCGCTAATCCCTCAAATTCACGTAATACCAGTCCAATATCGAGCAACTCTCTCAAAGTAAGCGATGCACCTTGTTGTGCGCGTCTCACGCTGAATGACATATCTTTAATATTATAAAAGCGTGGCGTTCCATACTTAGAAGAAAGCACAAAAGCGTCATCAGTCTTTTTGAGTTCTTTTTTTATTACTTCTATATCAAACTGAGGCTTTATTTTAAGCACGTTCTCCTTAGCTGTGTCACTCCATGCTTCATTACTAAGTAGTTGAAGTATTTTATTGAGTTCAAGCTTTTTATATGCAGGCTTCATTTTATCATTCCTTTTTAGATTTTTATTGATTTATAATAATCAAGGCTTTTATATTCGCGGTCCAAATGATGTAAAAGATATTTTTCACTAAACGATATAAGATTAATAAGAATACTATTTTTTAGAGTAAAATGATATATTTTCTCTACTGGTGAGTAAATTATGAATCTTAAAGCGTAAAGTAGCGATGGGGACAATTCAATATAATCATATTCATTCCTTTCTACACAATCATTACAAATAATTGTGCTGCTTCTGAAATCAAAAAACATCATATCGTGTTCATAGCATATACAATTCCTGCACGCTCTTAAATCAGGTGAAAAGCCAAGCATCGACGCAACTCTCAATTCAAAAACAGATTTAATCTGAGACAATGATATTCTCTGCTTCTCAATTTCATACAAAGATATAGCCATTAATCGCAATAATCCTGTCGCTTCTTGTTCCGGTGCTGTTGTAGATTTTAAAATCTCTCCAAAATATGCCGCAAGTGATAACGCTTCAATGTCAGACGAAATGCCATGAAAACTGTACTTAGGTTCAGCACTGTTAAGAGTATATCTTACACCTGTTTTAGCAAGACAAAACTTAGAATAAGAGAAAAGTCCGCAGGCTCCGGCATTTTTGCTGTTAATTTTACGTATGCCATGAGCTGTCGCTTCTATCACACCATACTCATCGGTAAGTATATCAATAAAGCAATTATTCTCACCAATTGCTCTCTTACCTATAATTATTCCTTCTACTGTAACAAGCATTATTCAGCGTTTAATCCGAAATCAGTGATAAGTACATCACTATTGCGCCAATCCTCTTTAACCTTTACCCAAATTTTCATATTTACCTTCTGCTCAAAATATTCTTCCATTTCTTCACGTGCAATTTTACCTATTTTTTTCAGCATCGTTCCCTGTTTTCCGATAATCATTCCTTTGTGAGATTGCTTCTCGCAAATAATAACAACACCGATATCAACAATTTCTTCGCCCTTATTGGTTTTAGAAAACTCCATGCTTTCAATTTGTACGGCAGTTCCATGCGGGATCTCCTCATACATGGAATTAAGTATTTTTTCACGCACTATTTCTGCAAGCCATATTTTCTCAGGCTGGTCTGTTGGCAGATTATCATCAAAGAAATGGGGAGATTCAACAGCATATTTTTCAATAATCGGCAGAATCAAATCTGTGTTTATTTTATTTTTTACACTTATAGGTATTATCTCTTTGAAATCATGCAACGAAGAATAAGTCTCAATTATTTTAAGTATTTCTGACTTGTTTTTAATTAGATCAACCTTATTTAAAAGCAGAATAACGTCGGTGCCGCATTTCTTAAAATCTGCAATTAATTTTTCTTCAATTGCACTGGGCTTTTTTGTAGAATCAACCATAAGTATGGCAACCTCAACGTCAGAAATGCTGTTACTTATGGTTTTTATCATCTGCTCTGAAAGTTTTGTTGAAGCTTTATGCATTCCGGGAGTATCTATAAATACAAATTGGGTCTCGCCCTGTGTAAGAACACCATTTATTCTTGTACGGGTTGTCTGCGGCTTTTCGCTCACAATAGCAACTTTCTCACCTACAAGAAGATTAGTAAGAGAAGATTTACCTGCGTTAGGTCTGCCTGTAACAGCTACAAATACGGATTTCTGCATCTTAATTTTCCTTTTCTTTAATCATTTTCGAGGCATTACCGCCACGTTGCTTGGTTTTGCTTATAAAAAATATCGAAACAGCAATAGTAACAGCAAAAATCAGAGGTCGATAAAATTTAGCAGTAAAATATCTGAATATTTCGATAAATTTTGCTATATCCCAGAATAAGAATATTCCTATAATAACGGAACCGATAGCACCGATTAGAACTGCACCGGCAGCTATATCCTTACCCATCATGGCAAAAACGTTGAATCTTGGTGAGACTTTATCGATAACAACCTCTATCGCTGTATTGATGAGCTCTAATGCCATTACTGAGGCACAGGTAAGAATCAATATTGCATATTCTGTTCTGCTGAAACTGTAAAAGGTAGAAAAATACAACACATAAAGCAATGCAACAATATGAATTCTTATATTACGCTCATGTCTTATGCAATAAGATATTCCTCTAAATGCATAAACAAAGCTCATCCCAAGTTTTTTTATTCTGTTCATATTCTGAAATCGCGTGTTATTCCAAGAGCATCAAGAATCAAATCTTGTTTTGCAAACATTTCAATTTCCTCTTCCTCACTTGTTACATGGTCATATCCGAGAAGGTGAAGCATTGAATGTACAGTTAAGAAAGCCATTTCTCGCTCAAAGCTATGACCAAACTCTTCCGCCTGTTCAATAGCCTTTTCGACAGAAATCACAATATCTCCTAACATTAATCTTCCTGTTTCGTGATTTAAAGGAAAACCATTTTCATCCATAAGAGGAAATGACAAAACATCTGTGGGACTATCTATATCCCTGTGAAAATAGTTAATAGAATGGATCTGTTCGTTATCTGTATATGTTACAGAAACCTCATAATCACCGCTGTATCCCTCTTCATATAAGGTGCTGATACAACACTTTTTAACAATATTTCTCAAATCCTTTGTTATAGACATAATATTCTGATTATTTGTGCCTGCTACTCTTATACTTACCATTTTCTTTCTGCCTTTCCATCGTTATTATTTCTATTCTGTTCGTTGTATCTCTCATAAGCCTTAACGATATCCTGAACCAGCTTATGTCTAACAACATCCTTTTCTGAAAATCTTACAACCGCAATGTCATCAACGTTTTTTAATACTCTCGTTGCCTCAACAAGACCTGAGTGCTTTGAATCAGGCAAATCTATCTGAGTTACGTCACCAGTAATAACCATTTTACTGTTAAAGCCAAGTCTTGTTAAAAACATTTTCATCTGTTCGGGAGTAGTATTCTGTGCCTCATCAAGAATGATAAAGCTTTCATCAAGCGTTCTGCCTCGCATATACGCGAGAGGAGCTACCTCAATTATGTTACGCTCCAAGTTACGCTGATAACTTTCTGCGCCCATCATATCAAAAAGAGCATCATAAAGCGGCCTTAAATAAGGATCTACTTTATTTTGCAAATCTCCGGGAAGAAATCCGAGTTTTTCACCAGCTTCAACAGCGGGACGAGTAAGAATAATGCGCGTAACTTCGTGATTTTTTAAAGCACGTACAGCTTGTGCCACAGCAAGATAAGTCTTACCTGTACCGGCCGGTCCAATTCCGAATACTATTGTATTATTTTTGATACTATCAATGTATTTTTTCTGTCCAAGCGTTTTAGCTTTTACAGGTTTCCCTGTAAAAGTAACACATATTGCATCACCGCCTATTGCGGTCACCTGGCTCTCGGTACCTTCGTTGACAAGGCTGATTACATACCGCACACTCTGGTCTGTAATGGTTTCTCCTTTATCAAGCAACTCAATAAGACCAAGTATTGCTTTTTGTGCACATAAAACCCTGTCATCCTGACCAGAAATCTTTATCATTCCATCACGGCTAAAAATTGAAACACCATATTCTTTTTGCAAAATAGTTATATTTGAATCAAAATCTCCGAAAATTGAATGAAGATAATCAAAATTGTTTAGTTCTATTGTTTTTTCTGCCATTAATCTATTTCCTTCCTGACAATCATTCAACAATTACTCCGCCGCCAATAACAATATCACCATCATAAAAAACAACACGCTGTCCGGGAGTAATTGCTCTCTGAGGTTGATTAAACTCTACATAAACACGGCCGTCTGCATCGGGATAAACAATACACGGTTGTTCCTGCATACGATAACGGGTTTTCGCTCTGCAAATAATCGGCTCTGTTAATTCAGCAATCGAAATCCAGTTAAGATCATCCGCAACAAGTGATTTTTTCATTAAATCCTGCTCCGAACCAACAAGCAGAGTATTATCAGATGAATTTTTCCCGATTACATATGTCGGTTTACCGAATGCAATGCCTAAGCCTTTTCTTTGACCTATGGTATAATTTATGAGACCATCATGTCTTCCTACAACCTTACCATCGGTATTTACGACATCGCCTGATGGTGACTTTTTACCTGTTGTTCTCTCAATAAATGAAGCATAATCTCCATCAGGCACAAAACATATATCCTGACTATCAGGTTTTGATGCATTAATAAGACCATTGTATTCTGCAATTTTACGAACCTCCTGCTTTGTCATCGAGCCAAGAGGAAATAAAATATGCGAAAGCTGTTCCTGAGTCAAATTATAAAGAACATATGATTGATCTTTGTCGTTTTCCCCATCTGTTGAACAAGCCTTTTTTAGCAGCCATCTCTGTTTTTTTTCATCAAATTCAATCCTTGCGTAATGCCCGGTAGCAATATAATCGCAACCAAGAGAAACCGCTCTTTCTAGCAATCCCTCAAATTTAATATATCGATTGCAATCTATGCAAGGATTTGGTGTAAGACAATCCTCATAGCTTTTTATAAAGTTCTTTATAACTTTTTCATTGAAAAGATCTTTAAAATTATATACATAATGCATTATATCAAATCTTGATGCAACTGTTCGGGCATCTTCTATATCACTCAACGAACAGCATGTTTTTGAATCATTCTGCTCATATTCGCCTTCATGCAATTTTAAAGTAACACCAACCAACTCGTATTTATCTTTCAAAACAACTAATGCAGCTGAGCTATCTACCCCTCCGCTCATTGCTATCATAACTTTTTTCATTCATTATCTCCCGTGTCTTTTGTTTTTTCATCGTTTTCTTCTTTTTCACATGTACTTTCAGGATGATTCTTTTTATATATTTTATCCATAATTACAAGAACAGCTATTATCAAAGCTAATGCGCCGAAAGCCTGTAAAGCTCCAAGTAAAACAATCGGTAAACCTTCACTTGCTGAAATTTCATTTAAAGATGATAAAAATCTCATTTTTTCTCCTATTTATTAATTTATAAATTCCTATACAGTATTATTTTACTATTTTATTGTTGAATTGTCAATTATAAAGTTGATTTTATATTCATTTTATGATATAATATTAAAAGTATTTTATTCGGAGAGTGCTTATTATGATCAAAATTATCGTTATTTCTGATACACATGGTGACTTTGATGCACTTTATGATATTGTAACGCAAAACATTCACGCTGATATGTTCATACATCTCGGTGACGGTGAACGAGAATATGATGATGTAAGAAACGCATATCCTGAAAAAGCATTTCTCTTTGTAAGAGGAAACAATGATTACAGCGACAGCCCTGTCTTTCGTATTTTTACTTATGGCGGTCATAAGTTTTATCTTACACATGGTCATAATTTTGGTCAAGATTCACTCGAAAGTTTTCTTTCCGCTGTTGCAAAGATTAATAGTTGCGATATAGCACTTTTCGGGCATTGGCACATTCCTTATCATGAATTTATTAATGATGTTCACCTATTTAATCCGGGAAGTCCATCATTACCGAGAGGATTAAGTAAAAAAAGCTATGGAGTCATTCAAATAAGCGACAATGGTTCAGTAAAATTCGAACATAAACTTTATGAAAATTAAATGAGTATTAAATAAAAAACATGGAATTTTTTCCATATAGAAAGGGATTTTAAAATGGATATGAAAAAATTCAGCAGAAAAAAAATTGCTGATGGTGTACATTTTTCATTTTATAATGATAGACGCTTCCAGAAAAATCGCATTGAAATATGTTTCAGTGATATTCTCGATAGTAAAACAGCTTCTTTAAATGCGATAATTCCTGCTATCATTTCACGCACAAATAACAATTACAAAACAATGAAAGACTTCAATAACCGTCTTTCCGAACTATATGCATCAGGTATCAATGATTTCGTTGAAAAAAGTGCAGATATTCAGGAATTCGGACTTTATTCCTATTCCTTATGTAACGATTATGCTTTTGATGGCGAAAATGTACTTGAAGAAATCGCAACAATGCTTAAAGATTGTATCTTCAACCCTTATCTCGAAAATGGAATCTTCCCAGAAAGTGTTGTTGCTCTTCAAAAACAGAACCTTATAGATGCTAATAATAATGATATAAATAACAAAGGACGTTATGCATCAATAAAGGGACATGCAATCGCATTTAAAAATGAACCTGCCTCCGTAAAGGCAAACGGAGAAAATAATGAAATTGCTCAGATAACAGCAGAATCAGCCTATAAAAGATACTGTGAAATACTTGAAACAAAAAATGTTGAAATTATTTGTGTAGGACCCGCTGATTATTCAGGTGTTGAAAGAATTTTTACCGAAGCATTTGCTAAAATCAAGCGTTGTCCTGAAAACAAGATAAAATCATCAAGGAGCCCTGTAAAACCGGAACCTGCGCTTGTAACCGAGAAAATGAATATTGAACAAAGCAAGCTTGTAATGGTATATAAAACAAATTATGATCCTGATTTGTGGAAACACACT
Organism: Ruminiclostridium sp.; assembly: GCA_045579565.1. Lineage (GTDB taxonomy): Bacteria > Bacillota > Clostridia > Oscillospirales > Ruminococcaceae > Ruminiclostridium_E. The sequence goes on from JAZNML010000002.1 coordinate 36,233, forward strand.
GCACTTGCCGTGTATATGTTAGGAGGAGACGTTTCTTCAAAACTCTTCTCAGTAGTAAGAGAAAAACTTTCTTTATGTTATTATTGCTCCGCACGTTTTTCACGTAATAAAGCTGCAATGACTATTACAAGCGGTGTAGAAAAATCAAATATAGAAAAAGCTAAATCAGCCATTAATGAACAACTTGATGAGCTTTGCAAAGGTAATTTTACAGAAGATGATATTGCAAAATCCAAGCTTTCTTTATGCAACACCCTAAAAGCATCAAACGACTTTATGGATTCATTATCTTCATGGATAAGCAGTTGCATCTACAATGAAAAATATATTGCCCCCGAAGATAATATAGAGGAATTTTCTAAAATTACCAAGGAACAGATTATCGCTGCTGCAAACGCTTTAAAGCTTGATACAGTATACACTCTCACCTCAGACAAGGAGGAAAATTTATGAATTCAATAAATATCCGAAATGTTTTTGAAGGCAAAGAACGAGTAGTAAAGCATAGAAGTGGATGTACCATCTGCCTCTACCCTATGGCAGAGTTCAGTAGCGCATATGCTCTTTTCGGAACAAAGTATGGTTCGGTGGATACAACTTTCAAAACAAAACATGATGATGATTATATAACTGTTCCAGAAGGAATTGCACATTATCTTGAACACAAGCTTTTTGAAAATGATGAATGTGATGCATTTGAACTTTACGCCAAAACAGGTGCCAATGCAAATGCCTTTACAAGCTTTGACTGTACCGCTTATCTCTTTTCAAGCACCCAAAAATTCGATGAAAACCTGAAAATTCTTCTTAATCTTGTTCAACAACCTTATTTTACTGACGAGAATGTTGAAAAAGAACGCGGAATAATAACTCAGGAAATTAAAATGTACCTCGATGACCCAGGCACAAGAGTTTTTTACAACTGTATGAACGGTATATATTTTAATAATCCTGCCAGAATTGATATTGCCGGAACAGTAGAAAGCATTCAGAAAATTGATAAGGAGCTCCTTTATCGCTGCTATAACACATTTTATAACCTGAATAATATGGTTCTTTCGATTGCAGGCAATTTTGATCCCGATAAAGCTCTTGCAATTTGTGATAAATTACTTATCTGCAAGGAAAATCCTGAGATTAGCGTAATAGTACCTGATGAACCTTATGAAGTTAAGGAAAAACGTATTGTTCAGAAACTTGAATGTGCTATGCCATTGTTTCAGTTGGGATTTAAAATACCATACCCCAATGATACATTAAAGGATTATCTCGCTTTTAACATCATGCTTGAAACTGCGCTTGGAGATACCTCTGAGTTTTATACCAGAATGTATAACAGCGGTATTATCAACGACTCATTCGGAGTAGGAGTAACAAAAGGCAGAGGCTTTTTTATTCCCGTTATTTGCGGTATGTCCAATAATCCTGATAAAGTGACAGAAGAAGTTATAAAGGAATTAAAAAAATTGCGAACAACCGGCTTACCGAAAAATAGCGTTAAGACAATTACTAAAATGACCTACGGAGAGCTTTTTAGTTTCGATAACGTTGAAAAAGTTGCTCGTAATAGTATGACAGCTTTTTTTGAAGGCAGAGATCTGTTTACAGCTGTGGAAACTGCCGCATCATTAACCTATGATGATACTATGCAGATGTTAAATAAACTTGATCTTGACAACTACTGTTTGTCAATAATAGAACCTAACAAATAATAAAGGAAGATAAGAAATGAATTTATCTAAGTTTTTGGCAGAACACGTTGAATTTCCAAATTTATTTTCCGGTGAAATCCCTATTAACCGTGTTGCTTTCACCATATTCGGATTCAACGTTTATTGGTATGCAATAATTATTGCAGCAGGATTACTGTTAGCTGTATCGTATTGCAGTTTAAGAGGAAAAAAATATTGTTTTACAAGCGATGATATCACGGATATAGCTCTTATAGGCGGTCTTTGTGGATTTATAGGCGCCAGAGCGTATTACTGTATTTTCTGGAATTTAAATGACGCAAACAGCTATAAATTTACCTTATGGACAGCAATTACAGAAATACACATGGGCGGACTTGCTATATACGGAGGAATTATTGCTGGTGTTATTGCCGGAATTCTTGTTTGCAAACACAAAAAAATATCAATGCTAACCGCTATGGACCTTGGAGGATGCGGTTTCCTGATCGGACAATCTATCGGAAGATGGGGAAATTTTGTAAATCAGGAAGCTTATGGAGCAGCTACCTCTCCTGATTATCTATTAGGCATGACCGGTTCACACATCGCATATGAAATGGGTTCTGATACACTTGTTCACCCATGTTTTCTATACGAAAGCATCTGGTGTGCATTAGGACTTGTAGTAATTCACTTCATTCTTTCAAGAATACAGACTTTCGATGGTGAATTATTCTTATATTATGTAATATGGTACGGTTCAGGGCGCGGCTTCATAGAAGGGCTCAGAACAGACAGCCTTTATATAGGTCCTCTCAGAGTTTCTCAGCTTATAGGCTTTGCTTCAGCTATATTTTGTCTTATTCTTGTAATTTATATTAAAATAAGAGTAAGCAAGTCTGAAACTTATGTAAGATGGAAAGACACAGATATTGCAAAAAATAGGATGGAAAAATTTAATAAAGATATTAAAATAGAATCTGAAATTTCAAAAGCATATAAATCAATGAAAATAACAAGAAAAAACAACAAAAACAACGAAATTGCTCCCAGTATTCTGGGTGATGATAATGATTAATAAGGAAGGTAATTAAAAATGGCAAAAATAATTGATGGTAAAGTCGTATCTCAGAAAGTTAAGGATGAAATCCGCGCAGAAATTGAAAGAGATGGTCTTTCAATAGGTCTTGCAGTAGTTATTGTAGGTAACAATCAGGCAAGCCGTGTATATGTAAATAACAAGAAAAAGGCTTGTGAAGTCTGCGGTATCAAATCTTATGAGTATGCTCTACCCGAAGAAACAACGGAAGACCAGCTTTTAGAACTTGTTGATACTCTTAACGATGACAAGAATATCAATGGTATTCTTGTTCAGCTTCCTCTTCCTAAGCAGATTAATGAAGAAAAAATTATTGAAAGAATTGCTCCCGAGAAAGATGTCGATGCATTCCACGCAACAAATGTCGGCAAAATCATGATTGGAAACTATGCCTTTCTCCCCTGCACTCCTGCGGGTGTAATGGAACTTATTCACAGCACAGGAACTGAAATAAGCGGTAAAGAATGTGTAGTAATCGGACGTTCAAATATCGTAGGAAAACCTATGGCTATGTTATTACTTCACGAAAATGCTACAGTTACAATATGCCATTCAAGAACAAAAGATTTAGCAGATGTATGCCGTAGAGCTGATATACTTGTAAGTGCCGTAGGTAAAGCTGATTTTGTCACTGCTGATATGGTCAAGGACGGAGCGGTTGTAATTGATGTTGGCATGAACAGAAACGCAGAAGGAAAGCTTTGCGGCGACGTTAAATATGATGAAGTTGAACCTAAGGCTTCATACATAACACCTGTTCCAGGTGGAGTTGGTCCTATGACAATTGCAATGCTTATGAAGAACACTCTTATGGCAAAGAAGTTACAGAGCTGAGATGAACAGAAAAGGCAACTCTCCCCTTCTGAATGGAATAATTCTTGGTGCTATACTGATATATTTATGCATATATTTCTCCATTAACAACATGTGGAATATTGCTACTATATTCGTATCCGTGTTGATTGCAGCAATAACAGTCGGACAAGTACTTATTCACATTTATTTTTTTAAAGATAAAAATAAATAATTATACAAAAATGGAGCAGCATTTATGCTGCTCCATTTTTATTTTTTTATTTGTTTTAATCGTTCATTAATCATTTTACGCCGTTGAAGTGTAGATTCATAATCTGTCTTGTAAATCCCTTCTTCACAAATCAGAACATCGCCTTCTTTGGTTTCAAATGAAACAAAGCTTCTCTCTGTTTTTATCATAGTAATAGTACCGGTTTCATCATCCGTACGTTCTATTATCGCAATATTTTCTTCAAATCTATCAAGAATAAGCATAATACCACCTCATTTTTCAGTAATTACTTTTAGACATGTACCGTCACTTACTATTACTACATCACCATCTAAATCTGTACGATAAACCTTTATATCAAGCAATTTCAGTAATTTAAGCGTTTCACTGTGAGGATGTCCGTAATCATTTCCGGAACCCACTTCTATAACAGCATAATCCGGTGATGCAGCCTGCATAAATACTTTAAGACTTGATGTGTTGCTACCATGATGAGCAACCTTGATTACATCTGATGAAATATCAATACCGCTGTCATAAATATCACGTTCAGCTAATTCTTCTATATCTCCGGTAAAAAGAAAAGAAGTATCGCCATAAACAAATTTACACACAATTGAATAGTTATTGTAATCATCATAATCTTTTAAAGGAGCTTTTATTTCAATCTTACAATTCTCATCAATTATAAACTCGTCACCTGATTTTACATTAATAATTTCAGAATTACAGTCCGTAGCAGATTCAATCAAATTATAATAAGAAGATGAAACCGGAGACATTTCATCACTTATTTCAGGCATAAGTAATCTATCAACTCCAAATTCATCAATAACAGTACTTAACGAACCAATATGGTCAGAATGAGGATGTGAAGCTATTATCATGTTTATACGTTCAATCTTCAAGCTTCTCAAATAATTGATTACTTTTGCTTTCTGACTAAACTCGCCGGAATCAATAAGAATAGTGTAATCCCCAATTACAATTAATTCACAATCGCCCTGTCCTACATCAATAAAATGAACAGCGGCATTACCATCACAGACTTTGTATGCCGAAGCGGAAAAACCTGATAATTCATAGAGTTCTTTCCATGTTGGAATTGCATCATTTTTAAAAAAATACTGATTAAGAGAAATTACAATAGAGAAAATAGCATAAATTGCAACTAATACACTTGCAATTATAAATTTAATTTTTTTACTTCTTTTTCTTGTAACCTTTTTGACTGCTTGATTTATTTCCTTTTTTAATTGTTTTTGAGCTCTTTCGGTTACCCGAATCATTGAATCTTTTGCTTCGCTGTAAGGATTTTTCTTTTCCATCTGATTTCCTGTCTGAATGCTGGTTTTGTGTTTTACTTTCAAGAGGTGTAACAAGACAATTAGGCCCGTTTCCTATAAGGTCACGACGCTTGGCGATAGTAAGGGCTTTAATTACCAGTTCCTTGTTTTCTTTTTTAAAATATTGCAATAATACTCGTTGAAGCTTCTTTTCCTCTGGTTTTCTGGGAACATATACTGGTTCCAGAGTATAAGGATCCAGTCCTGTATAAAACATTGCTGTCGATATAGTGCCAGGAGTGGGATAGAAATCTTGCACCTGTTCAGGACGAATATTATGCTTTTTGAGAAATAATGCTAAATCAACAGCATCATTTAGAGTACATCCAGGATGTGATGACATAAGGTATGGAACAAGGTATTGCTCTTTTCCTATGGATTTAGTAAGCTCATAAAATTTCTTTTCAAATTGATCATAAGTTTCAATATGAGGCTTTCCCATATAATCTAGAACCCTATTGCTTGCATGTTCAGGAGCAACTTTTAACTGACCGCTAATGTGATGTTCTATGAGCTCCTTCATAAAGGAATCATCTTTATCTTCAAGCAAGTAATCATATCTTATACCGGAACGGATGAACACTTTTTTTACACCCTTTAAGCTTCTTACCTTCTGTAGTAAGCCAAGATATTCAGAATGATCAACTGTAAGATTAGGACATGGTTTAGGTGCAAGACACTTCTTTCCTTTGCAAAGACCACTTTTCAACTGTTTATCACATGAAGGGCCTCTGAAATTAGCAGTCGGACCACCAATATCATGAATATATCCCTTAAAATTAGGCTTTTCTGTTAATTCTCTCGCTTCATCAAGTACAGATTGCTCACTTCTTGTTTGTATTCTTCTACCTTGATGAAGGGCGATAGAACAGAAATTACAAAAACCGTAGCAACCACGGTTATGAATAATTGAAAATTCTACTTCTTCAATAGAAGGAACTCCACCTTCTTTTTCGTACATAGGATGGTAAGCTTTCATATACGGTAGCTCATATGCACGATCAAATTCGGACTGTGTTAAGCTTCTCTGAGGGGGATTTTGAACAAGCATCATATTTCCGTGACGCTGAACAATTGTTCTGCCGTATATTTCATCCTGTTCATCATATTGTTTACGACATGATTTAGCATATGCCTTCTTGTTTTCGCTTACAACCTCAAAGCTATCACATTGAACGGCACCTAAGGGAGTATTAACGGGCTCAGTTAAATAACAAGTACCGCGAATATCCTTCATGTCTCTTAGCTTGTCACCCGCCTTAAAACGATTATAAATTTCTGTAATGGTTACTTCGCCCATGCCATACATAAGCAAATCAGCACCACTATCTATAAGAATTGAAGGCAATACCCTGTCATCCCAGTAATCATAATGAGCAAATCTACGAAGAGAAGCTTCAAGACCGCCGATTGCAATTTCTGTATCCGGAAACAATCTTTTTAAGGTACGACAGTAAACCGTTACTGCTCGGTCCGGGCGTTTTCCACCTTTACCGCCAGGACTATATGCATCATCAAAACGCTTTTTGCCGGCAACTGTATAGTTTGACACCATACTATCGATATTGCCACCTGTAACCATAAAGGAATATCTGGGTTTACCAAGTTTCATAAAATCCTTATCTGAAACAGGTTGAGCAATAATTCCGACTGTACAACCAAAACTTTCAAGCATACGAGAAATTATAGCAATACCAAAAGACGGGTGGTCAACATAGGCATCACCCGTCACACATATAAAATCAAGTTGTTCTATTCCTTTTTCATCAAGTTCTTTTCTTGATACAGGTAAAAACGGCATTTTATATACCTCTAATTCAATATAAGATTATTTGCATAAGTAAACTATTTGAGAATAGCCTTCCACTTTTCTTGTTCTTTTATAAAGCACATTTCGCTGAGATTGTCATTAAGAAACAGTTCAAGCATCATATCCATACCCTCGGCAAGGTTCATTTTTCTCATTTCACCAACCGTTGTCCAAAAAACTTCGCCTTCATCTGATGATTTTATTTCTCCTGAGAAACTGTTTGTTTTATAAAAGAGAACAACATATCTTGAACCGTCATTATTAAACCAGTTTTTTATACCGCATAACCGAGGGTTTGATATTACAAGACCGGTTTCTTCTTGAATTTCCCGAATAACAGAATCGGTAAATGACTCGCCATATTCAACATGACCACCGGGAAAGGTCACCCCTCCCCAGCTGTCATCACATTTGTCCTGAACAAGTACTCTGTCACCGTCGTAAATCATGCACATATTTGTAAGTATAACTGACTCTGTACGTGACATGTTAATCCTCCTTGTTCATTTTTCTTTCATACCACTCTTGTTTAGTCATAAGGACCTGACGAGGTTTACTTCCTTCATATCCACCTACAATACCTAAGCTTTCCATAGTATCTATCAAACGAGCAGCTCTGCCATATCCGAGCTTTAGCTTTCTTTGCAGATAAGAAGTGCTTGCTTGTCCGGCTTCAATAACAGCTTCGATGGCTTCATCAAGTTTTTCATCATTTACATTGATATCACCGTCATCAGCATCATTTTCCTTCATTTTTGCATCCTTCTGTGCAGCAAGCTCTGCCTGTTTCTCGATTTCATCAATAACACTCTGATCATAATCAAGAATAAAGGAGCTCTTAATAAAGTCAACTACACGTTCTACTTCCTTGTCAGAAACCCAACACCCCTGTACTCTGAGTGGTTTAGGCATACCTACCGGGAAGTAAAGCATATCACCTTTACCGAGAAGTTTTTCAGCACCAGCACTGTCAATTATTGTACGGCTGTCAACCTGAGATGCAACTTTCAGAGCAATACGACTGGGTATATTAGCTTTAATAACACCTGTAACAACATTTACAGAAGGCCTCTGAGTAGCAATTACAAGATGCATACCTGCTGCACGAGCCATCTGAGCAAGACGACAAATACTGTCTTCGGTTTCTCCGGGAGAAGCCATCATAAGATCGGCTAATTCATCAATGAAAATAACAATCTGAGGCATTGGCTGCATATTTTCGCTTTTCTTTGCCAATGAATTATAACCAGCTAAATCTCTTACATTATTGTCTGAGAAAAGCTTATATCTGTTAAGCATTTCAGTAACTGCCCATGCAAGCGCACCAGCCGCCTTTTTAGGATCTGTTACAACAGGAATAAGCAGATGCGGAATACCGTTGTATATCATAAATTCAACTGCCTTAGGGTCTATCATAAGTAATCTTACTTCTTCCGGAGTTGATCTGAATAAGATACTCATTATAATCGAATTTACGCATACTGATTTACCAGAACCGGTTGTACCGGCTATAAGAATATGAGGCATTTTTGCAATATCCGCAATTACTACATCACCTGAAATACTTTTACCAAGTACAGCACCTAATTTACTTGTAGTTTCTGCAAAATCTTTGCTTTCAATCATTTCGCGGAATGGCACAGAATCAACCTTTTTATTAGGTACTTCAATGCCGACTGCTGCTTTATTAGGTATTGGAGCTTCAATTCGAACACCTGCGGTAGCTAGATTAAGAGCTATATCATCAACAAGACCTGTAATTTTTGATATTTTAACACCCATAGCTGGTTGAAGCTCATAACGGGTAACAGAAGGACCTCGCGCTGCTTCAAGGAATTTTGTTTCAACACCGAAGCTTTTTAAAGTATTAACAAGCGTCTCGGCATTAGCCTGAATTTCTGCGTTAATATCCTCATCTGAACGTTCATGAATAACATCATTAAGAAGTTCACTTGGAGGAACATGATACTGTTCCGCATTAGAAACAATTTCACTGAAACGCTCTTGTCCGTTTTCATCAGCTTTTATCACGGTAGCTATAACTTTTCCGCTGTTTTCTTCCGCAATTTTCTGTTGCTCTGCCTGTTCTTTCTTGAATTCTTCAATTGCTGTAACAATTGCATCGCCAGAATCTTTTACAGGTTCTTGTTTATTTTCTTCTTCAATCGGTTTTGCAGAACCAACCAGGCTGTCGCGCTTAACGGCTTCGTTAAAAGGTCGGACAACCTTATCAGTTTCATCAGCAAAAAATGGGCCATCAGGTCTATAAGGCCCATCTGCATTGACAGGTTCATCCATTTTTACAGTATCAACTGTTACCTGAACAGGAGAAGGTTCATCCTTTTTATCTATTTTACCTTTAAGATAATCATTCAAATCCTTCTGGAATTCACGACTTTCTTTTCGTTGTTCAATAACGGGATTTGGTTCTTCTTTCTTTTCGAGAGATTCTTTTTCAATTTTTTCTCCTGATTCTATGCGTGCATTTGTCGTAACATTAGCGATAGCAGCAAATTTCTTGGCACGTTTTTCTTCTTCAGAAAGCTGCTTCAGATGTTCCTCAGCCATGCGACGATCTTTTTCGCTATGGCGACGTTTTGTTGCCTCTTCTTCCTTACGTCTGAGTTCTTCCTCGGCATATTCTCTTTCTTCTCGATAAAGCTCATGTTTTTCCTTAGCTACAGCACCAACCTTTTTAAACGGTTTTGAAACCATATTAAAGAAATCAACAAGACTCATATTTGCCATAATCATAAAAATAACAAATGCGATAAGAATGAGAATAATTATTGCACCGGCTTGTCCAAACAAAAGAAGAATCGAACCTAAAATCAATCCTATTACTCCACCGCCAATATACTGTAGGCCATTGTTGTAAGCGTAAGAAATAGTATCAGATAACGTTGATTCTTCAATTTCAGGATTAGTAACTGAACCAACAAATATAACCTGAGCAGCAGCACTTATAAGAAGAATCATAAGAATAAGCTGAATCATACGCTTTGAGATAGTTGATTTTGTACGATCAGCAGAGATCATAATAGAAATATAAATCAGGATAGGTCCAACTAAAAAAGATGAAAAACCAAAAATTCCAAGTATAAAACTATGTATTCCATCCCAAGCGGAAAGGTTTTCCCCTTCGGTTGTACCGAAAAGTGTAAAAGCCAATACCAGAACTCCTACTGCAAATAAAATAACTGATGCAATATGTCTGCGTTCAGCATTTTTTTTAAGCATTTCTGCTTTTCTTCTTTCATTGGCAGAAGTTTGCCTTGTATTACTTTTACCTGATGTGCTTTTTTTGGTTTCAGCCATTTTTGACTTCCTTCCTTGTTAATTTGCAATTATAATATGAGTATTTGTTACAAGCTCAAAAATCCCATAGCCAATGCACAGAATTCCGAGGATAAGTGTGTATATACCAAAAATTTTGAATTTATCATGCTTAATTATAAGTTTTACAAGGGCAATTGAAAGAAAACCTGTAATGGCGGCTGCGCAAAATCCAACTGCAAGTAATGTAAAATCAAACTCAAAACCTGAAGAAACCGCACTACCAAGTTCAAGCACACTTCCGCCAAGAATAGCTGGAATACCAAGTATAAATGAATATGTAACTGCTGTTTCTCTTGTTAATCCGCAAAAGAGACCTGCTGTTGTTGTGCTGCCGGAACGAGAAACACCAGGAAAAAGCGCAACGCATTGAAATAAACCAACAGTAATCGCATCCTTTATTTTCATATCTTTACCTGTTTTAAATCCTTTAATACAAGCATCAGATAAGAAGAGAAGTATTGCGGTAAATATAAATGCACAACCTTCAAAAATAATATCCCCGTCACCTTCTACTGATGTAAAGAATTCCTTAAAGAAATAAACCGGAACAAGAATAAGAGTAGCAATAATAACCATAAACATCAGACGGCGATTATCATTCATATTCTTCCAGGAAAATTTACCTGTGAAAATATCCTTAATAGTAAGGAAAAATTCTTTTATCATTCCCCAGATTGTTTTATAGAATGCGCAAAAGACCGCAAGTAATGTTCCAAGATGAAGAACTATGGAAACAATAAGACTTTCCTCACCCATACTCATAAAATGCTGTAATACGGACAAATGACCTGAACTTGAAACAGGAAGGAACTCTGTAAGTCCCTGAACAATGCCCTGAATGATAATTGAAAATAAATCCATAAATATCCCCTTTTATGTATGCGGACTTATGTCCGCGTATTTATATATTGTTGAACGGTAAATAACGAGTATCAAGATATAAAAACGGGTTAGTTGAATATAATCGTTTTATTCTCTTATCACCATTATCACAATCAATTTCAATAAACCCGCCGTTAACATTTTGAAAAACAGGTTTTGCGATACTATCAGTAAAGAATATGTCATTTTCAGAAACAATAGAATGAATCAGCATTTCTTTTCCTCCTGATTATCCTCTATCAGCTTATACAAACATTCTATTGCTGCGGAAAGACCGCCGAGATGATCAATCAAGCCCTCAGCAACAGCAGTTTCGCCATCTACAACAGAACCCACATCCATTACTAATTCGTCTTTTTTTAACATGAACTCACGAAATTTTTTAGCAGAAATATTACTGTTTCTTGTTACAAAATTAGTTATTCTTTCCTGCATACGATCAAAATACGAAAGTGTCTGCGGAATACCAAGAACCAATCCATTCATTCTAACCGGATGTATTGTCATAGTTGCCGACGGAACAATAAAGCTTTTCTTCGCACTTACAGCAAGAGGAACACCTATTGAATGGCCGCCGCCAACAACAATTGAAACTGTTGGTTTTTCCATTCCTGCAATTAATTCTGCTATTGCAAGTCCGGCTTCAACATCACCGCCAACAGTGTTCAATATAATAAGCAACCCTTCAATATTCCTGTCCTGTTCAATCGCAACCAACGCAGGAATTATATGCTCATATTTTGTAGTCTTGTTCTGCGGAGGAAGGATATAGTGACCTTCAATTTGTCCTATTATAGTTAAACAATGTATATAATGCTTAGCATTAGGCATTGAGACAATACCTGAATCACTCAGTTGCTGTTCCGGAATTGATTCTTCAGCATTATTCTTTTCTTCATTTTCGCTCATAGAACTATCCTTTCTGAATAAAAATCATATTTTTATTATCAGAAAAAAAGAAAAGAATATACATCTGTATAGCAATATCGCATACTATATTATTATATCACAAACGCAATTAAATTTCAATTATTTTTTGAAATATTATTGAGATTTAATTTGTTTGTATTGACTTTTTTAAAAAAAAGTTGTATAATACATAAATATCGTATATGGAAGCGTATCGAAGTGGTCATAACGGGACTGACTCGAAATCAGTTGTACCTCACGGTACCGTGGGTTCGAATCCCACCGCTTCCGCCAACAAAAGCCCGATATTATATCGGGCTTATTATTTTTCAGGAGATAATATATGAATTTAAAATACAGAAAAGCAGAACAAAATGACTTAAACGAAATATTAAGTTTAATTTTATCTGCAACTGATACTATGATTGGGCAAAATATATTACAATGGGACGAAATATACCCAAACAAAGAAATTGTTTTATCAGATATTGAAAACAGACAGCTTACCGTTGGAACAGAAAATGGAAAAATCGTTGTCATTTATACACTTAATCAGGAATGTGATGAAGGATATACAAATGGTGAATGGAAATACTCGGATAATTCCTTCTGTGTTGTTCACAGACTTTGTGTGCTCCCCGAATATCAGAACAAAGGAATAGCTAAAAATACTATGAAAAGAATCCAGAATGAAGCACGTGAAGTTGGTGTTACTTCAATCAGACTGGATGTGTTTTCAGAAAACCCATATGCATTAAAGTTATATAAAAGCTTTGGTTTTAACGAAGTAGGATTTGCTTATTGGAGAAAAGGAAAATTTATCCTAATGGAGAAAACATTCTAAAAAAGTCTCTGTCAAAGGGAAATTTTATTTAAGGATTTCTAAAATATCAATAAGATTATTTATCGTATAATCAGGTTTCATATCATCACTTACAGGACACTGATAAGAAGCAATTCCCTGCTTTAACCAGATAGTATTCGTGCCAAGTCTTTTAGCAGGACAAATATCATTATCCAACCTGTCACCAATCATAACAGCTTCACATGGCTTGCAATCCGCACGATTAAGCGCTCGAATAAATATTTCGGGGTCAGGCTTTGCCACTCCTTCCTCAGCGGAAGATAACACAAGGCTTATATACTTCAATAATCCCCATTTTTGAAGTCTATCTACCGTTCCATATGATTGATTAGCTATAATTCCTATTTTAAATCCCTTGACAGACAGTTGTTTAAGTACGCTTTCGGCGTCATGATATGGCTTTTCGAGTTCTTTGTGCCATGCTGTTTTTATAAGTCCGAAAAACTTAATTGCTTCTATGTCACCTTTCAAATTATGTTTAGTAAATTCTATACGTTTATTGTTGAACTGGTCAAAAGTAATGTCTGTATCTTTAATTGCATCAATGATCCTCTGATTATAACACTCTGTTTCATCAACGAGAGTTGAACCCACATCAAAAAACACCCATTTTATGTCCACAATTATCCTCCGATTTAAAAACGGATAACCCCTTTTTAGAGGTTATCCGTTTAATTTATTACTCTACACCGTATGTGCTGCGATATTTTTTCATGGAGTCAAGATATTCCTTACCTTCAACAACTCCATTTTCAATTGCTTCAATAATATCATTGATATTAACAATTGAATAAATGTTTATGCCGAATTCGGAACTTACTTCCTGAACTGCGGATTTATCAGAATTAAGGCCTTTTTCCATACGGTCAACCTGAATTACCATACCGGCAACCTTAACATCAGCGGCAGCTTTAAGCTTAGGGAGAACTTCTCGAAGCGCCTTACCGGACGTCATAACATCTTCAATAATTACAACCTTTTCTCCGTCAACAAGCTGCTTACCTACAATCATACCGCCTTCACCATGATCCTTGGCTTCCTTACGGTCAAAAGAATAATTAACATCAATTCCGAACTTATTGTAAAGAGCTGTTGCTGTTGCAACTGCGAGAGGAATACCTTTATATGCAGGTCCAAACAGAGTTTCAAAATCAATACCATTATCATGAATACACTCAGCGTAAAATTCGCCAAGTTTTGCAAGCTGAGCACCTGTATTGTAATTTCCGGAATTCATAAAATAAGGAGAAATTCTACCGCTTTTTAAAGTGAATTCGCCAAATGTAAGAACCCCGCTGTCTACCATGAATTTAATAAAACTTTCTTTGTAAGTCATTTTAATGATTCCTTTCAGATTATATTTTCTGTATTATTATAACATAAAAGGATATTTTTTGCAACCATTTAATTAAATTTATCTCAATATGTCTACAAAAAATCTTGGCATAGACCTCATAACTTCTTGTTCACATGCCTCGTTCGAAGTGAACATTTCTACCAAGGCTTTTCCTACAAGGTGTCCGCTATATACAGCCTGATCAACGGTATTACCGTGTGAGCCAATTTCAATTAAAAGTGATCCCGTAGTTACATGCTGGTTATAATGACAGTATTGAAACAAAACAGGTCTTGTAAGAGTTGGATACTTTGACTCAATAGCTTGTTGCAAAGCACATGCAAAGTGAAAATTTTCAAGATATTCAGGAATGCCATATGTACCATCATCTGCTGCTGAAATAATCATTACCTGAGCCGCTTTCTGACCATTAATTTCTGTTACGGCACTTATCCTGCTCCCACTATCTTCAATTGCATCCCTATGAATATCAAGAACAATTTTAATAGATGGATACTCAGATATAATATTTTCTACCGTTTCAAGACTTCTTACATAAGCTCCTGTATACTGTCCATCATGTATTGTCCCATCATGTATTACAGCTATACCAGCATCAGACAATTCTTCGGCAATCGCCTTTCCAACCGCAACTACCCCATTATCTGGATCATATGAACGACTTGTATATTCATCGTCAAAATACTCTTTTTCATAAGCCTCATAGCTCTCTGTTGTGTGTGTATGCATTATAAGAACTTGCGGCTCATCACTATAAAGCTCAATATCAATATCGTGCATTTTCATCGTTTCGTTTTCAACAAATTCATTCGATAGATCTGTACAATTTCTTACTTGTCCACCGGATTTTAGGTTAATAAATTCATCTCCAAGACTACCATCAAATGTCATCTCATATATTTGACCGCTTTGAGCAGAAAAAACTGATAAATCCTCCTTTTTCTCCGAAATGTTTCTCGAAAGTAATAATGAGGGTGGTTTCTCGGTAATAACATCGGTGATAGGATTTGTTGACACATTTTGTTTAGGAGTATACAACATCAAGTTGCCGTTATTTACATTTTCATTTTCATAATTTGACGGAAAGCTGACAATCATTTCTGAATACAAAGCTGCTTGCGTCATATATTTATATGCGTCTGGCAATACATGAACTGCTATAATAGATAAAACAGGAGTTGTAAAAGCAGTAAACAATAAAATCAAAGCTTTTATTCCTCTGTTTCGTACACTAGTTTTTATTATTCTCAATCTTAATCCATCCTTTCTGATAAAATCCTTACAGACTATTTTATGTTTGATTACATAAAGTTAGACCTAACGTATTATAAGAGCTTCTATTTCTTCCATAGAAAGCGACGGATTTAATGATTTACTTATTCCCAGGCCGATTATTCGCGCAAATTCATCGATTAAAATATCTATATTACGAGGTGTTACCATTAAAGTATTGTTATTCTCCGTATTATAATCAATTACTGTAGGTACACCAACAGCTATAACCTTTCTTCCGGTAGTGTATTGATTAAGCTCCCTTCTGGAATTACCAACACCAGCACCTGGCGAAATACCTGCGTCTGTAATTTGTATTGTTTTACAAAGTCGCTCTGTATCTGAACAAGCAAGGCTATCAATTGCAATAATATAATCAACATCGAGTTGTTCCGCAATACATTTTATATATTCAGCACTTTCAATTCCTGTTTTCCCTGTAACACTTGTTTCAATTGCAAACACTTCTCTTAATCCAAGTTCTGAAAAAGCAATATTTTTACTTAAATGAGCAGTTGCCGGTATATACCTTAAAGTCTTCGCACCGAGGCTATCTGAACAAACCCGCTCATTGCCAAGTCCGGCAACTAAAACTCTTCCCTCTATAACAAATTCGGATATTATTTTTCGAAAACATTCATCACAACCGTTTTCATTGCAATAAATCGTAATATAACGACCAACAGGTTTTCCTAATAATTCAGACTTATCTGTATCAACAATTATTTCAGTGCATAATGTTCGGTTTATACTGAAATTGTGAACAAAATCAGCATTGCTTTTGTTATTTATTACCCCATTTTCACAAATCAAATCGCTTCTTTTCATAAATTCACCTAATTTTTAATTTTTTAAAAAAAACTATTGCTTTTTAAAAATTTGTATGTTATAATATATCGTACTGAAAAAAAGTAATTCTATACATACTAATTTCAAGGAGGTGCAAAGAAGTGCCGAACATTAAATCTGCAAAGAAGAGAGTTCTTGTTGCTAAGCTCAGAAATGAACGTAACAAGGCTGATAAGACAGAATTAAAGACAGTTCTCAAAAAGGCAAGAGCCGAAGACGCTACTGCTGAAGCTGTAAAGTCTGCTACAATCAAGCTTGACAAGTGCGCAGGCAAGGGATTAATTCACAAGAACAAGGCTGCAAGACTTAAGTCCAGACTTGCTAAGAAGGCTAACGCATCTGCTTAATTATTTTCATTTTACAATGAATAAACAGGCAAACCAATTATGGTTTGCCTGTTTTTTTATATCATTAAAAATCAATTGTTCATATTGACAAATTTACAATAGTACAATATAATATATATTGTTCTATCTTGTGTGTTTAACCACAATATGTTGTGTTTTTTATTTATATAAGGAGACTATGATATGATTACCAAAATTCAAAAGAGAGATGGCAGACAAATGCCATTTAATGTTCAGAAAATTGCCGATGCAATTTATAAAGCTGCTACAGCAGTCGGTGGAAAAGACTATAATTCAGCCATAGCGTTAGCTGAAGAAGTGTGCCGTATTCTTGACAGCAAGGTTATTGACTCCGGTAGAGTACCAACTGTTGAAGAAGTTCAGGATACAGTTGAGAAAGTTCTTGTAGAAAATGGTCACGCCAAAACAGCAAAAGCCTACATTTTATATAGAGCAAACAGAACCAGAATCCGCGAGATGAATACCTCTCTCATGAAAACGTATGAAGACCTAACTTTCAAATCAGCTCAGGATTGTGATATAAAAAGAGAAAATGCGAATATAGACGGCGATACCGCCATGGGAACAATGCTTAAATACGGTTCAGAAGGCGCAAAACAGTTTAATGAAATGTATGTTCTCGACCCAACTCATTCAAAAGCGCACATCGAAGGAGATATCCATATTCATGACCTTGATTTTATGACGCTTACCACAACCTGTTGTCAGATTGACCTTATCAAGTTATTCAAGAATGGTTTCTCAACAGGTCATGGTTACTTACGCGAGCCTAATAATATTGCCAGTTATTCCGCACTTGCATGTATTGCTATACAATCCAACCAGAACGACCAACACGGAGGCCAGTCAATCCCTAATTTCGATTATGCTATGGCAGACGGCGTAAAGAAAACCTATGAACAATTATATATTAAAAATATTATCAGAGGAATTATTCTTGAAACAGATTCATTAAATGACGATGACGTAGAAAAAAAGGTTTATACATATGTTAATAAACTTAAAGAAAGCGGACTATCCCCTATTCTTGCAAACAATAACGGCTATTCAGAAGCTGAACTTTCAGAATTAACAAAAATAACATCTGATAATGAAACAGCTAAAAAAGTGCAGTCGTTCACACTACGTTTAACTAAGAAAGAAACCAATCGTGCTACATATCAGGCCATGGAAGCTCTTGTTCATAATTTGAATACCATGAACAGTCGTGCAGGAGCCCAGATTCCCTTTTCTTCTATCAACTATGGTACCGATACCTCACCCGAAGGTCAAATGGTAATAGAAAATGTCCTTCTTGCAACAGAAAAAGGACTTGGTAATGGAGAAACTCCTATTTTCCCTATACATATTTTTAAAGTCAAGGAAGGCATAAATTATAACCCAGGAGAACCTAACTATCACTTATTTAAATTAGCATGTCGTGTTTCCGCCAAACGTCTCTTCCCTAATTTCTCATTTATAGATGCTCCTTTTAATATTCAATACTATAAAGAAGGCGATTATAATACAGAAATTGCTTATATGGGCTGTCGCACCCGTGTTATCGGCAACAATTATGATAAATCAAGAGAAATAGTGACCGGAAGAGGAAACCTTAGTTTTACTTCTGTTAATCTTCCGCGTTTAGGTATAAAGTCAAGCAAGGATATTGTTCGCTTTTTTGAATTACTTGAAGAGGAAATGAATCTTGTCATTGCACAACTTATGTATCGCTATAAAATCCAGGCACAGAAAAAAGTAAAGAATTACCCCTTCCTTATGGGACAAGGTATCTGGATTGATTCCGATAAGCTTGGTCCTGATGATTGTGTAGGAGAAATATTAAAACATGGTACTCTTTCAATGGGATTTATCGGACTTGCAGAATGTCTTGTTT
>JAZNML010000003.1:0-59680 GCA_045579565.1 Ruminiclostridium sp.
CTTTTGACGAAGTAAGCAAAAATGCATTTACAGAGCCGTTTTCACGGCTCTGTAAATCTTTTTATATAAAATTTTATATTTTTACTGTTATAAATCGTTTATCTGCATTTTTGCGATGCGTGGGTTTATCGACAGGCTGAACCCCGCAATATGCGGGGTTTTATTATTTTACAGGGTATTGTTCAATATACTTTTCCAGTATCTCTGTTGCGTCCTCTACCACTTTTGCGCAGGGACGGGTCTTATAATATTCTGCGGTTCGTTCAGAGGGGATAAAGCTCTTATCCTCTGCAATCTTTCCCAGAATATCACGGCATACTATGGAGCCGTTGCGTTCCTTGAAATCCGCCGCAAGCTCCTGTATACGCTTGTAATGTTCCATTTTTTCGGTACTTGCCTTGGGGTCCGAGTAGCCGTAAAGCACACCTGCCGCCATGAACATTCCGCTTACGGCTCCGCATACCTCACGGAGTCTGCCCATGCCTCCGCCGAAAGACGAGGACACAAGGAGTGCGGTCTTTTCATCAAAGCCTGTAAGGTCGCAGAATGCCAGAAAAACCGACTGAGAACAGTTATAGCCTTCTAAAAAGTAGTTTCTTGCCTTTTCCGCTCTCTCCGTCATTTCAGTATCTCCTCAGCAAGTGCTTCGAGGGCAGATGTATCAGCGCTTTCAATATCACCCTTATCGCCGAATGAAGCGTAAGAGGGGTCAATAGGAAGTCTTGCAATATTCTTGATGCCGTGCTTTGCGGCAATTTCTTCGATATGGCTTTCACCGTAGATGTAGTGCTTCTTGTCGCAGTTGTCACAAACGAAATAGCTCATGTTTTCAACAATACCAAGCACGGGGATATTCATCATACCCGCCATCTTCACAGCCTTTTCAACAATCATGGATACAAGCTCCTGAGGGCTTGTAACAACGATAATTCCGCTAACGGGAATGGACTGGAAAACTGTAAGAGGCACGTCGCCTGTTCCGGGAGGCATATCCACAAACATAAAGTCTACATCATCCCAGATAACATCGCTCCAGAACTGCTTTACAACACCTGCAATAACAGGACCTCTCCATACAACAGGGTCGGTTGCGTTTTCAAGAAGCAGGTTTACAGACATGATTTCGATACCTGTCTTTGTCTTTGCGGGGATAAGGTTGTGGCCGTCGTTACTCATAGCGCGCTCGTTTATGCCGAACACCTTAGGAATAGAGGGGCCTGTAATATCCGCGTCAAGAACAGCGGTCTTATTACCCTTCTTGCTGGAAACGGAGGCTAAGAGGGAGGTCACAAGGGACTTTCCTACACCGCCCTTACCGGATACAACGGCAATTACCTTCTTTACGTTTGAAAGCTCATTCTGTGGTGCAAGCAGGCTCTCCGCCTTACGCTCGGAGCAATTTGAACCGCAGGTTGAACAGTTATGTGTGCATTCGCTCATCTTAAACATTCCTTTCAGAAAATATGATATCAAATAATAATTATACTCCCGAAATCTGTAAAAGTCAAGAAAAATTGTCCTGCTTTGTCAACAGGATGTCGTTGTTTGTCCTGAAAATATAATGTAAAATAGAATTATAAAAATATATCAGGGAGGAAATAAATGAACACAAAAGGCTTTATACAGCTGAACAGAGAATTTCTTGCATGGCAATGGTACGATGACGATTCGGCTATGAGGGTGTTTTTGCATCTGCTGCTTACAGCCAACTACACGGCGGTAAAATGGCACGGGATTACAGTTGAAAGAGGGCAGAGGGTTATCACTCTGAATAGTCTTGCCGATGAAATCGGACTTGCAAAGTCTACGGTCACAAAAACATTGAGAAAGCTTCAAAAAAGCGGAGATATTGAACAGAGTGCGACCAGCACATTTACCGTTGTTACCGTAAAAAATTACGACAGCTTTACAAAGTGCATACCGGAAAGCGACCGCACAGAAACCAGTGAGGAACCAACCGGCGACCGCAACAAAACCACCTACTATTATAATAAAAATAATAAGAATAATAAAACAAATAATTATAATAAAGGCTCCATAAACGGAATTGATATTGATGAGCTTGAAAAACAGGCAATGGAGCGTTACCGCAAAAAAGCTTAAAGCGGTTGATATTTCTTTGGATTTATGGTAAAATAGATGTGATTATAAAACCGAAAGGAGCTTATTATGCTCGAAAATTTAAACCCAAGTAAAGTATTCCGCTATTTTGAAGAAATATCCGCTATCCCCCACGGTTCAGGCAATATCGAGGCTATCGGCGACTACTGTATGAAATTCGCAGAAAGCCACGGACTTAAAGCCGTTAAGGAAAACTGCGGAAGTGTAATCATATACGCAGAAGGCACAGGCGGTTATGAAAATTGTAAGCCTGTAATCCTTCAAGGGCATCTGGATATGGTCTGCGAAAAACGTGCAGACTGCCAGAAAGACATGGAAAAAGAAGCCATTGACCTTCGTACCGACGGACAGTGGGTATGGGCTGAGGGTACAACTCTCGGCGGTGACGACGGGATTGCTGTTGCGTACATTTTAGCACTCCTCGACTCCCCCGAAATCCCCCACCCACCTATTGAGGCATTGCTCACAAGCGACGAGGAAACAGGCATGACCGGAGCTGAGGAGCTTGACCCCTCTCTCCTTTCAGGCAGAACCCTTATCAATATCGACAGCGAGGAGGAGGGCTACCTCACCGTAAGCTGTGCAGGAGGTATCAGAGCCTACTGTGAATATGAGCTTGAGCTTACAGAAACAAAGGACATGTGCGCTATCGATATCGAAATCGATAAGCTCACAGGCGGTCATTCAGGTGTCGATATTGACAAGCACCGCCTCAGCGCACACAAGGTACTGGCAGATGTGCTGGATTATGTCTACAAAAAGGCTGAATTCTTCATTTGCG
Source organism: Ruminiclostridium sp. (assembly GCA_045579565.1). Classification (GTDB taxonomy): domain Bacteria; phylum Bacillota; class Clostridia; order Oscillospirales; family Ruminococcaceae; genus Ruminiclostridium_E. The sequence continues at coordinate 2,903 of JAZNML010000003.1, forward strand.
GTATCAAGGGCGGCGATAAAACCAATGTTATTCCCAAAAACGCACTTGCGGTCATCGTAACAGACAAGAAAAATAAGGATACGGTCATCAATACCGCTTCGGAGTATTTCAGAGACCTTTTCCACAGTGAATACGGCGGTCTGGAACCTTCCGCAGAGCTTTGCGTCTGCGAAAGCTATGAGGCTGTTCCCGAAAAATGCATGACCGCTGAGGCAACCAGAAAGGCAATCTTCATTCTCAGAAATTCCCCCGACGGTATCATGGCGGTTATGAGCAATGACACGCGCATGGTTAAATCCTCGCTTAACATGGGCGAGCTTTACACCGAGGGCGGTATTATGAAAATGGGCTACCTTATCCGCAGCAACAGTAAAAACGGCAAAAACATGGTTATGGAAAAGCTGGATTCCTTTACGGGATTCCTGGGCGGAAAAACCGTTTTCGACGCAGAATATCCTTCCTGGGAATACCGCGAAAACTCCCCCTTACGTGACCTTATGTGCGAGGTTTTCGTGGAAATGTACGGGCGTCTCCCCGTAATTGCCTCAATTCACGCAGGACTGGAATGCGGTCTGCTGGGACAGAAGCTTCCCGGCGCGGATATGGTTTCAATCGGACCCGATCTGGAGAATGTCCACACCCCTGATGAACGTATGAATGTTGCTTCCGTCGAGCGTACCTGGGATTACCTTTTAGCTGTGCTGAAAGCCCTGGGCGAAAAGGAGAAAAACTGATGACCTTCTTCGTTTTCGGACTTATTATTGTGCTGATTATGTTGATTCCAAACGTGATTTTCGCCATAACAAACAAAGACGGCTTTCAGAACAACTGGAACAACAAAATCGTTGAAGCACTGGAAACAGCAGGCAGATTCGGGTGCATGATTTTCATGTTCATTGTTATTCCCGAAGTGAGCTTCCGTTCAGGAAATGCCTTCGCACTCTACATTCTGGTGGATATTGCGCTGATTTTACTATATTGCCTTTTCTGGTTCATCTTCTTCAAAAAGAACTGTATGGCTAAGGCGGTACTGTTATCGGTTATCCCCTCGGTACTGTTCTTATTCAGCGGTATTATCAGCACAAATATTCCCCTTATTATTTCGGCGGTGATTTTCGCACCCTGCCATATATTAATCAGCGTCAAGAACATTACAGAAAAGGACAGACAAAAATGAAAATTGTGATTCAGCGTGTTACTCACGCAAGCGTTACCGTAGACGGAAATGTCTGCGGAAAAATCGGCAGCGGCTTTCTGGTACTTCTCGGAATCGGCAAGGATGATACCGAGGCGGAATGTGAAAGACTTGCAAAAAAGATGACGGGACTGCGTATCTTCTCAGACGAAAACGACAAGACGAATCTCTCCCTTAAAGATGTAAACGGCGAGCTTCTGATTATCTCCCAGTTCACCCTTTACGCAGACTGTAAAAAGGGATTCCGCCCTAATTTCCTGAATGCTATGGAGCCTAAGGAGGCGGAGCGTCTTTACAATTATTTCTGTGACCTGTGCGCAAAGGAGATTCCCGTAGTTGAGAGGGGTATCTTCGGGGCGGATATGAAGGTGGATCTGCTCAATGACGGGCCTTTTACCATTATTCTTGAATAAAAAATAACTGTGGCTTGCTAACGCAAAAATATTTTTTTGTGGTTGATTTTTCTTTTTATGTCTTTGTTTTTCTTTTTTGTCTTTGTTTTTCTTTTTTGTCTTTTTTTCTTTTTATGTCTTTTTTCTTTTTTCTTTTTTGCTTGCCCAAAAAAGAAACAAAAAAGGGCACTTTTGAGCGCCCGCACACGTGGGCGCGGGAGGCTCAAAAGATTTTGTTTTATTGAATCTATTGCCTAATGCTATTCGGCGGGTCTGCCCCAAAAACACGCCAACGCTTAGTTTTTGGGCGTGATTGTCTCTGCGCTTTTTCCATTACAGACCTCAGATTTTGCAAGAAATAAAATCAGGGTGACGATTGTTAATCTCAGATTTTATAATAGCAAAAAAGAAAAAAGAAAAACAAAAACAGAAACAGAAACAGAAACAAAAACAGAAACAGAAACAAAAACAGAAACAGAAACAGAAACAAAAACAGAAACAGAAACAGAAACAAAAACAGAAACAGAAACAAAAACAGAAACAAAAACATAAACATCATCTTTACAATTATTTTTCTTTATTCTCTATTTACTTTTTTACCCGGTTATGCTACAATTGAGTTATCATTTTACAGAAAAGGAATCACTGCTATGATTACTGCAAAGAAAATCAAAAACGAATATTCCCCTTACCGCTGGCAAGTCGGCGGTAACGACCCTTATACCGAAGAGCTTACCATGTTCACCCTCTCCGGAAAAAACATTACATACGCCTTGGCAGCACTTGAAAGCGGACATCTTGCACACGTTTATTTCGGCAAGAAAACAGATGATGAGGATTTATCCTACCTTCTCCGTCTTGACGAAAACCCCTACACCCCCAAGGTAAACGAGCGTGACATGGGCACCTTCATGGACTCAACTCCCTTTGAGTATTCCACCCACGGTATCGGCGACTACCGTGAGCCTGCCCTTATGGTAATGGACAATAAGGGTATGTCCTCCGTAAACCTCAGATACGTTTCCTACGAAATCACTAAGGGCAAGCCCGTTTTAGAGCAGAAATTAGAGGACTGCACCGTAAGACTCCCCGCTACCTTCGCAGAGGAAAACGAGGCGCAGACACTTGCCGTTACCATGGAGGACAGCCACCGCGGACTTAAAGTGATTCTTTACTATACAGTCTTTGAAAATCTCGACGTTGTTACAAGAAGCGTAAAGCTCATCAACGAAGGTAAGGAAGCCTTCGATATCAGACGCGTGCTTTCCGGCTGTATCGATTTCGACCACGACAATTTCGATTTCATCACCCTCAACGGCTCCTGGGCAAGAGAACGTGTTATGGAGCGTTGCCGCTTACACCACGGTAAACAGGGCGTTGACTCGGTAAAGGGCGAATCCTCTCATCAGAACAACCCATTTGTTGCTCTTGTTTCACACAACTGTGACGAGGATATGGGCGAGGCTTACGGCTTCAACCTCATATACAGCGGTAACTTCTTCGCTCAGGCTGAGGTTACACAGCACAAGAAAACCCGTCTCGTAATGGGTATCAACCACTTCGATTTCAGCTGGAAATTAGAGCCCTCCGCTTCCTTTACAGCTCCTGAGCTTGTTATGGTTTACTCCGCTGAGGGTATGGGTCACATGTCCCGCACCTTCCACGACCTTTACAGAAACAACCTCATCCGCGGCGAATACAAGGACAAGCGCAGACCTATCCTTATCAACAACTGGGAGGCTACCTACTTTAATTTCGATACCGAAAAGCTTATCGGAATTGCTAAGCAGGCCTCTGAGCTGGGTATTGAAATGCTGGTTATGGACGACGGCTGGTTCGGTCACAGAGATTCCGACAACAGCTCCCTCGGTGACTGGTTTGTATACGAAAAGAAGATTCAGGGCGGCCTCAAATACCTTGTTGACGAGGTAAACAAGCTGGGTATGAAGTTCGGTATCTGGTTTGAGCCGGAAATGATTTCACCCGACAGCGAGCTTTACAAGGCTCATCCCGACTGGGCAATCCAGATAGCAGGCATGCCTATGACCCAGAGCAGACAGCAATATGTTCTGGATTACAGCCGTAAGGAAGTCCGTGACCATATCTACGGAATGATGAAGAAAATCCTCGACAGCGCAAACATCGAATACATCAAGTGGGATATGAACAGACAGCTTACAGAGGTTGGCTCAAATGCCCTTCCTTCAGACAGACAGCGTGAGCTGTGGCACAGATATGTTCTTGGTGTTTATGACGTTATGGAACGTCTCACCAGCGAATATCCCCACATTCTCCTGGAAAACTGTTCAGGCGGCGGCGCACGTTTCGACGCAGGTATGCTGTTCTACTCCCCTCAGATATGGACCTCCGACGATACTGATGCAATCGAGCGTCTCAAAATCCAGCACGGTACCTCTATCTGCTACCCTGCTTCCGCTATGGGCGCACATGTTTCCGATTGCCCCAACCATACCGTCGGAAGATCAACTCCCTTCTCTACCAGAGGTAATGTTGCTATGGTGGGTACCTTCGGCTATGAGCTGGATGTTACCAAAATCCCCGAAAACGACAGAAACGAGATTCCCGGACAGATTGAAATGTTCAAGAAGTTCAACCCCCTTGTACGCACAGGCGACCAGTACAGAATCGGTAACGTCTTTGAGGACAATATGTGGGATGCGTGGATGTTTGTTGCTAAGGACAAGAGCGAGGCTGTGTTCACCTTCGTTCAGGTACTGGGCAGACCAAACTACGCAAGCAGACGTATCAAGCTCAAAGGTCTTGACCCGAGGAGAAAGTACCGTAACAGCGAAAACGGACAGGTGCATACAGGCGAGGCACTTATGAACTGCGGTATCAATGTAAGTCTCCACGGAGATTTCGCTTCTAAGGTAGTGCATTTTACTGCGGAATAAGAAGATATGAAGAACGGGCGGTGAATACCGCCCGTTTTTATTGAAAATCTTTACTTTTTTGTCTTTGTTTTTATTTTTTGTCTTTTTTCTTTTTTGCTTGCCCAAAAAAGAAACAAAAAAGGGCACTTTTGAGCGCCCGCACACGTGGACGCGGGAGGCTCAAAAGGTTTTTATTTTATTGAATCTATCGCCTAATGCTATTCGGCGGGTCTGCCCCAAAAACACGTAAGCGTTAGTTTTTGGGCGTGATTGTCTCTGCGCTTTTTCCATTACAGACCTCAGATTTTGCATGTAATATATAGATAATCTCTGCGCTTTTTCCATTACAAACCTCTGATCTGGCAAAAAAATATTCAGCAAAAAACGGCGGTGCATTGCACCGCCGTATCGTTTATGCCTTATTGATTGCTACCGTAACAGTAAGTGTTCCGAAGGAGAACGCAAGAGAAACCTGGATTCCGTCATCCATGTTGAGTGTTACATCCTTTTCGGAAATCTGAGGTGTAAGGTCAAGCTCGGTATTCTGTGTGTTGGACAGATTAACCGCAAACAGACCGTTCTGCAAGTTCAAAAATTCCCCTGCGCATGCCTCAGCAAACTCATCATCGCTGATTTCCTCGCCTGCGTATCTTGATGCCAGCGCATAGAAAGCGTTCTTGTCACCGCCGATTGCTGTATAGGCGTTGATTGCACCCTTGATGTCCTGTGAGCAGAGGTATTCGTTTCTGGTCTCGGGATTTCTGATACAGCCTGCGAATGCGAAATCGTCACCGATAAAACGCACCATGTTTCTTACGAAAAGCATGAGATACTCGATATAGTATTCCTTTTCGTCAATGTCATCAAGGTCGAAAATAGAGGAAATGCTTTCAGCAAGTCCCGCATCATCGTTGTTTTCTCCTGTAAAGCCTGCATTTGCCTTATACTCGGAGAGTGCCTTCTCGAAGTCGGCATTTGTCATAAAGCCAAGGTCGATAAGGGTTTGTCCGATAACGATATTAGCGGTTTTCTGCTTTGAAAGAAGCTCGTCAACCTGTGCTTCCGTAAGGAAGCCCATAGAAACAGCAATATCGCCGATACGCTTATCAAGGCGCTTCTGCTCCTCGTGAACCTTTTCAACCTGCCCCGCTGTCATATATCCAGCGTCAATAGCAAGTGCGCCGAGCTTTACTCTTGTATTGTTCTTGGCTTCGAGAGCCTTCTGGAGCTGTTCGGCGTTTATGTAATTCTTATTTAAAAGATAGTGCCCGAATAACTGTGTAAACATAGTTTGTCCTTTCTTTTAGTCCTTTGTAAAGGTATTGAGGATTTTGTAAACATCATCATCCTGTACAGGCTTCTGCAAGAACTCAAATGCGCCTGCGGAGATAGCGTCGGTAAGATTACCCTGAGTGCCCACTGTGGAAGCCATAACAACCTTTGCGGCAGGGTGATACTGCTTGATTTCTCTTAAAGCTTCAATACCGGTTTTTTCGGGCATTACAATATCCATAAAAGTAAGGTCCGGGTTATTTGCCTTGAACTGTTCAACAGCCTGAACACCATCCTTGGCTTCAAAAATCTGTGTAATTCCTGCGGCTTTGAGTATGTCGGACATCTTCTTTCTTACAAGAATAGAGTCGTCGCACACCAGTACCTTAATATCTGAAATCTTCATGGCGGTTTTCCTTTCTGTGTATCATACATGAAGTGTTGAATTAATACATCATCATTATACTATATACTTAAAGAAAATACAATAGATTCCTTAAAATTTTACAAAAAGTCCAATATTCATTGCTGATTTATGTGTAAATTGCCATTAATCAGTAATATCTTAAAATTTACCGCATATAAAATTTTATGGGGACTTTTTGTAATAATTATACAAATTGCATCAACTTACTTGACACGGTTTTTATCATAGTGTATAATGTTGTTATATGATTTCATTTTTATCTGCGAAAGGAAAAGCTATGGAAAACAGAGAATATGTAATTGCAACCGACTCCACCACCGACATGGGCGCCGACTATTACAAGGACAATAACGTGCGCTTTATCGGTATGCATTATACAATCGATGACGACGAATACATCCAGTACAGCGGAACGGATATGGAAATAAAGGCTTTCTATGATAAGGTAAGACAGGGCAGCATGCCTAAAACCTCTCAGGTGTCATACGAAGACCTTTTCAACCTTTTTGAAGAAATTGTCAAAAGCGGAAAGGATGTTTTCTATCTTTCCTTCTCAGGTGCTCTCAGCGGCTCCTACCAGACCTCTACCCTGGCAGCAAAGGATATTATGGAGAAATATCCGGAGTGTACCGTAAAGGTTGTTGACTCTATTTCTGCCTGCGGCGGTGAGGGTTATCTCCTCTACCACATTGTCAAAAGACGCGATCAAGGTGCAGACCTTGAAGAGCTTACCGAATATGCAGAGGTTATAAAGTACAATGTACTCCACCTGTTCACCGTTATGGACCTGAACCACCTCCACAGAGGCGGCAGACTTTCCAAGGCATCAGCTGTTTTTGGCACAATGCTGGGCATTAAGCCTGTCCTTTACTTTAATGACAAGGGCCAGCTCCTTCCCTACGCAAAGGTAAGAGGCAGAAAGCAATCCCTTGAAGCAATGGCAAAGCAGATGAAGGAAAAATATCTCCCCGGCGAAAACGAGGAAATATTTATTCATGACGCTGATGCAAAAGAAGACGCAGAGTATCTCGGCAATCTTATTATGAAGATGATTCCCGAAGTTAAGAAAGTGCGCTACGGCCATATCGGTGCTGTTATCGGCGCACATGCAGGTCCCTCTACTATTGCCCTTTTCTTTATCGGTAAGAACAGAGAGCCTGTTGATGTAAAATAAGAAAGGATAAATACAATGGAAGATATTGAATACAGATACGATACCCAGCTTTTAATCGAAGGCGAGAACCTTGACGAAGACGAGATTTACGACTACTTCGTTGACAATTTCAAGGGTGACAGCCTTCTTGCTGTGGGCGATGAGAACCTTATAAAGATTCACTACCACACAAACGAACCCTGGAAGGTGCTGGAATACTGCGCTTCCCTCGGTGAAATCTGCGATATTGTTGTGGAGGATATGATAAGACAATCCAGAGGTCTTCACGGATAACAAAAAAGGGCGGCAATTGCCGCCCTTACCTTAGTTGACAAATCAGCAGAAATGTGATAGAATTGTGTGCAGACGAGAATTTAATATGCGGGCGTGACGTGAATTGCACTTTGTAAACAAAGTGCGCAGACACGTTGGATTTTGAGAGCGTTACGCTACCCGATTTATTTCCCTGCTGCTCGGCAGGTTAAAAATGAGCGAAAAAGTTAATATGCGGGCGTGGTGAAACTGGCAGACACGTTGGATTTAGGTTCCAATTCGAGAGAGTGCAGGTTCAAGTCCTGTCGCCCGTACCAACTAATTTTAGTGAAAAAGATATTATGCCCGCAAACAGCTTGACAAAGCCACTTGTGGGCATATATCTTTTCAAAAAACAAAAATGTGCATCCATAGATATTTTTTGATGTAAAAAGGTTTTGAACCCCTTTATGTAAAATATTTTCTTTTAAATTTATTCAAATTGTACAATGAGTCTGCAATAGCCTGTAAAGGTAATTTCAATTTTTTAAGTTCCGGAAAATAAACTGCGTAAATTGATTTAAATAAATGTTTTAATATTTTTGTTACTTGATGCACTGCTTACTGAACCTATAAAACGCAGAATTGAATGGCTTTTACAAACTGACTAAAAACACTTTTTAATTATTGCTAATGGCTTACGCTCCCAATCATTTTGACTGCAAGCACTTTTCATGTATAGTTTTAAAAATATACCTTATTATAGTTATTTTTTTTAATAGGTTCTATGAAGTTTACTATACTTTAGTAAGGCACGAAATTATTGAGCGGATACAGTATACATTACAATAGATACCAAAATGCTAGGAAAATATATTTATTAAATTATACGAATATAAACTATATCACCCTGCAAAAATGCCATCAGTAACCAATGATAACTGATGGCGTTTCGCGTGCTATGCTTATTTATGTTTCATTAGACAAAAAATCTTTCTTTTTATCTCTCAGATTTTGAATCGCATCATTTTTGTCTATACACATATACTTGTTTCCTTTACGTCGAGGAGGATTTTGTTTGATAACCAAATCTATAATTAATGTTTCAACTTTCTTTTCTTCGTAAGACGAGGTCGTTGTCATGTAAATACTTATCAGTTTAACATAAATTAATTTAAGTATAGACTCATTTTCTGTACGATTTATCATACCTTTGATTTTTTCATAACTACTGGGGGACTTTAAGTCCATATATAAAGTTGAAAAAAAGAAGTCACCCAACACACTATATCCATTCTTTTTATATAAAGCATCAAATACAGGTAATAGTTTTTTATTGCCGATCCATTCAAAAAGCATATTTTCTATTGCAATTGGCATTACCATTTTAAGCATTGAGATACTGTCATTAATAAATTTATCAACATCTTTAATTCCTTCATGTAATCTGATATTTTCTTTTATTGTAGCATATTTTTGATTTACAGTATAAATGAGATGTTCACAAAATTGATTTAAAATTATACAACAGCAATTTATACAATTACTTATTGAAGTAATTTTTCTTTCAACAGGTAAATAATCCATATTCCGAACTAATCTACCATATACGTTTAAGATAGCCAGAATTGTTACTTTGGAGGATTCGATTTCCACAGATTGATTATCACAACTTGTGTATGTGTGCTTTTTATAATCATGGGGATTATAGTTTTGACTTTTGTCAGGTCTGTCGGTTAGCTCACTTTTTTGAGCAACTGTTAATGTTTTTTGTGGTGCAGTAAATTTTATAGACAAATCAATTTTATATTCTTTTTCATATCGAATATCATCTTTGTAATTATTCAATAATTCTTGAATATTAATTTCGATTTTTTCAAATAGATCATTTATTTCTCTGTTTATACCACTATAGTAATTGAGTTCATTGGCATATTTTAAATAATTATAATTTATACAAATATCCTCTGGTAAACCGTACTTTATAAATGATTTTGCTATATAATATTCCAAAATAAATTTATATCTAAAGGATACCTCACCATCTTCTTGTAATAATACCTTTTTTTCAAAAAACAATGTATCAAATTTACTTTTTTTATAATCCAACCCAACTGGTTCAAAAAAGTCTTCTATTAATTTATTGTATTCGGTTAGCGATATCACGTAACTATTGTTATTATGCATATACTTAGCCAGCGATACTAAAAAGTCTTCTTTGTTTCGAAAGTCAAAGGTGGATATGCTGTTTTCTACTATATTAACTTTTTCTAAAAGCAATTCCATAAATCTTTCTACAACATTTGCTTCATTTATAACTGTGTATTCATTATCGTCGCCGTATATATTCATTAACATGATAATATTAAAGGGAGTTTTGCCCATGCCTAATTCGCTAATGGCACCTGTTGTTTTATCAATAATACTATAAATGCTATCATCACATGTTTCTTCTGTATATCTTTCGGCAAACTCTATTATATCAATTTTTTTGACTGGCTGAATATATAGCCGTTCAAAACCTTTGAAATTCTCAAAAATTCTTTCAAAGTTATAATAGTCTAATATATCTTCCTGTTGAGTGACAATTATTTGAGCTAAAGGATATATATTAACAAAATCCTCTACTACTTTTGTATGTTTTTTTTCTGTAATATCAAAATTATCAATTAATAAAAACATATAATTATTATTTAGCATCTCTTCAATTAAAGAATCCTCTATACTTTTATAATTACATATTTTATTAATAAATTTTTTAATGGCACGTACTATTTGAGTTTTACCATTAAAATCGAAATAATTAAAATCAATAAAAACAGGAAACTTTTGATATTTTTCAAATGACAAACAGCTATTATAAGCTAAAATTTTTAAAGCGGTACTTTTACCATAATTCGCCTTCCCAAACAAAGAGTATTTTGTGTGATTTTTTAAAATATCATCAGTAGTAAAAATTTTTTCCTCTGTGTCAACTGTAAATTCAGTAAATTCAGAATTATTTTTTATATACGGTTCAATATATCTGCATTTATCCTCATTATAAAATAAGTTGCTAATTAACTTCTCTTTTAATAACGCTTCATAATGAGTTGTTGAGTTTTTAGAAAGATTATAAGCCTCTTTTAGAGCGTTATTATCGGTTTTAAAATTATAAACAAATGTTCCAGTTTTATTTTCTTCACTAGAAACATCAAAACAATGACGTTTACTAAAATATTTCCTAAATGTTGTGGTGACATTTTTTGTAAATGGATTTATCTCTATTATAGTGTAACCATTTCTTAAACCAGACATATCGTTTAACTGACCTGCTGTTAAATAAACCGTATTAGTAATCTCAGAAAATATTTGAAATTGTTCAGGATTATGTGTATGCCCATTTAGAATTAAATCAAACTTACTTAAAAGTTTTTCGCATTCTACTCTATCTATTTCGCATATATATTCAATAGGGTGATGAAATACTGCTATTTTAAAGTCCACATTTTCTATTTTATTTAATGATTCTTCTAATTCACAGAATCCAAGAATTAAATTACCATAATCTCTTTTGCTATCTCCGCAAGAACGCCAAGACGAATTTAAAATTACAACACCTACAGAGTAACCATCAAAGTTACGAATGGCACAAGAAGTTAGTTTGCTCAATTGATTTCTTTCGCTATTAATTTTTTCAAAAAAATTGTTAAAAGCATTAGTACTATTGTTTACATAATTATAAATCTTGTCATTCTTCCATAAATTTTTAAATTTGTTTTCATCTTTTAAATGAGAATTCATTCCATCATAAACAATGTCATCAAAAAGTGTCAAGTCATTTTCGTGATTACCTTGACAAGCAAAAAAATTTCTATTTTCTAATTGTGCTGCTTTCATAATAGGGGTAATAGCATTTTCAATAGCAATATCGTATAACTCCCCTTCATTTTGCCCAGAATTAATAATATCACCTGTAAAATACATCATATCTAGTGTTATGTCATTTTGATTTTTTAATTTTGTAAGATCATCAATAATGCAATTAATAATAGTTTTTGCTGTACCGATGTTTGAATTATCCATATGTAAATCTGAAATGTGAATTAAATTTATATTTCTCATTTTTATGCTCCTTTAAAAATATATAATTGAGGTGAAATAATGAAAGTTTTATCACTATATAATGACTTAAAAAAACAAAAAAATACATTAATTATGAAGTTAAAATTAAGAGATTTTAAAAAAAAACATATGCAAAATAGCAGTTGTAAAGTAAAAAAGCACAAAACTTTATAACTTGATTATTTACACTTTAAATAAAATGTTAACATTGCCGTTATATGTATATATTTAATTAATAATATCTACTTTTATCCCCGAAATTCAACCTATATCCGATAAAAAGTATAAAAATTAGCACGAAATGACTAAATTCGACTTAAATTAAGCTTTTTCCAAATTAAAAACAAATAATCATCTCCTCTCCCCCGAAGCCTGCAGGTAAGAAAAACCTGCAGGCTTTACTTATTTTCAGAACAATTCATAAACTTTAATTTTAAAACACTTCAAAGTTTGTGAAAATATATGAATATCAGAAAGGAAAACTAAAATGAGCAAATTCAGAAACTACGAAAAACTCATAGGCGTTACAGCCGAGGGCGATGCAACGGAAATCGAAAACAATACAGAATCCGTTGCCGAGTACATCTGCAGCAAGGGTGTCAAAGGTGACCTCTACATCCTCACTCCTGACGGTGAGCGTGTACTAAACACATTTGGAATGTATGTTGACAGATGTGTAAGTGCCGAATATATGGAAAGGCTCAGACCTGTTCTCATTCAGAAACAGCACAAAACCGAAAGTGTATTCGGATTAAGAATGTAAATAAAGAAAGGAAAGCATATGAAACACGGAAGCAATATTCTCGCAACCAATCTCCTCACCCCACAGCAGAAAAGAATAAACGCCTTTATGAGTTCTGTTCCCGGTTACCCTTCCGAAACTGACGGTAGACTCTTTTACAGAGAAGATAACTCGGTCATAACCATTGACCGCAGAAAGATATTAAAAGATTTCGCAGAGGGATACCTCAACGCAGAATTGTATAACCGACTTATGAGGAACAACCCATATGTACCTGCATTCACAAATAAAAATCATCGTGACCGTTTTTATGATTTCTTTGAACAGAGGGTCCTCATCGTTGAAAAGAGCCGCCGCAATTTAGTTGCAGCGGTTTTTCTTTTGTCTGCCGATGAGAGCTTGTGGAAACAGGCTGAAAAATATTTTCTCACCTGTGCCCTCGATTTTTCTGTTATGAAGCTTACCGGTCTTACACCTGAACAGTACACCCTGTTCAAAGCAGCCAAAGAGGTATATGGCGGTTGTAAAGTGCAGTTTGATGTTGACGAATACTGCGATGAAGAAATTATGCCTCTGCCTCTCTTAAATCTTGTAATGACAGGATACATAATCGAATATTTCGGTTTTAACTATCTTGTACCATTAAAATATATTGAAAGGAAGTGATAACAATGTTCATGCCAAGAGGCCTTGTGGATTACTACAAGAATTCTTTTCCCCCCCGCACAAGAATCATGCTGGATCAGATGAATGACGATCCCAACCCCATTCCTCCCGGAACTACAGGAACTGTAAAGTTCGTAGATGATGCAGGTACTTTGCATACAGATTTCGATAACGGCCGTAGTCTCGGAATCTGTCCCGAAGTGGATAGTTTCCACAAAATTGAACCTTCTGAAGATCCTGCGGAATCAGAAACACCGTCAGTTACTATGTAACCAGCGGTATAAAAAAGTTAAAGGAAGTGATTAAAGCAATCAGGTTCTTTGATATGTTCTCAGGCATAGGCGGTTTTCGTTCAGGTCTTGAAGCAGCGGGCGGTTTTGAATGCATCGGCTTCTGTGAAATAGACAAGAACGCTGCCGATGCCTACAGAGCAATTTACAACACAGAAAGTGAGGCGTATTTTAATGACGCAAGAGAAATCAATACGTCAGAGCTTGGAGATTTTGACCTCCTTGTTGCAGGATTTCCATGCCAACCCTTCAGCCTTGCCGGAAAAAGACTTGGATTCAGCGATACGAGAGGTACTCTCTTCCATGAAATTGCAAGAGTTATTAAAGCCAAGCGACCTGCGTTTTTTGTGCTTGAAAATGTACCCGGACTGTTATCGCATGACGAGGGGAAAACTTACAATGTCATCCTTGAAACGTTATCCGAATTGGGGTATTCATTTGAATGGATGGTTCATAACAGCGCCCATTTCGGTGTCCCCCAACAGCGAAAACGAGTGTACATTGTCGGATATCTTGATACAGAATGTTCCGGAAAAGTATTTCCTCTCAGATGTCAGTATGAAGAAAATCTTAGGCAAATCATCCCCGGCTCACAAGGCTCAAGAGTCTACGACTCAAACGGAGTAGCATGTACCCTTTGTGCAGGTTCCGGCGGCGGTGGTGGAAAAACAGGTCTTTATTTCATTGATCAGAATGTTGATCCGAAGATAACCGAACACGCAAGGTGCATTACTGCCCGACAGGATTCCGGTGTAAGCAACCGTAAAGGCGAGCATTCAGCGGTTCTTGTGGAAGATGCCCCCATCCCCATCCTTACACCCGACAAGGAAAATATAAGGCAGCAGGGCCGAAGAATGAAGAACCCTGACGATCCCATGTACACATTAACCGTTCAGGACAGACATGGTGTTGTCCATAAGGGAAGAATCAGACGGCTTATGCCCATAGAGTGCTGGCGGTTACAGGGTTTCACCGATGAGCAGTTCTACAAGGTACAGGCTATCGGAATGAAGGACTCCGCCCTTTACAAAATGGCCGGCAATGCTGTAAGTGTTCCCGTTATTAAGGCACTGGGCGAAAGGATTAAGGAGTTGATGAATTATGAGAGTTGCAGCAAGTGAGGCCGAATATGAGAGCTTTATGATTTTCAATCTTGAAGCCATATTCACAAATTCAAGAATAGACCGGCTGACAGTTCCTGACGGCTTGTACGCATATGACCTTCGGGATGCGTGTGACGGCGAACCGAATGAACTTCGGGATACCGTGTTTGTAAACCATATGGGTACAGTTATTACTAAAGAGCCGGTTATTGGTGCTGAATTCGGATTGGATGTAAGGTTTCACAACTACAACTTCATAGGCGATCCCATCACTCTTGAAGAATTTATGGAAACGCAGAATGAAGAAATGACACAAAGCTTATGATTAAAGAATTATCACTCAATGAATTATGTCGTATGACCGACCGGGAAGGATTGGTCATACAAGGTTGCGGCGGTGACCTTAACGAATGGGTGTCAGGTATCACGACTATGCTCCGTGAGAATGGCGCTTTACCCGAAACATCAGATTTCAAGGAGATTTACAAATTTGAGCATGATGGTCTTTGTAATCTTATGTTTATGATTGACAACACCAAGATAGAGATAGGAAAACTGGCAATGTGGCGTATCAATACACACAGTTTATTCGGCGGCACATGGCTCAGTGACTATCAGCCCAACTATCTTGGAGTTGACAGAACCGCATCCGAATGTAACGAAATCGAATAAAATCAGCCTGTGAATGCAGGCTGAATGAAGATATATCTTGCCTTTGGCCTGCATAACGGCTTAAAGGCGGTGATTCCCATTAACAGCTTTATGAGCTGGATCGGGGGAAAGAAATCCTCCCGTGACATCATTATTCCGAGATTCCCATTGTATTATGAAAAATACATTGAGGTCTTCGGTGGTGGCGGTTGGATACTGTTTGCAAAGCCTCCCGGAAACGATCATGAGGTTTTCAATGACTTCAACAGCAATGTCTCGAACTTGTTTACCTGTGTCAGAGATCACAGTGCCGAACTGATTGAAAGGCTCCGGTACGTTCTTAACTCAAGAGATGATTTTGAACGTATAAAGCACATCATCAGCGAAAAGGCAGAAATCGGTGATGTGAAAAGAGCTGCCGAATTCTATCAGCTCATCAGATACAGCTACGCAAGCGGTTGTGACAGCTTCGGCGGTAAGCCTCATTCAATGTGGAGTAACTTCCCGATAATCGAACAGGCTTCCCGAAGATTGCAGAAAGTCGTTATCGAAAACAGAGATTTTGAAAAGCTGATTTCACTCCATGACAGTGAGGTCAGCTTTTTCTATTGCGATCCCCCGTACTATAACACAGAGAGATACTACGAAAACGTAGGGTTCGGAAAAGCTGACCACGAAAGGCTCCGCAATACACTGGTGAACTCGAAATCAAAATTTCTTGTTTCATACAACGATTGCGAAGAAATTCGTCAGCTTTATAACGGCTACACGATGTACAGCTATGAACGGCTTAACAACATCAGGCAGAGATATGACGGCGGCAGTATGTTCAAAGAACTCCTCATATCAAACTACGATATGGAAGAACGCATACGGACAATGCCCCGACAGATGAATTTTTCAGATCTCACCGTAGAGAACGGTACAATAATTTATGAATAACACACGAAAGGAAATCTTTTATTATGATGATAGGTTTTGAATCCACGATTACAAAGAAAGGCAACATCAAGCTCCCCGAAAACATCCGTGATATGCTTGACGTTCTCCCCGGCGAATATGTTTCCGTAAAGGTAAGCGACGAACCTCTTGCAAACTACGGGGCAAACACATTAACCCTCGAAAGCGATGATTTTGAGGCTGCTGGAATTGATCCCACAGCAAACATCGAAATCATCTGCAATGAAGGTCAAATTATCATTCAGGAGGCAGAAGATGATGAGTGAATCCAAGCTCTTGCTATTCAATAACGAGGAATTCGGTGAAATCAGAACCCTCCTTATTGACGGCGATCCGTGGTTTGTGGGTAAAGATATAGCTGTAGCTCTTGGATATTCCAAGCCAACCGATGCAATAAGAAAGCACGTTGAGGCAGAAGATAGGGGGATCTCCAAAATGGAGACCCCCTCCTTCACACAGGATATGGTTGTTATTAATGAGTCTGGATTGTACTCATTAATCCTTACAAGCAAGCTCCCCACTGCAAAGAAATTCAAGCGTTGGGTAACATCAGAGGTTATCCCCTCTATCCGCAAGTACGGTGCATACATGACTGCCGATACCCTTTACAAGACAATGAGCGATCCGAGAGAGCTTGCAAAGCTCCTTAATGCTCTTGCCGATGAAAAGGACAAGAACAAAAAGCTCACAGCCGATAACGCTCTGCTTTCGGTTAAGGCAAAGTATTATGACAAAATCCTTGCCAGCCCCGACGCTATCCCCGTAACCTTTATTGCCAAAGACTACGGTATGTCGGCAAGTGCCTTCAACCGTATGCTCTACCATTACGAAATCCAGTACCCTTTGAGAAAGTCATGGTGTCTGTATCAGGGCTATGCTGAAAAGGGCTACACACAGACCAAGACATACAGTTATTCAGAAAACCGAGTATGTGTTCACACCTGCTGGACACAGAAAGGCAGACTGTTCCTGTATGAATTCTTAAAATCCAACGGTATTCTCCCTCTTTGCGAGAGAGCCGACTAAACCTAAACTATGAAAAGCGGTAACCAAGAGGGTTATCGCTTTATTCATATACAACAGAAAGGAAAACTACCATGAAAATTTTTACAACACTCAAGAACAAGGCAAGAAACGCATCCATCAAGGCAGCAGCCGTACTCTGCAACATGAGAGCCGAGAACTTCGTTGACTCCGGCATCAAGATTCTCATTGCCGTAGTTATCGGTGCTTTACTCCTCGGCGGTCTCTACTCTCTCTTCGGTGACACAATCATGCCTACCGTTACACAGAAGGTAGAGGAAATGTTCAATTTCCAGGGTTAAACCATGAAAGCCCGATTCTTGATAATCCTTCTGGTTATTGCAGTAGTTGTAGGCATCGTCTGTCCTTCAGACGGTGCCTTTTCTTATGCAAATAATCAGACAGAGATAACAGCAGAAACAGAAATCATGCCGACAGAATCGGACAGTGATGACGCCGCCTATGTGGCGGCTCTCATCATAACTGCCGTTGTAGTCGTCTGTATCGTTTCCAGTTGCAACTCCCCGACCATTAACTCATTTTAGAAAGGAAAACCACAATGAATATCAGCGTAAAAATCAATCGTATCAACACCGAAGGTAACGTAAAGGCAGTAGCGTCTGCCACACTTGATGACTCTTTCGCAGTCAGAGGAATTAAGATCGTTGACGGCAAGAAAGGTCTCTTCCTCGATATGCCCTCATACAAAACGAGCAACGGCGAGTACAAGGATATCTGTTTCCCTGTAAGTGCCGAATTCCGTCAGCAGTTAAGCGACGCAGTAATCGGTGCATACAAGAACGCTATCTCACAGCTTCAGAATCAGGCTGCAGCTCCCATATCCACAGATCAGGGCGAGGACTCTGAAAATTTTAATAATGCGGAGCAGTTCGATAATATGTTCTGCCCCGCAATGTAAACCATAAACCATTTTTAAATACGAAAGGAAATAACCACTATGAAGATTTTTACAACACTTAAGAACAAGGCAAGAAACGCATCCGTTAAGGCAGCAGCCGTACTCTGCAACAAGAGAGCTGAAAACTTCGTTGACTCCGGTATCAAGATTCTCATTGCAGTAGTTATCGGTGCATTACTCCTCGGCGGTCTCTACTCCTTATTCGGTGACACAATCATGCCTACCGTAACACAGAGAGTACAGGAAATGTTCAACTTCCAGGGCTAATGGAAAAAGAGCTTGTTCTCATCGGACTGACAATCTCGTATCTCGTTATCGCCTCCGTTTCCGATATACGAACTAAAACAGTCGATGACCACATAAGCGTAGCTCTTGCGATAATCGGCCTCATAGGTTTTCACCCCGAAAACCTATGGGGCATAATCCCCGCCATCATCATGTTTGCCGTTGCGTACTCCACCAACGGCAGACCGGGTGGTGCGGATATCAAGATATTCGCCGCCCTTACGCTTTCCTGCGGGTTATGGAAAAGTATGTTCATTCTCTTTGCAGCTCAGCTCACAAATCTCATAGCTTTCGGTGTTTACCGCCTTGTGTGTAACATCATAAAGAAAAAGCAAAGTGAGTCTTTACCCTTTGTGCCTTTTCTAACCCTCGGATATCTTTTGAGTATCTTTTGTACCAATTTAATATGAAAGGAAAATTAACCTATGAATATTCTGAAAAACAGAACCGTACTCGGTATCATCTGTATTGCCTTATCTCTCATTATCTGTTTTCTTATCACACCCTTATTCAATGCCTCAACATCAACACTCACAACCATTGTCCGTATTAAAGAGGACTTAAAAATCGGTCAGGAGATCACCTCAAAGGATATTGAAACTGTAGAGGTGGGCGCATACAATCTCCCCGAAGAAGTCATCCGTAAAGCAGACGACATTGTTGGTAAGTACGCCACAAGTCCCATGATTAAGAACGAATACGCCTTGTCCACCAAAGTAAGCGATGTTCCCGCAAGTGAAAATGCTTACCTTTACGGACTTACAGGCGAAAAGAGAGCAATCTCCGTAACAATCCCTTCCTTTGCAGGTGGACTTTCCGGCAAGCTCATTTCCGGTGACATTGTTTCAATCATAGCCTGCGACTATCAGGAACAGGGCGAAACTGTTGTTCCCGATGAACTCCAGTATGTTGAAGTTATTGCTGTAACCGACAAGGCAGGTAATGACGAAGCCGTTACCGAATACAAGCCTGACGGCGAAGAAGAAACCTCACTCCCCGAAACCGTTACTCTACTTGTTACTCCCGAACAGGCAAATATATTAGCCGAGCTTGAAGCAGAGGGAGAAATCCACGTTGCCCTCGTTTACAGAGGTACACCTGAAAACTGTGCAAAGTTTATTGAAGCACAGGCAAAGGTGCTTGAAACTGTAAAGTCAGAGGTTGTAATCGAAAAGCTTGCCGTTACCGAATCCGATGACAATACAGGTGATGAGGTTGTTGTTGAACAGACAACATCTCCTGTGTTTGATCCCGTAATCATTACAGATGTGCCTGCGGTTACAGAAACAACAGAGGAAACAGAAATTGTAGTCGAAGAACCGGTTATTACAACCACAACAGAAGAACTTCCCGAAACAATTGTAACTGAAACAACGGAGGTGACCGACAATGCCGAGATTTCTTGATAAAATGCTGAACAGAGGCGATGAGGATGAAGAACTCGACCTTGAGTTCGACATTGCCGACAGCGAATGTTATGAGCTTCCGCCCGAAAGAAAGGACAATCAGGTCCTTGCGGTATGGGGCAGTCCCTCATCGGGAAAGACGCTTGTGAGTGTTAAGATTGCAAGATATATTGCTTCTCTTAAAAAGAACGTAATCCTTGTACTCTGCGATATGTCGGCGCCTCCTCTCCCTTTTATCTGCCCTCCCTCAGACCTTGACTGTGAACGCTCTATGGGCAATATCCTGGGTGCAGCTCACGTCACCTCAACCCTCATAAAGCAGAATGCCATCCTTCACAAGAAGAACGAATATCTCACTATGATAGGAATGCTCAAGGGTGAAAACAGCTTCACATATCCCCCTTACACAGAAACACAGGCAAAAGAGCTTATAACCGAACTTCGCAAGCTGGCTGACTACATCATAGTAGACTGCACCTGCAACATCTCAAGCGATGTTCTTTCAGCTGTTGCTCTTATAGAATCCGACGCGGTTCTCCGCCTTGTGTCATGTGATTTAAAGTCCATAAGCTACCTTTCCTCACAGCTCCCCTTACTCCTTGACAGCAAGTTCAATGCCAACAAGCAGTACAAGGTAGCAAGCGACATAGGTGACTTCCAGGCCGATGACAACATCGAACAGGCTGTGGGCGGTGTTTCTTTCAAGATACCTCACAGTCCGGAGGTTAAGCAGCAGTTCCTCACCGGAAATCTGTTCGCAGGTCTTACAGGTAAGGACAGCAAGGACTTCAGAAAGGCCATTGCCAAGATATCCAACGAAGTATTTGAATTGTAACAGGAGTTTTAATTATGAGTTTACTTGCAACCAATACACAGAACACACAGAATTTATTCTACCGATCAGAAAATACAAAACAGTTCAGCGAGGTACTTGACGAGGTACAGTCATACATTTCAAGCAAGTATTCTGCTTTAGTAGTTGACGGAATCAATAACGTAGGAACAGGCAATGACGAGATAAAAAGACAGGTAAAGCGGTATATCGGGAAATATCTTCTCGACTACCGCCTCTCTGTCGAGGGGCTTACTCAGGAAGAGCTTATTGACAAGCTCTACACCGAAATGGCAGAGTTCTCGTTCCTCACAAAATACATCTTCGGTACGGGAATCGAAGAAATCAACATCAATTCATGGGATGATGTTGAGGTTCAGTATTCTAACGGCACTACCGTAAAGCTTGACGAACACTTCGAAAATCCCGACCATGCCATAAATGTTGTAAGGCGAATGCTCCACGTTTCAGGCATGGTGCTTGACAACACATCCCCCGCAATCCTCGGTCATTTATCCAAGAACATCCGTATTGCTGTTCTTAAAACACCTCTTGTTGACGAGGATGTGGGTGTTGCTGCATCTATCCGTATTGTAAACGCACAGAAACTTCAGAAAGAAGATTTCATACGTTCAGGAACCGCAACAGAAGAAATGATGGATTTTCTCTCCTTTGTTGTTCGCTACGGTGCTTCCGCTACCGTTGCCGGTGCAACCTCTTCGGGAAAAACAACCTTAACAGGCTGGCTCTTAACTACAATCCCTGATGACAAGCGTATCTACACCATAGAGAACGGCTCCCGTGAGCTTGACCTGGTTAAGCGTGACGAAAACGGAAAGATAATCAACAAGGTTATTCATACCATCACCCGTGAGTCCGAGGATGAAAGAAAGTGCATATCACAGGACAACCTCCTTGATATGTCCCTTCGTTTCCACCCCGACTATATCGTTGTCGGAGAAATGCGTTCATCGGAAGCCGATTCCGCACAGGAAGCGGCCCGTACCGGTCATACGGTAATCACTACTATCCACTCCAACTCCTGTGAAGCCACATGGAGAAGAATGGTTACACTCTGTAAGCGTAAGTACCCCAATGTTGACGATAACGTAATTCTGAACCTTGTAACTGAGGCATTCCCCATAGTCGTATATGCAAAGCAGCTTGAAAACAAGTCAAGACGCATTATGGAAATTATGGAATGTGAGATTAAGCCTGACGGCGAGCGTGAATACCACACACTCTACCGCTACAAGATTACCGAGAACCGCATAAGCGACGGTAAGTTCATCATCAAGGGCGAACACGTCAAGGTCAATAACCCTTCAGAATCCTTACAGAGAAGAATGCTCGAAAACGGTGCTTCACAGGAAGAACTGGACAAATTCATAAGAAAGGAATTAAATAAATGACCGTAATCCTCCTCATATCATTTATAGGAATGGTAGTAGGCTGTTTCCTCATATTCAGAATTACACCTCTTGAATTTACAGACGGTCTGTTTTCATTCCTTACCGCACGACCTAACAGCATCAAGGCACAGATAAACGAATCAACGCAGAGAAAAAAGCCTCATTTCATAAGACGAGAGATAATGGAAGCACAGGAAATACTCCGTCTTACCAACAGAACACATATGTTCTCTGTACTCTGCGTTATAGCACTCGGGCTTTCGGCTCTGGGCATCTGTGTTGCTATCCTTATGGGAAACCCGTTCCTTGCTCCCGTACTGGCGGTTGGCTTAATGTTCGTTCCGTTCTGGTATATCAAGATCACCTCCAGCAACTACAAGAAGGACATAGCTGCCGAGCTTGAAACGGCTCTTTCGATTATCACTACAGCGTACCTTCGTAACGAGGACATCATTACCTCCATTGAAGAAAATGTACACTATCTCAACGCTCCCGTAAAAAACGTGTTTGAGGAATTCTTAAGCAGAATCAAGCTCTCTAACCCCGACATCGTTGCCGCAATCCTTGACATGAAGAAGAAAATCGACAACGAGGTGTTCCACGAATGGTGTGACGGACTCATTCTCTGTCAGAATGACCGTTCCTTGAAATCCACCCTCACACCTACCGTTAACAAATTCTCGGATATGCGTGTTGTAAATGCCGACCTTGAATACATGGTGACCGGTCCCCGTAAGGAATTCATCACAATGGTGTTTCTTGTAATCGGCAATATACCGCTCATGTATATGCTGAACAAGGCATGGTTCAACAGCCTTATGAATACAGCAATAGGTCAGGTTGTTCTTGCAATATCCGCTGTCGCAATCTTCATTTCAACGGCTATTGTAATTAAGCTCTCGAAACCCATTGAATACAAGAGATAAGGAGAATAGACATGGCTATATTACTAACAATATTCGGCATACTGCTGGCAGTCGGTCTGTTCTTCCTGCTCGCAAACGCCTTAAAAATCCCCTATCTTAAAACCTCAAAAGCAATCATGAATGCAGGCCGAGAGGATAAGAAAATATCCAAGAGCCTTGACGCTATTATGATTGACATTGCCACAAAGATAGGACGTATTATCCGTATGGATAAATACAAGAGAATCCGTCTTGAAAAAACATTAACCTCTGCCGGAATCAAGATGACTCCCGAAACCTTCACAGCCTATGCGATTTTCAAGTCATTCTGCATAGCTTTACTTGCCATCCCCTGTGGCTTTATCTTCCCCCTTATGATACCCCTCATTGTAATCCTTGCAATAGCGGTATATTTCAAGGAAACAGGTAAGGCAGACGAAAAAATGAGAGAAAAACGTGCTGCAATCGAAAAGGAACTCCCTCGTTTTGTTGCTACCGTAGAGCAGGAACTGAAAACCTCCCGTGACATTCTTTCCATTATGGAGAACTACAAGAAACACGCAGGTGTTCACTTTGCTTATGAACTGGATGTCACAACCGCCGATATGCGTTCCTCAAGCTATGAGGCTGCTCTCACAAGATTCGAGGCCCGTATCGGTTCAGCACAGCTTTCAGACGTAGTCAGAGGTCTTGTATCCGTAATCAGAGGCGATGACAGTGCGGTATATTTCAAGATGTTAACCCACGACTTCAAGCTCATAGAACTGCAGAGGCTCAAGGCAGAAGCACAGAAGATACCGCCTAAAATCCGTATCTTCAGCTTTATTATGCTTGCAATGTTCCTCTTAACCTACATCGTAGTTATGGGTATGCATCTCCTTGACTCTATGAGTTCTATGCTGTAAAGGGGGTAAAGAATGAAAATCAGAAGAATTCTGGACAAGCGAGGCGAGGGATACATTGACGTATGCATAATTGTAATTGTCATTGTAGCCTGCCTCGCTCTCATTATGTCCGTTACTCCTGTTCTTATCGCAAAGAACCAGCTCGACAACTTTGCAGACGAGCTGGTTCGTGAGGCGGAAATCTGCGGAAGAATCGGCTCTGAAACCTCCTCCCGTTATTCTGTTCTCTGTGAAAGAACAGGTCTTTCACCTACAGTCAAGTGGTCAAGATCGGGTAAGGTGCAGATAAATCAGGAGTTCACCGTAACCCTTACCATGACGCATGACATTGGCTTCGGTGAATTCGGATCAGTTCCCGTAACCCTTACCTCTAAAGCTTCAGGCAAAAGCGAGGTGTACTGGAAGTGAGAATGAAACTCCGAAGATTAAGGAACAACAAAGGCTTTTCCGGTCCCTGGGTAGTTGTTATTGCTCTTATCGGAATAATGTTGTTTACAGCGTTAAGCCAGTATGTCCGCCTTATGATTATTGCATCAGGTGTTAAGGATGCAATCCAGTCCGCCGTTATTGCCGCATCGGTAGAAAACTACGGAAATGTTTATCCTTGTGTTCGCGAAGGGTATGCAAGCGGATACAAATACCGCAACGGCAACTGGCAGACTCGTATCACCACAGGCAATATCTACGGCAGAATGAGTAATCTCCTCGGTCTCAACTACCGTCAGGGCAAGTATGTCAAGCAGAACAGCTCCGGAACAGAGTTCGCCGTTTATGATCTGAATGTTCAGATAGAGAACGGCCCATTATCACCTTCATCCACAAACGGCATACAGCAATTCGAGGCAACCTCATACATTACCCTTGAGGTGCCTCTCTCATTCGGTAGCGAAATACTCCCTCCAATGAAGATTGACTTGTGTGTAAAGTCCAAATATATGCCCAAGTTTTAGTTCCATTGGTAGAACTTTCGTAATATAGCTGGACTTTCAGCTTTCTTTGTGATATTGTGAAGCTGAAAAAAGAAGAAAGGATAGGTACTGTACGAAAATTAAAAATTTTCGTACCCGTCGTATTACTCCTCGGTTCACCTCGGAGTAATACATCCTCACAAGGAAAGGAAGGATCCGAATATGATTAACAAGAAATCCAAGAACATCGCTGTAATCAGCGGAACCGCAATGCTGTGTGCAATCCTCGTAGGAGTAATCGCAGCACAGTTCACAAAAGACGGCATTGAAACGGATTATGTGAACGCAGAAACGATGCCTCCCGAAATCAATGTATCAATAACTACTACAACTGATAAGGACGGCACCACTCCCGAAATCGTAACCGAAGCGGTTACAGACGAAAACGGTGAAACAATCATCGTAACAAAGCCTGCGGATAACGGTACTGATACCACAAAGCCTGCCGGAACAGACACCACAAGACCTGCCGACATCGAAAACGGTGAGAGCGGAACACCCGACACTACCGAAGAAGATAACGGCAATGATGTAACCGCAGAAGAAAAAAAGCCTGCCACTACCACCTCACCTCCCACAAGAGTGGTAAATCAGGACTTCGAAATAGCCACAAAACCTACAACACCCCCTCCTCCTACACTCAAGGATGAAGCAGCCCTCACAAATATGGATGATGAACCCGTCTACGAAGAAGAACAGACTGTGGTAACCACAGCACCTCCCTCTGAACAGCCTAAAAACGGTCAGGTAAGCGGAGATCAGATATATGTTCAGGGATTCGGCTGGATTGACTATGAAGGCGGTGGCGGAATAGGCGAAGTAAATGAGCAGATGTATCAGAACGGCAACAAGATAGGATACTTCGGCTAAGGCAACACACAAGGACATCGGAACACTCCGATGTCCTTTTTTTATTGGAGGTTTAAATGACTTTTAAGAAACGAATAACTGCTGTTCTGCTTGCTCTTACCATCAGCCTGCAGAGCATTCAAGTGTTTGCCGATGAAGCCGTTGGCGATCCCAACATCGATAACGGTGGCGGTGGCCTCGGTGCCGGAACACATGAAAACGGATGGTATCCTCTTGATGACGGTGTGCGTATTACTCTTGTTGACGCTGAAAGCGGAGAAATCAAATCCGTAAGTATCGACTACACTAACAAGCACCCCGATGATATACAGATACACTTCGGCAAGGTACCGAAAACTTCATATCTTAACGGTACTTCTCTTACACCCACAAACAGTCCTTACACATACAAAGTGCC
Source organism: Ruminiclostridium sp. (assembly GCA_045579565.1). Taxonomy (GTDB): domain Bacteria; phylum Bacillota; class Clostridia; order Oscillospirales; family Ruminococcaceae; genus Ruminiclostridium_E. The sequence goes on from JAZNML010000003.1 coordinate 28,926, forward strand.
TACGGAACCTTTACCTGTGATTGTAAGTGACGGCTCCAATTATTTCCCGTCAATAGACTCAATCAGGAGTTATTTCACAGACGAGCAGATTGTTAAAGCCATAGCTGCTGATTTAGGAATCGACTTTGAAGAAATGATAAACGGCGACTACAAGCTTATGGTAGAACCCCTTGTATATGTAACCTACAACGGAGTCCGTACAGCTCTGACAGCAACCGAGGCAGCTTTATACAACCTTGCAACAGGCGGTGACTTTATCAACAAATTTGCACCTCTGTCCCACAAGAACCTGCCTCTTGCAATGTTCCTTGAAGAAGATGACCTGGGATATACCGCATGGAACGGCTCCACTACCACAAGAGCATCAGACAGCGACATCATCAACAACCTCGGTGTAGGTATCATAACCTTCAAGGAAAAGGAAGAAGAAGTCGAGGTGGAAACCTTTGACTATGAATACCGTGTTGACACCGATGTTTACACCTCTGTAACTGTTTCGGGCGGCAGACATACTCCCGACAATCCCATAACTGTAACCTTCAGAATCAAGGGTACAAACTACACAGTAAGCAATGTTGTGTATCCGGAAGGTGCTTCACAGCTCGTATGGTGCAGATGGCATACTCCGAACACCGAGCAGCAGGTCACAATTTATGTAACTGTTGAGGGCGGTGCCGAGGTCAGCAAGTCCACCATTGTTGCAAATATTGTTGACCTTGACGAGAATCCCCCTCCCGATCCCACAGCATACGACCGCAATGACAGCTTTACAACTCCATCTGTTCCCTCAAAGGCGCAGAGAACCACAGCAACATGGTCAAGGTGGTACTGTTATTGGGTTCCTAAATGGGTATGGATACCTGTGTGGACTCGTTACAGCAAGGTAGTAAACGGCAAAACTGTTTATTACTGGCGTGACAACGGCTACTGGAAGGACAAGGGCGATTGGGCTTTTGCTACCAACACCTACTCGGCATCCATAAGGGGTAAGATGGACATAAAGCCTGACGGCAAGAATCCCACTTATGTAGGTTCAACGATGAAATCGGGATATGGCATCAACGAAACAGTCACATCCAATGTTTATTCAAGCGGAGAATGTACTGAAATTCAGAATGCCGTAACATATTTCCCCGAATTCAGCTACAAGAAATACTGGCGTTTACTTGAATATACAGGCTCACAGTTTGAATTCAAGAACAACGAATACAGTACCTACAACAACCGAACCCACTTCACTCCCGTATGGTATCCCGATGGAAACTATACAGCGTACACATGGGTTCTGGACTGCTGGACTCCTGCCGGTATGTTATCCCTTAACCTTACGGACAGCGTAAATATTGACGGCAATGTTTACGATGACTGGCATATTGCTCCGACACATTAACAACGAAAGGACAAAACAACATGAAAAAGATATCTAAATGGCTCTCGGTATTACTCACCATCCTCATTGTATCTTCGCTCTTCACCGTCTGTGCATTTGCAGAGGGTGAAGGGGGCGGCGGTGGTGTAGGTAATGTTGCCACAGCCGTAGAAAGCACATGGAAAACAGCTTCCGAGCAGATTAAGACAGTAGTAAACAACGTAGTATTCCCAATTATTGACGTTATTCTTGCGGTATTCTTCTTTGCCAAACTTGGCCTCGCTTATTTCGACTACCGCAAATCAGGACACTTTGAATGGGCAGCTCCTGCAATTCTGTTCGCCTGCCTTGTGTTCACCTTAACAGCTCCAACATATATCTGGACCATTGTCAATATCTGATGACTGTTAAGGTATAAGAAAACCGCACCCGGATCGGTTCCGGGCGCGGTTGTACATATTAATTGTATGGTTTTATAATATGTAACACTCTTTAAACTTTTCAATGATTTTTTCTGAAAATGCATAAGCTTCCGCATTATAATTCCTATCATCTTCCCAATCTGCAATGTCATCTGAACTAACTGGTCTTATGATATATTCATCCTTAACAAAAATCTTAGCAATATCCATAAACTCATTAAAACTTGACGTAATTCCCCTGGCATCGATATAATACCATTTTCCATTTTTATAAATTTGACAATAAGCATGAAAACCTTTCTCTTTTATTTCTTCAATTATATATGGGTTGTAACCAAACTTTTTTTGCAAAGCTAATGCAAAATAGTTGCAAGAACCGCACAATAATGGATATGCCGTATCATAAGGAAAATCATCATCATCTGGCAATTTAAAAAAATCACTATATTCTATATTATTCAATGATTCTATTATATTAACATCATTATAAAAACCTTTATGATATTCATAAGTGTTAAAGCAACATAATGCTTCTCTGTTATTCATATAGCCATACTCCTAGTTTCATAATAAAGATCATTAATCTTTTTCCCATCTATTTGCATCAGTCCACCTAAAATTAGGATTTAAATTTGGTGGATGCTTCTCGAACCATTCTTTCGCACCCCGTTCTCCTAATTCTTGACTTATTTGTTCCATGCCATATGGTTTAATTCCAGTTTCACAAAAGTTTAATCGCATATTATCATATGCATAATTCAATTCCTCTTTTGAAGCGTTTTTTATCCATTCTGGAAATGATATTTTATTATTCTTGTAAATGACATATCCGACAATTGATAAAATGACAGTTCCACCTATTAAAGCATAATTCTTGTTTTTCTTAAACCAATGCTTTATTTTTTCCAAATATCCCATACAATACCTCCTAACAAAAATCGATTTACTACAGCTTAATCCGCTCACAAATAATTATACCACCCCACTCCTCAACTGTCAATTACATAACCCAAACGCGCAGTAAATAACTGCAGAAAGGAAAAAGCTATGAATTTTTTTGAACAGGAACTCAAGAAAATCTGTGACAAAAGCGAGGTGCTTTCCAATCAGAAATATCTCGGCAGCTCATGTATTGCGACCATAGATGATTGCAAACTGGCAAAATTCTGTTTTAATACCAATGGTTTCGCCGGACAATTCGGACTTCTTGATATCACCATCATAAATAAAAATGGTGGCATAATCGACAATACAACGCTTAAACTGTCTGAATACCTCGGATCTGCAGACGAGCAGTACGGATATGCTCCTGCACAAATCAGAGTGCTGAATAACGAGTATTGTTGGTATAGAATCAAGCCCACCACGGAACAATTTAAAGATTTATGCGATGATATCGATAACTACACCGTTATGTTTCAGCAGCAGTCACAGGCTCATAATCTCTCCATGTAGCAGGAGGTGAATAAATGTTTGAGATTGATTTCTCACCCGATCAGATACTGAATATGGCTCTCGACTGGCTGTACCAACAGATTGTCAACGGTCTCAGTCAGTTCTTCGGATATATGAACGAAAGCGGATACAATCTGTTTGCACAGCCCTGGGTTATGAAGATTGTTCAGCTTTTCAGTAATATCGGCTGGGCACTGTATGTAACAGGTATTGTTGTTGCGGTATTCGAGTTCGCCATAGAATCACAGAACGGCAGAGCTGATCCCAAAGGTATGGCTCTGAACATAATCAAGGGGTTCTTTGCTGTTAACCTCTTCTCCGTTGTACCAGTAAAGCTGTTCGAGCTATCGGTGGATATGCAGAAAACTATGGCTGTAGATTTAAGCTCGTATGTTCAGATACAGCCGAGTGCAAACCTTGCACAGCTCTGTCTTGACGCTCTATCTGCCAAAGTGTTCGATCCCTTGCTGGGCAGCTTAATTACAATCATGATGGCGTATGCCGTTGTAAAGGTGTTCCTTGCGAGTCTTAAACGTGGCGGTATCCTGCTGATACAGATATCAGTCGGCTCTCTGTATATGTTCAGCGTTCCGAGAGGAAACAATGACGGCTTTGTTATGTGGATGAAACAGGTAATTGCAACCTGCCTCACTTCATTCCTCCAGTCAACAATGCTGACTTGTGGACTTATAGTCTTCAACACAGAATGGATATTAGGACTCGGCATCATGCTTGCGGCAGGTGAAATCCCAAGAATTGCGGGTATGTTCGGACTTGAAACAAGCACAAGACCTAACATCAACGGTGTTGTCAATACAGCTCAGTCGGCCGTTCACTTAGGACAGATGATTAAAACAGTTGCAGTAAAATAAGGAAGAAAACTATGAACTTTTACATTTATCCCGATAACCTTAAATCAGCTCCCATGCTGTTCCTGTGGCGGCTCAAAGACCTTGCGGTAATAGGTACGGGAGCGTTGATTTCCGTCTTCGCCTTATCTCAGACAGGAATTACGTTCCCAATCGTTATTACCGTAGCTTACGGTTTCCTTGCAATACGATATGAAGATACAAGTATTCTTGATTTCATAAAGTATGCGGTAAACTACTTCTTAATCGAGCAACAGGAATACAGGTGGAAACTTACAGACAAAGGAGGTTCTGATTAAATGCAGACAAAGAAAAATCAGAAGAATGCCGAGCGAAAACGCCTTGCCACAAGACAGCTCATCGGCATAGAGGGGCTTACAGATTATTCTTTAAAGACCGGCTTTAATACAGAGCTGGTCTTTTTCTCTGTGGCTCCGAGCAATATTTCGGTACTGTCCGAATCCAACCTGTCAGCCAAGATTTACAGCCTTATGACTGTTCTGAAAGGTCTGACCGAAATTGAAATTCTGTGTTTAAACAGCCGTGAGAGCTTTGAAAGCAACAAGAATTTCATAAAGAAAAGAATAAATGAGGAATCCAATCATGCAGTAAGAAAGCTCCTTGAAATGGACTCCACATACCTCGATCACATTCAGGCACAGACAGCAACGGCAAGAGAATTCCTCCTTGTTGTCCGTATAAGGAACCTAAAGGAAAAGGAAATCTTCTCTCATCTTAACCGCATTGAAAAGATAGTCCTCGAAAACGGCTTTACTGTTTCAAGATTTGGCAGAGATGATATAAAGACAATGCTTGCCGTTTACTACGAACAGAACACGACAAACGAAAAGTTTGAAGCATATGACGGAGAAAGGTGGGTACTGAATGAATAATAAAGAAAACAAGCCTGTCATAAACGCTTGCCTTAATTTCAAGCATGACAGCTACAACACATCTCCTTGTGTTATTGAAAAAGTTATCGAACTTCCGACCAGTGAATTTGAAGAACTCAAGGACAGTACCCTTGATGATAACATATTCATCAAGATGCATAAAGACCTTATGTGTTTCAAGGATAACGCATATCACTGCTTAATGTTCATTGATAACAAGAATGGTGACGGAATCCTTGTGGAATCCGAGGGCGCAGATTATGCAAGATATTCGCAGTACATTCCCAATGCAAGAGAGATACTGAATCAGGCGAACCAGTCCGAAGCCATGAAAGCTCTTTTAAAAAGCATTGATAATTGCATTGATGAATTCATCGAACAAAGCGGTGACAAGTCTGACCTGTGTTTTTCAGTCAATGATTTGTTATGTAATCCCTCTGTAAGCGATGCAATAGTAATAATGTGCAGAGAAGCCCTTGCAAATCGGCCCGAAATAAAGAGTGACACAATCCTCGATACCAACGGCTTTGTGGAAGCAGACAAGAAAGAGTTAACCGAACTCCGCCTTATCTGTCCCCTTGAGGTTGATATATTGGAATATGAGGATAGTGATTATGATCCCGTTACAATAAGCTCTCGTCAGGCATCAGCATATGAAGATGAAATCAATGAGCAGATAGCCGCTGAACAGATGGACTGTGAGAAAGCTCGTGGTCTTATGTACTGGTATGACGAAGAAAAGAACTTAAGCCGCAAGGTGCTTTCGGTTTTCCCATCCGTTGAATCCATCGGTGATACCCTTTATGGTGTTGCTACTGTCAAGTCATACGGTGAGCTTACACCTGCAGAACTGTATATGCTCACCGACTATATCACCGGACAGTTTTCTGACGGCTGGGGCGAGTCATTCGAGCAGCACCCCGTAAAAACAGGTATGGATGAACTGTATGTTCATTTCTGGAACAGTGATGATTACTATCTGAAACCCGAAAGCGAAGTGTTTCCGAAAGAAACGATAACTCCGACAATGTGAGGTAAACAATGAATAGAAAACCTACTCCTAAAGTAAATGAAAACAGCTTTACCACAAGGCGAACTAAAGACTTTGTGGATATGATTGCACCCTCCACAATAAAGTTCTACACCGATTATTTTATCTGCGGAAACACCTTCAGATGTGTGTGGGCACTTCGTGAATACCCCACCTCCACCTCGGATCAGGCTCTGCTCCGCTACCTCGGAGAAAAAGACGGCGTTACACTCCGCATCTATACCCGTCATGTTTCAGCAGCAGAAGAAAAAAGAATTATTGCCAATGCTACCAACAAGAACCGAATGGCTCGTAATTCCACCAACAACTTACAGCAGACCATTACAGCCGAAAACAACTTACAGGACGTGACACAGCTCGTAGCCGATATGCACCGCAACCGTGAACCTCTCCTCCATGTTGCTGTGTATATTGAAATCATTGCAGATAATCTTGACGATCTCCGCAATCTTCAGACTGAGGTTCAGACCGAGCTTGTTCGTTCCAAGCTGAATGTTGACCGCCTTATGCTCCGACAGCAGCAGGGCTTTATGTGTGTTATGCCTTCGGGTTGGAATGTGTTCCGTGAGCAGTTTGAAAGAGTATTGCCTGCATCAAGCACAGCGAATCTGTATCCTTTCAGCTTTTCAGGTAAGACAGACGCAAACGGCTTTTATCTTGGCAGAGATAAATTCGGCAGTAATATTATTGTTGATTTCGATAAACGTTCCGATGACAAGACCAATGCCAATATCCTTATCCTCGGTAACAGCGGTCAGGGTAAGTCATATCTTCTCAAGCTGTTATTAACCAACCTTCGTGAAAGCGGAAAGTCAATAATCTGTCTTGATCCGGAGCTTGAATATCAGGAACTGACCGAGAACCTGGGCGGCTGCTTTATCGACCTTATGGATGGAAGATATATCATAAATGTGCTTGAACCAAAGGCTTGGGATGATGGTGACTCTGATGACGAATCGGCACCCAAGACCTTCCGCTGCAAGACAAAGTTAAGCCAACACATATCATTCCTTCGTGACTTTTTCCGTTGTTACAAGGACTTTTCAGACCGTGAAATTGACACTATTGAGATAATGTTAATCAAGCTCTATGATAAGTTCGGCATAACAGACCGCACAGACTTCGACAAGCTCCTCCCCACATCATATCCCACCCTTTCAGACCTGTACTCCCTCATAGAACAGGAATACAAGAATTATGACGAAGAAGAAAAGAACCTTTATACCGCACAAGTTCTTCAGGATATATGCCTCGGACTTCACTCAATATGTGTAGGTGCAGAATCGCAGTTCTTCAACGGTCACACCAACATTGAGGGTGACAGATTCGTAACCTTCGGGGTTAAAGGTTTACTTCAGGCATCGAAGAATATCCGAAACGCACTTCTCTTCAACGTGCTGTCATATATGTCGAATGAGCTTCTGACAAAGGGTAACACAGCAGCGAGCATCGATGAATTCTATCTGTTCCTTACCAACTTAACAGCAGTAGAATACATCAGAAATTTCATGAAACGTGTTCGTAAAAAGGAATCTGCAGTCATTCTTGCCTCCCAGAACCTTGAAGATTTCTGCATTGAAAACATCAGAGAACTGACAAAGCCTCTGTTTTCAATCCCGACACATCAGTTTCTGTTCAACGCAGGTACCATCGACAGCAAGTTCTATACTGACACCTTACAGCTTGAAGAATCGGAATTTAATCTCATCCGATACCCACAGCGTGGTGTGTGCTTGTACAAGTGCGGTAACGAAAGGTACTGCCTTTGCGTTCATGCTCCGGAACATAAATCTGTGTTATTCGGTAAGGCTGGCGGAAGATAGGTTATAACGTCAAAAATCCCAAGTCAAAACTGACTTGGGATTTTTGTTATTAAGTTGCCGGTGTTGTTAAAACAGTTTTAATTCCTGTACCATAGAATATTCCGTTTTCAAATCCAACGCGAACTTATCCGTACAAGAGTGTGAAATTATAATCTTCCATCATAAATCGTAATCATCAGAACCTATCTTCACGCTTTCACCATCACTTCTGCGAATCCGAATACGCCAGATTCCTTCTTGGGTAGTTTTTCCTTTATTAATTACAACAGCAGAAAATGATATTTTATAAGTATCAATGTCTGTAACGATACTTTCTGAAACAGCACTGCCTATTCTAGCATATACCAGTTCGCCCTCACGATAGCTTTCTCCGCTTGCAGGAGTTCCTACATAATCATATGAAACAATAGTTCCTTCAAAAAAGTCAACAGCGCTTTGTATTTCTTCATCAATATTATCGTTTGAATTTATCAAATCTTGTGCAAACATTGCTTTAATTGTCTCATTGTCATTATTTCCCAGAGCAACCAGCAACTCTTCAAGCATATCGTTTGCCTCTTTTCTTGGTTTGTAAATCCAATCCGACATTGATTCATCCACTTCTTCAACAATGTCATTAAATCCGCTTACTATATCTTCACCGAATTTTGATATATTGTCAATTTCTTTTTTACAGCCAGCAAAAGATATTAATATTAACCCCAAAATTATTGATACGGATATTCTTTTTTTCATAATTATCTCCTTTTGTACCAAAATATCCAAACAATATGTTCGTCATCGTTGAATAATAAATAATCATTTGCCGCACTGTTATAATAATCTTCATCTTTATTTTTAGGATCAGCGGTTTCTTCTAACGCTTTATATATTTTTTCATTTTTTGAAAGGTCTATGCGACATATCATAGCCTGTTTATGAACATCTACCTCTTCACGCAAATATTCAGGATTAAAGCCTGTTATCCACCACTGTTTATCTGTGGGATACCAGTAGAATTTTTTCACACCAACGGGTTTTATCCCGTTGGTGTGAAACATGGTTTGTAAAAGAATTACTTAACCTATTTCTGCAATTTCTTCTCCTGTTTCATCTTTTAGTCCAATACCATTAATGCCTATTTTGCCACTATCGTAATCATAAACGGTATATACTAAGTAACCAATACAATAAGTCCTTCCTGTATCAGTAATAATTTCTCTTATTCTAGGAGTAAAATGTTTATCATCGTAAACTCCATCTCTGTATCCGCCAGCCCAACTTCTGTCGGTTACATAAAATGACTGAGATTTACCCTCATACAGTTTAAAAGCGTTTTCAATCTGCGAGTCTAATTCCAAATTGTTTTTTTCTTCAGCACAGAATAAAACTTTTAATCCTTCTACATCTTTTTCATCAAAGCACCTTACTATCTCTGCACTTAATTCATCAAGATACTTATTATCTTCCTCTATTTCATTAAATGCTTCTGGTACAGCAGTTAATATTCCACCAATCTCTTCAGCCATATATTCAGTGGTTAATTCCAATAATTTACAACCTGAAAGACACAAACACATAGATATTGTCAGAAAAATACTTATAACTTTTTTCACGACAACAATGCCTCCTTATACCAATATATCCATACTATATGGTTGTTATCATCAAAAATCAAGTATTTCTTTTTATTTTCATATTCCTTATCGTCCTTAGCTTCAAATAATGCATCATAAATACCTGTGTCATCAGAAAGGTCTATACGACATATCATAGCCTGTTTATTAACATCAACCTCTTCACGCAAATGCTCAGGATTAAAGCCTGTTATCCACCATTGTTCTTCATCCGGATACCATTGGAAAATGCTTTGAACGCCGTAATTGCAATTATATAAGCTTAATGTCATAGGTAAAGCTAAATCATAATCGGTGAAATAATGGTCTAAACTATCAGGATCTTGTTTAAGCCAATCAGGTCGGCTATATATACCAACTTCGGCACCCGCTCCGAGATTTAAGTAATCGCCACGCCATACCCAAAAAATATACTGCATATTGCCTATTGTAAATTCAAACTTTTCTCTATCCATATTTCCGCCTGTAAATGTTCTGAATATTGCGTCATAGCCATTATTATATCCGCCGATAGCCTGCCATTGTCTTGGCTGTGAGTGAATAACGTTTTCAGAATCTGCCTTGAAATTAAGGAATCTTGAACCTAAACTTGCACGGGCACCATCCGAAAATGCTGCCTGACCAAGGTATGTCATAAATGCTGTTACATCTTGTATACTTGCTTCGTTATTGTTGCATAAAACATTCAGCCTATGTGCTTGAACTAATCCAATTAATTCTTCAACGTGATTAATGCCGATATCTCCCGTCATAGTCAAAGCAATGATTTCCCATATCAAAGTATCAAATCCTTCTATACCGCTATTTTCTTCATTTAAATCCACATAGTTACGCCAATCCATCACATCTAATATATATGATGCCTTTTCTAAATCCAAACCAGCAATTTCTGCAGCAACAGTAGCATTGGTCTTGATTAATCCTGTTATATTTGTTTTTAAATAATTGGGTAATTTTTCAAAAATCTCAATATCAATACTATTTTGAACATGTCCATACCATTTTGGCAAATCAGATGGAACAGTTCTATCGGCAAGTCTAATATGCTCCTCCCATACTCCTTTTGGCCCATCATATTTTAATAGATTAGGGTCTTTAGGTGCAATTGTTTCACCTTCACTATTCTCCTGCACTTTGCCGTCAAGCAAGCCATCATTGTCACTGTCCTCAAGCAAAGGATAAGAAGTCATCTTAATATAGACTTTTCCTGTGTCCTCGTTTATAACAACCGTCATTTCTTCTCCGTTTTTAAGTCCGTCATCATCATAGTCGCCGTCTGTATCTGCATTTATTTTTTCGTATGGTAGTTTGACAGAAAACACTTCTGTGTTTGTTCCAAGACGGATTTTGCTTTCACATATAAGTTTCGTGTAATAATCGCTTATTCCGTCATTGTTGCTGTCGATATTTCGGTCGATTGTTACTTGTTCGATAGTGCTGTATATATTGCTAATAAATTATTATGTAGATTCATTGTTTCACACAGAGATAAAATCTCTGTGTGAAACAATTTGTAAATTAAGGCGATTCATAAAAATCAACTACATACCATTTCCAATCTTTTAACTCGAAAAACAACTGGCATTCTACATCACGAGCACCACCTAAACTGGTACCATCTATTGATGAAACTGCCCCTTGAGAATACTTATAACTTGTAATAGCACCCTCAAATGTAAAAAATGTGTAGAAATTACCGCATTCATTAACAGTTTCTATCCAACTATTGCGCCATTCAGAATAAGAGTTCCATTGTTCTTCGTTATATCTAAAATTACGAGTTCGATAATTAACTTGATATGCTATATCCTCTGAAATGCAATAATCTAACATATGTTCCAGTTCTTCGCTCCATATACCTTCTTTTCCATTAATTGACTCTACAATAAATTTTGCTTTGCGAGTCAAATAAATTGAAAGTATAATGTATATCGCTACAAAAAACGTTATTACTATAGCGGAAATAACAATTAATCGTTTTAATAAGTATTTTGATTTATTCATAAATAATTTTTCCATCCTTCATTAAGAAAATAATTGCGGAATAATTATTATCATCATCCAAATAGTTCATAACATTTTCATAATCACGAGAATTGGTATGGGCGGCATAATTAATAATTCCGTTTTCATTATCGACATTACTAATTATTGTTGCATGATTTGGTATTCCATCGCTATTGTTATCAAATAACATTGGATCACCTTCTTGTATATTATATTTTGCAATAACCTCCTTAAAATCTGTTTTGTTATTAATAACTATTACTTGATTTACATAATCTGAAGATTCAATATAATTTTTAAATGGTCTTACACAACTCCATGCATCACTTACATTCCAATTGTAAAAATACTTATAATTATCAGCAGAAATCAGTATAGGAATAAAATCTTTCATCTTAGTTTCTAAGAATGTTAATTTTTCTCCTTTGTATGAATACCATTCACTATTCATTACATAACCGCCTGCATATAAACATTGAGATACAAAATTAGTACAATCTGAGCTATAACTATAAAAATCTTGATTAGTATCATACGACCACTTAATAGCATAATTTATAGCACTTTTTCTATCATACTCTATCCATTTATTATATTTCAAACGATATTGATCTTCCAGATCTAAAATCCCATCCCCATCACTATCCTCTTCCGTAGGATACGATGTCATAGTGATATAAACCTTGCCTGCTTCGTTTATAACGACATTCATTTCGTCGCCGTTAAGCAGACCGTCGTTGTCATAATCGCCGTCGGTATCGTTGTTTATAGCGTCATAAGACAAGCCTACAAAGCAATTCTGTGCACCTGTGCCGTAGAAAATCGTATTTTCGCACAGCATTTTGGTGAAATAATCGCTTATTCCGTCGTTGTTGCTGTCGATATTTCGGTCGATTGTTACTTGTTCGATAGCGCTGTATATATCGTTCAGGTCAACATCAGACGCCGCGCGGTAGAACTTTCCGCCCGTTCCCGAGGCTATACCGTTGAGAAGAATCTCGTTTGCCGCGCCTAAAGCGATAGTATATATCTTTATTCCCTCTGCGTTGGCCTTATCCTTTAAGGTGTCATAGGAATAGCTGGTTTTTGTATCAATACCGTCCGTTAAGAAAACTATGGTTTTGTTCAGCGAAGCCGAATCACTAAGAATAGATATAGCCCTGCTTATTCCCAAAGAACCGTTTGTGCCGCTTCTTTTTCCATTCAGACTATCAAGAGAGTCTATCAGCTTAGATTTATCATCAGTAAGCTTGCATAAAGTTTTGTAGCTCGAGTAGAACGCTACTACAGCAGCTTTATCGCCATCCGCCATATTACTTATAAATTTCTTGGTTAATTCTTTTCTTAAATCCGCGGGGTCGTTGTCCTGCATGCTCCTTGAATCGTCGATTACAAACACAATATCGGTGGTGATTGTCTCAAGAGTACCCTTGAATTTAACCTCGAAATCGGTTTTTGAATACTCATTCAGCAGAATATACTGAGAAAAATGAGTGGTTTTTGCGATAGCTGTGTTTCCGACTACTGTTGTTTCAAGCTTTTCAAGAAGCTGGGTCTCCTCGTTGAAATAATAAATCACGGGAATGAAATTATCCCCCAGCAAAGCTTCATCAAAGGTGAATTTTATTATTGCCTCGCTGATTTCACCGTCAACAGACAAATCAAATGCTGAACCGATATACCCAGGGGTGGTAGAGTTCAAGAACGGACTTTCGGTTACTTCGTTTATCTCAAAGCTTTCAACTTGACCGCCGTTAAGGGCTACGTCAACGGAAACGGAGATGTTCTCGCCTGCGGCGCTTTTGGTGATTTCAAAAAGCTCGTTGAAAACAAGCGGGTCGTAACCGTTTTCGGCTTCCCAACCGTCATTTGCTCCGTCCTCATCGCTGTCATATTTCAACGGGTCGGTACCGTGCTGATTTATTTCATCACCGTCGGTTAAGACGTCGCCGTCCGAATCTTCACTTAAAGGTGCTGTGCCAACCCCTATTTCCTCAATATTGGAAAGACCGTCATTGTCGCAGTCGGCGTCGGCGTCTGATAAATCCTCGTCAACTGAATTATATACCGCAGGGTCGGTATTTGTCAAGAAGATTTCTTCATAATCAGATAAGCCATCGCTGTCCGTATCAGGAAGAGTATAATCCAAGCCGACAGCTTCTTCGATGTAATCATATAATCCGTCGTTATCGGTGTCGATATAATCGATAATATAACCATCTTCAGTCTTAGTTACAACAAGCGGCCGGCTTTTTGCGGTCTTCCCATTTGCAGTCTGTCTGATTTTGATATATCTCTTAGCCAGATTAACAGGTATTGCGTAGCTGTCAGCATCTGTAACGCTTCCAATAGCAGTATATTCCACATTATCTTCTGATATAAGCACTTCAAAGACACCTTCAGAAACAGTGCTTAACCAAAACACATCTATTGTTTCTGTTTCGGGTGTATAACCGCCATAAGCAGAAATAATAAGCTTATCCAAAATCTCTGTTTCGCTATGGCCACCATCTAATACAACAACAGAAAGCGAATAATTGCCTATTTCTACCGCCGTTTCGGGAGTTTTGCTGCCTACGAAACCGATAGTTAAAGATTCACCTATGGCAATAGGGTTTGTCCAACTTTCGCTGGCAATGGTGTACCTATTGTTTTCATTTGATAATACCCGTGCATTCCATAAATTTTCTATAGGGAATGTGCTGTCAAAGGATAAAATCCAAGCTTCCAAAGGTTCTTGGGAAGTGTTGGTAATAACTATTTCCCCCTATACGCCTGTATCCCATGTATTTGTGATGTTTAGATCAACCGAATAGCCTAATGTCAGAATTTCTCTTTCAGAGCAGGATGTAAAGCTCTCCGGAACTGAAAAAGTATCGTTTATAAGCGTATAACCGAATGTAACATATTCATTTGGTCGAATTTCGTAATTCCAGCCGCAATTTTTAAATATGTATGTTGTATCCTCGCTGTCATAAACCTGTGCATTCCAAAGACCGCTTATCTTACCCTCAACCTTGCATTTAACCGCCCAGTTGAGTATCGACTCTTCGCCTGTATTGATAATTTTTATTTCTACAGTCTGTCCGCCATTCCATTCGTTTGTGATGGTATATTCTACATTATAGCCATCATACTCGTACAAATTGTTTCCGACTTCAGCAGATGCCGGGAAAATGCAAAATATCTGCAAAACCATTGATAGCACAGTCAATGTTGCTACTATTCTTTTTAATCTCATTTTATTCCTCCTGTTTGTTTATCTTTATTGTCATAAAGTCCAAAGAATAAAAGACCTATATTTATAGGTCTTTTACTCTTTACAGTATATTTCCGTTAATTCCTACATAAAGGTCCACTATACTATCATTATCTGAATTTTTATCAATTACAAAATAAGTGTTAGTGATAGCCTTTAGCTTTTTTTCTGTGAGATAATCATTCAGCAGTTTATGTGTTTTCATCAAATCAACATAGCTGCCATAATGCCTGACACGTAATGCGTTTTCCAACTTAAATTCTGGCTTGCAAACATATTTACTGGTGCTTTCAAAAGTTCTGTCTACAGGTACAAGTACTTCAATATCCATAGCTGTATCTTCGGGAATAGAATGTGTACCTATAACCGAAAACATTATTTTTCCTTTTACTTTCAAGTCAAGTACTTCAGCACTTCTATGAATATGACATACAAGGTCACCTAAAGATTTGCTACCCACACGAGTCAGATATGACAAAACATTTTTAACAAAGATATACTGATTTTCAATTACTTCCATTCTTGCACCTTAAATTAATCGCCAAAAATTAAATGAAGAAATAAATCCCAAAACGTCATAGCTTTAAACCTCCTTTTTTAAGTTTAAAGCTATTTTATTATTATGAGGAGTTGACTTCCATATGTAGCCGACAAAGACATACAATAAAGGAATGAAACTCATTTTTCGCAAAATTATATTGAATAATTTGACAAATAATGATATAATAGCCTTAAAACCAAAGCATTTACACGCTTTTAATGGCTCTGCCGTATGATTTGCTATGCAAATCAGGTTTTAAGAACATTGTATCAATCAAATGAATCGCATTGCGGCTCTTTTTATGATATAATATTACAAAAGTGACGAAAGGAGTTTTTATGAACATAGCTATTTGTGATGATGAAAAAGTTTTTCACAAAGAATTAAA
Source organism: Ruminiclostridium sp. (assembly GCA_045579565.1). Classification (GTDB taxonomy): domain Bacteria; phylum Bacillota; class Clostridia; order Oscillospirales; family Ruminococcaceae; genus Ruminiclostridium_E. The sequence goes on from JAZNML010000003.1 coordinate 44,619, forward strand.
AGATGCATTATGTAATTATGCCTGCGACAGAAATATTGATATCTATACATTTTGTTTTTCGAATGGCACCGATCTAATAAATTCCAATGAATTGTTTGACATAATTTTTATGGACTATGAAATGTCAGGTCTTGACGGGATTGAAACCTCTGAATTTATTAGAAAAAATAATGATTTAACCACTATAATTTTTATTAGTGCTTATCCCCATGTAGTTTTTGACACTTTTTCGGTAAATACTTTCAGATTTTTAACCAAGCCTCTGGATATTAAAAAAATGTATGATGCTCTTGATGCATACAGAGATTCGATTAACAAAGATAATTTGCTGATAATCAAGACACTTGAAAGAACATGGAGCATTAAACATTCGGAAATAATATATGCTGAAGCTATGAGAAAACACACTTTAATCCGTACAACTAAAGCAACTCTGGAAATTGCAAAATGCTTGGGAGAAATCGAAGATATGCTTCCCAAAGAAAAATTCTTCAGAGTTCATAAATCTTTTATTGTTAATTTCAGCCATATAACAAACTATGATAAAAGATTTATACTTTTTGACAATGGTGAAAAAGCTGATTTAGGCAATAAATACTATTCTATTTTCAAAACAGAATTTTTGAAATTTATAAAAAACCACAATTTGGAGACAATGAATTCATGAAATTCACAGAATTGCTATTATGTATATCTACAGATACAATATTATTGTTAAATATCATTTTATTTGCAGATATATTCAACAAACACACCTCTAAAACTTCATTGATTAAAATTATAACCCACTTGATAATATTCATATCGTATTCGATTTTATTTTATAGTTTTTATTTTGAAAACGATAATAAAATATTAGATATCATTACTTTTTTGATTTTCTATGTAAGATATCCGTTAATCGTATTCTCTCTTATGAAAACCCCTCTCAAAAATGCATTATACATATTCTTCCTAATTTCACAATTATGTGATTTAATTCAACTGTTGATTTACAATTTCGGCGTAACTATACTTGGATTTAGCGATATAATATATAAATATCTCATTTCAAACATCACAAGAGCATTACTAATGATATTATTGATAATTTTTCATAAATTCGGAAAAAACTATAAAATTAAAACCGTTATTCGCCTTCTTCCAACTAAAGTATATATACTGAGTATCTTTAATATTTCAGCAATTAACTTATTAATAAATGTCATTAATTATAATACCTCAAACAATGATATGAAAAACACATTATTTAGTATACTGCCCCTATTGATTGTAAGTTTATCATTAGCAATTACGGTTTTACTTATCTCCAACTGTATATCTAAAACCTACTACAACAGCGTTAATTCAATTCTGGAAAAACAAATTGAAAATCAGATTGAACACTACAACCAGAATGAAATACTAAATAGTGATTTAAGACATTTTAAACATGACTATACAAATCATATGTTATGTCTGAAATCAATGATAAACTCAAATCAAAATAATGAAGCACTGATATACATAGAAAAAATCAATTCGGAAATATCCTTGTCTGCCAAAACATTTAATACAGGACATAAAATAGCTGATGCAATTCTAAACGAGAAATGCCGTATTCATTCAGATATTAATATAAAATTTGACGGTCACATTCCCGATTTTTTTGACAATGTTGATTTATGTATTGTCCTGGGAAACGCTGTTGATAATGCACTTGAAGCATGCGAAAAATTAGATGATGCTAATAAAATAATTGATATAATTGCCAATGTTCAACAAAGTCACTTTATTCTTATAATAAAAAACACTGTAGAAAAGGATTTGAAAATTAACGGTAATTTTCCCGAAACTACGAAAAGCGATCCTATCAGGCACGGATTTGGACTTTCAAACATAAAACGTATTGTTGACAAGTACGACGGTGATATGAGCGTTGAAGCGGATAATGGTATATTTACACTTTATATGGCATTGAAAGTAAACTAAGGAGAATAATATGGAAAAAGATTTTTTACTGGACAGAACAACTTATAAAAAAATTAAATCATTTGACCGTAAGCAGATGGAACAATTCATAAAGGACATAATTGATAACGCTGCTGATAACATCGACGCTGTTCAGCTTGATACAACCAAGCTCCGCAGTGAAATCGGTGCAATTAAAGGTGTCGGAGAAAGCAGACTGAACGAAATTATGGCTGTAATTGAAAAGCATCTGGAAAATAAAACAGAAGAATAAAAAAATAACCTGTTCCCCACACGCAAAAGGAAACAGGCTAAAAGAATATATAACAACTTGTAAGCCCATTATACATCCAAAAACTGAATAAGTCAATATATTTAAGACCAAGTCTCCACAGGCTTGGTCTTTTTCTATGCCCTTACATACCCTCGATGAAAGGAGGTATAAGCTACGAGGACACAAAAATTCGGCATAGAAATCGAAATGACAGGTATTACAAGATCAAAAGCCGCCGGGGTAATTGCAGACCATTTTGGAACAACAAGCAACCACATGGGCGGCTGTTATGACACATATACTGTCAGAGATCAGCAGTCACGCACCTGGAAAATTGTTCGTGATGCAAGTATCAGATGTACCGAAGGCTCATCCTGGACAAGCAGCTCATCATATTCAGTTGAATTTGTTTCTCCCATCTGTAACTATGATGATATCGAAACAATTCAGCAACTTGTCAGAGAGCTTCGTTCAGCAGGGGCAAAGGTCAACGACTCCTGCGGTATTCATATCCATGTTAACGGTGCGCCTTTTGATGCCACAACTCTCCGAAATCTTACCAACATTATGAACTCAAAGGAAACCTTAATCTACAAATCACTAAAGGTTTTGCCAAACCGAGAACGTACCTATTGCAAGAAAGTTGATCAGGAATTCCTTGAAGAACTGCACCGGAAAAAGCCTAAAACTCTTGATAAAATTCAGGACTTATGGTACAAAGGCGATGACGGGAGCTACGAACACTATCATAATTCAAGATATCATTGCCTTAATCTTCACAGCCTTTTCAGCAAAGGAACAATCGAATTCAGACTGTTCAACTCCACCCTTCATGCAGGTGAAATCAAGACATACATCCAGCTTTGTCTTGCAATTACTCATCAGGCTCTTACACAGAAATGTGCATCAAGACGTGTTACGGCATCATCTAATGAGAAATACACCTTCAGGACTTGGCTCCTCCGCCTCGGTATGATTGGTGATGAATTCAAGACCGCAAGGCTCCACCTTCTGAAAAACCTTGACGGCTGTATCGCATGGAAAAGTCCCGAACAAGCAGAACTGCAAAAGGAAAGATTAAAGGCAAAGAAAGAAAACCAGTCCGAGAATACTACAACCGAACCAAGCGAAATACCAACAGAAACAGGAACAGAAGATTCCGAAAGCAGCTTTACAATATCAATGTGAAAGGAAATGTTATGTCACAGAAAACACTTTACTTAGCCTACGGCAGCAATATAAATCTGGAACAGATGGCGTATCGCTGTCCTACGGCTGACCGAATTACAACAGGATATATCAAGGACTATGAACTGGAATTCAGAGGGGTTGCGACTATTGTTCCCAAAGAAAACAGCATAGTCCCTGTTCTTATCTGGGAGCTTGAACCTGCCGATGAAAAGAGCCTCGACAGATATGAGGGATTCCCTTCATACTACCGAAAGGAAATGTTTGACATTGAAATAGGCGGCGAAACCCGTACAGCTATGGCCTATGTTATGAATCGTGGTGCTATAGATATTCCTTCCGATGCATACTACAACGGCATTATGAAAGGTTACCTTGATAACGGAATGGATCCCAAACCTTTGCAGGAAGCCTACGACAGAGCTGTTGAGGGCAGACAGGATATTGAAAGAATGTATCAGTCCTTCTTTGACCTTAAGGGTGGCTGGTAATGGCTGTTCATCCTTTAGTCCTGAAAGCGATTGCTGCGGCAGCAACGGACAAAAACTGTTGGTATATCGTTGCAATCGCTGTCCTTGCTCTTCTCATGCCTTTAATACTCCTCGTTATGTTAATTGCTATACTTGTTCAACTGCTTACCGGTGCCAACGCTTCTCTTCGAGATTGCTGTTTTACTGACGTAAAAATACCCGATAATTTCACAGAGGAACAGGTCGAGGCAATCGAATATATGAGAGAATCTCTGTCTGAAATCGAAACCATAATTGATGAAATGATGAAAGAAGATGACTCTGTTCATTATGACGTAGACATGGTCAAGGCAGTTTTCTTCTCTCTGCAGTTCGGCTTCCTAAATGACGATACCGAGCTTCCGGACATAGACCTTGAAGAATTTACAGAATATTTCGAGAACAAGACGATGGATGATACCCAAAGTGTGCTTGAAGATATTGCAGAGGACTACTCGTACTATACCATCACAGGAAATACTGTTCTTGCGGTGGAATCTATTTATGATTATCTTAATCCATAGGGGGTATATGACTAATGAAATACAAGAATTTTCACTTCACTACCTGTCAGGACACAGGTATAGAGCGTGTAAACAAAGAAGGTAAGACCGTCACTTGTGACGGATATTACTTTCAGATTTTTGCCGATGATAACTATGAACATCAGATTGATGACTTCTGCGGTGCTGTCGGCTTTGAGCTTCCCGATATGAGTCAGGAGTGTGCTGACCAGTTCGCAAGAGAGATGATTGACATTCAGCTCAAGGAATACACAAGAATCAAAGACGAAATTGAAAGCGAGGATATTAAGATTGAGATATAACAGAAACGCATTTAATCCCAAGACTCATGTAGGTGTTGACGCATCAGACTGCAAGGAACTTGCTCTTGCTTACCAGTTAGGAAAAGAACTCACCATAGACGCATACGGTCATGTTTATGATGAAACTGACCGTTGGATTGCAGACGCTATGGAACGTGGGAAAGGAGTTTCAGATGACTGATAACATGATGAAAGTGGTTATGGTTGAACCCGGAAAGCCGGCATACGTTACAGAAATTCCCAACAACCTTGATGGATATCAGCAGGCGGTTGGCGGTGGACTTATCGAAACCATACCCTACCTTAACGATGCAATTATGGTTGGAAATGAAGAAGCCAAGCTCATCGGAATGGAAGGAAACAGACGGTTCGGTGACAGTATTGTTGCCGGACCTTTCTTTATCTGCGGTGAGTTTGAGGGCGAGGATGGTTACGAATTCTGCAGTCTTTCAGATGAACTCTGTGCGAAATACGTTGACCGTTTCTCAAAACCCGAACAGATTTCCAAAGAGGAAGTCGAGGGTGACATAGGGTTTTGCATAATAACTATTTAACAGGAAAGGGTGTGCATTTATGATTAAATCCGTGGCAGTTCAGATAGACCTTGAAAAGTATTCAGCTCTGAAAATGTATATTGAGCAGAAGAACACCTCCATCGAATCAGAGCTTGAAAAGTTCACTGAACAGCTCTATCAGAAATATGTTCCGCAGAACGTCCGTGACTTTATCAACATGAAAGCAAGAATCATGCCCGCGAATAAGTCAAGACGAGGTAGTTCTAGCGGTAATTCGGGTAGTGAACCGCCTATTTCTTCATTCGTTTCCGATTCCGTAATGGATGATGAAACAGAATAAGCATCACAAGGGCGCAGAAATGCCCTGTGTGGCGTTTTAGGAAAGAAATAGGGTAACTATCCCAAATCGGTCATAAAACGCAAATTTGAGCGTTTGTGACGAATTTTGGAAATCAGCCTCCGAACCGGTATAGGTAGGTTCGGGGGTTATGATTTTAATGCAAGTTAAAGTCGGGTGCACCCGACACTCACAGCGGAAGGCAAAGCCTACCGCTTTCAAGCCTTTTCTACAACTGCATTTGGGTGGCTGTGTGAGGAAAATTTGCGAAATGTTGGTGCACCCAATAACAGCTTATCAAGATTGTTTCACACCTATATAGGTGGCTGAAGGGAGTATTATGGAGCGTGAAACGAAAAAACGCATCCCATTGTGGATATATCCATCCACAGAGGAACAGATAAATAAAATCTTTGAATCAGATAACTGCAAGTCCCCCAGCGAATTCATTGAGAAAGCTGTGAAATTCTATATTGGATTTCTTAATGAGGAAAGAAATGTAAGCTACCTTGCACCGAGGATAACTTCGTCTGTGGACGCAGTAGTTCACGGCTCGGAGAAAAGGATTAACCGAAATCTTTTTAAGATAGCAGTTGAACTGGGCAAGCTATGTCATATGATTGCCGCTGCCAATGAGGTTGATGAAGATACTCTGAGAGAGCTTCACGCAATGTGCGTTAATGAGGTCAGTCATATCAACGGTACGATTGAGTTTGAAAAGGCGGTGAAGTTCCAGCAGGAATAATTTTTTCAAAACGACCTAACAAAACGTAATAGAAAACAGACTAATATTGATATGGAGGATTGTCGGTAATTGCATTTCGTTCCGATTTTTATACCTCTTGTCAAGTCAATGTTGAATTTTATTGAAAAACATCGTATATTAAAAATATATATCGTTTTATATACTGATCTTATTTCGAGGGTGTTTCAACGACAGGATCTCCTTTTGCTTTGCCATAGCGACATGAGTATAAATCTGCGTTGTGGTAATGGAACTATGCCCAAGTATTTTTTGTATGTAACGGATATCCACATCCTCTTCGAGAAGAAGTGTAGCAAATGAATGTCTGAACATATGCGGAGTTATATGACGGTCATATCCTGCAGCGGTTGTATATTTATTTATCATCGCTCGGACGGATTGTTCTGAAAGGCGATTATGCAATTTGTTCACAAAGAAGAATCCTGTTGCAGTTATCTCATCCGAAAATTCACTATGATATGTTTTAAGAGCCTTTAGCACATCGGGATTTTCAATTTGAATGATGCGTTCCTTAGAACCCTTGCCGAATATCTTTAAAGTATGCTCGTCCAAATCTATTGCATCAGGAGTGAGGGTGCAGATCTCTGAAACCCTTGCTCCTGTTGCAAATAGAATTTCAAGAACAGCAACATCTCTGATAGCACACTTTTTGGAATAGCTCGTCCAACAGTTTTCTTTGTAGCTGTATGCGTTGGAAAGAATAGCGGTTATAACGTTGAATGGAATTGTCTTTGGTAAGACAACAGGTTCACGAAAAGATGTATCGATTTTGTCAAATGGGTTGACTGTGATTATGTCCTGCACCATAAGGTAATGCGTAAATGCTTTGATAGATGCGATTTTTCTTTTTGCAGTTTTAGGTTTGAATGTCTTGTGGATATGCGATATGTATTCTCTGATGCATTCTATACTGAACTTGTTATGCGAGAACTCAGAGAACTGCTGCAAGTCTGTCCTATATGCTTTAGTAGTCTTGGAACTCAGCGTTTTTTGTTCCGTGCAGTAATTCAGGTACGTGCGAATATGATTTTGTAATTCCATGATGGTGCTCCTTTGCTTCAAGTGTTGTGATTTAATTATATATTGAAGCACGGATTATGTCTATTTGTACATTTAGCGGAAGATATTTTTGTCAATGTTGATTTTTTGAAGGTATGTGTTGAAATTTAGCTGATATTGGTGTATAATGGTTATAAACATTGGATAATAGTGAATTATCGGAGGTAACCAATGAACGACTTAATTACAAATTACAAAGGAATCATTCCATCGTATTTTGAATGTGATTATGATAACGCTGTTAGTCATTTAACATCTCATATGAAAAATAAGCATTATTACTTACATGACAGAAAAATAGCATATAAAGATACAACTATAACTGAAGATTATTCCACCAAAAATTTAAATCAAGCTATATTTATAAATTGTAAATTCAATAGTAGCAATTTATCTCGTGTATCTTTTGTGAACTCAAAGTTTTTTAACTGCGAGTTCTGTAATTGTAATTTGTCTTCAATTAATTTTAGAAATAGTGTTATTAGCAATTGCACTTTTAATGCAGATAATTGTTTCGATAATTCAAAGTTTGGAAGTTGCAAACTGTCAAATTGTTATTTTATAGGTTGTGAATTGAATTCGGTAAGTTTTGACGAAGCAACCATATGTTCATGTGAATTTGAAAAGAACATATGGAATGCTGTTACTACCGATTTGTGCAAATTTGATAGTTGCAGTTTTAACTCAGTTGTCTTTACGAATATGAATTTTGAATTTTCGGTTTTCAGAGATATTCATATGAATAATATGAAACTTCCTTTTCCGACTATTCCATATATCTATGGTGGGTTACAATATCTCATATCAACAAATGATGATATTAATATAACATCTCAACATAACATCAAGACAGGAATTAGCAAAGAAGAATATCTTGGTGAATTGACAAATTTGGAGGTTTTCTATTCTTTTTCATGTAATTACTTCCCACTAGCTAATATCTACTTTGCTCAAGGAAAGAAAACACAAGGTAAAGCTGCTATTGTGTATGGCATTAATAAAGCTATAGAAAACCATGATTATAGAATGATTGAAAATTTTGCACGATTAATAAAAATTAACTCTGTTTTTGACATGACAGAAAGATACAATTTATACTATAATACAATATCTAGAATTTCAGCTCAAGAAGTTATCTCTTATGATGATGCAAACAGATGCCTTTTTAATTTCAGAACATTTTTATTCAATTCAGGTGATGATAGCAGTTTTCATTTATCAATTAAAACAGATATTGAATCGGAAACACAATTAGCCACATTAATTTGTAAGATAGAAGATATTATTCGTTCAACTCAAATTTCAAGTACTTATAATATTGAGTTAAGACATAATTCGCCATTTGAATTATTTGTAAATCTTTTCTCTGATTATGATTCGGTATGCTATCTTCTTGGCTCTTTGTTATTATTCCTAAAAGGTGTCGACACGGTTATTAACAAAGTATTTGAATATATAAAAAATATTCAAGAAATACAAAAACAATCAATCGAAAACAAAACACTAAAACAACAAATAGAATTAAATGAATTAGACATAAAACTAAAAAAATTAGAAATTGAGAAAAATAATAACGATGAAACAGAGGAACCCACATATAATACTACATCAAATATAGATAATCGCAAAATAGAAATTAATAGTGTTTCCTATATTATATTAACCAATAATAAAACACAAATTATTCCTTCATCGGATATTTTCGATTAATTAAATCACGTAATTAACATTTCTCGATATAAATATGTGTTTTTTTCCACAGTATTGGAATTTCCCAAACCATCAAAAAATAATGTGCTTCTGCCTCTGTTTTTATTTTCAATAAGTTCGAGTATTTCTTGATGATTCATGACTGATACGCTTTTTTCACATTTACTTGAATAATTAATTTGGAGTCCATCAAGAATACCAAGTGGTAGTTTTGCATCAAAGCAGATGTGGTTCATTTCAAATAGCGATATTTTGTTTTGTTCATTTAATGCTTTATTTATTAAAAAGGAAGAACCGAGATATCTCGCATTTATTTCAATGAAGAAAACTGTGTTTTCTATAACAATGAAATCTAAGCCACATATTCCTCTATATCCAATATTTCGAAGACGTTCGCCTATAATAAATGCTTTTTCATTCAAGCTATTAACCACACAGTTATTAAATCTACTAATTTTACTGTAACTAGTTCCTTTGTATATCATTTTGTCATTCGTAATTGCTGAGGATTGGATACCAAACGGGAAAATGGTTGTTGTGTCATTATCAATTAGCATATGGCAACAAGCGGATACTTTAGGAGATAAGTATGGAGAGACCAAATAAAGAGAATTATAATAAAGGCTATCCAACACTCTATATTCTGATATTGGTGTTAATAAATATGTCCCCTCTCCGCCACCAGATATATCTTTTTGAATAATAAATTCATTATAATTACCGAAAAGCGAATGAAGATTATTAATTTTACATTCATCTTTTGAAAGCAATGCATATGGGGGAACATCAACAGAATTGCTTAACCACTCTCGTACAAAAGTTTTGCTAGTAATCCATTTTAATAATTCATAATCATTAATATTCGCAAAAAAGCATGCAAGATCTGGACGAATACTAATTATTTTATGTGCAAACATAGGATTATAAAAATGAAATTCTGCATCATTATGCGATGTAATAATATTGTCTATTTTTTGAATAACATATGCTCTGAATTCGTTGCTATATTTGGCTGGCGTTCTATTAATGAGAGCAAAGGCATGATTTCCGTTTTTTGCACTCCCGAAATAAGTTATAGACTCATCGAATATATTATATGTCAAAATTTCCGATTCTCTATTTCCTATCCAAACCTTATACATCTTGTACCTCCGATAATTCACTATTATCCTTCATTGAGTAAAAAAGTTAATAATTAATAATCCCAACTATACAACCGTAAAGTCGGGATTTTTTCATACCCAAAACTGTAAAAAGGAGAACATATGCCTAAAATAATTGTCACCAGCCGCTTTATTCGAGCCGGCAACCATTCAAAGATTAACAACTATGTCAAATACATCGCAACAAGAGAGGGGGTGGAATTAACGGAACAAATGAATTCGCAGCAAGATATAGACCGAGAGATTTTCATCAACTATCTCGGTACTCGCCCGAATGTTGTGAAACAGGGCACTCACGGTTTGTTTTCAGATACAGACGAGCCAATCATACTTGACAAAGCTGCAAAAGAGGTAGCACAGCATAACGGAACGGTATGGACGCATATCGTTTCGCTCCGCAGAGATGATGCAGAGCGTATGGGGTATAATACACTGGATATGTGGCGTGATTTAGTCCGCAGACATATCTGTGACATTGCCGAAGCACAGAAAATCTCTGCACAGAACATCCGTTGGTATGCCGCCTTTCATAATAAGGAATCCAATCCCCATGTTCATATCGTTATGTATTCGGTTGATCCGAAAGAGGGTTATCTCACTAATGCAGGCATTGAGAAAATCCGTAGTACATTCGCAAACGATATCTACCGCAACGAGCTTCAGAATCTGTATCAGCAGCAAACGGAGGTGAGAAATAATATACGAAACGATGCAGAACAGCTTATGAATTCGCTTGTCAAGGATTTGCAGAACATAGATGAGGTCAACCCAACACTGCAAGGCCTTATTCTCAAGCTCTCCGCACAGCTACAACGTACCAAAGGTAAAAAGGTATATGGATATTTACAACCCGAGGTCAAGAAAACAGTCGATCAAATCATTGCCGAATTTACTCAAACTTCTGCATTGCAAAAAATGTACGCTCTATGGTGTGAGCTTGAACATCAGAAATATTCCACATACACAAGTGCTGTGCCGTCTTTCCCTTCCCTCGAAGATAACAAAGCATTCAAGCCAATAAAGAATTCCGTCATCCGAGCAGTTCTGAATATGGATATATCCCCCGAACTTGAACCCCCAATACCGAGTATTGTTCCCGATGAGGTAGAAGAAACCTCCGAAGAGCTGCAGGAGAACATCACCGCTGAAAGCTATCACATGAACTGGCGAGGTGACTACAAGACCGCCTGTGGCTTAATGTATGACGGCGACTATGAAAATGCTCTTGCTATGTTTCAGAAGGAGGTTGACAAAGGCAATGTTCCTGCAATGTATAACATAGCGAAGATGTATCAGCGAGGACGGCTCGGTGAGGAGAATATCCCAAAGGCACAGGAATACTACACAAGAACTCTGAAAGGCTTTCTATACCTCCAAGCCTCTGCGGGAAAAATGCAGCCCTATGTGTGGTATCATATCGGAAAGCTGTATAATCTCGGCTACGGAACGGAGCAGAACTACACCGAAGCCTTCAAGTGGTTTCGGAAAGCGGCAATTGCGGATAATGGATATGCACAATATTCACTCGGCGGGCTGTATCGCTACGGCAACGGAACTGAACAAGACTATGAAAAGGCATTCGAGTGGTACAAGAAATCCGCAGACAAGCACAACGCCTATGCCTGCTACGAGGCGGCAAAAATGCTTCGGGACGGTATCGGAACGGAACAGAACCCCGAGCAATCGGATAAATACTTTCGAGAGGCATACCGAGGCTTTCTGAAAATGGATAACAAGACCGCTGACGATAAGCTGTTATACAGACTCGGAGCTATAACCTTGAAAGGAATAGGCTGTATGACTTATCTCGAAAAGGCTGCGGAATACTTCCGCCGTTCTGCTGAAATGAATAACAAATACGCCCTCTGCGAGTACGGAAAAATGCTCACAGAGGGCGATGTTATTTCACAGGACGCACAGCGAGGTATTGCTATGCTAAAACGCTCGGCAGAGCTTGGACATAGTGCCGCTTCTTATGCTCTCGGAAAGATATATCTGTTCGGCAAGGGTGTGGAACGGGATACTGACCTTGCTCGGGAATGGCTCACCATATCCGCAGAATCAGGAAACGAGTACGCACAACATCTCCTTGAAAATATGGACAGGTTTTATCAGACGTCCATAAACAACGCCGTACTCTCCATGCTCTTTTCATTCGGCAGACTCATATCAGATGACTATGAGCGAAAAAACCACACAAGGTTCATAAGCGAGCGTAAGCTAAAAGCAGCCATAAGCCGCAAGAAGAAAGCGTTAGGTCTCAAGGATGACCACACAATAAAGCAAGAATACTAAAGGAATAAACAAATGCTCACAAGACGTGAAATCTACTGCAGGAACCTTCCGCATCGTGCCGTATCGGTATATATGTACCTATGCGACAGGTGTAACAAGACTGGTACCTGCTTTCCCTCCATAGCAACAATATGCGAGGACTTGAAACTGTCAAGGAGTACCGTCAAAAGAGCGCTGCACGACCTTGAAGATGCCAAGTGCATCAAGAAGAAACGCAGGTACAGACAAAAAGGCGGTAACTCCTCTAACTTGTATATTCTCATTTAACCATTATGAATCAGGACTTAGGTTCGGTTCACACTGGACTTACAAGTTAAGTAGAAACTGAATAGATTTTATAATACAAAGGAAAAAGTAATACTATGAGTAAGTATATTCACTATTCCGATGAAGAAAAGCACAGGGCATCAGAAACTGATCTGGTGTCCTTTCTTCTTCAGAGGGGAGAAACGCTCAAAAGGTTCGGAAAAGAGTTCCGACTCATCTACACCGACAGCTCCGGAACACATGACAGCATTACAATAAGCGTTAACAGGTGGTATGATCATAAGAATCAGACAGGTGGAGGCCCTGTTCAGTTTCTGAAAGACCACTACGGTATGTCATATCAGGATGCAATGGAAGAACTGCTTGGAAGAACGGCAAGTCAGAGCTATGAAGCGACTGTCACCTCTTCTTTTTCTGCTGTTGAACAGGTTAAGAAAGAATTCAAACTTCCCGATCCTAACGATAATATGCGAAGAACCTTTGCATATCTCACAAAGCACCGATTTATCGATCCCGATGTTATTTCTTTGCTCATAACAAGAGCATCTACGAAGATAAAGCTCATCACAATGTGGTATTTGTAGGTAAGGATGAAAACGGTGTTCCAAGACAGGCACATCAGCGTTCAACCCTTTCATACGGTGAAACATTTCGTATAACTGTAGAGGGTTCCGATACAAAATACAGCTTTGCTCATTTCGGTACAAGCAACAAGCTGTTTGTGTTTGAGGCACCCATTGACCTTTTATCATTCGTGTCAATGCACAACAAGAATAACTGGACCGAACACAGCTACGTTGCCATGAACGGTGTGTATGAAAGTGCTGTGCTTCAGGCTCTGAAATCTCATCCGGACCTTAACGAAATCTATATCTGCACCGACTGTGATGTTGGCGGTATAGACGCAGCAGACAGGATTCGGGATATTCTCTTGGATGAGGGATACTCCGGCATATTCAGAATGAAAGCACTCAACAAGGACTGGAACGAGGACTTGAAAATGTTGAATAATGTAGTTCCCATACCAAGACAGGAACACCACAGGAAGAACACATACTGCATAGGTCTCATGAATCTATCATACGAAAGTGTTATGCCAAGACATCTGGTAATACTTTTAGAATCCACAAATAAGTCAAAAGCATACCATGAACTTGCCACCTACGCACTGTCCTCTGCTTGCGGTATAGCTCACAGATTCTGTTCCGATGCACGAAAAGAAAAAGATATCTTTGAAATACTCCGTAAAGGCTTACAGAAAAGCTATCGTGCCTATATGGATAATGGCAAAATAACCGCAAAAGAAGATGAGCTGTCGAAAACCGTAAAGGTTCTTACCGATACACTACGAAACAAGCCTTCCGCTACCAAAGAAGAAATGCGTGATATTGCAAGACAGCTTGTTACAATAGTTTCCCAGGCCATATCATGTCAGACTGAAATGCTGTTAAACCCAACAGAACAGTCACAGCAGGAAACACAGGACAGCTCGGAAGATGAGTCGGAACAGATAAAGATAGCAATGTAGGAAAGGACAACAAAAAATGAATTCAGCACAGATAACATTACTTGTAGTTGCAGGCCTTATGTTCCTTGTGGTTGCCGCTATCATAGGCTTTAACAGTATGGGTTCCTTAAAATCATTCAAGCTCCGGGCTGTAGGCAACGGACAGCACGGTACAGCAAGGTTTGCAACACCCAAAGAAATATCTTCCACCTACAAGCAAATCCCCTATAAGCCGACACTATGGCGGCAAGGAAAGGAACTCCCCACAACAGATGGTCTCATAGTCGGCTGCGGTCACAGAGGGACAGAAATGGTTGCACTTGTTGATGATGCCGACATACACACTCTGATGATAGGTGCGTCAGGTGTCGGCAAGACAGCAAACTTCCTATATCCCAACATAGAATACTGCTGTGCAGCAGGTATGAGTTTTGTAACCACCGACTCAAAGGGTGACCTTTACAGAAACACAGCTACCATTGCAGAAAAATACTATGGATACAAGATATCCGTAATCGACCTTCGTAATCCTACCCGAAGCAGCGGTTACAATATGCTTTACCTTGTGAACAAGTATATGGACTTATACAAGGCAGAAAACAAGCTGGAATACAAGGCAAAGGCAGAAAAGTTTGCAAAGATTACAGCAAAGACAATCATATCAGCAGACGGCAACGTCTCAAATATGGGACAGAA
>JAZNML010000004.1:0-19704 GCA_045579565.1 Ruminiclostridium sp.
AAAAAATTTTAAAAAGGGGTAGAAATTTTTATAAATATATGTTATAATATATAAAAAGTAATTACTTTATAAGAAAGGGAGAATGAAATATGGCAAAGAAAAAGCTTTTTGGTAATAATATTAAGCCTGCATGTAAATATTGCGAGCTTTGTACTGCTTTGGAAAATGATAAGTATAGTTGTACGAAGTTTGGTGATGTTAAAGCTTATGATTCTTGTAAGAAATTTATATACAATCCCTTAAAGCGTATTCCTAAAAAGGAAGTATTGCTTGCTAATTCCGATGTAAATAATATTAATTTCTGATATATGGTATTAAAATGCGTTTTTGATTTCTCAAAAACGCATTTCTTTATTAAAACTCAAATCAAAAAATCCTCTTTCACCTGAAAGAGGATTTTTTATTACTCAAATTTAAACCATTTGAAATCAAAATTACTACCAGGTAAGAAAACAAAACTGATGTTCTTAGTACCAGAGATTATTTCCAAATCAAAAGAAACCTCAGTGTAATCATTACTGTTCGGGAATTCAATTAATTGTGTTTGTTGAACATCATTATCGTCATTGTATCTAAGCTGAATTGTATTTGTGTTGTTAGATGTTTTTCCACAAACAGTAATTTTAGTTGTTCCTTCGAAAAAGTCCATTGAATCAAAGTTGATAACAACATTATTACCTATTCCGATAACAGCATCATCTTCAATACTGTAATCATCTCCGTATATGCCATCGTTATCAGTAGGACTAAGACATTCGTAAGCCTTATTTTTCTTAGTAAATTCAAAACCACCAATAATAATATGCTGATTTGCAACAAAGGATAACGAAGTAATTCCCTTGATTTTTTCAGGAAGCGTGAACTTTTGTGGCGCAAAATTATCCCAAAGACCATTGTTTTCAAATAGCAAAGTCTCTATAATTCTTCCACCGTTATCAGCGTCTCCAAGCCATAATTCAACTGGAATAGGTTCACTTCCTCCGCAATGACCACAATGCAATATAATTTCATCAGAACCAAAACTACCAAAATCGATATTATTGAAACCGATCACTGTACGATCCTTTATACCGCTTATGGCAGCGTTCTCAACAATATTGAGAGGCTGATTGCTGAAATTGTAAAGACTTGCTGAAACAAAAGCATAAGGGTCAGTAAGCGTACTTCCAAATCCTACATTTTCAAAAACAAGATCAGAAATAATTTCCGCATGATTAGTTCCATTATTACAAACAGCACGAATTCTGTACTTACCATCACCTTTTGCGCTAATAACAGCACCATCAAGAATAGGCTTTATATCAGAATGGCCTACTTCTACCCCGTTATCAAGAACACATTTCCATTCAATGTCCTTAAAATCAGAATTATCAGGATAAATATGGGCATTGATTAGAACAGTAGGATTCTCTTCATCAAGGACTGATCTATCAGCTCTGAGTTCGATTTTTCTTGTATACTTATCGTTTTTGCATGGTTCAGTTTTAAAATAAGGATAATAACCCTCACAAATTGAAATAGTGCTATTGTTTTCGCACTCTACCGATTCGAGAACAAGCATTTTTTCGCCCAAACCGTCACTTTCACAAGAAACTGTGATTGTTCCTACATCAAAAGTGGACTGAACAATAGCTAATAATTTACCAGAAAACAGTCGTCTGTTGTTGCTCTTATAACTGTCATAATCGGTGCTGTCACCGTTGTCAAGACCGACAAGTCGCGCTGGACCATTAACAGTTACTTTAATTCTGTTTCTTGCATTTGCAACAGGAATACCCATTTCGTCATTCGCAGAAATTTCAATAAAAATAAGATCTTTGCCATCTGCCAGTAATTCGTTTTTATCCGCAACAGCCTCTATACTGGTGGGTTCTGAAAAAGATGAAACGACATCTTCTGCAACAACTTTACCGGTTTTATCATACGCTTTGGCAGTTAGAGTACCTTTTTTATATTTAACATTCCAAATTCCGTGAAGTACATCTCCGTGAAGAAGATCAATATGCTGTTTTCCTAATGAATTTCCATTGAAGAAAAGCTCAACATCTTCCAGATTGGAATAAGTAAATACTTCAATATCGTCACCAATATTAAAATCCCAGTAAGGTAAAATATGAATGAAAGGATCTTTTTCTGCATCAACCCACACAGATTTATATAAATAATAAGAATCCTTAGGAAAACCTGCGGTATCTACGATACCAAAATAAGAGTTTTTGGTGCTATAAGGTGTCGGTTCTCCTATATAGTCAAATCCTGTCCAAACATATTGTCCTCCGCAATAATTTCTATCACGATCATCTATCCATGCTTTTTCCTGGAATTTTCCCCATCCTACAACGCTGTTACCGTAATCAGAGCATTGTAAATCGCTGTGTGTTAGAATAGGTGTAGTTGCAGGACGATGATAGATACCTCTTGAACGAACAGTTGAAGCGGTTTCGCTACCGTAAATAAACCAGTCTGGATGAGCTTTATGGTGATCATCATATAAATCCTCAGCATAATTGTATCCGGCAAATTTAAGATAATCTGCAACCTTCTGAGCGTTGTCCCATCTCATATAGTTGGAGCCAATCGTACATACAGCATTTTCGTATTTATCGTACTTCAACACTTCTTCTCTGAGCATTTTTGCAATTTCAAGCCCGCGTTCACTTGCATGAGTATCAAGTATTTCGTTGCCAATACTCCACATTATAACACATGGAGCATTTCTATCACGTTCAATCCATGCTTTTACATCTTTGGCATACCATTCATTGAAAAAGCGTGCATAATCATTCTTGTTCTTCGGTAATTCCCACATGTCAAAAGATTCGCAATTTACAAGTAAGCCCATTTCGTTGCAGAGCTCAATGAGTTCACGTGCAGGCATGTTGTGTGATGTACGAACAGAATTAACACCAAAGCTTTTCAGTATTTCAAGCTGTCTGCGAAGAGCTGTTTTATTTACAGCAGCACCTAAGGCACCTAAGTCATGATGCATACATACACCGTGAATCTTTAATTGTCTTTCGTTAAGTAAAAATCCTTTTTCAGAATTGAATTCTACATTTCTGAAACCGAAAGTATTTTCAATTTCGTCAAGAACAACTCCTTCAAGTACAAGTTCTGATTTTATTCTGTAACAATAAGGATTATCTATATCCCAGATACAAGGATTTTCAGCATAAAATCTAAGGATTGAATTATTATTACGTACATTTCCTTTAACTACTGCAATTGCAGTTCCCTTTTGATTATAAACTGTGTGCTTTACTTCACAGCCACTGTAACTTGTTTCTGTTTCAATATTAACCAACCATTTTTCAGATTCTTTTTTTGCTGATATATAAACACCGTTTTCTAAAATATGAATCTTACTTGTTTTTCTTAAATATACATTTCTATAAATTCCTGCACCTGAATACCATCTGGTATTAGGTGTTTCGTGTCTAACCTGAACAAATACTATATTTTTACCTTCATTTATAAGATTAGTAATATCAAAATTAAACGATGAATAACCATACTTCCAGGTGCCAGCCTCTTTACCGTTTACATAAACATTGGAGTTCATATAAACGCCATCAAAGCATAAAATGTATGCTTCATTTTCATTTAAAGAATCTATATTAAACTCTTTTTTATACCATCCTTCACCTGAATCATAGAAATGATGAGGGTCTCCTATAAGCCAGTCGTGTGGAATTTCCACATTATGCCAATCTGTTTCATTTTCCAATTCCGCAAGTGTATTCCCATGCTCTTTTAAAACAAATTGCCAGTTGTCATTAAAAAGAATTTTTAACATTTAAATTCTCCTATTACATTTGCATATTGATAAATCACTAAGATAAGGTATAACTACAACCAGGAATAGTACAAAATGTAATAATACCATCTTCGAAGTTGGTTTCAATAATATTTCCACTTTCGTCTGTAACATTTTTAAATTCGGTTTTGATTTTACAAATAGCGCCATTTTTGGAAAGCACGCGAATTATATCAGCTTTTTTTTCAGACCATTTTATTGATAACTCAAAACCGTTTCTGGCACATAAGCCGCTGAATTCTCCATCAGACCATGCATCTGGTAAAGAAGCAAGTGGATTGATGAAACCTTCATGACTTTGTAATAACAATTCAGTCATACCGGCAGTACCGCCAAAGTTACCATCAATCTGAAACGGAGGATGAAAATCAAATAAATTCGGAAAAGTACAACCAGTAAGTAAACCGTTTAGTATTTTGTATGCTCGATTTCCATCACCTGTTCTTGACCATAGATTAAGCTTATATGCACGAGCCCAACCTGTTGATTCATCTCCTCGATCGTTCATTGTAGTTATCGCTGCCTTCATCAGTTCAGGTGTATTGGAGTTAATGGCTTTTCCTGGATATAATCCCATGAGATGTGATATATGACGATGATTTTTCTGAGTTTTTGTGTTATCAAAATCCTCATCATCTTCTTCATACCATTCTTTTAATTGACCCCAGCTACCAACTGAAAAAGGGTTAAGTTTTTCACATTGGTTGCGGATTATATTGCGTAGTTCCTCATCAACACCAAGCGTTTCAGAGGCTGTTATGAAATCTTTATAGAACTGTTCAATGAGACTTTGTTCATAGGTATTTCCTATTGATACAGGACCATGTTCGGGTGAGTATGTGGGAGTAGATACCAATCTATCCTGAACATCATCATAAATAAGCCACTGACGATAAAATTCTGCGCTTTCTCGCATTATAGGATATATTTCATTTCTAAGAGTTTCTTTATCGAGAGTAAACTCATAATATTCCCAGATGTTTTGCATAAGCCACGCAATCGCTGCAGTAGACCATCCCCAGTAAAAATCCCAACCGGGAGAAGTCCATCCGAATGGTGTAGCCTGGGTATGTGCAATCCATCCATTTTCGGTGTTATTTTCATCGGAAGCAATTCCGTAGTATTCTTTTGCTGTAACTCTTCCGGGCTTTCTCATCTTATCCAGATATCTTATAAGAGGCTTTGCTGTTTCAGCAAGATTTGTATTATAAGCAAGCCAATAATTCATTTGAAGATTAACATTAATATGATAATCACAGCACCAAGGCGGACAATTACTCTCATTCCAGACACCTTGAAGATTTGCAGGTAATGAATCTTTTCGTGAAGAGGAAATCAACAGATAGCGACCGTACTGGAAATACAACGGTTCTAACTGAGAAGCAATGTCTTTGTTATAGCTGTTTATGTATTCGGATAACAAACAATCAACCGGCGGAATATCGCCGTCAATATTGTTCAATCTAAGTTGTACTCTGTTATAAAGTGCAGAATAATCCTCATAATGAACTCTATATAACTCATCAAAATTCTTTTTTGTGCAATTATCAAGAATACCATTCACAACAACATCAGGAGAAACGCCGGTTCTGTACGTTGGATATTCATCTGAATAATCAGTAGCGGCAGTAAAATAAACAGTTACATCATTTGCATGCTCAACCATTATACTATCTTTACTACAAATAACTTCACCGCCATTGCTTGAAATAACAAATGAACCTTGATAACGTAACTGATTATCTGTTAATGCACCATAATAGTCAAGTCTGTTATCAACGACAGAAATAACGCTTCCTTCGTGACATTTATCAAGTGTGATTCTTATACATATCCTACGGGGTTTATCACTGCTGAAATGCATGCAGATAACACGATCAGGATATGATGCAAAAGCTCTTCTTATATGATGAGCACCCTCATAATCGAATGCACATTCATATAAAGATTTATCTAAGTCAATCTGCCTATAATAATTGCTGATATTATCAGGATTAATATTTGAGTGAGTAATAACAGCATCACATAAAAGTTGATATGCGCCATATCCATCACCTGTTTCGCAGGTAAGCATTGGTAATTTATCAATGGCCTCATCATACTTGTTATTATGTAATAAGTCCTGAACTTCCTTTACATACTTATATGCACCTTTTCGGTTACCGCCATTGTAATCAGGTCTTGACTCAGAAGGACCGCCTAACCATAAGGTTTTTTCATTAAGAACAACTCGTTCTCTGTTTACTCCTCCGAAAAAAGTAGCGCCAAGGTAACCATTGCCGATAGGCAGACAATATTCTTCCCATTTTTCCTGATCACCAGGTGATGCAAATTTAATAATATTGTTTATTGTATTCATTTCATTTCCCTTTAATCCCCTGTTGTTTCACGAAGAACAAGACTATGAGGAAGCATATATAATGACTTATCAGGCGTTTCAGCCTTCATGTTTTCAATTAACTTTTCTACAACAAGTTTACCCTGCATAAAACAAGGCTGTTGAACGGTAGAAAGATGCGGTACGAAAATATGCGAATATTGTATATTATCAAAGCCGAAAAACAAAACATCGCTGCCAACTTTAACATTATGAGAAAGTGCGTAATTCATTGCGCCAATTGCAATCATATCCGAAATGGAGAAAATAGCGTCAGGAGGGTTGTCAAGACTCATGAGATACTCACAGCCTCTTGTACCGGATTCAGAAGAATAATCTCCGTAATAAACAAGAGTTTCATCAATTTCTATGCCATTTTCATCAAGTGCCTGATAATATCCTTTTTCTCTGTCAACGGAAGATTGGCTGCGCTGCTTAGTTGTTATAAGTCCGATACGCTTTCTGCCTTTGTTTATTAGATAAGATACAGCGTCTCTTCCAGCCTTAACGTTATCAATAGTAACGGTTAGTACGTTACAATTATCAAGTCTTTCCAGACACATAGCTATATTGTGATTTTCAGCAAGTGCAGAAATAGTATCAGCATCAAGTTTCGGACCAAGAAGAACAGCCCCGTCAACAGAACGTGAAAAAAGCATACCAAGAAGATGCATTTCATGGTTAGGATCATCTCTGGTGGTAGCTATAAGAACATCATAGCCTTTCGCAGATGCGGTTTCTTCCATTCCTCTTAAAACTTCTGAGTAAAAGCTCTGTTCGGTGGAAGCGATAATTGCAAGAATACGTCTTGTCTCACTTTTTCTTAAATCTCTACCCAAAAAATTGGGGCTGTAACCAAGCTTTTCAACAGCTTCATTAACAGCAGCAATTGCTTCGTCAGAAACATTTGATTTTTTATTAAGTACACGGGAAACGGTAGCAACAGAAACATTTGCAGCTCTGGCAACATCTTTGATTGTAACACTCATAATTGTTCCTCACTTTATGATTAAAACAAAAATCCCTGATAAAAGATTAAATATAACTAATTATACCATATCATGTAAAAGTTTACAATATACACATTATACAAAAATCGATTTCATTTTTTATAGAGCATAATTTTTAAGTAAATAATCAAACACAAAATATATAAAATTAAATTTACTTAAAAATTATATTGTGAAATTCTTAATAATTATTATTTATAGACAATTGCAACAACAGAATATCGTTATTTTTGTACAAAAATAACATTTACAAAACGCTTTTTTTAACTTAAAATAAATATTAAAGTAAATAAAAGTTAATGGGGTATTAAAATGATTAAAAAATCAGTAACAATGAGTGATATTGCAAACGAATTAGGAGTTAGTACAGTAACCGTTTCAAAAGCACTCGGTGATAAAGACGGCGTTGGTAATGAACTCAGAGAACGTATTAAACAAAAAGCAAACGAAATGGGTTATCGTTTTAATTCATCATCAAAAACATCAAAGGATAATCTCACTTATAGCATAAGCGTTGTTGTTGCAAAACACTTTATTCACGATGCAAGCGCATTTTACTGGGTTGTTTACCGCTATATCGTTGAATTATTGCAGAAACAGAGTTATTACGGTATACTTGAAGTAATAACTGATTCTGATGAACAACAATGCGAAATGCCTAATTCAGTAATGGATAAAAAAGTTGATGGTATAATCGTACTTGGACAGTTCAGCGAAAGTTATGTTAATGCTCTTCTTAACGCAAATGTTCCTACTGTTTTTCTTGACTTTTATAGCGGAAAAAATGATGTTGAAACCGTTCTTGCTGATAATTTCTTTGGCGCCTACACCATTACCAATTACCTCATTCATAACGGTCATAAGAAAATTGGATTTGTCGGAACAATAGGGTCCACTTCCAGTATTCAGGACAGATACTTAGGTTTTTATAAATCTCATATCGAAAATCATCTTCGTGTAAATCCTAATTGGATAATTGATGACCGTAATGCAGATGGAATATCATTCCCAGAGCTTTCCCTTCCTGCTGAAATGCCGACTGCTTTTGTATGCAACTGCGACGAAACAGCCTATACTCTTATAAATCAGCTTAAATCAAAGGGTTATTCAGTTCCAGGCGATATCTCAATCGTTGGTTATGACAATCATATTTACTCAACTATATCCAGCCCGAGAATTACAACAATTGACGTTAACAGCTATCGTATGTCTCACGAAGCGGTAGAAATAATTATCAGAAAAATACGAGACAACAATTACAAGTGCGGTCGTGTTTTAGTTACCGGTAAACTTATAGAAAGGGATAGCGTAAAGAAACTTCAATGAATTTAAAAGTAACCGACACACATGCTCATTATGATGATTCGGCATTTGACTGTGATAGATTCGAAATTCTTAAAGAAATAACAGATAACTACACTGAAAACATAATAACAATCGGCTGTTCCATTGATAGTAGCAAAAAAGCAATTGAAATTGCCGAAAAATTTCCATCTGTCTATGCTTCTGTCGGAATACATCCCAGTGATTGTATGGGATTGCCGTCTGAATATATTGATATTCTCCTTGATTTAAGTAAAAACAAAAAAGTAGTTGCAATCGGTGAAATCGGATTGGATTATCATTATGACGGATATAACAGAGATGTTCAAATTGATTCTTTTATTAAACAAATTGAACTTGCTCAAAAAATTAATCTGCCAATAATTGTTCATTCCCGGGAAGCAACTCAAGATACAATGGACATTCTCCGAAAATATAAACCGAAAGGTGTTGTCCACTGTTTTTCCGGCAGTGTAGAAATAGCCAGAGAAATAATTTCATTAGGAATGATGATAAGCTTTACGGGTGTTCTTACATTTAAAAACTCAAAAAAAGCCGTAGAAGCTTGTCACGAAATACCAATTGAAAGAATTATGCTGGAAACCGACTCTCCATATATGGCTCCTGTACCACACAGAGGAAAACGGAATGATAGTAGTTATGTAATTCATGTAGCTGAAAAAATAGCAGAAATAAAAAATATGACAATAGAAGAAGTTGTTAGAATATGTAACAACAATGCAAAAGAATTTTTCAATCTAAAATGATTCTTTGAAAGGAAAAACAAAAATGGATACTGACGGGCGAAAACATAATAAAATAGCTGAAATTCTTCTGTTCCCTCTCGTAATTATCAATAAAGGACTTACTTTTATTCTAAAAAAACTCATTGGCGAAGGTTATGGGGAGGATGTCACCGAAGATGATATTCTATCCATGGTGGATGCAGGAAACGAATCAGGCACTATCGAAGATACTTCAGTTGAAATGATTAATAATGTTTTTGAGTTCAATGATTTATGTGCCGCAGATGTAATGACCCATAGAGTAAATATAGTTGCAGTTGACGTAAATGAATCATTAGATGATATTATTTATATTGCTCTTGAAGATGGTTTTTCGCGTATGCCTGTTTATGAGGGGTCAATCGATAAAATCCTCGGTATAGTTATTGTAAAGGATCTTCTTAGTCTTGTGGGCTCTGATAACCTTGACAGCTTTGATCTCAGAAATTTTATACGTGAAGGTGTTTTTATTCCTGAAAAATGTAGTTGTAGCGATACCTTTAAATTCCTTACAGGTATGAAATCCGGTATGGCTATTGTAGTTGATGAGTATGGCGGAACAGCCGGAATTGTTACTCTTGAAGACATAGTTGAATCTGTAATGGGAAATATTCAGGATGAATATGATGACGAGGATGCATTAATTAAGAAATTACAAAATGATAAGTACGAAGTAAATGGCGAAGCAGACCCGGATGAAGTTCTGGAATTGTTTGGTTATTCGCTTCCTGATGAACACGATTATGATACAATTTCAGGTTTTGTTATTCATTTACTTGGCTATCTTCCTGAGGATGTAACTATTCATCCGCATGTCAAGTATGAAGATTTGAAATTTGTGATTATTGATGTATGTGATAATTGTATAGAAAAACTTATAGTTTTCAGAGAAAAGAAAGAAGATTAATTTGGAGGTAATGTATGAAATTTGATGATTGCCCTTACTATCTTCAAGAATACCTTAACTATATTTCCACGATAAAAATGCGATCTGAACTTACTGTTAAAAATTATTATACAGATATAAAGCTTTTTCTCAGGTTTTTAAAACAAGAAAACGGATTATGTAAGAACATTGAATTTAAAGATATAAAAATAGCAGATACACCGGAAGAGCTTGTAAAAAAAGTTACACTTAATGATTTACTTTCTTTTCTTGCTTATGTCACCTCCGAGCGTGAAAATCATGGAAAAGCACGCGCTCGTAAAGCAGTAACATTACGCCAATTTTTTAAATACCTGACAATTAAAAAGTTGTGGTTTGACGTTAGCCCCGCTCAAAATCTTGAACTTCCATCTCCCAAAAAAGCATTACCAAAACACCTTACAATTGAACAAGCTACTACCCTTCTTAAAAATTGCTCAGATTTTAAGGTATGGGAAGATTACAGAGACTTTTGTATGATTACCTTTTTTCTTAACTGCGGAATGCGACTTTCCGAATTAGTTGGTATTGATTGCAGGGATTATATGAGCACCGAAGTTAATGGACAGAAAGTAACATATATAAAAATACTTGGTAAAGGTAGTAAGGAAAGAATAGTTTATCTCAATTCCGCTTGTATTGATGCGTACAATAATTACATAAACGTTCGCCCAGCATCAAATGATAAGGCACTTTTTATCAGTAGACGCTGCACACGAATATCTAACAGGCGAGTCGAACAAATAATAGAAGAAAAATTAAAGCTTTCAGGACTCAGTGGTATGGGCTTTTCTGTACACAAGCTCCGTCATACTGCTGCTACACTTATGTATCAGAATGGAGTTGACGTGCGTGTTTTAAAGGAAGTTCTGGGCCATGAAAACCTCGATACAACACAAATTTATACACACGTTGCAAATGAACAGATAAGAAATGCAATCGATAAAAATCCTCTTTCCGATGTAAAAATAAAAAAATAATTTTCAAAAGACTTGATTTTATTCTTGAATTGTATTATAATATTAAATAACAGTTTAAAGCAATAAATCGAGAAAGGGGAAATTTTTCCATGAATATAGCTGTTGTCGGACTTGGTCTTATCGGAGGTTCATTCTGTAAAGCATTAAAGAAAAATACATTTCATCGAATCCTTGGAATTGATAAAAATAAGAAAACAATTAAACAAGCTCTCGAATGCGGAGCAATCGATGAAGAAATTACCCCAGACAGACTTTCGGAAGCAAATCTTACAATTGTATGTCTTTATCCGGAAGCCATTGTTGATTTTGTTAAAGAAAATGCTTCAAAGTTCAAAAAAGGAAGTATTGTAATTGATTCCTGCGGTGTCAAGGAGTATATTGTGAATGAATGCACACCTGTGCTTGACGAGTATGGTGTAATCTTTGTAGGTACACACCCTATGGCCGGACGTGAATTCTCAGGTTTTGAATATTCTACCGATAACCTGTTTGAAGGTGCAAGTTTTATTATTACTCCAACCGATGATACACCTCAGATTGCGGTAGATCTTCTGCAAACTCTCGCAGGAAGCATTAATTTCGGAAAAGCGGTTGTTTCTTCTCCTCAGAAGCATGATGAGGTTATTGCATATACTTCACAGCTTGCACACGTTGTTTCCAATGCCTATGTAAAAAGTCCTGCTATGCTTAATTATGACGGTTTTTCTGCCGGTAGCTTCCAAGATCTTACCCGTGTAGCGAAATTAAATGAATACATGTGGTCTGAGTTGTTTATGTGCAACAAAGAAGCTTTATTAAAGGAAATAAATTGTGTAATTAACAGCATTACCGAATACAGAGATGCAATAGAAAACGGTGATCTTGAAAGACTTATTCAAATCCTGAGAGATGGTAGAGAACTCAAAGAAAAGAGTCTCTTATTGTATAACAAATAAATAGAAAGGTTGCGCTATGTCCCTTAATTCTTCTAAGCAACTTAGTTTTAAAATATCTTTTTGTGCTATTATTTCAGCATTGTGCATCATCTTTATGTTTGGTGCATTGATTCCTTCGCTTGCCTATGCTGTTCCCGCAATTGCCGGAATTCTTATATGGACTATATGCGAACAGATAAATCCAAAATGGGCTGTTTTATCCTATATTGCTGTTTCCTTACTTTCATTTATGCTGATTCCTGAAATTGAGGCGGATTGCTTTTTTCTTTCTTTTTTCGGCTACTACCCTACTCTTTGCGAAATATTGAAGAAAATAAAAAACAGTGTTCTGAGATATATTACAAAACTTGTTGTATTTAATGTCTCCGTAGTAATAACTTACAACGTGCTATGTCTGATTCTTTCGGTCGATAAAATGTTGGAAGGAATGGAAAGCTTTGGTCAATACGCCGTTTATGTTTTATGGGGAATGGGACTTATTGCATTTGTGCTTTATGATTTATTTCTCAACGTAGCAAAAGAGCTGTATATAAAAATTATGAAGCCAAAATTAAACAAACTTATTAAATAAAAGTATCCCGCATGAAAATTCATGCGGGATTTTTATATACTGTCGATTAATTTTTGAATTTCCTCTGGAAAAGGAGAATTTACAATAATTTTATTACAAGTTACGGGATGAATAAACTGAACTTTTCCGCAGTGTAGCGCTTGTCTGTTAAGTTTCTCGACATTTCCACCATAAAGATCATCGCCAATTAAAGAATATCCCGCCCATGAAAAATGAACGCGAATCTGATGAGTTCTACCGGTCACAAGATGAATTTCCAGAAGAGACATTTCATGCGATGATTTTAAAACTTTGAAACATGTATGAGCAAATTGTCCATCTTCACGCACTTCCCTATTAATTATGCTATCTGAGATACGAGCAATTGGGGCTATAATTTCACCAGAATTGCCATATTTTTTTGTTATATCACCTTCAACAACCGCATAATATACTTTTTCGGGACTATAGTTAGGATCAGCCGATAAACGAGCCGCTGCCAACTTGTTTTTGGCAACAACCACTATCCCGGATGTATTTCTATCCAGACGGTTAATTGAACGAAAAACAGCATCAGGAAAAATAGCGGTAAAATAATTTGCTAACGTGTCATTATAGTGTTTGAGCGAAGGATGAACAGGCATAAACGGAGGTTTATCAAAAACAACAACATCATCATCGTTATAGAGAATAGAAATATTAAGATCCTGATTAGGAATTATATCAGTGCAATCTTCTAGTCTGACCGTCAAAATATCTTTGTTCTTCAATAAATCAATTGTCCTTATATGTTGCCCATTACAAAGTAATCTGTCATCCTGTTTCAAAGAAGTTAGAATCGAGCGCGAAAAACCCTTGGATTTAAGAAACTGTTGCACCTGTTTTCCTGCAAATTTTTCATTTATCTCATAACTCAATTCACGCATTTTTCATCTTTTCGACAGTACATTCAAACCAGAACGTACTTCCCTTTCCTACTTCACTGTTTACACCGTATTTGAAATTATGCCTTTCAAATACACCTTTAACAATTGATAAACCAAGACCGGTCCCCTTGACAGAACGTTTGAAATTCTCAGACCTACCAACCTTATAGTACCTTTCCCATATATAAGGCAATTGTTCTTCCGGAATACCAATACCAGTATCAGAAACCTCAAACCTTACTTTTCCGTTTTTTATAGTGTATAATTTTACGGTAACAACGCCATCCTCTGTATAATTAATTGCATTAGCTACAAGATTATACACAGCTTGTCCTAATTGTTTACTGTCAGCACAAATATAAATATTGTCCTGCGATTCCAGATTAACCTTTATATTATCCAACATGGAAAAACGAGATACAATTTCTTTTAATTGAGAACTGAAATTCATTGGCTTTATTTCCATATCAATTACACCGCTTTGAAGCTTTGATAAATTCAGAATATCAGATACAAGAAGTGTTAATCTATCTGTTTCATCAATAATAACTTTAAGATGTTTTTCTCTTTTTTCAGGGCTGTCACCAGATAAATCTCTGATCATCTCAGCATAAGCTTTTATCATTGTAAGCGGAGTACGTAAGTCATGAGAAACATTTGCGAGTAAGTCCCTTCTGAGAGTTTCTGTTCTTGCTATCTCGCTTGATGCAGTATTCAGATTTTCGGTTAAGATTTTAATTTCTGTATATTCATTAGGTTTAGGCTTTACATTAAACTCACCTGTAATAAGCTTATTTGCTGATTTTGAAAGCCGTATTATCGGCATTGAAACCTGACTGGAAATAAAAAATGAAACTATAAAACTAAAAAGAATGAGAACAGCTGATGTTGTTAAAAAAATATTTCTTAAAATTTCAGTGGTTGTTCCGGTTGGTTCAAGATAAGTATATATAAATACATAACCTTTTATTTCATTGGCATCGCCTACATAAGTTGCGAGTAAAAAAGATCTCTTGACATCATCCCTGATCGGAATAAACAAAATTCCTGTTTTAGAGTTGCGAAGCTCTTCAACCATAGCATCACTTATTCTTTTATTGATAGAAGCAGAAGAACCGGTAGAATCATGAGAATAAGTTAAAGGCGGTCCACCGGTCTGAGAAGAAGGTATATGAATCAATATGTCCATTTGTTTGCTTTTTGCATTCAGATCTACGATATTTTTTACATCGGTGAAACTACCTTCTATCCATTTCTTTTTTATTTCAAAAGCGGTCGAAACACTTTCTTGCGTTTTTATATGTTCATACATCACAGGAAGCAGAACAATCTGAGATATATAAACAAAAACAAGAATTACAACTGTAAAGACAAGAAATATAAGCCAGACCTTAAATCTAAAACTATTAAGCGTCTTTTTTGTTTCCTCGTTAAACTTCAAACTTATACCCCATTCCACGAAGTGTAACTATAAACTTGCGGTATTCACCAAGATTATTTCTGAGCATCTTTATATGCGTATCAATAGTTCTGTCATCACCAAAGAAATCATAGCCCCATACTTCTGCTAAAAGTTTATCCCTGGTGAGAGCAATATTTTTGTTTCTGACAAGATAGAACAGCAAATCATATTCTTTGGGTGTAAGATTTGCTTTTTCGCCGTCAACAAACACGCTTCTTGCAGTGAAATTTATTTCAAGTCCTTCATATTTGGCAATATCAGAAACAGCGGAAGAAGGAGTATTTCGTTTGATAATGGCATTTACTCGTGCAAGAACTTCCTTAGGTGAAAAAGGTTTTACAACGTAATCATCTGCACCTATTTCAAAGCCGAAAAGTTTATCATACTCTTCACCTCTCGCTGAAAGCATAAGAACCGGTGTATTCTTTACTTTGCGAATTTCCTTACATGCGGAAAAGCCATCAAGCTTAGGCATCATTACATCGAGTATGATTATATCATAATCTGTATTCTTTGCCATTTCAACAACTTGCATTCCATCGACAGCCTCAGATACCTCATGACCTTCGAATTCAGCATATTCTCTGATAACTTCGCGTATTTTTTGTTCATCATCTGCAACCAAAATTTTGTACATACACTTTGTCCTTTCTTGAATGATAGGCTTATTTTATTAAAAAAAAAGTTCAGTAAAAAGCCAAAAGCTCATACTGAACGTTGTTTCATCATCATAGATGAAAATGAAATAAGATTAAAATGAAATGTTGGGAGAGGAAATTATGATTAATTCAACATTAATCAAATGTTAAAGAAAACATCTTTAACGTTTTTAATTATAATGCTATATTGTGATAGTTTTGTGATAAAATAGTCAAAACAGTGTGAAAGTATCAAAAAACTTCAATATCTCCGAAAAACTTTTCAGCAAACTTTATATCATCATCATCTATATCAGAAAATTCAGTAATATTACTTGCAAGCATATTGTTTTTATCAGGGATTCTATCGTAAATTTTTAAATATTTTACATTGTTTTCTTTCCGTTCAAGCAAATCCCAGTTGTCGATAAATTTCAAATCACGACCGGGAGTAATTTCTGATTCTGTAAATGCGAATTCCGCTTTTGCAATACCCTTGATAAAAAACATATTATTTTCTTCATAAAACTCAAAATGACCATTAAGCTTTCTGAAAATGTATTTTATTACATGCATTTCCAATTTACAATTTTCCAGCTTGAATTCAGAAATCAATCTGAAACTCATTTCAACAGATATTTCTTTAATTGAATCCCTTTTAATATACAATAAAAGATTTTCTGAGTTTACAGAATAAATCAAAGCAATTTTTAAAATATTGAACAATGCGAGCTCAAATTTACTGTAATCTATTTTTGTTGCCGGAAAGATAAGATCAGAATATAAAGAAATTACCTTAGGAATCCTTTTGGTTGCATGCTGAACAATATCAAGTGTTCTTAAAAGATATCTCTGAAAAGGAATAAATTCGCAACTGGTATCATTATTGAATGCCCTAAGTATATTCTGGCAGTAATTGTAAATTGTCAGAGCTTCTTTTTTCTGCGATTTACATTCCGCATGGAAATCATCGAGATTATATGGTGTCTTTTTAACATAATCAGCTAAAATCTCGGCGAGATTAAGAATATTCAAGG
This sequence comes from Ruminiclostridium sp., assembly GCA_045579565.1. Taxonomy (GTDB): domain Bacteria; phylum Bacillota; class Clostridia; order Oscillospirales; family Ruminococcaceae; genus Ruminiclostridium_E. The sequence goes on from JAZNML010000004.1 coordinate 16,766, forward strand.
AATTATGACTTATATCATCCAGATATTCAAAAAGATCATCGACTTTTAATTCTTCTGGAATTATTTCCCTTGATACACGACATAAAAAGCATCCATCTGAAAATTTGTTAATCAGCGCACGATGATATCTTCCATTGTACAGAAAAAAATGAACAACCGCTTCACCATTTTGTGTTGTAATGAGCTTGTTATTTATCCTCTCGTGAGCAACAGCTATACGATGAAATAATTTTTCATCATCGCACCAAACAATATTGAAATTAGAATCAAACATTGCAGTGAGACTGAAATTAGAGAAAATACGATTTTCATGATGTAAATTATTCATCTTTCAAGTCACCTTTAACAAGTCTCTTTTTGTTTCCGTCTTCATCAACTACGTATGTGTTAGAAGCGGTAGCCATAAAACCACGCATCATATAAGCTCTGTATTCGTTTCTCAAAGCTTCTTGTTCAGCTTTTTCATCCGGCGAAAGCCCCTCGCTTTTAGACTTTCTTGCAAGAAAATTTATTCTGTCAATTTTTGCTCTATCCATAAAAACCTCTTAATATACTAAAATAATTTATGTAAATTTGCTTTGTTTATAAACACAACACATAATCCTGTTATACTTCCACATAAAATGCCTATTAAAAACAAAGATGGAATATAATAAAAAATACTGAATGTACCATAAATAGAAATAGCAACTACGACCTGACCTAAATTATGAAATACAGCTCCGGAAATGCTCATTAATAAAACATGTTTTTCGTCAAAAATAAAACGAATAAATGTCATTACAGCAAGAGCAACAATTCCACCGGAAAGACCGAATAAAACAGAAACCATTCTTCCCGTAAGTAAAGCGGATAGCATGCATCTCGAAATAAGAACAAGAATACAATCTCTTTTTCGAAAAATAGTCTTATTTGTAAGCATAAATAAAGTAATGACATTTGCAAGACCTATTTTCGCTCCCGGGCAAAAAGGAAAGGAAGGAATAAGTAGTTCTACACAAAACAAAGCCAAAGAAACAGCTGTTAACAGAGCGCATGTTATTATACGTTTTGTATTTTTCATCCGCTCACCCCGTCAAGTTCCGAAGAATCTGAAATAACGATTTCTAGTCTATGCGGTATACAAATAACGGGTTTTGAAGAACTATTTGTAAAACCTGTTTTTACACAAGTTTTATCAGGACAATCCGCCTCCAAAACTCTGATTTTTTCGTTTTGAATCAACAATTTATTATATCCGTATTGGGTTTCAATAAGTATTTCTGTATCTACTTCATAATCGGTAAGAATAATTGTTTGATATAATCTACCATCAACATATATATTTGCTTTTGTCCCTTGACTAACATGAAAAAGAAACATAATTGCGATAAAACATAAAAAAAATAAAACAGAGAAAAAAATTACATTTTTTTTATTAAGTTTCATCATAAAAAGTAACACCTGCACTATTTACAGAATTATCAGTGATAATAATATATCCGCAATTTTCAGATTTAACAAATTCAGAAGCTGATTCGCTCCCTAAAACAAAAGCAGCTGTTGATAAACAATCACCAACAAAAGCACTATCGCAAACAATTGAAACACCATTAATGTCATTGATTGCGGGAAAGCCCGTTTCAGAGTCAAGAATGTGATGATACTTTATGCCGTTATACATAAAATATCTTCGATAATCACCAGAAGTAACAACCGTCTTATCGGAAATTTCAATTTTACCAGCGATATTTTCAACATTAATAGGATCCGTAATCCCTATCTGGAATGGTTTGCCATCTTTGTCGCCTATAACGGTTATACTACCGCCAAAATCAAGAATTGCCGATTTAACACCTTGTTCTTTTAAATATTCGGCAATAACATCCTCTATATATCCTTTTGCACAAGCACCCAGATGAACAGCAACACGTTCATCTGTATACATTACTGTTTTGTTAGTATCGTCAACAACAATATGCTCAAATGCTTTAAATCCAATATAATCATTAATTTCAGATATATCCGGCGGAATTTCGTCTAATGAAGCTTTTTCCCAGATATCAATCAATTTACCAAAACCGATGTCAAATGCACCATCCGATTTTTTACAATAAACAAGAGACTTTTCTATTATATCAAAAAGTTCATTACTTATTTCTACCGGATTATTATAAGCACTTGAATTAAGCTTTGATAACTCGCTATCATTATCTCCATAAGAGAATATCTGTTCATATTTGTCTGCAATAGTGAAACATTCATCTATAACTGAACTGTTTAAATTATCAAAATTATAAATTTTTATAGATACCAGTGTTCCCAAAAGAAATTCACTTTTGCTTATATAGGCAGGAATAACTGTAATTGAACATGAAGATAAAAAGATAATGCAAATGAATAAAATGATAAAGCGCTTCATTTATCCTCTTCGTTTTTTGTTGAATTAAAATACATTTCAGTTATACAAGAAAAAAGAGCTTGTTTATCTTCCTGGCTCATAGTAGTACATTCGAAAATCTGACGTCCTTTTTCAAGATATTCGGCTGCTTCACGTACAGAATTCGAATCGGAAGTTGAATTAAAAATAAACCGTTCTTTGCTATTAAGAATCAGGCTTCTGCTGTTATTTGTAAGGAAATCAACAGATGTTCCTAACTCGTTTGAAATTCTTTCCAATACTTCTTTTTTTGGTTTTCTTGAACCATTAAGATAATTTGCAAGACCTCTGTATGTAATACCGATTTTTTCTGCAAATTCAGTTTTACTCATTTGCTTTCTGCTGATAAGTATTTCGAGTTTTTCTCCTAATAACATAAAAGAACCTCCTTTTTATGCGTTCATATGATAATTATACACATGAACAAACTCTTTGTCAATACTTTTCAGTTAATTTGTCATAAATCGAAAATATATGAACAAAATTGTTTTATACATAATATTCATAAAATATACACAAT
>JAZNML010000005.1:0-36457 GCA_045579565.1 Ruminiclostridium sp.
GGGACATACTGTTCCGAACAGATTCTTCTCCTTGATATAAGCAGAATCCTCAGGCTTTGTAAGGTCGTATCCCAGAAGGTCGCGGCATACGATTGAGCCGTTAAGCTCCTTGAAACGCTTTGTATATTCAACTGCAATTGCGTATGCACGGGATTTCTGTTCATTGTTTTCCGATTCATAATGTCCGTATTTAAGTCCCAGAACCATTAACGCTCCCGATACCGCACCGCACATTTCTGCGTTTCTTGCACCGCCGCCGAACTGTGTTCCAAGCATTAACGCAAGCTTTTCATCAAGTCCGAAATCAGGTGCGAATGCTGTAAGTACAGCCTGTGAGCAATTGAAATTGTTTGCAAATAACTCTGATGCTTTCTCTGCTTTTGTCATAATTAAACCTCACCTTTCAGATAATCAAGATATTTCTGTGCTTTTTCCAAGCCTTCCTCTGAAATAGAATAATGCATCCACTTGCCCTCTTTTCGTCCGTTGACAATTCCGCTGTCAAGGAGCGTTTTCATATGGTGGGAAAGGGTTGGCTGTGTGATATTGAGCGCCTCCATAAGCCTGCAGGCACATTTTTCGCCGTCTTTAAGAATCTGTAAAATTTTGATTCGGTTTTCGTCACAGAATGCCTTGAAGATAACGGCTGTCTTTTTAGGATTGATTTCCATCTGCTCACCTCACATTGATGTTTTTCTATATTATACACCACATATAGAGATTTGTCAATATGTTTTTGAACTTTTATTGTAACTTTGAGAAAATCCATAAATACTCCTTCTCTGATATTGTAAGGCACAATCAAAAACTAACAAACAACTAACAAAACAGAAAGAAAACGGCTCTGTAATGCGGATATAAGTTACCCAAGCGTTAATCGCTTCCCGAACGACATGCAAAATCAACCTCCCTGGTTTCAGGGAGGTTTTTGTTTTGCTGTTAATTAATTCAATAAGAGCTTTTCAACCTCTTCCAATGACGGTGGATTAAGCGGCAGAGGAAATCTTGATATTGCTATCGCCGAGCAAGCGCTTGAAAAACGAACAATCTCATCATCGGTCATACCATGTAGTAAGCCATAAACACAGCCAGCCTTGAATGTATCGCCTGCACCAAGGGTGCTTTTTACCTGGGCAGAAAAAGGTTTCATTTTCTTCATCGGTTGTCCTTTTCTGCCGTAAATCATTTCTTTTTCTCCGCGGGTTATGATAACAAGACCGTCTGTGTTATCAGTAAGCAGCTTATAAATTTCATCTATGCTTTTGTCCTTGTACTGTTCAGAACCCGTGCATTCCTTAGATACTACATTGATCGCAGAGTGCTGATGAAGGAAACTGTCGTGACGGCAATCTATTGTGACAAAAGGCTTATTATGTTTTACGCAAAGCTCTGCCGCAGCCTGTGTTTCTTCAAGGAAAAACGGGTCTATTGCCGCAACCTTACAGTTTTTTATATCTTCTTCCTTCGGCATATTCCAGCGTCTTTTTGCCCCTTCTTCATATAACGACTGAAACACACCCATGGGAGAGCGTACAAGCCCCGCAATTACAACATAGTCCATAAGCCCTTCATAATCAGGGTCGAAATAAAGGGAGGATAAATCCACAGTCTTATTCTTATAGAACTCTTTTAAAAGTGGTGCAACCTGCGTTCCGATATGTGTACCGTCGATTTTTACGGTTGCGCCCAAGGAGGAAAGCACGGTTGCTGCTGTGCCTGTTTCTCCGCCCGGAAGAAAGTATTTCGCCTTGATTTCCGAGTATTCGTCGGGCTGTAAGAATCCATCTTTTAATAAGAAAGAATGTGTTCCAAGTATCTGCCCATGCATATAAATTTCGTAGTTCATAAAACCCCTCCTTTTCCATCATATTAGCAAAGAATTGTAATGTTGTCAACAGAAAATTTTTTAATTTCAGAAAAGGTTTTTGTTTTGCCATATACTTGACATTATCCGATTGATATGCGATAATAAATTACAGAAATCGGAGGGGAATTATGAATAGAATTTGTATTACAGCGGATTGCACATGTGATCTGCCTCTGGACGTATTAAAAAAATATAATGTTGACCTGATCTATTATTATATAATAACGTCATCAGGAAAGTTCCGTGACCTTGATGAGATAACCGCAACCAACATTTTTGAATATCACGGAAAAAACGGCGGTAAAACCGATACTTCACCGCCTTTTCCTGCTGAGTTCAAGGAATTTTTCAAGAAAAAGCTTGAAAAATATGATGAGGTTATACATATAACTATAAGCTCCAAAATCAGCGCGGGTGTTGAACATGCTGAGGAGGCTGTCCGCCAGCTTGGTGAAGATGGTAAAAGAGTCCATGTATTTGATTCTCTCCATCTTAGTACAGGTATGGGACATCTTGTGGTTGCGGCGGCAAAAATGGCGGAAGAGGGCAAAAACTCAGAGGAGATAATATCATTTATTTCCGAGATGCGCAGTCGTGTTTCTACATCGTTTATTGCAATGAACGCAAATCAGCTCTATAATAATGGTCTTGTAAGTAAAACGGTAAAGAATGTATGCAATTATTTAAGCATTCATCCCGTGCTTTATATGAAGGAAGGCAAGCTTAAACTTAAAGCTGTTAAAATGGGTAATTACGAGCGTTGTATCATACGTTATGTAAGAAGCGAGCTTCGTAACAGTGCGAAAATAAAGAAGGATCTGATGTTTATAACACATTCCGGCTGTCTTCTTAAAGACATCAGACTTATTCAGCGTGAAGTCAACCGTATCCAGACCTTTGACAGTCTGTTGGTTTCCAAGGCGTCTGCCACAATTTCAGGTAACTGCGGTCCCCGTACAGTCGGTCTTTTATATGTGTTTGAATAAAAATGAAGCGGTATCCTGCGTAATGCAGGATACCGCGTTTTTACATTGTAAGAAGCATCTGAATATGAGGAATATCATCCTCGGGGTAGACATCAGAAACCTGAACAAAGCCGCATTTTTCATAGAACCCTTTTGCATACAGCTGGGCGCTTATGCGTATTCTGTTTTCGTGAAGCACCTCGCGTACGTATTTTATACCCTCGCACATGATTTTATAGCCGAGACCTGTTCCACGTGCGACAGTAATAACTCTCCCGATAGAGACTTCATCCGGATAAGAAATCCCCTTGTCCACAACTCTTATGTATGCCTGAACTCCTTCTTCATTGCGGTAGAAGATGTGGCAGGAATGTTTGTCTTTTCCGTCACATTCGGGGTAGGGACAGTTCTGCTCCACAACGAAAATATTGATTCTCGCTTTGAGAATTTCGTACATCTCATCGGCGGTAAGCTCTTCATATCTTTTTATAACAAGTTCCATAATAGCTCCTTTTGGTTGATGTGTAGATTTTACCATACTATTTCATTTATGTCAAATAAAAGGTATAGCAAAATATTCTAAAAAATATCACAATGGGTATTGCTTTTGTGCAAGTTTTATGCTACAATATGAAATAAAGTTTATGTAAACCTTTACATGCTGTTTATTAAAAGGAGAAATGATATGAAGAAAAGAAGAATTGCCGCCCTTTGTATTGCGGTTTCTATGCTTCTCGGAGGCTGTAACCAGAACGGTACAGGCGATACAACCACAACTGCTGCCGAGGGTAATGTCACAACAGATGGTGCGGTTGTCCAGGACGGCGGCGCAGACGATGGTGACTCCTCAGGAGCAAAGGACACAGCGAATGAAGATGGAAACAACGCTCTGGGAGATGCAGATGAAGAGGAGAAATTAAAGAGCCTCAACGCGATTGAACTTACAAAGCTTATGGGTAATGGTATAAACTTAGGTAATACCATGGAAGCCTACAATCACAGTGGTTATGTAAACGGCTCAGACCCTACATTATTTGAGAATGCCTGGGGGCAGCCAACAACAACTCAGGAAATGATTGACGATATGAAGGCTATGGGCTTCGATACAATCCGTATTCCTGTTGCCTGGACAAACGGAATGAACTTTGAAACAGGCGATTATACAATTGACGAGCGTCTTATGGACCGTGTTGAGACTATTGTAAATTACGCACTCAACGCTGATATGTACGTTATCATCAACGACCACTGGGACGGCGGCTGGTGGGGAATGTTCGGTAACGAGGACATGGCCATGCGCGAAAAGGCAATGGAAATGTATAAGTCTATGTGGACTCAGATCGGCGAGCGTTTCGGCGGCTATACCTATAAGCTGATTTTTGAATCAGCAAACGAGGAGCTCGGCGACCGTCTCAATGACAGCGATATTTCCGGCTCAAAGGGTATTCTCACAAAGAGCGAATGTTATGAAAAGATTACCGAAATCAACAACGAGTTTGTAAAGACAATCCGTGGTCTCGGCGGAAAGAACGAAGACAGATTCCTTCTTATTGCAGGTTATAATACTGATATTATGAACACCTGCGATGACAGATACATAATGCCCGATGACACAGCTGAGGGCAAGCTCTTTATCTCTGTTCATTACTATACTCCCTGGGATTACTGCGGTACAGACGCAATTCAGCAGTGGGGTTCACCTGATGACTACGAAGAACAGAATGGACTTCTTGAAATGATGTCAAAGTTTACTGATAAGGGCTACGGTGTAATTATCGGTGAATATGCGGTTATGAAGGAGAACGGTGTAGGCATGAAGCCTGATACTGATAAGTTCTACGAAAACTTCCTTGATAACTGCGACCTTTACAATTACTGTCCTGTTCTCTGGGATTGCAGCAATCTTTACAAGCGCAGCTCCGGTATTATTACCGATGAGGTAGTGGCTGCCGTATTTAAGGGCAGAACAGCAGCTGACGAAGCCGGCAAGGACTATGCGGCAATTCAGGCACAGGCAAAGGCAGATATTGAAGCAGCATATACAGCGTCAAACGAAGCGGCAATGTCCGATGTATCCGTTCCCGCATCTGATGATTATGCTGCGGCATGGATCATGTACCAGAGCGGAGATTGGAGCATCGCTTACAGCGTAGGCGATACCTATGACCCCACAAACAAGACAACAGGTGTTAAGGACAGCAACGTTATTATTGAAGGCGAAGGCACATACACAGTTGGCCTTGATTTTTCAAATGTAAGTGCAAAGGGTACAGCTTTCTGTGCACTTGGCATTTCAAACGGTGAAACATTATTCCCCGGATATATTGCAACCATCGATGAAATTAAGATAAACGGCGAACCTATTGAGCTTACAGCCAACAGCTATACATCAACAGATGACGGTAAATGCACGCGTGTAAATCTTTACAACCAGTGGGTAAATAAGGTACCTGATGATGCAAGAACAGTTGACGGCAACATTGAGGGCTGTTCAGCTCAGATTATGGATCTCGGAAACATGAAAATCAAAACACTTGAAGTAACCTTCACTTATACAGCTCCGTAATTAAAAATGATAAAAAATTCCCTGCGAAAATCCGCAGGGAATTTTTATTTTGCAGAGGAACTATAATTTTGTATATTTAAGCTCCATGAAAGCAAGATAAACATATAGAAATTTTGTGAAGGAGCATTTTATGAAATACAAAACCACGGTAATAGCTTCTCCTGTAAACGGAAGAGCTATACCCATAACGGATGTACCTGATCCTGTTTTTTCGGATAAGGTGCTGGGTGACGGCTGTGCGGTAATTGCCACAGACGGAAGGATTTACAGTCCCGCAGACAGCGTTATAACTTCTGTTGCCGAAACCCGTCATGCCTACGGCTTTTTAACGGATGACGGCATTGAAATTCTTGTGCATTTCGGACTTGAAACGGTAGCGCTGAGAGGCGAAGGCTTTACATCACATGTAAAAGCAGGCGACAGGGTAAAAAGAGGTGACCTTATAGCCGAAGCGGATATGGATATTCTCAGAAAGCACAGCATTAATCCCGTAACTCCTGTACTGATTTGCGATATGGCGGAGAACACCGAGCTTACCGTTACAGGAGGTAAGGTAAACGCAGGTGAAGAACTAATAACCTTACGGACAGCAAAGGAAGAAATTTCCGAGCTGGTGTACGGCGATGAGGAAAAAGCACCCGAAAAGAAGAAAAAGAGGATAAATTTTGATTTTCTTCAAAAGCTTGGAAAGGTGCTTATGACGGTAATTGCCGTAATGCCGGCGGCAGGACTTATGATAAGTCTGGGAAAGCTTACGGCAATGCTTGGAGCAGACATTTCTGCGGTTGTTACAGTGGGCAGCGTAATGGAAAATATCGGCTGGGCAATAATCAGCAATCTTCATATCCTTTTTGCCGCTGCCATAGGCGGAAGCTGGGCAAAGGAGAAGGCCGGCGGTGCTTTTGCGGCAATACTCGCCTTTATCCTGATAAATAATATAACAGGTGCGGTATTCGGTGTTACCGGCGGAATGTTATCCGACCCCGAAGCAATGGTAACCTCTCTTTTCGGCCAAGAGATGCAGGTTGAAAGCTATTTTACATCTGTATTGGGAGCGCCTGCGCTTAATATGGGTGTATTTATCGGCATTATTTCCGGTTTCTTAGGGGGTGCGGTGTATAACCGTTTCTATAATTTCCGAAAACTACCTGATGCATTATCATTTTTTAACGGAAAACGTTTTGTTCCGCTGATGATAATACTTTATTCAGTGGCGGTTTCGCTTATATTATGCGTTGTCTGGCCTCTTATCCAGTCTGGTATCAATGCTTTCGGAATCTGGATAGCAAACTCATCCGAAACATCACCGATTCTTGCACCCTTTGTGTATGGCACGCTTGAACGTATTCTTCTCCCATTCGGACTTCATCATATGCTTACAATTCCCATGAATTACACCAGCTTCGGCGGTACCTACGAAATACTCACAGGAGCAAATGCAGGAGGAGTTGTATTCGGACAGGATCCCTTGTGGCTGGCATGGGTGACCGACCTTATTAATCTCAGAAATGCGGGAGATACGGCAGGGTATAATGCTCTTCTTGAATCAGTAACTCCCGCTCGTTTCAAGGTAGGTCAGATGATAGGCGCAACAGGACTTCTTCTGGGTGTCGCCCTGGCAATGTACCGACGGGTAGATGCTGAAAAGCGAAAGCGTTACCGTTCAATGTTCATCTCTACATCACTTGCGGTTTTTTTAACAGGTGTAACCGAGCCTATTGAGTTTATGTTCATGTTCTGCGCATTACCTCTTTACGCTGTGTATGCGGTTTTACAGGGGCTTGCCTTTGCACTTGCGGGTGTGGTTGATTTACGTCTCCACTCCTTCGGCAATTTAGAGTTCTTAACCCGTGTACCCATGTCGGTGGAGGCTGGGCTAACAGGTGATATAGTGAACTTTCTGATAGCTGTTGTGGCATTTTTCATAATAGGTTATCTGGTGGCATATTTCATGATAGGCAAGTTCAAACTTGCAACCCCCGGCCGTCTGGGTAACTATACAACAGATGGTACTGAGCTTGAAGAAAACGGAGTACGCAGGGAAGGAACGGGTGATTCACAGCCTGAGAGGATAATTGCGCTTCTGGGCGGTCGTGAAAATATTGAGTTTGTTGATGCCTGTATGACAAGACTTCGTGTAACGGTTAAGAATCCCGACCTTGTGGCAGATATTGAAAAGTGGCGGTCTGAGGGTGCCCTCGGTCTTATGAAAAAGGATAATGGTATCCAGGCGGTTTACGGACCGAAGGCTGATATTCTCAAATCCGATATAAATGATATTTTATGAAGCTTATAACTTTGAATACTCACTCGCTTGTGGAAGAAAATTATCAAAAAAAGCTTGACGATTTTGTATATGCGGTAGCCGGTGAAAAGCCGGATATAATCGCATTGCAGGAGGTTAACCAGAGTGTTTCGGCGGTTGAAGAAAAAGCTGATATGCTTAACGGTTTTACCTCTTGCGGTAATATCCCTGTAAAAGCAGATAACCATGCTTTGAATACAGTGAGAAGGCTGTATGAAAAGGGATTAAAATATTACTGGACATGGCTCGGTATCAAAAAAAGCTACGAAATTTACGAAGAGGGAATAGCCCTTCTGAGCCTTTCGCCTGTTGTTGAAATTGCTGTTCATACAATAAGCAGCGCAGATGATTACAGCAACTGGAAAACCCGTAAGGTAGTCGGAATACGCACAGAGAAATACCCTTATGAATGGTTTTACAGCGTTCATTTCGGCTGGTGGAATGATAGTGACGAGCCTTTTCAGTCGCAATGGAAAAGGTTTTCCGAAGCCGTAGACAAAAAGGAACAGGTATGGCTTATGGGGGATTTCAATACCCCTGCCGAATTACGCGGTGAGGGATATGATATGGTAAAGACACATGGCTGGCATGACAGCTTTCTTCTTGCAAAAAGCAGGGATAAGGGTGTTACCGTAAAGGAAAGTATTGACGGCTGGCACGGTAAGAAAATCGGTTCATACGGAATGCGCATTGACCAGATATGGAGCCGCAGAGAGAGGGAAATACTCTCATCACAGGTGGTTTTCAACGGGAACAATTATCCCATAGTTTCCGACCATTACGGAGTAAAAATTGAAGTAAAGGATTGATAAGAATGAGAAAATTTGATTATACCATAAAAGACGCATTGGGTATCCACGCAAGACCTGCGGGCAGCTTTGCAAAAACAGCAAAAGCTCTTGACAGTGAAATAACTGTTTTCAAGGGCATCAAGTTTGCTTCGGCGGAAAAGCTTATGGCACTTATGGGACTTAACGTAAAGCAAGGTGATATAATAACCGTCACCATAGAGGGCGGTAATGAGGAAGAGTCTGAGAAGGTAATAAAAAAGTTCCTCGAAGAAAATCTTTAAACAGGAGAAGAAATGATAACATTTAACGGAAAAGGGGTTTATGGTGCTGTCGCCACAGGTAAGGCGCTGGTATATAAACGTCGTGATTTTCAGGTGAAACGACAAAAAATCACTGATTCAAAGGCAGAGCTTATGCGCTTTGAGGCTGCGCGGGAAAAGGCGGTTAAGCAGCTTGAAGAAATATACGAAAAAGCGGTTGGCGATGCAGGAGATGTAAGTGCAGAAATATTTGAAATTCATATAATGATGACTCAGGACGAGGATTACAATGACGCAATAACAGGCATGATAGAACGGCTTAATGTCAACGCTGAGTATGCTGTTTCGATTACCGCTGATAAGTTTGCACAGATGTTTTCGGAGATGGACGATGAGTATATGAAAGCAAGAGCCATGGATGTACGCGACATCTCCAACAGGCTTATTTCCTGCCTTACAGGTGAAAGGGAGGAAAAGCATCCCGAAACCGAAAAGGTAATAATCTGCGCTTATGACCTTGCACCCAGTGAAACGGTAATGCTGGACAAGGACAAGGTACTGGCATTTGTAACAGCTTACGGCTCGTCAAATTCCCACACATCAATACTTGCACGTAGTATGAACATTCCCGCAATAATCGGCGTGGGCGAGGAATTTCTTTCGGTGGTGAAAGACGGTGATACAGCGGTAGCCGACGGGTTCAGCGGTGAGTTTATATTGTCTCCTGACGAGAAAACAATTGCTGTGGCGATGGAACGTCAGAAGGAACAGGAACGGCGCAGGGAACTTCTCATGAAGCTTCGCGGGAAGGAAAATATCACCCTTGACGGCAGGAAAATAAACATTTATGCCAATATCGGAAGTGTAAATGATATTGATGAGGTGCTGACAAGTGACGCAGGCGGTATCGGTCTTTTCAGAAGCGAGTTTCTGTATCTTGAAAAGGACAGCTGTCCCACAGAGGAGGAGCAATTTGCTGTCTATAAGCGGGTACTTGAAAGCATGGCAGGTAAGAAGGTGATAATCCGCACTCTTGATATAGGTGCGGACAAAAAGTGCGGTTATCTGAATCTGGATGAGGAAGAAAATTCCGCCCTGGGACTAAGGGCAATAAGGCTGTGCCTTGAACGACCCGAGCTTTTCAGAACCCAGCTCAGAGCATTGTACCGTGCCTCAGTTTTTGGAAATTTAGGAATTATGTTTCCTATGATTACAAGTCTCTGGGAAATCGACAGCATACAAAGGATATGCGATGAGGTTAAGGAGGAGCTGTACGGTGAGGGTATTGATTTTTCCGAGGGGGTTGAAACGGGTATAATGATAGAGACTCCCGCGGCGGCAATAATCAGCGATATTCTTGCACCAAGGGTTGATTTTTTCAGTGTGGGAACAAATGACCTTACCCAGTATACTCTTGCCTGCGACCGCCAGAATCCGAGACTTGAACGTTTCTGCAACACGCATCACGAGGCGGTACTGAGGCTTATAAGACTTGCCTCTGAAAATGCCCATAAGCATGGCAAATGGGTGGGAATCTGCGGTGAGCTTGCGGCGGATACGACGCTTACAGAGGAGTTTTTAAGAATAGGAATTGACGAGCTTTCGGTAGCGCCTTCCTTCGTTTTGAAGGTAAGGGAAAAGGTGAGGTCAATTGATTTATCGGAATAAAAATTTGATATTTTGAGCAAAAATTTTACGGAAACTATTGACAAATCACAAGTGCGGTGCTATACTAAGCACATAATTTTTTTTGAAAGGAGGCAGACAAATGTTTACACGTACACATTATTTTACAACAACTATTACCATAGGAAATGAAGCTTTGTCTGCTGCCGCACACATCTGATGATGTGTTTTATCCGCATTCAAGGCCTGCATTTCCTGTTGGAAATGCAGGCTTTTTGTTTTTATAAAAGAAAGGGGTAAGGAAATGAGTTTAAAAATCAGAAGATTATCTGTTGAAGATGCAGAGGATGTTTATAATATGCTTCAGGATATACCCGCAGATGAAAACGGTTTTATCAATTCAGCACACGGAAAAACTTATGACGAATATAAAACATGGCTCGAAAAATCTTATGCATCATCGCTTCAAGAAGGTATAATAGACGGCTGGAAAGTGCCTGAAACTATATTCTGGTTAATTGAAGACGGCAAACCGGTAGGAATTGGTAAAATACGTCATTTTTTAACCGATAAGCTTCTTGAATCGGGCGGAAATATCGGATATTCAATACGCCCCGAAGCAAGAGGGCGTGGGTTAGGTAAAAAGCTTGTTTCGTGCCTGATTGAAGAAGGTAAGAAGATAGGTGTTGAGCGTTTGCTTTTTACAATCAGAAACAGCAATATTCCTTCCATAAGGGTTGCGTTAGCAAACGGTGGTGTAATTGAAAAAGTTACAGATGAAAGGCATTACATAAGTATAGTGCTGTAATTCTGATGACTGAAATTCAGGAGAACAAAATGAAAGAAAAAGATCTCATAAACGGCATAAAACAAGAAGAAAATAACTTTCCTAAGCTTTTTGCGTCTTATGAAGAAAAAGAGTACGGAATACTTTTTTATATGGCAGACAATAAGGACTCATATGACGGAAATCATGCCTGTATATATCCCGATAAAATCACGGATTTAGGTACTGTGCTTGATGATATCGCAGAATTCTACCAAAAGCTCGGCATCAGAGCATCTATTTATCACCCGTTTCAAGCCGGTTATTTCCAAAATAACATTGAAACACTGAATGAACACGGCTATACATACACTGCCGAGGATGACCACAGAGTTATGCTTCTGACAGCGGAGAATAGCATCGTTACTCCCAAAAGGCTTGATATTCGTGTTATGAATGAATGGGATGAACATGTTGCAACTGATATTCTTATTCCCAGTGGTGAGCCGTGGGAGATTGAGGTAACAAAGAAACGTACTGAGCATGACGGAACATATATTTTCATTGGCTATCTTGACGGAAAAGCTGTTGTTTACTCTGATATTCATAAGTCAGAGCATGGCAATACCCGTTTCGATTACATAGTTACTGTAAAAGAACACCGTGGAAACGGCTATGCAAGTGAATTGTTGAGCTTTATGGTTGAGTATTGTAAGGAAAATGATTTTCCTGTGTGCTGGCAATGGGCAGGTCCGTCAGAACACATCTGCTATAAAGCCGGTTTTCGTGAAGCTTTTACAATGGAAGCCGGTTTTGCGTCAGGAAATGAAAGAGAGGTATAAATGAAAGAAAAAGAAAAGAAATATTCCCCGTTCTCGAATGTAATGTATATGCTGAAAACCATGTGTGAAGGCAGCAAGGGTTACGTAATCTACACCTTCATCAAGGAATTCAACGAAAATGTTTTCTGGACAATATTTTCCGTATACCTTACAGAATGGATATACATATCCATCGAGAACAAAACGCCCTTTACAACTCTTGTAGCTGTGATCGGCGCCATGTGTATCGGTCACATTCTGATACATATCACAGCGGCAATCCATCAGCTCTGCGAAAAACAGTTTCTGCCTGAGATTTACCGCAGCTTCTATAAAAAGGTAATTAACAAATCCATCTCTATGGAATATACAGAGTTTGAACGCCCTGATTTCTATGACAAGTACACCCGTGCTCTTAACGAATGTCAGTGGCGGGGCAATACCATACTCTATTTTTCCGCTTACCTTGTGGCAGGAATTGCGTCGGTAATTGCGGCAACTGTAATTGTTGCTGATGTTGACCCGTTACTGCTTGTATTTATTGTTCCCATGGTTGCCATATCAATGTTTTTCGGCAAAAAAGAAGGGGATTTATACTATTCTCTTGATATGTCAAATACACGTGACGGACGTATCGGCGGATACGCAAAGCGAGTGTTCTATGAGAAGAAATATGCAGGTGAGCTGAGACTTTTCAGCATAGGAAAAATTCTTCTTTCCCGTCATGAAAAGGCATACGAGGAAATGGAAGAACGTACCCGTAAGATACGCAGAAAGCTTTGTGTAATTGAGCCTGTAAAATGGATTCTTTACAACATTTTATCCACAATTCTTCCGTATCTTTACATAACATATGTGCTTAATACAGGTGAAGCGCAGACAGCCGCCTATGTTGCAATGATACCCGCCTTGTCAACTCTTGCATGGCGTACATCAGATGCAGTCGAGCTTATTGTTTCACTTGCCAAGGAAAGCGCATTTGTAACAAATCTCCGTGAGTTCTTATCGTATGAACCCAAAACAAATGTAAACGAACTTGTAAAAGCGAAGAATCTTTCGGATATTGAAATAAAGGACATGAGCTTTACCTACGAGGGTGCGGATAAGCCTACTCTCCACGATGTAAATATCAGTATCCGCAAGGGAGAAAAAATAGCAATCGTAGGTCATAACGGTGCAGGTAAGACAACACTTGTAAAGCTGATTATGGGGCTTTATAATGCAACAGAAGGCGAGATTACAATCAGCGGTAAAAAGACATCTGAATACGAGCCAAAGTCTCTTCACCGTCGTTTCGGAACAGTGTTCCAGGATTTACAGATATTTGCTCTTCCTCTGTCCCATAATGTGCTTATGCGAAAGCCTAAGAACGATGAGGAAAGAAAGCTTATTGAGGATAGTTTAAGAAAGGCGCAGTTCGGAGATAAGCTTGATACTCTTGAAAAGGGCATCGACACCATGGTAACCAAGGAATTTGACGAAAACGGCATGGGACTTTCCGGCGGTGAGGCGCAGAAGATTGCTATTGCGAGAGTGTTCGCGCGAAAGCCTGATATCGTAATCCTCGACGAGCCAAGCTCCGCCCTTGACCCCATAGCTGAATACAACATGTACCGCAATATGCTTACAGCAACAGACGGAGAAACGGTTATATTCATTTCCCACCGTCTTTCCGCAACCCGTGACGCAGACAGAATCTATATGTTTGAACACGGTACGGTAATTGAAGAGGGTACACATTCCGAACTTATGAAGCTGGGCGGAAAATACGCAGAAATGTGGAAATTACAGGCTCAGAACTATCTTGCAGGGGAGGTGACAGCATGAGCGTAAAGAATGAAAAGAAGGATAAAATCAGCATGAAAAGGCTGATTTCCAACGTAATCTATATTCTCAGATATTCCTTCCGTCACAATAAAGCAATGTCCCTGTCCTACATAATCAGCCGATGTGTTTTCATGGGGCTGGGGGCGTATATAGATACATTTCTTTTAAAGGAAATTATCGATATTTTTACCACAACAGCAGATGCGGAAAGTGTTATACGGGTACTTGCGTTAATGCTTACGCTGTATGTTGTTCGTATGATAGTTTTCCGTGTCCTTGAAAACTATTTTTGGACAAAGATGATAGGCTTTGAGGGAATGGTACAGCGTGAGCTTATGTCCAAGGCTCAGATGATTGACCTGAAATGCTATGATATTCCTGAGTATTTTGATGACTTTATTATTGCCGCATCCCAGTCCGAAGAAATGTGCAAAAAGGCTGTTATGAGTGTAGCGAGCATTGTTTCTCATATTACCGCCATGCTTGTTGCGGGAACTATGATTTTCACAATGAATCCCGTGATAATTGTTTTTCCCGTAATTGGCTTTGTTATCAATATCATAACCCGTTTTATCATTACAAAGCTTGAATATGAATACGGCCTTGAAAAACAGCGTATCGGCAGAAAGGCTGATTATTCAAAGCGTGTTTTCTACCAGCCCGAATATGCAAAGGAAATAAAGCTTACGGGCATTGAGGATGCGCTTTTGGAACAGTACGACGAGGCAATTGCAGAAGAGCGTAAAATGGCACTTAAATATTCCTTGAAGATAATTGTTCCTACTCTTATAAACTGGATAACAGTGTTTACCTTGTGCCAGTTTTTCGCTGTTCCTGTATATCTTGCATATCTTGCAATAGAAAAGAAATCCATACAGCTTGGCGATGTGGCATCTCTAAAAAACGCCACAAATGGTATCAAGAGCCACCTTGACCAGATGAACTATGCTCTTGTGGATTTCCAGAATGTAGGCCAGTATGCTGAAAAATTCCGTCGATTCATGGATTACGAGGTTAATATCGAAGGCTGTGAAGGTGAAGTGCCTGTGCCGGAAGATGACTGTACCCTTGAACTGCGCAATGTAAGCTTCAAGTATAAGGACAACGAAAAGTATGTTCTTAAAAATGTGAACCTTACAATCCGCAGAGGTGAGAAAATCGCTCTTGTAGGTGAAAACGGTGCAGGAAAGACTACGCTAATAAAACTTATAATGCGTCTTTATGATGTTACTGAGGGCGAGATTCTTTTCGGCGGAGTTGATATAAGAAAGCTGAATACAAAGGCTTATCGTGAGAAAATCGGTGCCGTGTTCCAGGATTTCCAGATTTACGGTGCTTCTCTCGGAGAAAACGTAAAAATGGATTTCGTGGATGAGAGCGACAGCGGAAATATTGTAGGGGCTCTCAAAAAGGCTGATTTCGGCGAAAAGCTTGACAGCCTCGCAGACGGCATTTCTACCGAGCTAACCAAGGAATTTTCCGACAACGGAACAATGCTTTCCGGCGGTGAATCGCAGAAAGCGGCAATTGCACGAATGTTCTTACGTGACACGTCTGTTGCAATTCTTGACGAGCCCAGCTCTGCCCTTGACCCTATTGCAGAGTACAGGTTAAATAAGAGTATGCTTGAAAATGCGGAAAACAGAGCGGTAATTCTTATTTCCCACCGTCTGTCCACCACAAAGGATGCAGACAGGATTGTTCTTCTCGAAAACGGCAGCATTGCCGAAAGCGGAACACACGAAACACTTCTGTCAAAGGGCGGAACATACGCAGAAATGTGGAATGTCCAGGCTGAAAAATACTGTGTAGGTATATACGCATAAGAAAACGCTGTTCATTGATAACAATGAACAGCGTAAATTTTTGATTAAAAAACAGTAAAAAATAGTAATTAATATTTACTTTTTTTAAAAAGTGTGGTATTATATATAAAAAAGGAGGCAATTATGTTAAAGAATAAGAAAAAAATCAATTTTATTCTGATAATTGCAGGTATTTTTCTGCTTATCGGACTTACACACATAGAGCTTCTCGGCTCTCTCTGGAATTCCCTCTGGACACTCCTTCTTCCTATTGTAATAGGTTTTGTACTGGCATTTATCCTTGATGTGCCCGTAAGCGGTTTTGAAAATCTGTTTGCGAAGCTTACCGCAAAGGCAAAGAAAAAGCCCAAAGAAAAAACAATACACGTAATAAGCATGGTGCTCACAATAGTATGCGTACTTCTTGTGCTTACTCTGTTGTTCACGCTTGTAATCCCTGAGCTTGTACGTACAGTAAAGACTCTGGCTGAATATGTAAGAGTAAACTGGCCGAGATTCATAGCGTTCCTTGAACAGCAGAATATCGGTACAGAAAAAATCAATGAATGGCTTGCAAATTTTGATATTGAAGGCGCAGTTAAAAAGGTAATGGAAGGTGCGGGCACTGTATTAGGTTCAGTAGCTTCTGCCGCTTCAACTACCGCGTCAACAATTTTCTCATCTGTCATTGGCGTTATTATTGCTGTTTATGTGCTTTCCAGCCGTGATATTCTCAAAAGACAGACAAAGAAGATGCTGTATGCATATCTTAAACCTGAACAGGCGGACAGAGCATGTTACATCGGCAGACTTACAAAGACATCCTTTGCGAAATTTCTTTCGGGACAGTGCCTTGAAGCAATAATTTTAGGTGTTCTGATTTTTATATCCTTTACGATTTTCGGACTTTCTTATGCTCCGCTTCTTGGAGTAGTAACCGCAATCTGTGCCCTGATTCCATATGTTGGCGCATTTGTTTCCTGCGCACTCGGAGTGCTTCTTGCACTTCTTGAGAGCCCTCAGAAAGCTATAATCTGTCTTATTGTATATCTTGTGGTTCAGTTCGTGGAAACCCAGTTCATCTATCCCTATGTGGTAGGTGGTTCTGTGGGACTTTCGCCCTTATGGACACTTATTGCTGTACTCATAGGCGGCAATCTCTTCGGACTTATGGGTATGATATTCTTTATTCCCGTGGTTTCTGTAATCTATACTCTTGTGAAAGAGGATACAGACAAGCGTCTTGAAATAAAGAAAAAGGAAATGGAAAAACAAGTATAAATAAAACCCGCAATCGTAAAGATTGCGGTTCAGCCTGTCGATAAACCCATGCACCGCAAAAAATGCAGGTATATGAATTTGTTACAGCTAATATTATAAATTTGAATATAAAAATTTACAGAGCCGTGAAAACGGCTCTGTAAATGCATTTTTTCTTACTTCGTCAAAAGCCCCGTGACTGTACCTTGCAGTTTTCTTTGAAACCTGCTGTACGCCTGTCGGGGCTTTTTCCTTGTCTGCGTGTGCTTATCGACGTCTGTTTTGTTTTATAAAACATTGTCGTATTTGCGTGTTCTGAGTCTTGTTTCAAACTCAGCTTCGGGAAGGGGTTTATCGAAAAGGTAACCCTGTACCATAGTACAGTTGATATCCTTTAAGAAACGAGCCTGTTCAGCGGTTTCAACACCTTCGGCAATAGTTTTCATATCAAGCTCTTTAATCATTCTTACGATATTTCTTACAACAATTTCATCAGTTTTGCTGTTTTCTCTGATGATGTTATCTAAGAAGGATTTATCCAGCTTAACGATATCGAACATGAAATCCGTAAGGAGATTGAGTGAAGAATAGCCTGTTCCGAAATCATCGATAGAGGTCATGACTCCGTTTTCTTTAAGCTTTGTGACAAGATTTCTGAAAACCTCATAATCACTGTAATCGGACATTTCTGTCATTTCGATTTCGATGTATTTGCTGTCAATACCGTATTTATTTATAATTGCCAGAATATCCTCGGCAATATTCGTGTTGTGAAGATGAGTTTTTGAAAAGTTTACTGAAACGGTAACGGGTTCAAGTCCCTTTTCCAGCCATTCACGGATATTGCGGCAAACATTATCCAGCATGTAGAAGTCCAGTTCACAAACACTACCGTTGCGCTCGAAGAGAGGAATGAAATCCATAGGTGGAACGAGCTTGCCGTTTCTCATCCAGCGTACGAGTGCTTCACAGCCGCAGATTTCATTTGTTTCAAGGTCAACCTTAGGCTGATAATAAACGAGAAATTCACGGTTTCTGAGAGCTGAGGGGAAGCTTGCTGCAATTTCCTGTTCATGCATTATCTTGTAAAGAACTTCGGGTGTGAAAATTACCACATGCTTAGTTGGGTGTCGCCTTGCGGCGCTTACAGCTGCGGAAATGCAGTTCATTACATGAGGCATTTTATCCTCGTCTTTAATTGAATAAACACCGGCTCTTGCAGAAATGCAGAAATGAGATTTTGAGCCGTTATATTCGATTGAAAGGTCGATTCCGTCTATAAGCTTTATGATTTCGTCTGCTCTTTCCTTTTTTACGAGTATGGCGAAGTTGTCACCACCGAGACGTGATACAATGCCGTCTTTTCCGACTGTGCGGGCGAGGGTAATTGCGTATTCGCTCATAACCTTATCGCCGTATTTATTTCCTATCTGTCCGTTTATGAGCTTGAAATTTTTCAGATTAAGGTAAATTGCGGTATAGTTTCCGAGTAAACCCTGAGCTGCAAACACATTACCGGCAGTTACAAAGCCGTTGGAGTTCATAAGACCTGTGGCAATATCAGTGGATAGTGATTTTTTGACAATATCTGAAAGACGGGCACGGCCACTCATTGCGAACATGTTTTTGAATGCAAAAACGACGTTTTCGATATCTGTATCATCCCAGCATGTGTTTTTGGAGGAATTTGCGGTAAAGGTAACTTTTCCGCCTCCTGTGGTAAGGAATTCCTTTGTAATCGTTTGCGTTTCGTAGCCGTCTGGGTCTTCAAAAAGTGTTACATTTGCATCTGTTCCGCTTTTTTCAAGGGGAGATGGCGGGGAGAAGAAAGCGATTGTAAGCCTTCCGAGTCCGAGCTCGTCGGAAATAAGATAAATATTTTCCCGTATGGCATCAACCAGTTCTTCGGTTGATAAACCTACCTTGTCAATGCTGCCGAAGAATTTTCTGAAATTCTCGCTGCAAATACTGTTTTTCATATCTGTACCTCTTTATATCTATCTAATACGTACATAATTAATTTTATCACTAAGTTGTTATTATGTCAATGCAATTAAAACGACTTATCTTTGTCGCAATAATACCGATTTATCTGATTTCTTCGCCGTAAAGTGCTCCGATAAATCCTGTGGCAATGTAAACTCTGCCTTTTTTACGGAAATCTCCGTCCATTGATGTGATATGTCCGAACATCTGGTTGTCTGTGTTGATTCTTGCCCAGGTTTCACCCATATCAAAGCTTCGCCAGAAGCCGTATTCTGAGAAAAGAGTACCGCTTATGTATAAAGCGGGTGTATCGTCGGTATCACCTTTTCCGAATCCTGCTGATTTAACAAAATCGCCCTCATCTGTGATTCTTTCGGCAGTAACCGTATCATCAAACTGTAATTTCCACAGTCCGTGATTCATAAGTGCCGCAATGCACACTCCTTTCTGAAAGGGGTGGAATCTTATTTCGCCGCCCTTGAATCCGTCAAAGCCGGACATACGGCATTTGGGGAAATTATCGGGTGCTTTGCATTGACGGAAGGTTATGCCTTTATCACAACTCATGTAAAGCTGTCCGTTATCACCGAAGGCGTAGAAACGCATGCTGTCGAGTCTGTCTGAAAAAAGCTTTATCTGTTCATCGCTTTCGGAAATGTCATTGCCTTCCGTGTCGAAAATTCTGATTTTTGTGAATTGCTCGGTTTCGGTATCATATCTTACAGCTGCGTAAGCAGGGAGAAAACGCCATTTTTCCGCAAGAGTCCATAGTATTATTTTGCCGTCTGTTGATATAGCGGTCCAGCCGCTGTTGGTATTGGGCTTTTTTATTGCGTCAATAAGTGAGTCAAGCTTTTCTGAAATACCTTCGGGGTAGCCGATATGCTTGAAGCTGTCGCCGCCGTCATAGGTGAGTATAACACCGCCCTTTGTATGTCCTGTCCAGTTTCCTCTTGCCGTTGCAACGAAGGTATCGGGATTATCGGGTAAATAATCTGCGTTTATACAAGTGATGTAACGGTGATTATTCTCGTCTGCAAAGGAATTTTCACACGGCTTGTCAAGTTCCCTGAACGCAAAGCCGCCCAGATCACCTATTATGTCAATGACCTTGTTTTTACCGCCGGGAATACCATAAATGTTCAGATGAACCGTTTCCTCCATGCCGTAGCTGAGAGAGGAGATATATGGTTTGTCTGTTGTAATGCCTTTTACGGCAAAAGGACCTGTGCCTGTTGTGAACACGGCAAAATCAGGATTGTGAGGATTGATTCTGAGATTGCTCATCCAGTGAAGCGGTACTCTTCCGCCGTTGTATTCGGCTTTCTGATAGGGAACATCAATGACAAATCTGTCTGAATCAGTGCTTTTTATTATATCGTAGCTTTTACCGTTGTCACGGGAAATGAATACGCCGTCGCCTCTGCCTCCTACTGAACAGATAACGATATTGTTTTCGTGAACATCAATACCGCCTAAGCCGAAAGGAAGCTTTCTTTCAGGGTTTTCGTCTGCAAAGCCTTCCCATTCAGGTGTAATATCTTCGGAAAAAACAACTCGGTTTTCTTTGATTTCATAAACCCATGCACGTCCGTCAAAGCCTCCGCCGTTATCACATGCGAAGCTGTTCCATTTACCGAATGATGTTTTGAAGGAATGGGTGAAGGTAATATAGATTTTATTGCCGTAACAGGCTATTCCGTCGGCGACAAAACCGTCATAATCGCAGCGCGGGTCTCCGAGATTAGCGGGCGAGGTAAGCTTTTCAAAAGAATTGCCCATATCATAGCTGACATAGAGGGTGTGGCCTCTTTTATTGCCGTCGGAAAGAGTCTCGCCTGTGCAGGAGACAATAAGAATATTTTCATCCGGATGAGCAAAGACAAAGGCACAGTTCTCCTCGGGGAAGAGCGTTTTCTGCCAGCTTTCTCCCAGGTCATCCGTAACCCAAAGACCGTCTCCCTGAGAGCCGAAAAATAATCTGCCGTCTTTGAAAGCAAGCCGCTCAGCTGATGCTCGGGCGGGGAAATTACCGTTTGCACGGAAGGGGACAGCTTTTTCGGTGAAGGTGCTGCCTCTGTCCGAAGAAATGAGAAGGGAGGCTTTTCCTTTTCTGGTGCTCTGAACAAGGTCATTCCAACAGTCACCGCAGACAGCGAAAAGCATGTTGCTATCCTTAGGTGAAAGGGCAATTGAAGAAGGACAGGTAAGATGATGCTGAAACTCGGTCAAAGAGGTGTTGAGAGAATGCCATTTTTCATTCCTAAAATCGAATTTGTATATTCCGCCTATATCTGTCCTTGCATAGAGTAGTTCTTCATGAGGGTGAAAAACATAACCCGTAACGAATCCGCCACCCGGAACGGACAGACTTTTATAGCTGTATAAAACGTTTTCAATTCTTTTCATATAAGCTCCTTATAAGAGTTTAAAGGTATTTGTTACATTATACAATGCTGTAACTGAAAAAACAAGCCCTAATGTCTGTATTAAAACAAAAATACTGTTTTTGTGCAATATGCATAAGGGAATTGTTAATATGAACAAATAAACAGAAATAATTGATTTGACAGGTTGTAAAAAACAATGATTTTTATAGGTGTTTTTCCTATTTTTTGTTTTATTATTGACAAAATTGACTAAATATGTAATAATAATTATTGTATATAAATGCGTTTTATGGATTTTATCCCCCTATGGATATAGCGGAAACGTGTTAAAATCAAGGAAGGATTTTGTTTATGAAAAATTTAAGTGTTGGAAAAAAATTTATTGCTGTATTCGGTATTATTCTCATCGTTGTGCTGTTTCTTATAGGAATTTCTGTAAACGCACTTACTGTTTTTCTTAATAGTTACAACGAGCTTGTTGAAGAAGCAACAGTAGCAGGTGTAACTCTTGACCAGGCAAAGATTGATTATGTTACCAGACAGAGCGAGCTTACAATCATCGTTATAGTTGTTGCATCTATAATTGGTGTTCTTGCCGGTGTCGGTATGGCTTATTCTCTTACAAAAAACATCAGAACCGGTCTTACAGAGCTTGCTAAGGCGTCTGAAAAAATGACCGAAGGTAATTTTGATATTGAATTCAATTATACATACAAGGATGAAATCAGTGAAGCTGCTGATTCTCTCAAAAAGCTTGCTGCAAATACAAATGTAGTTATCGATGATATCGGTGTTATTCTTGAAGAGGTTTCAGAAGGTAACCTTAACGTAAATGTTTCCAACGAAGCAATCTATGTCGGTGTATTTAACCGTATCATTGTTTCATTAAAGAGCTTCCTTTCACAGCTCAACGGTACACTTGTTCAGATCAACGTTGCTTCCGGCCAGGTTGCAAGCGGTTCCGAACAGGTATCCGGCGGTGCACAGGCTCTCTCTCAGGGTGCTACTGAACAGGCTTCTTCTATCGAAGAACTCTCCGCAACTATCAACCTTATTTCCGAAATGATTGTTAGCAACGCTTCAGACTCTACCGAAGCAAACAATAAGACAAGCATTGCAGGTGCACAGCTTGGCGAAGCTAATGAAAGAATGTCCGAGCTTGTTGGTGCAATGAAGGAAATCAGCGATTCCTCCGAAGAAATCCACAAGATCATCAAGGCAATCGAAGATATCGCATTCCAGACAAATATCCTTGCTCTTAATGCCGCTGTTGAAGCTGCAAGAGCAGGTGATGCAGGTAAGGGCTTCGCAGTAGTTGCTGATGAAGTACGTAACCTTGCAGGTAAGTCCGCAGAAGCTGCAAACAATACAACAATTCTTATTGAAAATACAGTTAACTCCATCGAAAAGGGTAACAGCCTTGTAAATGAAGTTGCTGAAAAGATGGCAAGTGCTGCTGAGGCTGCTGGTGCGGTTGCTGAGCTCAACTCACGAATCGCAGAATCCTCCAAGGGTGCTGCTGATGCAATCACACAGGTTACAACAGGTATCGACCAGATTTCTTCTGTTGTTCAGAACAACTCTGCTACTTCCGAACAGTCTGCGGCTGCTTCTGAGGAACTTTCAGGACAGGCTTCCATGTTAAAGGAACTTGTTGCACAGTTCAGTCTCCGCGACGAATAAGACTAATAATCAGCAAAGCAAAAGCCGTTTCCTCATGGAAACGGCTTTTTTATTTGCTTTTTTACTTGAAATAAAGATGTATTTGTGATATACTTAAAATAACTATAATTATGCCGTTCAAGAGGGGGATATATTATGAAAATATGTGTTCTTAATTTTGAAAAAAAGGCTGAGTTGTTAAAAGAAAAATTACTTTTGGGAAAAAGTTTTGAAGAGTATGAAAAGAAGATTGCTTCCTCGTTATGTTCAGAAGGAAGGTTTACCGTTTTCTTTTCGGTATGTGACACATTGACTCGTGCAAAGGTTGTCCGTTTTGCTGCGCCCACTCTTGCTGAGGCGTGGCATGGTGCCTGTAAATCTACGGTAAGATTTGTTTCTTCCAAGGAATATAATCCTGCCTGGGTAAAGGCGGATATAATGTGCCGTTCGGAGCGTATTTCCACAGAAAAGCTTATTGAAACAATATCCAAGGGTTACCATGAGTTTTACCGCCGTGGAATTTCCTTTGATGATGAATATAAAACCGCAATGCTTGAAGCGGAAATAAACGGGAATCGTGTTATCTCGTATAAAGAAAAAACAATTACAGTTTCCCAGGTAAACAGGTATCTGTTCAAGGCCTGCGGTGTTAATCTGAAAGAGCTGCCTGAGGAGGTTATTGTCTTTGATTGCAGATGTGCCTTCTGTGATGAAAATGATGATGTTCATACCCTTTACTGGTATGGTAACAACTGCGGCAGAAGGGTAATAAAGAGATTTGAAAAGAACAATGCGCTTGATGTGATATCAACGTCATCTGAGTATCTTTCGATGCAGCTTGACCTTACAGGAAAATTCGAGTACGGCGTTTTCCCTATATATCACAGAGCAATATCAGGGTACAACATTCTTCGTCATGCAAGTTCAATATGGAGTCTTGTATGTGCCTACCGTATTACAGGTGATAAGTTTGTTTTAAGACAGATTGAAGCGGCTCTCGGATACCTTGTGAAACGTTCATTCTACAAGTACAAGAAGCCTCGTGACGAGGAAAATACAGTATATATTGCTGATCTTGATCCTATGGAGGTAAAGCTTGGGGGAAATGCGCTTTCCATTATCCTGTTTACCGAGTATATGAACGTAACAGGTAGTGACAGATATGTCAAGCTCTGTAAGGAGCTGGGCAATGGAATACTTGAACTGCTTGATATAAAAACGGGTGAATTTACTCATGTGCTGTCAATACCCAGCCTTGAAGTCAAGGCGAAAATGCGTACAGTTTATTATGATGGCGAGGCTGTCTTTGCTCTTGCAAGACTGTATGCCTTAACAAAGGAACAACGCTGGCTTGATGCTGCGTCATCAGCGGTTGACCGCTTTATCCGTGAGGATTATACCAAGCATCGTGACCATTGGGTAGCCTATGCAATGAACGAAATCACAAAGCATAAACCCTGTGAGGAGTATTTTGAGTTTGCTCTTCGCAATGCACAGGTTAATTTAAAAAAAATCCATGACCAGAAGACTACATATCATACATATCTTGAACTTCTCTGTGTGACTTTTGAGCTTTATGACCGTATTGTTTCGGAGAATATAAAGGTTGATTATCTCAAAGAGTTTGATGTTGATTATTTTGTTGAAACGATTTTCCATCGTGCAGATTATATGCTTAACGGATATGCTTATCCCGAGTATGCAATGTACCTGAAATTCCCTGAAAAGATTTTAGGCTCATTCTTTGTCCGTCATGACGGTTATCGTATAAGAATCGATGATATCCAGCATTTCTGCGGAGCGTACTACTCACTTTACAAGAATTACGAAAAGCTGGATTCTCTGCGTGTTGAGGCGGAGAAAAATAAGAAGAAAGGAAAATAAATTCCATGTCTGTAAAACTTCCGGCACCTGAAAATGTTATTGCCGAGCCCCGTGACAACGCTGTATGTGTAAGCTGGGACAAGGTAGAAGGTGCAGATGGTTACATACTGTTTTTCTTCCGGGCGGAAAAACCCCGTGTTTGTATAAAAAAGCGTTATTCACAGAAAACGACGAAGCAGGTTCTCGGCTTTTTCAACGGCAGCGAGTATCTTGTTGCCGTGCGTGCGTTCTGTTATGAAAACGGAGCAGAATGTGAAGGCGACGCATCTAAGAAAATTCCTTTCACTCCCATTTCTATGGAGCTTAAAGCCCAGAAGGTCTTGTGTATGACTACGGGTGAAGTTGCCCAGATTGACTGGGAATACCGTAATACCCGCCCATATGCTCTTTTCTATTCCGAGGATGAGGATATTGTAACCGTTGACCGAAACGGTATTGTAAAGGCGCTTGCGCCGGGAAGAACAGAGATTGCAATTGTTTCTGAGGGCGAAGAAATTATCACAAAGGTATATGTTGACAGGGGACAGACTATGGCACAGGCAAAGGCTGTTCTTATGATAACGGGTGACCTTATGTGTGCTTCGGGACACCAGAATAAATGCGCTTCCAGACAATTTGATTTTCACGACAGCTTCAAGCCTGTCCGTAAAATATTAACGGAAGCTGATTTTACTGTGGGCGTTCTTAAAACCACATGCTATGACCCTGCACCTTATGAATTTGAACAGCCTCGTCTTGATACAGGCTCTCCCAATTACAATTCCCCTTCATCTTTTTTAACAGCAATAGCCGGTGCGGGCTTTGATATGATGATAACCGCAAATAATCACAATTGTGATACAGGTTATGAGGGCCTAGCCGCCACTGTTGAAAGTATTAAACAGCTGGGCATGTATAATCTGGGTGCAATGGGTGACAACCCTGTTTTCCGTGATATAAACGGCATACGTGTGGCATTTATTGCCTGTTCTATGATCCCTACTCTGTGCGCTGAGGATATTCCTGAGCTTACACCTGATACGAGGGCAGATTACAGCCGTGAATATTTCCAGAGAATGTATGACCTGGCAAGAGGCGGCGGCGCTGAATATGTAATTGCTTATATGCATTGGGGCAGCATGAATTCAAAAACCATAAAGGAGAGGCAGGTACAGGAAGCACAGTTTATTGCTATGTGCGGTGCTGATCTTATAGTTGGTTCATATCCTCACATGATACAGGAATTGCAATATATAAAAACCCCAAGAGGAAAGATTGTGCCCTGCGCCTATTCTCTCGGCAATTTTATAAGCTCTCAGTCTGAGCTTGTTGGAAACAGAGACGGTGTAATTCTGCGAGTTGAACTTTCACGTTCAGAGGATGAAATAGAGGCTGATATTTCGTATATCCCCTGTATGAGTGCTGATTCAGCCTGTGGTATTATGGTGCACCCTGTAAGTAATTGCTTCAATGACGCATCAAAGAGAGCGTATGACAGAATTAAGGATGCAATGGGAAAAGAAGTTCATCCCTTTAAATACCGCCCGAAGATAATGATAAGCGGTTCTGTTATTCTGAAACGTATTTTTTCTGTGGGTGATTTTGCGGATATAGATAAAACGCCGTTGCTTCTGTCACAGCTTACCGCTTGTTCAGGTGAGGGAATGGATGCCGGAGAGCTTACAGGCACGCTTAAACTTGATGTTGAAAAAAGCTTTCCTGAATATCTTAAAAACAGTGATGCCGATTATATAGCGGTGGATTTATACGCAGCCTCGGCAATTTCCTGCTATGAGCTTGACGGCACTTTATATACAGGTTCGGCGCCTTTTCTGAAATCAGATTTTTATAAAAAGAACGAGGATGAATTTATAAAGCTTCGACCTCCGTATGATGAAAAATTCTGGAAACCTCTGGTTAAGAAATATGCCGACGCAGTTTTATCGAGATTCCCGTCGGAAAGAATAATTCTTTTCAGACAGCGTTTTTCCGATAAGTTTGTAAAGGGTGGAACAGAGCTAAGAAACATTCCTCCCAGACGCACTCTTAACCGTTTGACAGCGGCAATGGAAGAGTATTTCATCAACCTTACAAACCCTTCTGTTGTGAACTTATCCCGTCATTATTTTTCAGTGGGAAATTCACCCAGTAATTACGAACAGGGTTATTTCTACGACGCATACAGTGCGGTAAAGAAAATTGTTGCTCATAACCGCCGTTGTGTCGACAGACCTGATTCTGATATCTGGCTGGAAAGGGTGCTCAATTGTTATGAAAGCATGACCGCAAGGTCATTCCAGAGCTGGCTTCTTGACATGAAGAATGCAGCTGATGTAATAATTGCATATACAAGCAAGGATTTTGCTGCCGCAAACAAGAGCCGTTTGTTAAGGCTTAAAAGATGCGAAACAGCAAGTCTCGGCAGAGTAGCGTCATTTTTTGCGGATGACCCGGGAGCTGCGGAGCTTATCTCCGTAGCAAAGCTTATACGTGTGGTTCTGAATGATGATATATCCCGCCCGTATTCCTTCTATGCTCCTGCTTTTGAAGGTAAATTCGGTCTTCGCAAGAAGATTGCGAAGCTTCTGTCGGCAGAGACAGGGGTTTATGTAAGCGAAGAATCCGCAGAGCGTGTATTCCTGCTCCGCAATAAACCTGAACAGCTTGAACGCTATCTTGCACAGCTCCGTTCACGTACCGCAGATATCTGGGGCAGCTGTATTTCAAAGGATGTATTCAATTGCTGTAAAAATTCAGGCCTGGGAAAGCATATTTTTAAGCAGAATCCTGTTATTGCTTACGATGAGCCTGTTTTAGCTGAGATACCTGAGGATTTATCAAAGTTCTGCGACAGTAACCGCCGCAGAAACAGAATAATCGGTGTTCTTGGAAGAAACGGCGTAAGCGATCTGAAAAGCGGTCATTCCAACTGGCTTGTGATTGACTTTTATGATGTTGTTTCCGAAATGAGCGAGTATAACGGCGGAATTTTTGAATCCGATGAATATATCCGGAGCACCGGCTTTTACAAGGGTATAAAGAAGGAATGTAAGCCATGTTTCATTTTTGATAAGAAGAACAAGATGGAATGCCGTGATGCAATTACTCACTTTGCGTGGGAAATGATGAACCTTTACGGTGATAATATTGTTCTTATAAAGGCGGATCTTAAAAACGAGTATATCAGTCTTGAAAAGAGAATTGAAAAGATGGCGGAAGATCCTGATTTTGAACGTAAACGTGAGTATATTGCCTTCTGCGAGGATATATTCATTCAGCAGACAAACTGTGCGGTAATTGATATTTCAAAGCATTTCTACGCATCAGATAAATATGCTCTCGGCGGAGCACATATGGTGCATTACGAACATGAATTTTACCGTGAGGCAGGAGTTTTCCTTGCCCATATCCTGAGCGGCGGTAAACAGCGTAAATTCACAAAAGCAGATGACAATTACATTACTATGAGAAATCTGCGCTTAGAACGATAAAACATGAAAGGAGGAAGATTTATGCGTAAATTCCCGAAAACACGGATTACAGCACTATTGTTGACAGCGCTGTTGCTGTCGTCATGTAATGGAAATACCGAATCTTCCTCCGTTCAGACTTTTGTTCCGGCTACTACAACTGAAATTTCCGAAATTGTTACAACAACAAGTACAGAAGCCCCTGTAACAACAACCGTAACATCTTCGGAGGCTACTACAACATCCGTTTCTGTTACTTCTGAGAAAGAAGCCGCGGAAACAACTACTACAACATCAGTTACAACTACCGAACAGACTACCACGGTATCGGTAACTGAGCCGGTAAAGGAGACCACGACTACATCTGCTGCAACCACTACAACTGTTACAGAGACAGAGGTGCTTTCGGAGACATCTGTTCCTGCGGCGGATGTGCCTCCTGCACCCATAAGAATAAGTCCTGTAAGCTCTCCCGGTAAACTTACCGAGGATACGGGAACAGCACTTATAGATTACAGCAATTCTTCAAAAGGATACATCAGTGCGTCTTACAGCGGAAACAGCAAAAAAGCGAAGCTGCGTGTTGTATGCGGCGATGTGACCTGTGACCATGACCTTTCCGTAACCGGTGTAACCGAGTATTTTCCGCTAACTCAGGGAAGTGGTGAGTACCGCATACAGATTTACGAACAGCTTGACGGAAAGCTTTATTCCTCCGCCCTTGATTTAACGGTGAATGTTACTGTTGAGGATGAGGTGGGGATGTATCTGTTCACCAACAGATATTCAGTTTTTGACGAAAATTCAGCCTGTGTCAAGAAGTCCGCAGAAATCTGCGGCGGCGCAGGGGATGATATAGAGAAAATAGCGGCAATTTTCACTTATATAGCCGATAATATTGAATATGATTATAACCTTGCGGCATCTGTCCAGAGCGGTTATCTGCCTGATCCGGACAGCCTGCTGAGTAAGAAAAAGGGTATATGCTTTGATTATGCCTCCTTGTTTGCGGCAATGTGCCGTTCGCAAGGAATTCCTACCCGTCTTGTGATAGGGTATGCGAGTCCTGATATTTACCATGCATGGAACGAGGTTTATACAGTTGAAACGGGATGGATAACCCCCGAATTGCTTCTTGATGAAAAGGGGTACAATCTTGTGGATGCAACCTTCTATGCAGGTGCTGATGATAAAGAATATATAGCTGAATATATTTCCAATGACGGCAATTATTCGGCAATTTACAGATATTGAGAAAGGACATGATATTCATGGCAAAATTCAAGAAATTAAATTTTGAGCAGACGGCGTTCTTTTTTGAACAGCTTATGCTCATGGTAAATACGGGAATGCAGCTTGATGACGGGCTTGAAATTCTTTCTGGAGATCTGGAAGAAGCAAATCTTTCGGAAATCTGTCATTTCCTGTCTGAAAAAATAGATACAGGCACATCTGTTGCTGAGGCGATAGCTGAAAGCGGGGCATTTCCGCAGTACGCTGTAAGAATGACCGAAATCGGCTGCATGACAGGTAAGCTTGAAGAAACCCTCAGAGGCTTATCCGAGTATTACGAAGGCCGTGCGGAAACTGAACGTACCGTAAGGTATGCTGTTTTCCACCCTTGTATGCTGCTTGTTATGATGACTATTGTTATGGTAATTCTTGTTGTGAAGATCATACCTATGTTTACAGAAATCTTCTCTCAGTTTGATGCAGGTATCGGTTCTGCTGTCCGTGACATTGTAAACATTGCCTATGGTGCGGGTGAAGTGATACTTGTTGTACTTATTGCGCTTATTGTTATTGTAGCGGTAATACTTCTTATTCCGCCTGTTAAACGCGGAATGATGAAGTTTGCTTCTGTATTTCCGCTCACAAGAGGAATTTCCCGTACACTTGCCCAGGCGAAGTTTTCCGACGCCATGTGCACTATGGTTACAAGCGGAATTGACCCTGAGGAAGCACTTGAATATTGCTCGGGACTCATTACGGACAAGACTATGCTCAAACAGATTTCCGACTGTCTTGACAGAGTGCGTAAGGGTGAGTATTTCTCCGACGCAATTGCCGAATCGGGAATACTTCCGAAAATGTATGCCCGTTCTTTGAAAATCGCCTACACATCCGGCTCCTTTGAAGAGGTATGGCGTAAGATAAGCCGCCGTAGTAACGAAGCGGCGCAGCGTACTGTTGCAAATCTTCTTTCACTGGTTGAACCTGCAATTGTATTGCTTCTTGCGGTAATGATAGGCTCGGTATTACTTACAATAATGATTCCGCTTATGAATATAATGTCTGCCCTTGGCTGATACAGGAGAAAATATGAAAAAGAAAAAAATCAGTTATTTTGCGCCGGTAATCAGTGTAGTGCTTTTCTGTGCGCTTGTCATATGGTTTTTTATAGCTGTGGATTCTGCCGGCGGAGCTACCCGTACAGGACAGCTTGACGCTGTTAAGCGTTCGGTAGAAAACGGTATTACGCTTTGCTATTCCATTGAAGGTGCATACCCTGAAAGTGTTGAATATCTTGCTGAAAATTACGGCCTTAATTACGACAGCGGACGTTACATAATACATTATGATTGCTTTGCGGCAAATGTCCGTCCCACTGTGACTGTTGTAGAAAAGGAGTCCTGATATGAATGGAATGAAATATAAAGGGACCTCCCGTGTTTTAGGCACTGCGGCAAGTCTGCTTTTATTTCTGATATTTGCAATCTGTATGATTGTAATAATCGGAGCAGGTGCAGGAATATACAGCAGGATAATGAACGGCTATGAGACAACTTATGGCTCATCTGCTGCAATAAAATATGTATCAAATAAGATAAGATCATCTGATAGCTGTGAAATTATTGATAACGGAAAGGGTATTGTTCTCGAAAGCGGAAATATCCTTACAGTTATCTATTCAGGCAGCGGCGGTATATATGAACGTAGCTTCTCTGCGGATTCTGAAATATCTGCAAAGGGCGGAGAGCTTGTTGTTGAAACGGATAATATGTCTGTTTCGGAAACCGAAAATCTTTACGAAATTTCAGTAACCTGCGAAGGCAGGTCCTTATCGACGTTTGTTAGGAAGGGTGGAAATAACGTTGAAAATTAAAAGCGGCAGCGGTCTGAAACCTGCCAATCTGTTTTTTATAGAGCTTATAATTATTCTGCTTTTTTTCAGTTTTTCCTCGGCGGTTATATTGCAGATATTTGCGGCAGCTGATCACAGACAGGAGATAAGCGATGTTACCGAAGGCTCGGTAATCTGCGCACAGTCTCTTGCGGAGGCTTTCTCTGAAAAGGGTAACCTTGATGATACAGTAAGGCTTGTGCTGGATACATCGGTACAGGGTGAAAGTGCTGAAATCAAGCTTAATGAAAGCTTTGCAGCATCCGATGACGGAAGAGTGTTGCTTTCCCTTACACAACGGGATGAAATAAAAAATGCCGGCAGGCTTTCATATCTTGATATGTGCTTCAAGTTTGACGGCAAGGAGATATATTCTCTTACCTGCACTTCCTACATTTCTGAGGGAGGTGGCAGCAATGGATGATAACAGAAAGAACATTACCGAAGGACGAGGAATGGGTGTCGGCTATGTTACACTTATAATGCTTTTTGCGGTAATCTGCCTTACGGTTCTTGCGTCGCTTTCTTATCAGGCGGCACGTGCCAATGATAAGCTGGTTGAAAAGAGCGTTTCCTTTACAAATAGTTTTTATGAGGCGGATACCAGAGCCAAGGAAACACTTTCCCAGCTTGACGAATGGTCACTTATGTCCTTTGAATCGGGCTTTTTTGATGACAATTTTCCTCTTTGCTGCGAAGAGAATGAAAATCTTTCAGTGAAGAAGATACAGACAGGCTATGAGGTTATGTATAGGGAAAAGGTAAGCGAAAACCTTGAATTGTCTGTAATTGCGGTATTTTATAACAATCCTCAGAACAGCCCGCGCTATCGTATCGAGGAATGGAAAACCGTTTCTTCATCATCGGAAAATGGCGATGATAATCTCAATGTCTGGGATGGAAATATCCCCTAATTTTTTACAGGAGAAAATCAGATTATGGATTTACTTTCAATTTTAAAGAGTACAACAGAAAAATCAGCTTCCGATATTTTTATAGTATGCGGTGCGCCCCTTTGTTACAAAGCTAACGGAGTGATTTCAAAATTGGAGGAGCAGATGCTCACCATGGCGGATACAGAGGAACTTGTCCGTGAAATATTCACCTGTGCGAATATGCCCTTGCAGGATGGAAAGCTTCCTGACAGAGAGGTGGATTTCTCCTTTTCCGTAAGCGGAATGGGGCGTTTCAGAGCAAATATCTACAAGCAGCGTGGGTCATATGCGGCGGTACTTCGCTTTGTGCCTTTTGAATTACCCGTGGCGGATAAGCTGGGTATTCCCGAACAGGTTATGGAGTTCAGCAAGTGTAAGGGCGGTATTGTTCTTATAACAGGTGCAGCCAGCAACGGCAAGTCCACAACTCTTTCTTGTATTATAAATCGTATCAATTCCACTCAGAAGAACCACATCATCACAATTGAGGATCCTATCGAGTTCCTTCACCGCCATGATAAGAGTATAATAAGCCAGCGTGAGATTGACCTTGATACAAACAGCTACCTTGACGCTCTGCGTGCGGCATTAAGACAGTCTCCCGATGTAATCCTCCTTGGTGAAATGCGAGATTATGAGACAATAAGCGTTGCAATGACCGCGGCGGAAACAGGCCAGCTTGTATTGTCCACATTACATACTCTCGGTGCGGCAAGTACCATTGACCGAATAATTGACGTATTCCCAATAAATCAGCAGCGCCAGATAAGAATCCAGTTATCAATGACCTTAAAGGGTGTTGTATCACAGCAGCTTCTCCCGTCAGTAGACGGAAAGCTTGTTCCTGCCTTTGAAATCATGTCAATGAACAGCGCAATCAAAACAATGATACGCGAGGAAAAGACTCATCAGATTGATACGATACTCCAATCCTCTCCCGGAATGCAGACAATGGACAGCTGCATACTTGACTTGTATCGCAAGGGTGTTATAACATCCGAAACGGCAATTGAGTACGCATACAATCCTGAAATTATGAAAAAACGAGTAGCGTCATTTTAATGAAGCTCAAACGCAGATGTGATTTAACCATTCACATCTGCGTTTTGTTACGCGCGTGTAACTTATTGTGCAATATGCTGTTTTTACGAGCGTAAATTCGTTAAAGTTATACAATTGAAAACGTTGTCAAAAGTCCCGATTTTCTTGACAATAAAAGGAAAACGTGCTATACTTACAGTAAATAGGAATAGTAGGATAACTATGCCTGTTACATTTTCCCATGATCGATTAATTTTAATTTCCCATAGCAAGATATTTCAATCAAAATACATAAGGAGGAATCCATTATGAGCGACAAGAGACGTAAAATTATAAAGAATACAGTTGCATTTGCTGCGGCTGTTTCTGCTATGTCCGCTCTCTCCATTGCGGCTTCTGCGGAAACCACAGAGCCTGCTGGTTCCATCGATGAGCTTTTAACTAATGTTGATAGTGAAGTTGCCGGCGAAACCGCCCAGGCAAACACTGTTTCGGCTGTTAAGAAGCTTCTTGGCACAGCAGCAGACTATAATGTTTTCGTTCAGAATGACTTTACAGTAAGTGGTGCAGACTGCCCCGGTAACTTTGCCGTAGGCGGAAACGCTTCTATCCCTGATAACTATACAACAGGTGCATCCACAGTTATCAATAATTTAACAAGTGGTTCAACACTTAATAATTCTGTTACAAGTGAAGAAGCAGGCATTAACTTTGACGAAGAATTTACAAACCTTAAAAATGTATCCGGTGACCTTGCAACTCTCGAAGCAAACGGCACTGTTTCAAACGGTAGCTGGGGTGGACAGGTAAAGTTCAGCGGTACAAGTGAAACACTTAACGTGTTCAACGTTACAGTTGATGAGTATAATGCTCTTACTAAGAACGGCTATGGCCAGCTTTCATTCTTCTTTGACGTGCCCGAAGGCTCCACAGTTGTTGTAAATATTGTAGGTGAAGGTAGCGTAAACCTCGGCGTTAACGCAGGCGCATATTACAGCGACCCCAATAACGCACTTGCTAACGATTCTACTCATAACAGCAATATCCTTTTCAATGTAACAGATGCAACTGAGGTTACAATCCATCAGACAATGGGTTCACTTCTTGCTCCTTCCGCAAATGTTGTTACAGCTGCTGATTCTTCCGGTCACAGCCACTTTGAAGGTCAGCTTATCTGCCAGAGCTATAACGGTTCAAACGAATTCGGCGGTAGCACATTCGTAGGCGATGATGATGTAAATGAAAAGCTTGATGAAAACATTGAAATAGACGAAAACAATCCCGACGGCGAAGACGACAGCGACGGCAACGGTGATGGTGAAAACAATGAAACCGAAGGTGACGATGACACTGATAAGGGTGGAAATGACACCGAAGGTGATGATGACACTGGTGATGACAACACAGAACCTGGTGACAATGTAGACCCTGGTGATGACACAGATCCCGAAGACAACGGCGGTGATAACACAGACCCTGGCGACAAC
This sequence comes from Ruminiclostridium sp., assembly GCA_045579565.1. Taxonomy (GTDB): domain Bacteria; phylum Bacillota; class Clostridia; order Oscillospirales; family Ruminococcaceae; genus Ruminiclostridium_E. The sequence goes on from JAZNML010000005.1 coordinate 34,818, forward strand.
GTAGACCCCGGTGATGATACAGACCCCGAAGACAACGGTGGTGACAACACAGAACCTGGCGACAACGTAGACCCCGGTGATGATACAGATCCCGAAGACAACGGCGGTGACAATACAGAACCTGGCGATAACGTAGATCCTGGTGATGATACAGACCCCGAAGACAACGGCGGCGACAACACAGACCCTGGCGACAATGTAGATCCCGGTGATGATACAGACCCCGAAGACAATGGCGGCGACAACACAGAACCTGGCGACAACGTAGATCCCGGTGATGATACAGACCCTGAAGACAACGGCGGTGACAATACAGAACCTGGTGACAATGTTGACCCCGGTGATGACACAGATCCCGAAGATAACGGCGGTGACAACACAGAACCCGGCGACAATGTTGACCCCGGTGATGATACAGACCCTGAAGACAACGGCGGTGACAACACAGAACCTGGCGACAACGTAGATCCCGGCGATGATACAGACCCCGAAGACAATGGCGGTGACAACACAGAACCCGGCGACAACGTAGATCCCGGTGATGATACAGACCCCGAAGACAACGGCGGTGACAATACAGAACCTGGCGATAACGTAGATCCCGGTGATGATACAGACCCTGAAGGCAACGGCGGTGACAACACAGAACCTGGCGACAATGTAGATCCCGGCGATGATACAGACCCTGAAGACAACGGTGGTGACAATACAGAACCTGGCGACAACACAGAACCCGGCGACAACGTAGATCCCGGCGATGATACAGACCCTGAAGACAACGGCGGCGACAATACAGACCCTGGCGACAACGTTGATCCCGGTGATGACACAGACCCCGAAGACAACGGTGGTGACAATACAGAACCTGGTGACAATGTTGACCCCGGTGATGACACAGACCCCGAAGATAACGGCGGCGACAATACAGAACCCGGCGACAACGTAGATCCCGGTGATGATACAGATCCCGAAGATAACGGCGGTGACAACACAGACCCTGGTGATAATGTAGATCCCGGTGATGACACAGACCCCGAAGACAACGGCGGCGACAATACAGACCCTGGCGATAACGTAGATCCCGGTGATGATACAGACCCCGAAGACAATGGCGGTGACAACACAGAACCCGGCGATAACGTAGATCCTGGTGATGACACAGCCCCCGAAGATAACGACGGTGACAATACAGAACCCGGCGACAATGTTGACCCTGGTGATGATACAGACCTCGAAGATAACGGCAATGATAATACAACACCTGAAGGCGACACAGATGCAGACGAAACAGTAACACCTGAAGGCGACACAGATGCAGACGAAACAGTAACACCCGAAGGCGATACAGATGCAGATGAAACAGTAACACCTGAAGGCGACACAGATGCAGATGAAACAGTAACTCCCGAAGGCGACACAGATGCAGATGAAACAGTAACACCCGAAGGCGACACAGATGCAGACGAAACAGTAACACCCGAAGGCGATACAGATGCAGACGAAACAGTAACACCCGAAGGCGACACAGATGCAGATGAAACAGTAACACCCGAAGGCGATACAGATGCAGATGAAACAGTAACACCCGAAGGCGATACAGATGCAGACGAAACAGTAACACCTGAAGGCGACACAGATGC
>JAZNML010000006.1:0-13645 GCA_045579565.1 Ruminiclostridium sp.
GGGATATGGTCTTTGAGCTTTTCGGCAATCTTTCTTGCTCTCGGGTATGCCTTGTCCGTATGGACAATAAACGAAAGTGCGTCAACAACATCGCCGTTAAGCATAATATCCAGTTTTACAAGCTTCGAAGGATAGAAACCAAGCATTTCATAGTCATAGCTTGCATAACCCTTTGTTCTGGATTTGAGCGCATCAAAGAAGTCATATACAATCTCATTGAGAGGCATTTCATAATGCAGGTCAACACGGGTTTCATCAAGATACTTCATATCCTTGAAGATACCGCGGCGTTCCTGGCAGAGCTCCATGATATTACCTACGTAATCGGAAGGGCTGAACACATTTACCTTAACCATAGGCTCATACGCCTGCATGATTTCCGCAGGGTCGGGATAGTTTGTGGGATTGTCGATAAATACAGTCTCACCGCTCATCTTCTCGATTTTATAAACTACCGAGGGAGCAGTTGTAACAAGGTCAAGGTTATATTCACGTTCAAGACGCTCCTGAATAATATCCATATGCAGAAGTCCTAAGAATCCGCAACGGAAACCAAAACCGAGAGCAATAGATGTTTCAGGCTCAAATGTAAGAGAAGCGTCGTTGAGTTGAAGTCTTTCAAGAGCATCACGCAAATCGCCGTACTTGGCACCGTCTGCGGGATAAATGCCGCTGAATACCATGGGATTTACGTTTCGGTAGCCTTCCAGAGCCTCTTCCGCAGGATTATCGGAGGTTGTGACAGTGTCGCCGACCTTGGTGTCGCCGATGGACTTGATGGATGCGGCAATATAACCTACCTCGCCCGCTTTCAGCTCGCCGGTGGAATTGAGGGTTGTGGCACCCATATATCCAAGCTCTACTACCTGAAATTCAGCACCTGTTGCCATCATACGAATCTTATCGCCGACTCTGAGAGTACCCTCCTTAATTCGTACGTAAACAATAACACCCTTATAGCTGTCATAGTAGCTGTCAAAAATAAGCGCCTTCAAGGGTGCATCAGGGTCGCCCTTTGGTGCGGGAATTGCCTTTACAATCTGCTCCATTACCGCTTCGATATTGATACCCATTTTTGCGGAAATAAGAGGCGCTTCATCAGCGGGAATACCGATTACGTCCTCGATTTCATTCTTAACCTCATCAGGTCGTGCTGAAGGCAGGTCAATTTTGTTGATAACGGGAACAACCTCTAAATCCTGCTCAATGGCAAGATATGTGTTGGCAAGTGTCTGCGCCTCAATACCCTGTGATGCGTCTACGATAAGGATTGCGCCCTCGCAGGCATTAAGGGAACGGGATACCTCGTAGTTGAAGTCAACGTGGCCGGGAGTATCGATAAGGTTGAAAGCATAGGTCTTACCGTCGCTTGCCTTATAGTTAAGTCTTACGGCACGCGCCTTGATGGTAATTCCGCGCTCACGTTCAAGCTCCATGTTATCAAGAAGCTGTTCTTCCATATCTCTGTGAGCCACTGTTTCGGTCTGCTCTAAGATACGGTCGGCAAGTGTGGATTTGCCGTGGTCTATATGTGCAATTATACAGAAATTGCGTATTTCGGAAAGATAATCTCTGTCTGCCAAGGGTTTTCCTCCTGTAAATTCAATTTAACCTAAATATTATACCACATTATTTTTAGTTTTGCAACATTTTTAAAGGGATTTTTTGTTTGACAGCATACAGAAAATATGGTAAAATAAAATGTTGATTAATACCTTATGAAAGGAACTGAAAAAATGCTGATTCTTGCAAGTAAATCGCCCAGAAGAAAAGAACTTCTTTCCATTATAACCACTGATTTTGAGATAATTCCCGCAGTAAGCGAGGAAAACGCAGACCTGTCACTTTCGCCCGATATGTTTGTGCAAGAGCTGGCGAAACAGAAGGCAATGGAAATTGCCGCTTCGCACCCTGATGATACGATTATCGGCTCGGATACCGTCGTAGCAATAAACGGAGAAATCCTCGGAAAGCCCAAGGATAAGGATGATGCATTCCGTATGCTCACTCTCCTTTCCGGCACAAGCCACAGCGTATTCACTGGTGTTGCTGTGGTCAAGAACGGTGAAATACACAGCTTCACAGAAGAAACAAAGGTAAAATTCTTCCCCCTTTCAGACAAGGAAATAGATGATTACATTGCTACGGGTGAGCCCTTTGACAAGGCAGGTGCCTACGGCATTCAGGATTTAGGTGCGTTGCTGGTTGAGGGTATTGACGGGGATTATTACAACGTTATGGGGCTTCCCACGGGCAGACTTTACAGACTAATGAAAAGCCTTGAAATAATTTAGTTACATTTTACAAAAATTACACCCGTTTTATGTAATTTTCGTCATGTAAAAACCATAAAAATATTGCAATTACCACGTAAATATGTTATAATATAGTATTGATTTGTGCGGAGGTGAGTCAGTGAGAATTATCGGAATTGACCCGGGTTATGCTATTGTGGGTTTCGGAATACTTGAATACAACAGAGCACAATTTCAGGTTGTGGAATACGGCGCAATAACCACCCCTGCGGATATGGATTTCAACTCACGGCTTTTGGAAATATACAATGACCTCTGCTACATTCTGGACAAGTTCAAACCCGATTTTCTTGCAATTGAACGGCTTTACTTCACCAGCAACCAGAAAACTGCCATTGACGTTGCACAGGCAAGAGGAATTGTTCTCCTTGCTGCAAGACAGCGCAATATCGAGGTTTTTGAATACACACCCTTACAGGTAAAACAATCTGTTACAGGCTACGGCAAAGCCGTCAAGAAGCAGGTACAGGAGATGACAACCAGAATATTGAAGCTGCACGAAATACCTAAACCTGATGATACCGCAGACGCACTGGCGATTGCTATATGCCATGCCCACAGCTACAATTCACAGCTGAGTAACTTAAAATAACCGAGGTGCTATCATGATATACAGTTTAAGAGGAAAAATCACTTTTACAGAACCAAATCTCGCAGTAATCGAATGCGGCGGTGTGGGTTATGCCTGCCGTACCACCGCTTATACTCTGTCACAGCTTAAAGTCGGCGATGACGCTTTCCTTTACACCCATATGAATGTCCGCGAGGATGCCGTTGAGCTGTTTGGCTTTGCCGATACAGCGGAGCTTAACTGTTACAGGATGCTTACCTCCGTTTCAGGCGTAGGTCCCAAGGCGGCGCTTTCAATCCTTTCGGACCTTTCTCCCCAGGGCTTTGCGCTTTGTGTTGCCGGCGGAGACAGTAAGGTACTCACCCGCTCACAAGGTATCGGTAAGAAAATTGCAGACCGAATCATACTTGAACTTAAAGACAAGATTGCAAAGCAGAACACAAATATCCCTGCGGAAAGCTATGCTGAGCTTTCTCAGACAAGCACCGTTATCGGCAACAATATGAACGAGGCGGTTTCCGCACTTGTGGTTTTAGGCTTCTCAAATCAGCAGGCTCAGAAGGCCCTTTCGGGACTTGACCCCAATTTGCCTGTGGGTGAGCTTGTCAAAGAGGGCTTAAAGAAATTAAGCAGCTTATGAGAAAGGAAAATAAACTGTGATTGAATCAAACAACAACTCAAAGGGCAATGAACAGGTTTATGAGCGGATTGCAGAGCCTTCCTTCACACCCGAGGATGTAGACATAGAATTCAGCCTTCGTCCCAAGATGCTCACCGAGTATATCGGACAGGACAAGGTTAAAGAAAACCTCAAAATTTTTATTGAAGCTGCAAAGGCCAGAAATGAAGCCCTTGACCATGTTCTTCTCTACGGCCCGCCAGGTCTTGGAAAGACCACCCTTGCGGGAATTATAGCTAACGAAATGGGCGTTAATATCAAGATTACATCAGGACCAGCAATTGAAAAGCCCGGTGACCTTGCGGCGCTTCTTACAAACCTTAAAGACGGAGATGTATTGTTCATCGACGAAATCCACCGTCTCTCACGACAGGTAGAAGAAGTTCTTTATCCTGCTATGGAGGATTTTGTTCTCGACATCATTATCGGTAAAGGTCCTTCGGCGCAGTCAATAAGAATTGACCTGCCGAAATTCACCCTTGTTGGTGCCACAACCCGTGCAGGACAGCTTACAGGACCTCTCCGTGACCGATTCGGTGTTATTCAGCACCTTGAACTTTATACCGAAGAACAGCTTTGCGATATTATCATGCGTTCATCGGTAATTCTATCGGTGCCTACCCTGAAAGACGGCGCAAAGGAGCTTGCCAGCCGTTCAAGAGGTACTCCCCGTATTGCGAACAGGCTTTTAAAACGTGTAAGAGACTTTGCCGAGGTTTTAGGCGACGGTAAGATTACAAAAGAGCTTGCTGAAATTGCTCTTGACAGATTAGAAATAGATAAGCTTGGTCTGGACAGCCTTGACAGGCGTATGTTAACCATGATTATAAAAAGCTACAACGGTGGTCCCGTAGGACTTGAAACACTGGCTTCCGCCTTGGGCGAAGAGGCTGTTACTCTGGAAGATGTGTGCGAACCGTTCTTAATGCAGCTGGGATTTATTTCAAGAACCCCCAGAGGAAGAATGGTTACCTCCCTGGCTTACGCACATCTTGGTATTGACCGCGACGGACAGCAGAGATTTGATTAACAGAATTCAGAGAGAAAGCATATATTATTAAGAAAAAATGAAAGGTAAAACATATAATGGGCAGATTATTCGGAACAGACGGTGCAAGAGGCGTTGCAATCACAGAACTCAGCTGTGAAACAGCCATGAATATCGGAAAGGCAGCTGCAATTGTACTTACAAAACAGAAGAAAAACGGCGGAAGAGCAAAAATCCTTATAGGAAAGGACACCCGTGTTTCTTCGGATATACTTGAAGCAGCTCTCATGGCGGGCATTATGTCCGTAGGCGCAGATGTGGAGCTTTTAGGAATTGTCCCCACTCCCGCTGTGGCTTATCTTGTAAAATATTACGATGCAGACGCAGGCGTGATGATTTCCGCCTCCCACAACAGCGTCGAATACAACGGTATCAAGCTTTTCTCAGACTCAGGCTTCAAGCTTCCTGATGAAGTGGAAAATGAAATCGAAGCTCTTATTCTTGATACTCCCGAAAAGATTACCCTTTGCGAAGGCTGTGAGGTCGGCAGAGTAAAACGCGCGGAAAATGCCACAGATGACTATGTAAAGCACCTCTTATCCACCTCGGATTTATCCGTAAAGAAGCTCAAAGTTCTGGTTGACTGTGCCAACGGTAGCGCAAGTGCAACCGCCAAGGACTTATTCACACGTCTTAACGTTGATTTTGACCTTTTATACCACCAGCCCGATGGCTGCAACATAAACGATAACTGCGGTTCAACCCACGTTGAAAAGCTCTGTGATTTGGTTGTCAAGGGCGGTTATGACTTAGCGGTTGCCTTTGACGGTGATGCAGACAGATGTCTTGCGGTTGACGAAAAGGGTAAGGTTGTTGACGGGGATAAGCTTATTGCTATCATCTCAAAATATATGCGTGACAAGGGACAGCTCAAAAAAGACACCGCTGTTGTTACAGTTATGAGCAACCTCGGTTTCCACACATACATGAAAAACAACAATCTCAGCACCTTCTGTACCGCAGTCGGCGACAGATACGTTCTCGAAGAAATGTTGAAAAGCGGATACAACCTTGGCGGTGAACAATCAGGCCACATTATTTTCCTTGATTATGCTACCACAGGCGACGGACAGCTTACAGCCGTACAGATTATCACAATGATGAACGAAGTAAAGACTCCCCTGTCTCAGCTTACAGCAGGAATCGAGGACTACCCTCAGCTTCTTGTGAACGTAAAAATCACCGAAGCAGGAAAGAACAAGTGGAACAAGAACGAAGCCATTCTCTCCGCAATTAAAGAAGCTGAAACAGCTATGGGCGACAGCGGAAGAGTACTGGTACGTGAGAGCGGTACCGAGCCTCTTGTACGTGTAATGCTTGAAGGCAAGAGCGCAGAGGATGTTGATTACTGGACAAACAAGATTGCAGATGTTGTAAGAGAACAGCTCTGCTGATATACAGGCGGGCGGCGGAGCCGTGCGCCCCGCCAGGCGCGCATGCCCTATGCAGCGCGTATGCGCTGCATAGGGTGGCTGAGGCGCGGATGCGCCTCAGCCACGGCTCCGCCGCCCCGGGAAAAACACAGAATTACAAAAGGACAACAAAATGAGAATTGCAGACAAATGGCAGGATTATTGCCTTATCGATACATCAAAGGGCGAGCGTCTGGAACGCTGGGGTGATATTACCCTTATCCGCCCCGACCCTCAGATTATCTGGGAAAACCCTTCTCCCGCAAAGGAGTGGAATACCGCCCATGCAAAATACATCCGTTCAAATAAGGGCGGCGGTGCATGGGAATATAAAAAGAAGTTTGACGAAAGCTGGAATATAAAATACGGCGACCTCACCTTTATGGTAAAGCCCACAGGCTTCAAGCATACAGGTCTGTTTCCCGAACAGGCTGTAAACTGGGACTATTGCGACAAGCTTATCAGAAATGCAGGCAGAGAAATAAATGTGCTTAACCTGTTCGCCTACACAGGCGGTGCAACCCTTGCCTGTGCCAATGCCGGCGCAAAGGTGTGCCACCTTGACGCAGTAAAGGGCATGGTTGACTGGGCGAAGGAGAACGCAAGACTCAGCGGACTTTCAGATAAGCCTATACGCTGGATAGTTGACGACGCTATGAAATTCCTCGGGCGAGAAATCAGACGAGGAAACAAATACGACGGTATCATCCTTGACCCGCCCAGCTACGGCAGAGGTACAAACGGCGAAATGTGGAAGCTTGAAGACTGTATCTACGAGCTTATGCAAAGATGCACAGCCGTTCTTTCAGATAAGCCCTTGTTCATTCTCCTGAATAGTTACACCACGGGTCTTTCCCCCTCGGTTATGGCTTATCTTCTTCATATGACAGTAGGACAAAAATACAAAATAGATATAAATGCTGAAGAAATCGCACTTCCCGTTCAGAAAACAGGACTTGCTATCCCCTGCGGAAATACTGCGATTGTTTCTTTCAGCTGATCCTGAAAGGATTACAGCTTAATGAACATTATTGAAGTCAAAGACCTTGAATTTGAATATAAAAACTATGATGATGACGGAAACGAAATTGAAGCCAACAAGGTTCTGAAAGGCATCACACTTTCAATACCGAAGGGACAGTTCGTTGCCGTACTCGGTCATAACGGCTGCGGTAAATCTACCCTCGCTAAGCACTTCAACGGTATTCTTACCGCCACAAAGGGACAAGTGCTTGTAAACGGAATAGATACCTCTGATGAGGACAGGATTTTCGATGTCCGCCAGACAGTCGGTATGGTTTTCCAGAATCCCGATAACCAGCTTGTAGCTACTCTTGTTGAAGAGGATGTTGCCTTCGCTCTGGAAAACCTGGGCGTACCTCAGGCGGAGCTTCGCAGAAGAGTTGACGAGGCTCTGAAAACCGTAAGCATGTACGATTACAGAGAACATTCCCCCCATCAGCTTTCAGGCGGACAGAAGCAGAGAGTTGCTATTGCGGGTGTTCTTGCCATGCGCCCTGATTGTATCGTTCTTGACGAACCTACCGCCATGCTGGACCCCAAGGGCAGAAAAGAAATCATGAAAACCATAAAGCTCCTCAATGAGCAGGGTGTTACTATCGTTCTCATCACTCACTACATGGAGGAGGCTGCCGAAGCCCAGCGTGTTATCGTAATGAATGACGGTAAGATCATTATGGACGATGTGCCGAAAAAGATTTTCTCACGCATTGACGAAATGAAAGCACATTCCCTTGACGTACCTCAGGCTACTGAACTTATGCATGAGCTTAAAAAGTGCGGTATAGATGTTTCAGACGAGGTACTGAACGAAGAACAGGCTTTGGAGGAAATCCTCAGACTCGGTGTTAAGGGTAAGGCTGTTTACACGGATATTCCCGATTATACCGAATCGGATACCACACCCGACGCAGCAGAAATAAAGAACCTCACCCACAAGTACAGCGTGGGCACTCCCTTTGAATCCACCGCCGTAGATAATGTAAGCCTCAAAATCAAAAAAGGCTCATTCATCGGCGTTATCGGTCATACAGGAAGCGGTAAATCCACTCTTATACAACACCTCAACGGTCTCTTAAAGCCAACAAGCGGCGAGATATTCATAAACGGCAAAAACATCTGGGGTAAGGACAGCGATATACGTGCAGTGCGCTTTATGGCAGGACTTGTGTTCCAGTACTCCGAATATCAGCTTTTTGAAGAAACTGTTTACCGTGATATTGCTTTCGGTCCTAAAAATATGGGACTCTCCGACGAGGAGGTTGACAGACGTGTACGGGCTGCCGCTAAGAGTATGGGGCTTTCCGACAAGCTTCTGGAACGCTCCCCCTTCGATTTATCAGGCGGACAGAAAAGACGTGCCGCACTTGCGGGCGTTATTGCCATGGAGCCTGAAATACTCATTCTGGATGAACCTGCTGCCGGTCTTGACCCTAAGGGAAGAGACAAGGTACTTGACGAAATCCACCAGTACCACGAGGAATCAGGTACTACTATCCTTCTGGTTTCTCACTCAATGGAGGACATAGTTAAATACGCAGATAAGGTACTTGTAATGAACCACGGCAGACTTTTCTGCTATGAAAATACAGACGTGGTTTTCAGCCGTGCAAGAGAAATAAGACAGGTGGGGCTGGACATTCCGCAGATTACAAAGCTTTCCCATATGCTGTATGAAAACGGCATCGACCTGGGAGAAGATATCTACACGGTTGAACGTGCAAAGACAAGATTATTATCAATTCTGAACAAATAAAGGAAACCTGAAATGCTTAAAGACATTACCATAGGACAGTTTTTTCCCGGTAATTCCATAATTCACCGTATGGACAGCCGTGTTAAGATTATCCTTGAACTTGTATATATTGTTATGCTGTTTGCAGCGCAGAATTTCTACGGACTTGCAATTGCTGGTATTTTTATGCTCACCGCTTTTGTCCTGTCCGGAATCAGCCTTCGCATGATTCTCAAAAGCTTAAAACCTATTCTGCCTATTATTCTTTTTACGGCATTACTGAACATTCTCTTTGTAAAAGGCGACAGCGAACCCCTTTTATCCTTCTGGATATTTGAAATTCATTACGAGGGCGTTGAAATCTCGGTGTTTATGATTGTGAGAATTATTTTCCTCATTGTAGGCATGTCTCTCCTCACCTACACCACCTCTCCTATCGTGCTTACAGACGCTATCGAAAGCCTTTTATCACCACTCAAAAAGCTCAAATTCCCCGTTCATGAGCTTGCTATGATGATGACTATTGCCCTTCGTTTTATCCCCACTCTTATCGAGGAAACAGATAAGATTATGATGGCTCAGAAAGCAAGGGGCGCAAGTCTCGACAGCGGCGGACTCATGAAGCGTGCAAAATCCCTGGTGCCTATTCTTATTCCCCTTTTCGTAAGTGCATTCAAGCGTGCAAACGAGCTTGCAACAGCTATGGAGTGCCGCTGTTACAGGGGCGGAGAAGGACGTACCAGACTCAGAACACTTAAAGCCACAAAGCTTGATTTCTGCATTACTATGATTACTCTCTGTGTTTTCGGCTTTGTGATAATCAACAACATCGCTTTCGGTTAAAGGACAGCTTATGCGTAATTTAAAGGTCTGTATTTCATATAACGGCGCAGCATACCACGGCTTTCAACGGCAGAATAATGCCGATTCTGTTCAGCAGACTGTGGAAGAAGCCATGAGTAAGCTGCTGGGGCAAAGCGTGACCATTAACGGCTGTTCAAGAACAGATACGGGTGTTCATGCAAAGGAATTTTACTTCAACGCAAAAATCGACAACAACATTCCCTGCGATGGCTTTATAAAAGGCATGAATTCGCTCCTTCCCCATGATATTGCGGTACATTCCTGTACCGACGAAAACGAGGACTTTCATGCAAGATACTGCTCAAAGGGAAAGGAATATATCTATATTGTGAATATGTCGCCTGTGCGCGATGTATTTTCGGGAAAGCTTGCCCTTCATTATCAGGGTGTACTTGATGCAGAAAAAATGAACAAGGCAGCAAGACTTTTTATAGGCGAGCATGACTTCTCCGCTTTCTGCAAGGCAGAGGCCAAGGAGCATCTCAAATCAACCATCAGGACAGTAACGGATTTCAAGGTTTCACAAGACGGAAATGACATGATTTTCACCGTAAGAGGCAACGGCTTTCTTCACAACATGGTGAGAATCATGGTAGGCACCCTTATCTATATAAGCGAGGGAAAGCGTACGGAAGAAGACATTATACGCGCTCTTGAAACAGGTGACCGGGAAGCCGCAGGAAAAACCATATCTCCTGAGGGGCTTTACTTAAACAAGGTTTTTTATGATTAATCAGATTTTGGGAAGGTGCAAAAATGCAGATACCTGAAAAAGAAAAACGGAATCAACAGGCTGTGCAGGTTTCTGCTGAGCCTAAGAAAAAGGAAACTACCGCAAAAAAGACAAATTTAACACAGTTCAGGAAAAATGAGAAACGCAAAAAGCGTATTATGAGGCTTCTTGCTGTACTTGCCTGTGTGTGCGTGATTGCGGTTATCTGGGCAAACGCAGATACCATATTCGAGCCGCTCAGAGGTATTGCTTCAAAAATCGAGACAAGAACCTCCACTTCGGTCGGCTTCCCTGTTTCTCTGCCTGGTAGTGCGGGTTATTCCTTTGAAGAATTCGGCGAGAATTTTTCACTACTCACGGATACCTACCTATACACATATAAAACCACGGGAGAACAAATTTATGCTCTGAGACACGGTTACAGTAACCCGTCGCAGATTACCACCGACAGACGTATTCTTCTTTACGATAAAGCCGCGTACAGCTTCGCACTCTACAACAAAACCAGTCTTATCTACGAAAAAACCGTGGAGGATAAGATTCTTTTCGGTGCTCTCAGTAACGACGATATGGCGGCAATCGTTACAAATTCCGCCCGTTATTCAAATATCCTGTATGTTTATGACAGCGGCGGAAACTGGAAATACACAAAGAAATTCGCAGATGAAAATGTAATAAACGTTGCCTTTTCCGACGACGGCGAGCATATCATTGTTTCAACCATAAGTGTTGACAGCGGTGAGATTGTTACAAATCTGTATAAGTATTCCACCAGAAATGATGACAGCTACAAATGGAAATACTCCTTCCGAAGCAACAGTCTTCCCTGCGGTTTATATGCCGATTTCTACAAGGTTATCTGCATCTGCGACAACACCGCACTTATGCTTGACTGTGTAAGCGGCGAGGTTATAGGCGAATACAATTTCGGCGGCAACCTCAGAGACTACCAGCTCAGCCCCGACTTTACAGCAATTTATTATAACGATATTTCCACAAACAGAAACACCATCGTTTCCCTTGACGGCAGCATGCAGCCTGTGTCTGTGGTAAATGCAGGTGCCAACGCACAGCGTATTCTTCTTGATAATGATACGGTTTATGTTCTCGACGGTATGCAGATAAAGATTCTCAGAGGCACTCTTCTTGACGCGGATGAATCGCTTTACTTAAAAGAGGACTACTCCGATTTCATAAAAATCGCAGACAGCGTTTATCTGCTGGGCTACGATACAGTAAATACCGAAAGGATAAGTTAAATGGGTACAAGCTTTTTCTGGTTCTATGATATTGTATTGCTGGCTGTTGTTGCCGGTGTGACCTTCCGCAGTATCAAAAAAGGCGGTGTCGGTGTAATTATCAGCACTGTTGCGGTTATAATAGCTTTTATTGCAGCTTTTATTGGCAGCAATGCTATTTCAGACGCCGTTTACAAAAACTATATCGAAGAACCTCTTTTAAACTACATTGATGACACTATCGACAATGCGCTCGGAGACAACTCCATAAACGAGCTGGAAAAAATCGACATGTCAAAGGCTGTTGTAGGCGGACAGTTCCTTGGTAATATGAAATTTGAACCCGATTCCTCAGGTATAATCACCATTGACTTATCGGACATTGACCTTACCGAAACAGGTATGCAGAATGCGGATCTTTCCGTTTTCGGCATCAACGGGGATTTCGACTACTCCCTTGTTAAAGTCGGTAATGTGGAAATAACTGAGAATGAACTTGAAAGCCATGGCATAGAATCCATTGTTCTAGCAAGAGTTCTTACCACAAACCTCGAATCAGGTAAGCTTTTTACCGCATTCCAGGATGTCGGCGCAAAAATCTCAGAAGCAATACCGCTGATTTTTGATGACTATGATGAGGAAATTGCCCAGGGAAACAGCGATATTATCTACAATCTCATTCTCAGCGTTACCAACGCAGGATACGGAAATCACGGCAAGGCAATTCTCGCTGATATAATCGATCCTATTGTGATTGTTCCCTTACGTATTGTGCTTTTCCTTGTGATTTTCACTGTTGTTGCCATTGCTCTTGAAGCCCTGGCAAACGCTTCAAAAATCATCAACAGAATCCCCCTTATTTCTTCCGCAAACGAAGTCCTCGGCGGTATTCTGGGTCTTGTAAAATCTGCAATTATTATCTTTGTTATCTGTATCGGAATCGAGTTTCTTATCTCCGTTACAGGCGATTCACTTGTTTTTATAAATACAGGCACCATTCAGGAGACAATATTCTTCAAACATATATATAATCTCGATCTTATAAATCTCTTGAAATCTTATGTGTAACATAGAAAGGACAAAATAGTTATGATGATGTGTTCACGATGCGGTAAGCGTCCTGCTGTTGTATTTCTTGCAGGACTTAACGGCACGGAAAAATTTGAAAAGGGCTACTGTCTCGCCTGCGCCAAGGAAATCGGCGTTCCTCAGGTAAACGAATACCTGAAACAGATGGGTATTTCTGATGAGGACCTGGAAAACGGTCTCGATATGCTTATGGGTATGGGTACTGACGAAATGGCAAACGCAAACGATGATTTCAGCGATATGCTGATGCCCGTTGATGACGAGGAAGATGACGAGGATTCCGTTGACGGCTTCAAAAAGGGCGGTGCAAATCTTATCTCTCCCTTTATGGAAAAGATTTTCGGCATGGGCGCAAAGAACGAAGCTTCCGCAAATGACGAAAAGAAAGATAAGGAAAAGGAAAAAGAAAAGAAAAAGAAGAACAAAGACGCTAAAAAGCGCAAGTTCCTTGAAACCTTCTGCACAAACCTTACAGGCAGAGCAAAAGACGGCAAAATCGACAGAATTATCGGCAGAGACAAGGAAATCGAACGTGTTATCCAGATTCTCTCACGCCGCAGCAAGAATAACCCCTGTCTCATAGGTGAGCCGGGTGTTGGTAAAACCGCTATTGCGGAAGGTATCGCCCAGAAAATCGTATCAGGTGATGTCCCCTTCCGCCTCCAAGACAAAGAACTGTATCTCCTTGACCTTACCGCTCTTATTGCAGGTACTCAGTTCAGAGGACAGTTTGAAAGCCGTGTAAAGTCCCTCATTGACGAAATCAAGACAGCAGGTAACATTATCCTCTTTATTGACGAGGTGCATAACCTTGTTGGCACAGGCGACAGCGAAGGCACCATGAATGCCGCTAATATGTTCAAGCCTGCACTTTCCAGAGGCGAATTACAGGTTATCGGCGCTACTACCTTCAACGAATACAGAAAGCATATCGAAAAGGA
>JAZNML010000007.1:0-20703 GCA_045579565.1 Ruminiclostridium sp.
GAATCCACTAATTACAACTGAGGATATCAAGAGATTGATAAAAGAATGTGAAAATAGTGAAAATGAGAGTTTAAATAAAGAAGTAAAAAATATCAAGGATTTAATTGAAGGAAATACTGCAATTAAACAAGAAATAATCGAATCAATCATTAAAGAAAAACTTAATGCTAATGGAGAGCCTAATAAAAATACTGTTTTTGAAAAGTGTAAAAAGGCATCGGTAAATAAAGAAGAAATAATAAAAAATGCAATAGAAACTGAAATAAGAAAGAAAATAACAGAGGCTTTAAAAGAGGGAAAAGGAAAAGAACTTATAAAAAATAAAGAATTTCCTGAGAAATTTATAATATTAACAGAGGATATAAATCCTATTAATCAATTAAAAATCATATATGGTTTAATTGAAGCCCTCGGTTTGCAAAATGAATATATTATGGAGTTAGGAGTTTACGGAAAACAAATGAATAATGTTGTGGTGGATAAACTAAATGAAATGCTTTCTGGCGAAAATAAGCAGGTTATTCTCACAGGCGCCCCTGGTACTGGTAAGACGTTTAGTGCAATGAAATATATTGAATTTCAGATAGAGAAAGAAGAGAAGCTTGAATACAAGGAGGAATTAAAAAAGGAGATAAAGCTTCGTAGTCGTGTTGTTCAATTCCATTCTTCCTATGATTATACTGATTTTATTGAGGGAATGAAGCCTGCACAAGTGGAAAAAAATAATACATTTGTTAAAGTAGATGGCGTTTTTAAGTCATTATGCAGAGCTGCTGCCAAAGATCCGAAACATACATATTACATGCTGATAGATGAAATAAATCGTGCGGATTTATCACGAGTTTTCGGCGAGCTTATGTATTGTCTTGAATATCGTGGTGAAAGCGGACGTATGCAAACTCAGTATGTAAATCTTCCTACGTATAAATTTAACGATGATAGTGGCGAAGCAGAAGAAATAAAAAATGATATATTCAGCTATACCGAAGGCGGTTTTTATGTTCCTGAAAATGTAATCATTATAGGTACTATGAATGATATTGACAGAAGCGTTGAATCTTTTGACTTTGCTTTGCGTAGACGTTTTTTGTGGCATAATGTCAAAGCAAATGATGTAATGGAAAGTGCAATCCGAAATATGTTCGAGTACGAAAAAAAGGAAGCATTAACCATACTTATAGATAAAGCGAAAAAATTAAATGAGCACATATCATCTGATGATGGTATTAAATTAGGCTTGAACGAAGATTATTACATTGGACCAGCATTATATAAGCCTTTTAAAAAAGAGAACGAATTTGATGTAAAAAAACACCTGGAAGATTGCTGGTATTATAGAATAGAAAATATACTACGTGAATATTGTCGTGGCAGAAATGCAGATGCAGTTGAAAAGTTTATAGTTGCTTGCCGCACAAAACTAATAGGGAGCGGGACAAGGTTATCAGTCACAGACGATACAAAATAAACACAGGAAAAATTAAACAACCAATTAAAACAAATAAACAACGGAGGTAAAAAAATGACTAAGAAGATGAGATTTGGCGAAGTAGAAAAGTATATCGATGAACTTTGCGAAAATGACGAGTACTATGAAACCAATGAGGAAGTAGAGCTTACAGAGTACAGCGATGAAGATTGTAAGCTTTTCTACGATTCCAATTATGTGATAATACCTGAACTGAACATTAAGCTCCATGCGGGAATGATGTGTAATTATAACGAAGATGAGGATGATTTTCTTCCTGATTTTTCTGTTACAGTAATATTTGATGCAACAACTGGTGAATACCTTTATTGGGAACAGGATGGATATTTAATAAGTACCTACAATTACTTTGGTTCTGAATATCCCATGGACAAGCTTTGCAACATGGATTGTGAATTTGTAATGTAATAAGCGATCGTGAAGTGAATTGCAAAAACAGCCAACCCTACTTGGGTTGGCTGTTTTATATTAGTTTTAAAAAATCTGCTATTAGAAATCTAAAATTATTCCTCCCCCTCGGTATAATCAAAGGGCGCAGGGGTTTCTTCAGGTGTCTTGCGGAATTGGGTTTCATAAAGCTGAGTATAAACTCCGCCCAGTGAAATAAGCTGGCTGTGAGTACCGCGTTCAGCAATTACACCGTTGTTGATAACAAGGATTTCATCTGCGGCAAGTATTGTGGAAAGCCTGTGAGCAATAAGAATACTTGTACGTGAAGCAATAAGCGGTTCAATAGCGTCCTGAATTTTCTGCTCGGAGATAGAATCAAGCGCCGAGGTTGCTTCGTCAAATATCATAAGTGCAGGGTCTTTAAGCAATACTCTTGCAATAGAGATTCGCTGCTTTTCGCCGCCCGACAATTTGAGACCTCGGTTTCCTACTACTGTGTCAAGTCCTGAATCCTGCTTTTCTACAAAGTCGTAGATGTTTGCTTTTTTGCAGGCATTAATAAGCTCTTCTTCGGTAGCGTCCGGCTTTGCGTATAAAAGATTGTCACGTATTGTGCCATTAAAAAGGTATGTTTCCTGGCTTACGATACCGATATTTTCGCGAAGATATTCAAGGTCAAGCTTACGTACATCAACATCGTCAAAGGTTACAGTTCCCGCCGTAACATCCCACAGTCTCGGTATAAGGTTTACAAGGGTGCTTTTTCCCGAACCCGAAGGGCCTACAACAGCGATACATTTTCCGCTTTCCAGTGTAAAGTTTATGTCTGCAAGTATCTGGCGTTCCTTTTCGTAATAAAAGCCGACGTTTTTAAATTCAACCTCGCCCTTTGCTCTGGTTTCCGGGCGGATTGCATCGGGAGCGGATTCGATTTCAACAGGCATATCGTAGTATTCAAAAATGCGCGTGAACATAGCCATTGAGCGTATCCAGTCCACCTGAATATTGAGCAGCTGGTTTACAGGCCCGTACATCTTGCCGAGCAAGGCTACCAGCACGGTAATATCACCCACGGTAAGACTGCTGTCAAACTGCATCATAAGTATACCGCCCACAAGGTACAGAAGCATAGGTCCTATACCCGAAAAGGTGCTTAACGCAACACGGAACCAGCGTCCCGCCATACCCTCGCGGATATTAAGCTGAACCATACGCTTGTTTGCTTTTTCGTATCTGTCATATTCGGCTTTTTCCATTCCGAACAGCTTTACAAGAAGCTGTCCGCTGACAGACATTGTTTCATTGAGAATACCGTTAATTTCATCGCTGCAAGCCTGAGATTCAGCGGTAATTGACCAGCGTGTCTTACCTGCGCTTCGGGTCGGAATTATAAAGAGGGGAATAACCGCAATTCCAACCAATGCCAGCACCCAGCTCTGCTGAAACATAACCACAAGTGCTACAATCAGTGTGATTGAGTTGGAGAGAATACTTGTAAGGGTACTTGTGATAATCTGCTGAACTCCCGAAATATCACTTGTCATACGGGTGATGATGTCGCCCTGATTATTTGAGGTGAAAAAGCGCTGTGACATTTTCTGTAAATGGCGGTACATCTTGTTCCGCATATCGTATGTAATATGCTGTGCTATCCAGGTGTTCATATAGCTTTCAAGCACGCCTATAAGATTTGCACCTAATGTTACAGCAAGGGAAAGCACAATAAACAGAATGAGCTTCTGCATACTCTGGCCGATAAGTCCCTCATCGATAATTTTACCTGTAAGCACCGACGGCATAAGATTCAGTACTGATGAGATTATAATTGCAATCAGAACAACCAGCATTTGCTTCCAGTAAGGCTTAAGGTAAGCAAAAATACGTGCCAGAAGTTTCTTTGTAACTTTGGGTCGGTTTTTCTTTTCCTCTTCGGTTAAAAAAGCCTGCCTTCTGGGACCGCCCATACCTGCCATATATGTCACGACCTTTCATTTTTTGTGTAGTTAATTATATCATAGTGTTGCACGAAATGCAATAATTACAGATTTGTATTTTTCAGTTATTTGGAAAATAAAAAGCAGCCAATCCGAAGTTTTTGGATTGGCTGCTCTGTATCAAGTTCCGTTATTGTTATTTCTGCAGTTTGCCATAATGAGCATTCATCATAAGATAACTTGCCATTGATTCAGCCGAAGTGCCTGCTTCCAGAAAATGAGGACAGCCGCATACTTCGTGTATTATTCCGAATTCATCAATATATTTATCCATGGTGCAACGGACTTTATCGGCATAACCTATATAATTTCTGCTTAACCATCCCCCGATAATACCACGATATATATATGCAGACAGCATCATTGCGGCTGTGCCTTCGATAAAGCTGGTGCTGTCGTCAAGAATGTCATAAAAGCGGCCGTCTTCCAACTGATATTCAAGCATCGAATCAAGAAGACTTTTTGAGTGTGCTATAAGCTTTTCGGCAATATCATTGCGGTTTTCTTTCTGTGCAATTTCTATTGTCCTTGCCATACCCAGCAAAGCCCAGCCGTTTCCGGTTGCCCACAATTTCTGACGGACAAAGCGGTTGGTTCCTGCATCATAAATATGATTCAACAGGCCCGTATTATCGTCTTTAAGATAATCAATACAACCTTCAATCTGGAACAGAGCCTCGTCAAGCTCACCCATTAACGCAAGAAAAGGAGGTGCCATATAGATAGCATCAACCCATATCTGTTTTTCGGAAAAGCCTTCATAAAAGCTGATTTCATTGTGGCAGATAACATTTTTATCAGTTCTCGGTGCCAGTTTCATCAAATATGAAAGCATCTTTTCAGCCGCAATTCTATACGTTTCTTTTCCTGTCAGCTCGTATGCATGCCAGACAACTTCACCGTTAGCGGCAGGATCAGTAACAGCAATGTTATTTGTTATTACGGCAAGTCTGCCTTCCTCAGTCTGACGAAGAACAGCGTCATGCGCCATAGCAACTGCAGTCAGGGTATCACCCGTCTCCCATACAGCCTGAGCACAGACTCCCTGCTCCCAGGGATAACGCTGAACGGCCAGCATTGCATTTTTAACAAGTTTCATTTTTTCGGTCATAATTTTACCTCCGTAACGCATCTCTGATTTGGGTTTACATTTGCGTTTTAGTCCATACAGGTGGCTTTTTCAACATGTATATTTATTGCATATTGTTATTTTATATTCTATTTCATAGAATGTCAATATTAATATAATAAAAACCTGCTCACAAAAGTGAACAGGTTTGTCCAAATAACATGTAAATAGTGGTCAAAATAGATTTTTATTTTTATGTTACTTAAGCGATTCCATAACTTCTTTGCGGTAGGGTATAGACTGAACTGCGCCCGGTCTTGTAACAGCAATGGAAGAAGCCTTTGCGCTCATTTTCAGAATATCGGGAATTTCCATTCCGTCCATGAGTCCTGCAAGAAAATAACCTGTAAAGGTATCGCCTGCAGCGGTGGTATCTACAGCCTGTACTTTAAAAATAGGCTGTTCAAAACGCTCGTTCTTATGAGCATATACAGCGCCGTCCTTACCTAATGTGAGAACGATTCTTGCATCAGGGTACATCTCCTGTAATTTGTCAAGAATCTCATCAGGCTTTACAAGTCCCGTAATCTGTCCGCCTTCAATTTCGTTGAGTAAGAAAATACTGATTTTCTTTAAATCGCATTCTTTAAGCTTATCATCAAAGGGCGAAGGATTAAGAGCAATCTGCATACCCTTCTCGTAAGCCTTATCAATAATGTAGGGTAAAAGATTCACTTCGTTCTGTAAAAGAAGAATGTCACCCTTATCAAAGTTTTTCAGTACATCATCAACAAATTCTTCGGTAAGACAGCGGTTTGCACCGCCGTAAAGAAGAATACAATTCTGCGCATTCTTGTCAACCTGAATGATTGTATGACCTGTTTTTTCGTTGATTGTACGGATGTAATCGGAATTAACTCCGTACTCCTTGCAAGCGTCAAGGAACATCTGTCCGTCATCGCCTATCATACCGCTGTGGTAAACTTCTGCGCCTGCCTTGGCAAGTGCCATAGACTGATTTATACCTTTACCGCCGAGAAATATATTCATTCCGCCTGTTGTAAGGGTTTCGCCCGGCTGGACAATATGGTCTACGCTGTATACATGGTCAATATTCATTGAACCGATTGTAAGTACTTTCATTTGTGCCTCCGTATAGCCGAATCCCGCCCGAGTGAGCGGGATTTAAGCTTGATATTTGGGATTAACCTGCGTTTTCAGCAGTAATAAGTGTTACTTCAACAGGAATAGCCTTTTCAACAGTTTCGCCGTTTATGAGCTTGATAGCTGTTTCAACTGCGGTAGCACCGATAAGGTCGGGCTGTTGAGCGATAGTTGCACTCATTCTGCCGTCCTTGATAGAAGCAATAGCGTCATCGGTAGCGTCAAAGCCTACAACAACAATGTCTTTTCTTGAAGCGGCAACAGCTTCCATTGCACCAAGAGCCATTTCATCGTTAGCGGCGAAAACAGCCTGAATATCACCGTTTGCCTGGAGCATATTCTCCATTACGGTCATACCCTTTGTACGGTCAAAATCAGCAGGCTGGCTGGCTACAACCTGGAGCTTTGCGTCTGCAATGTTGTGGAAGCCCTGGCCTCTGTCGATAGCGGCGGAAGCGCCGCTTATACCCTGTAATTCAGCAACCTTTGCGCCTTCGCCTACGGTGTCAACTATGTACTGTGTTGCAAGCTCTGCACCGAGTACGTTGTCGGAAGCAATCTGGCAATCGATTTCGACATTGTTTACTGCACGGTCTGCGGAGATAACCTTTACACCCTTGTTTACTGCGTTCTGAACAACGGAAGAAACAGTATCGGAGTCTACAGGGTTAACAATAAGAACGCTTACGTTCTTTGCAATAAGGTCTTCGATGTCGCTTACCTGCTTGGCAGCGTCATCGCCTGCGTCTACAACAACAAGCTGAACGCCTGCCTTATCGGCAGTAGCCTTTGCACCTTCAACAAGAGTTACGAAGAAGGGATTATTCTGAGTTGAAACGGAAAGACCGATTGAGCCGTTACCTTTGTACTGGGCAACCGTACCGTTATCTTCGCCGTCAATGGTAATAAGCGAGCAGCCTGCAAAACAGAAGAGCATAAGCACGCTCAGAACAATTATTGATATTTTCTTTAAGGATTTCATTAAAATACCTCCTGAAATTACTTATCTCTTGCGGTCGGAAAGAACTGCAACAAGAATTACAACAGCCTTGATAACGTCCTGATAGTATGTGGAAACTTCCAGTAAGTTCATACCGTTGTTTAAAACTGCGATAATAAGAACACCTGCAATAGTTCCTGTAATCTTACCGCGTCCGCCGCTCATTGATGTGCCGCCGAGAGCAACCGCTGCGATAGCGTCAAGCTCGTAGCCGTCGCCTAATGTAGGCTGTGCGGAATCAAGACGGGAAATAAGGATAAGACCTGTGAGGGCAGCCATAAAGCCGGAAATAGCGTAAACAATGATTTTTGTTTTTGTGATGTTTACACCTACAAGCTTTGCGCATTTTGAATTGCTGCCTGTTGCATATATTTTGCGTCCGAAGGTAGTTTTATTCAGAACGAAGTAGAAAACGAGAAGTGCGAAGATAAGAAGGATAGCAGGAATCGGAACGTTACAGAAATTACCCTTACCGATAAGCTTAAAGGGGAATGAACTACCGCCTTCTGCTTCGATAGCCTTTGCAAGATTTGAAATAGGCTTACCGTCTGTAAGAATAAGCGCAAGTCCTCTGTAAGCGGTCATTGTAATAAGAGTAGCTATGAACGGCTGTAATCTGCCCTTTGTAACTAAAAGACCGCTGACAACGCCTAAGAATGTACCTGCTACAAGAGAAATAAGCATAGCTAAAATAGCAGGGCAGCCTTCCATAATCAGCTTAGCACAGATGACTGCACTTAATGCAAGGGTAGAACCTACTGAAAGGTCGATGCCGTCTGACAGGATTACGCAGGTCATACCGAAAGCGATAAGACCGTTAAAGGTTGCCTGGCGTAAAAGGTTCAGAAAGTTGCTTGCTGTTCTGAATTCGGGGCTGATGATACTGATGACGATTACTAAGAATATAAGTGCAATAAACGCACCGTATTCGCCTATATATGAGAGTATGCTCTTTTTACCGAGCATTGCATTTTCTTTGTTTGCCATTACAAAGTACCTCCTGTGGCTAATGTCATTACTTTTTCCTGATCTGCCTCGGCAGCGTCAATAAAGCCTGTTATTTTACCTTCGTGAACAACCATTATTCTGTCGCTCATGCCCAGAACCTCAGGCAATTCCGATGATACAAGGATAATTGCCACACCCTTTGCGGCAAGATCGTTTATAACGCTGTAGATTTCCTTCTTAGCGCCGATATCAACACCTCGTGTAGGTTCATCAAGAATAAGGATTTTAGGATCGGTGTATACCCATTTTGCGAATACAACCTTCTGCTGATTACCGCCTGAAAGGTTGTTGCATTCGTGCTGCGGTCCGAAGCATCTGATGCGGAATTCGTCAATTCCTTTTTTTACCAGTGCGTCAACCTTGGCTTTCTTTACAACTGATTTATCGGAAACCTTACCTAAATTTGCAAGAGCAATATTTTCGGAAATACTCTTTTCAAGGAGCAGACCTTCTGTTTTTCTGTCCTCGGTAATGAAACCGATACCTGCATTGATAGCATCACGGGCACATTTGATTTTTACTTCTTTGCCCTCTATGAAAACCTTACCGCTTTCATAGGGAAGATTGCCGAAAATTGCCTGCATGATTTCGGTTCTGCCTGCACCCATAAGACCTGACACACCCAGAATTTCGCCGGCTTTTACGCTGAAATTAATGTTATTGAAAGTCTTTGTTTTTGTAAGCCCTTCAACACGAATCATTTCATCACCGATTTTGACATTTTCACGTTTCGGGTAACGTTCGCCGATTTCTCGGCCGATCATCATACGGACAATATCGTCCATATTTATATCCTTAATATACTTTGTATCAACATATGTACCGTCACGCAGGATGGTAATTCTGTCACACAGCTCAAAAATTTCTTCCATTCTGTGAGAGATGTAAACAATGGAAACACCCTTTTCGCGAAGACTCTTGATAAGCTTGAACAGGCCTTCTGTTTCGCTTTGGGTAAGAGCGGCTGTCGGTTCGTCCATGATAAGAACCTTTGCGTCAACCATAAGAGCCTTGCAGATTTCAACCATCTGCTGCTGACCTACGGAAAGGTCGGACATAACGGCGTTTATGGGAATATTTACACCCATTCTGTCCATTACTTCCTGAGCCTTCTGGCGCATTGCCTTACGGTCGCATATACCGAACTTCTTTGTAATTTCCTTACCCATAAAGAGATTTTCTTCAACAGTAAGGTCGAAAAGAACGTTAAGCTCTTGATAGATAAAGACAATGCCCGCTTTTTCAGCTTCCTGAGGTGATTTATATACAACCTCCTTGCCGTCAACGAGTACGGTTCCGGCGTCACGGGTATAAACACCGGTAAGTATTTTCATAAGAGTTGATTTTCCGGCGCCGTTTTCACCCATAAGAGCATGAACCTCGCCGTCTTTAAGAAGAAATCCTGCGTCTTTTAGTACCTGGTTAGTACCGAATGACTTATTGATTCCTTTCATTTCAATATTCATATTCAGTTCTCCTTGGTCGTGAGAAATAAGCTGTTATGCGAAAATACAGCCTGACTGTAAGATGATGTTTGCGTAGGGAGTAGTTTCTCCTGTGCGGATTACCGCCTTGCATTCCTTGGTTTTGAGCTTGAAATCGCTGTGCATTACATATTCAAACTCTGTATCGGAACCGGAAAATAGCTGTAAAATCTGCTCATGAACTTCCGGATTTACAGTTTTGATTTCTTCAGCAAGCACTACCTTTTCGATTTTCATGTCGCCGGCAACAATTTTCAGCGTTTGCATAAATGTAGGAACGCCGAATTCAAGTGCAAGGTCGATACGTTCAGCTTCATCGGGAATCGGGAGACCGCAGTCGCCTATGGCAATAGTTTCGGTATGTCCGAGATATGACAGGACGCGAGAAATGTCACTGTTCAGAACGCCGTTTTTCTTCATCTTTCGACACCTCCATTGCAGATTTTTACAATCTGCATTCATTATGTGTATAATAACATATATTATAAACAAAGTCAAATCTTTTTGTGCGATATATACAAAATGACGAAGATTTTCGGCATTGTATATAAACACATTAAGGTAATTTGTTTAATTTCAAGTCAATATTAGTTTTGGTAGTTCTGATGAATAAAAAAGTAGCCAATCCAAAGCTTTATTCGGAATGGCTGACCTATATCAAAAATAGATTTTTTGAATCTTATTGCAAACATTTGATTTATGATGTATACTATACTGGAATAAAGAACAGAAAAGCAAGGTGAAATTATGTCTATAAACACTGACCATCAGTTGCGCGAACAGATGTCCCATGACAACGCAGCATTTCCAATTACATATTTTCACGATGAGCTTGCTTTACTGCCGAATTATGAAGGGCCTTTGCACTGGCACCCTGAATTTGAAATAGCAACAGCACAAAGCAGTATTCTTGATTTTCAGATAGGTCAGGAACATATTACGCTGAACAAGGGTGACAGTATATTTATAAACGGAAATATTCTTCACTCCATCAAACAACTATCAGAAGGTGAACCTGATCCGATGCCGAACATTGTCTTTTCGGGGACTATAATTGCACCTGAAACAAGTTCGATTTATAAAAAATATGTCGGCTCGATTTCTTCCTGTGATTCCTTGCCCTATATTCTGTTCAGACAGGGTGATGACTGGCAAGGTGAAGTAAATATGCTGATAAATGAAATATATCATCAGTTCCGTGAACAAGGTAAGTGCTATGACCTTATTATTCAACGTAAGCTGAATGAAATATTTGAGCATATATATAGCAATTTTGACGCTCTGCCAAAATCGGAAATGGCACGGATACAGATTATTACGGGTATTCGTATTCAGAAAATGCTGTCATATATTTATGAGCATTACGCTGAAAATGTAACGCTTGAAGATATTGCAGGTGCCGCAAATATCAGCCGAAGCGAGGCGGGAAGGTGTTTCAAATCGTATATGAACTGTTCACCTGTTGATGCGCTTATTCATTACAGACTTCAGGTTGCTCACAGACTGCTTGATGAAACAACGCTTTCCTTGAAGGAAATAAGCTGTGCCTGCGGTTTTAATTCCGTGAACTATTTTAGCCGCAGATTTCGTGCACATTACGGATATGCTCCAAGTAAAAAGTGATATTTGGGTAAATAGTGCTTATATCTGACGTTTTTGTATCTTGCGGTTAAGGTTATTTGATGATACAATAAGTTTAAATATAAATACCGAAACGGAGGATATTATTATGGAATTCAAATGGTTAAACGAAAGCGAAATTAAAATAACAGACGGCCGAATTGAAATCAAGGCACCGGGGCAGACAGACTTTTTCTGCGGAAGCATTGATGAGTGCGAGGAGGGGATTCTCCCCGAGTCCCTTTGCAATGCACCGTATTATTATACAGAGGTTGAAGGAGATTTTGTGCTTAAAGTAAAAGTCTCCCATGATTTCAAGGATACTTACGATTCCGCATCGGTAATGGTAATGAAGGATAATACCTGCTGGGCGAAATGCTGCTTTGAGCTTACCGATTTCGGCACACATGCCGCTGTAAGCGTAGTAACAAAAGAGGATTCCGACGATGCTAACGGCTGTAATTTAGAAGGCAATACAGCATGGCTTCAGGTTTCAAGAGTCGGAAATAATTTTGCATTCCATTATTCCACAGACGGCGAGAATTTTTATATGATGAGATATTTCCATCTTCCTGTTGAGCCTGTTGTAAAGGTTGGACTTTTAGCACAGGCACCTGTGGGTAACGGCGGTATCAGAGTATATGAAAACCTCAGCATTGAGAAAGTTACTGTAAAAAATATCAGAGCGGGAAAATAAATGATATAGGAGAATAAAAATGAAAGAAACAAGCTTTATTGCTATGAATCCCGAATGGATCCGCAAGCCGCAGAATATAAGAGTAACAGACGACACTATCGAAGTTATCACAGAAAGCGGCACAGACCTCTGGCAGAGAACGTATTATGGTTTTACCAATGATAACGCTCCTGTTTATCAGATTAAGACAGACGAAAAGTTCTTCTCGTTTATTGTAAAAACACAGTTTGAAAGCAGTCAGCGGTTTGACCAGTGCGGTGTTGCAATGTATCTTGACAGTGACAACTGGTTCAAGGCTTCTATCGAATACGAAAACGAAAAGATACAGCGTCTTGGCAGCGTTGTAACAAACAACGGCTATTCTGACTGGGCAACTACCGATATTTCTTCTGAAATAAAGAGTATGTGGTATCGTTTCAGCCGTCGCGGAAGCGATTTCTGCATTGAATGCAGTGAAGACGGAAAGAGCTTCAGACAGATGAGAATTTTTCATATGTTCAATGGCGCAGATACCATTACATTCGGAATTTACGCTTGCAGTCCCACAACGGGCTCATACAAGGCAACCTTTACTGATATGGTTGTAACAGAATGTCAGTGGGAATCCGACGCAGATTGGAAACAGTAAGCATATATTATTCAAGCCTTGCAGATGAAAATTTCTGCAAGGCTTATTTTATGTGAATGTCCGGATTGACTAAAACAGTTCATATTGAGTTACATATAAAGGTTTTGGTTCAATCTTGAGCATGTTTTGAATTTAATGTAAAAATAAAAAACGGCTCTGTTAAGCCGTTTGAGGTATTAAAAAGCCTACGTATTTTACATCTAAGGTTCAAATACGTGGGTTCATTCACAAAATAGATTTTTTAATTGTTGGCGTTCTTCCCGTAGAATATCTTTCCTTTTTCAAGATTTTCTCTGTAATAACAACCACGTGCGTGATATTTATCAGGTGCGGTACATTTGCGAGCATCAGAACACTCTACATATCTGTGACAGCAGCCAAAACGTTCTTGTGGGATAAAATTTTCAACGAAAATCTGTAAAACATGTTCGAGAAAGGCTTCGCCACTTTCATTTTCGTCACATTTATATTTATAGAAACCTATAGGATTAGATACTCTTTTAAGCTTTTCCTTGTTGACATTTGGTATGCTGTTTATTGTTTTATTATGTGCATATATAATGGTCAAATTTGCATTGATTTTAGCCATTAAAGAAGTATCCAGATAAAGTGAATATCCTATAATTTTTTCTGTATCTTTGTTTTTATCTTTTAAATTAGGCGTTAATTTAAATAGTTTTAAATCGAAACCTGATATATTAGATACAATTTCAAAAATATTCTTTACTGTTCTTTCAGTATTCTTTATTTCCTCGTTTAAAAAATCTTCATGTTCTATTTCGTTATCTTCTATATTTGCTTCATCTGAAAGAAAACTTAATTGTTCGACTTTTTCTTTTTTATCCAACGATTGTGGAGTGAGTGCCTCACATTCCTTCAGAATTTTTATATAATGACCTTTTGCCTGAATTTCCAGTGCTTTTTTAACTTTAGTACCATAGTTTCCGCAGGACCATGCGTCGCTACCGCAACCGCCGACAATCAGATAGTCAACTTTCTTTGTAACGCTTGTAACGACAGTTGCTCCTGCACTTGTAAGAATTTCAGTTACCTCATTTTTTGAACCCTTTTCAAATTCTCCTGATAAACAGATTGTTTTTCCGTTGAAATCAAATGTGTCACAATGTTCTGATTTTGTTTCAACGGGATTAAGGAAGTCAACAAATACATTCAGCATATGGTTGAGTTCGTGTTGTTCAAGTATACCGTCTTCGAGAGCTTTATTAACCTCGCTGTATGCTAAATCAAAAGGGAAGTTCCCTTTTAGGCATGTGTTGTTATCGAGCCATCCTTTCAAATACAAGACTTCGCTTTCAGTGAGTATATTGTCGCAGGTTATACCTGCAAGGATTCCTTTAAGCGATATAAGCGCTTGTGTTTGTTCGGAAACAGCACTGCGAAAATAATGTTCAGATTTTTTGCTTATTACTATTCTGGATTCGTCACCGTCAGCATTTAAAATCATTGCTTTATAAACTTCAGCAGTTGCTTTTGAATCGCTCAAAGCTCTGTGTGCTTCTTCGTTTACAATTCCGTAATAGTTGCAGAGATTTTCATTGGTGTGACTTTTAAGATTCGGAAGAACAGAACGTGAAAGTTCTAATGTGTCAATGTAATCATTATCTATTGTGAAATTCTGTTCTTTAGCGAAACGTTTCAGGATAGGCATGTCAAAGCGTGCGATATTATGTCCTACAAGAATATCATCGCCGATAAAACCAAGGAAATCGGGTAATACTTCACATATTTCAGGAGCATCAGCCACATCGCCGTTTGTTATGCCTGTTATGTTGGTAATATTGCAGGGGACGGGGGAATCAGGCTTAACAAAAGATGTAAAGCATTCAGTTATTTCCCAGTTTCTTACCTTTACAGCGGCAATTTCAATAATTTCAGCATTATAAATGCTTAATCCGGTTGTTTCAAGGTCAAAACAGACGAAATCACAAGTGTTATATCTTGACATTTTATTCCCTCCTGAATGTAAATTCACTCTAATTATATCATCTGCAATGCGTTTAATCTATTAACAAATTACATAAATAGAAATGCTGATTTTTGTGGATGGTTTTGAGTTTGATTAGAATAAAAAAGTAGCCAATCCAAAGTTTTGTTCGGATTGGCTACCCTATATCATGTATATGAGTTATTCCTCACTGAAAAGATCGTTGTAGGTCACATCGAATGCAGCATCTGTAAGTTCTCCGCTGTTGCTGAGGGAAGTTCCGCTTGCTGTGATGATATCCTCTGTTGCAAAAACAGAGATCTCGATCTCGGGTCTGAAATATGTCTTTTTCATGTCGATTACCTCCACTTTATTATTCGATGGAAACGCCTGTTACAGAAACAGTCTTTGCCTCGGGAATGTTCTTTACAGTAAGAACGATGAATACATAACCTTCGCCTGCCTCCGCCTTTGCACCGTTTACATTAAGTGAGTTGTAAACCTTTGTGGTGCTGTATTCTGCTGTCTTTTCGCCGTTTGTTACTGTAAAGGTGATTCTGGATGCGTTCTCAAGGCGGTCTGCGGATATCTTTTCAACAAATCTCTGGTTGTATACGCCGTCAACAATTGCTGTACTCTGTCCTACCATCATACCAACAGGGATAGTTGTGTTTATAGGGTCAATGTAGACCGCATCGGGAGCATCAACGTTGACTTCAGTGATAGTGAAGTTCTGCGCTGTGCAGATGAGGGCACCATCAAGTGTGCCGCCCTTACGGAACTCTGCTACGATAGTGTTCTTGCTGTCTGTTTCAAGGGTCTGCAGAAGCTCGCTGCTAAGGGTGATGCTCGTAGAGCCTTCCACAGCGGTGTAGTCATCTCCCGACTGAAGCTTTACACCGTTCAGCCACAAGTCGATGAATTCGCTGAATTCGCCTTCAGAAACGAACAACTGATCCTCAGCGGTATCCGACAGATAATAACTGCCCATCAACACCCGACCGATAGCTTTTTTAATAGCATAACCGCCGGCGGTCACCTTCCTTACATTTTCTTCAGTGTTTTCTTTTACTTCAAGCGTTAAGCTTATGCTACTGTAACCTGTTACGGAGAATTGTAATGTCACATTCAAATTGAATGTGCCTGTTTCCAGAGGCACACCGTATATCTCACCTGTGCTTTCGTTATATGTCATACCTTCGGGAAGGTCGCCGCTTAGGGTGAGTGATATGAACTCATTCCAGGCAAAGGTATTGTCTGTTTCGAGCTTAACGCTATATGGAACATACTTTACAGCTTCAATCTCCTTGCCGATAGTGAGACCGGGATTACCCGCTTTACCGGAAAGCTTGATAACAACATCCTCCTGACCGTCAGCCTTGATAGTCAGTGTGCCGCCGATCTCACCGTCGTTACCGTTATGAAGCAGACGTATATTTGCAAGGTTTGCCATTTTGTTTATGTCCGAAGTTGTAAAGGGAGCAAGTGTATCGTTCTTTGCTCCGCCTACTGTCCAGTATTCGTCAAGCTTTATGTTTTTGGCATCGGTAAGCGTTACACTGAGACCTGTAAGTGGCTCGTCACCGGTATTTGCAATAAGGATATCATGCGTCCAACCGTAGCAGCCATTGAGATATACTTTTCGCTCGGAAGGACCGTTTACAAACAGCTTTGCGCCGCCTTCGTTCACTGCGTTTACGGTTATCCAATAATGCTTCTTTTGTCCCTTGCTATTAGTGAGAGAGTAATGAATAGTGTTGTTTTTGGAGAAGTCCTGAGGATCTGTACAAACATCTGTCATCTTTCCTTCGGTTTCGTTATACACTTGAAGGCTTTGAATTTTGGCGTCCATCTCAAACATGATTGAAGACATATCGATATCGCTGCCATCTTTTTTTGTAATGAAGAACGTCTGATGTCCATCGTATACGCACTGGTCGTAATCGCGGATGTATGTCTGATGTCTTAATTTCGTTGAAAAGTAATCAATATTATCGAAATTATCTGAAGGATATACACTGTGTACATATAAATCTGCATTGTACTCGAAAGGCATGTCAGAGTTATCAACACTATAAGCTTCAATCGAGTTGCTATTATACTGAACACTATATTCTGCCACGCTGTATTCGCTCTGAGTGCTGGATGCACCGGACTCGGTCGATTCGCTGTAGACATTGATGTACCTTACAATCTCAAGCAGAGTTTCTCCGTCCGATGTCCACGATATATTTGCGTAGGTATAGCGCGGATAGTATGTGCTGTCTATCAGCCATCCATTTTCGTCCTGCTCAGCATATTCGAAATCAACGTTCATGTCGGCATTAACTTCTTCGCCGTTTGAAGTTTTTACCAACTTTCCGCAGTATTCGATATAGATGGGTGTATCCTCGTTTATAGGCTCATTGATATGGAGCAGGGTGTATACCGAATAGTATTCAGCTTTGATTATCTCAAGCTCTGTCTTTACTCCGTCAATGAGGGTGTAGATCTTATACTCATCTGATGAAGAGTATGGCTTTGTATAGCTTACCGTAACGTTATAGCAGACATTGTCGGGGTCAAGCTGCTTGCCGCTGCCCACGATAAGCTTCAGTTCTATTTCGTAATTCGTTTCGGCACCGAGAGCTATGGGAATACGTGTATTTTCGTTTGCTAAGGAATAATTGTCATAGCCGATGCGGTGATTGAATTCATCATTTGGTTTTAGATCGTTCGATGCCCACATAATAACAGCGTTCGGGGCTATCTCAATCTTTTCGCCGCTGTCTGCATAGACTAATTCATCCAGAAGATCGCTGAATGTAAAATTGCTGAGCTCTGCGGTGGTGTAGTCATCCAGTATCGCTTCCGCCTCATAGGTCTGTATCGGAAGCAGGGTAGCTTCTGCGACAAGACTTGTCGGGATCGCCATAGTAAACATTACTATAGCAGCCAATAAGACCGACAATACTTTTTTGAGTTTCATGTTCTTTTTCCTCCATCATTATTCTTCACCGATAATTCGGTGAGATAGTGTATACGAGCACATTTCAAGCAAGTATACTTATTATTTGTCAACGATTCAAATACTACATATCCAGCTGACGCATTTAATTGTATCACAACACAATCAAAATTACAAGATACTAGCATGTTTTTTTTGATATTTTTTGGATATTAAACTTTCAAATCTCCACGTGGGGCGTTCAGGCGGAACTGCCACGGAAAAGAGCAAAAACTATAATATCACTTCTCTCCACACGGGTGGAACAACACGGTAATAACGAAAAAGTCCGTGATCCAGAACGGAAATAAGGGGCACACTGAAAGTCTGGCAACCGCATCTCATTCACTAGCAGCCGCTCAAGCGGCTGTTATTTTTTGCTTATGTATTCTTGCTACCCGTAAACGGGTCAACATACTCTTTCAGTGTGATCTGGTCATTTGCTATGTCTTCTTGAGTTGGTTTCGGATATATTCTTTTATCTTCTGCTTGTTTTTCCCTAGTATTAAGATTGGTGATAACAATAAAATTAAAAACACCACAATAGCCTCAGTGGTTGAAAAACAGCTAAAGAATGATTAACCACGCAAGATGAGGTAATGTAATTTTATATGTATGCAAAACACCCTCCGCCAACGACGAAGGGTGCTTTCTATCCACATATTATGGATTATGGGTAACCATGTAAATAGTGGTCAAAATAGATTTTTCTTTACTTTGAGGGGGCGGTGTGGTATAATTAGGAAGAGGTGAGAGGGTATGAAAAAGAGATTTTGTTTGAAATCTGTTGCATTAGCAACGGTTTTGATATTGACAGGGTGCGTTGGTTCAGAAAATGTGGACAGTAGTGAAATTTCTGTTACAACTACACCCTATGTTTTATCGGAAACGGAATTGGCGACGGAAACAAAACCGCCACAATCTGTTACAAGCCTTGATAATGATACAACTGATATTTCCGTAACTGAAAAAAATAAAACTGTAGGCGATATATTGTATGAAAAAGTTTCGTCATTAAAATGTTTTTCTTCTATCGAACGTTTTTTTGACAACATTGATGTATCACAAAATGGAATGAATGCCGATGAAGTCATAAAACTTCTTGCAGACAAAAATATTGTTTGTTATTATACGTTTAACAGTGATGTTATGTTTCATGATTATCAGAAATATGATGATAATGGTTATAGCGAGATAAAGCATTATCTTTTTTCTTCATATTCAGAACTAAAGAAATTCGTTTGTTCCACGTATGAAAAGAGTTATGCAGAAAGTCTGTTGTCAGATTTGTATGGGTTTCGAGGGGCATTGTTTAACGGTAATGATAGTGTTTTAATGTATAATTCGTCTATTCAAGGCATAAATGTTTTAGTTGGAGAGGTTTTTTCGTCTTATGAGTGCGAGATAACCGATATTACAGATACAAGAATAGATTTCAATATACGGTTCCTTGAAAACAATAAATTGATGTTTAGTTCAGTTGCTGTTTTGGAAGATGGAGAATGGCGGTTGCAGGAAATGTTTCCAAATATTTAAAATAGAGGATGAGTTGATTGATTTAACATAGAGAAACCCTGTTCACAAAAATGAACAGGGTTGTCTATTTAATATGGTCGGAGTGACGGGACTCGAACCCACGGCATCCTCGGCTTTGCCGCCTCTTGCGGTGCCCGAAAAATCTGCGCTTTTCACTTGATTTTCCGACCGCTGCGCCAGCTTCTGCTCGCTTTATCCGCCACTGGCGGCGCTTCGCAGAATCTGCCCAAAGCAGGCGCCTGCTTTGCTCGTTTGTCATGTGCCCAAATCTGTCATTCAAACAAAAAAGCTGAACAGACAAAAGTCTGTTCAGCTTTTCTGGTCGGAGTGACGGGACTCGAACCCACGGCATCCTGCTCCCAAAGCAGGCGCGCTACCAACTGCGCTACACCCCGAAAGTTGTGAATGTTAAAAAAATAGCAATTCTGCCGATTTCAACATTAAATATTATACACCAAGAAACAGGGGACTGTCAATACAAAACGAAAAAATTTGTATTTTTCTTAAAAAATTTTTGATTTACCTGTTTACAAAATGTGCGAAATGTGTTATTATTATATCAATAGCATGGACTAGCTATGCCCTGATGCATAAGCGTCTGTGCAAATCAAAAGGAGGATGTTTCCAATGGCAAGACAAAAACTTACGATGGATGGTAACAACGCTGCAGGTCACGTTTCCTATGCGTTTACCGAAGTAGCAGCAATTTACCCCATCACTCCCTCTTCTGTTATGGCTGAAGTAACAGATACATGGGCAACTCAGGGCCGTAAGAATATTTTCGGTCAGGAAGTTAAGGTTGTAGAAATGCAGTCCGAAGGCGGTGCAGCAGGTGCAGTTCACGGCTCTCTCGCAGCAGGTGCTTTAACAACTACTTACACAGCTTCTCAGGGTCTTCTTTTAATGATCCCTAACATGTACAAGATCGCAGGTGAGCTGCTTCCCAGCGTAATCCACGTTTCCGCACGTGCACTCGCTTCTCACGCACTCTCCATCTTCGGCGATCACAGCGACGTATATGCTTGCCGTCAGACAGGTTATGCAATGCTTTGTTCCACAAACCCCCAGGAAGTTATGGACCTCGGTGCAGTAGCACACCTCTCCACATTAAAGGGCAGAGTTCCTTTCTTACACTTCTTTGATGGTTTCAGAACATCTCACGAAATCCAGAAGATTGAAGTTTGGGATAACGAAACACTTACAAAGATGGCTGATCTCGATGCTATTGCAGCATTCCGTGACCGTGCCCTCAACCCTGAACAGCCTGTACTCCACGGTACTGCTCAGAACCCTGATATCTTCTTCCAGGCAAGAGAAGCATGTAACCAGTATTACAATGCATTACCCGAAATCGTTACCGAGTACATGAACAAGGTTAACGCTGAAATCGGTACAGATTACAAGCTCTTCAACTACTATGGTGCTCCCGATGCTGAACACGTAATCGTAGCAATGGGCTCCGTAAACGATACAATCGAAGAAACAATCGACTATATGCTCGCACAGGGCAAGAAGGTTGGTCTCGTTAAGGTTAGACTTTACAGACCTTTCTCTGTAAACGCTTTCGTAGACGCTATTCCTGCAACTGCTAAGCAGATTACTGTTCTTGACAGAATAAAGGAACCCGGCGCTCTTGGTGAACCTCTCTACCTCGACGTTGTTGCTGCTCTCAAGCAGGCTGGTAAGTTCCAGG
>JAZNML010000008.1:0-62161 GCA_045579565.1 Ruminiclostridium sp.
TAACAGTAAAAATATAAAATTTTATATAAAAAGATTTACAGAGCCGTGAAAACGGCTCTGTAAATGCATTTTTGCTTACTTCGTCAAAAGCCCCTCGACGTACACTCGTACGCCTGCCGGGGCTTTTTCCTTGTCTGCGTGCGCCTATCGACGTCTGTCAGATTGTTGAAAAATACTTTTTCAACAATCTGAGCAGGTCTTACGACCTGCCGTTTTTTTCTTTTTCATATCATTCATCGCTGGGTTCAAGCACTGCATAATTTTCATCAGCACGCTTGTAAACTACGTTGATGGCACCGGTATCACCGTTCTTGAACATGAAGAAATCATGACCGAGCATATTCATCTGTAAGATAGCTTCGTCAACAGTCATGGGTTTAAGAACAAATTTCTTGTACTTGATAACCTCGTAGTCTGTCTGTTCATCGGGAGTATCCTCGAACTTATCCGCGAAGGAAGTATCACGAAGCTGTTTTGCGAGCTTTGTCTTATTCTTTCTGATCTGGCGGATAATCTTGTCAATACAAGCGTCAAGTGCGTCATTCTTATCCTCAGCAGACTGTTCTGCACGGAACATAACGCCGCCGTATGTAACTGTAAGCTCAAGAACAATCAGATTTTTCATAGTGCTGAGTGTGAGCTTTGCCTTTGCGTCGTCACCGAAGAACTTATCGAGCTTTGCGGAGATTCTTTCCTCTGCATAATCTGTGAAGCTCTGGCTTAACTGCATTTTCTTAGCTGTAATCTGAATTGTCATATTGATAATCATTCCTTTCCTTAAGGAGAAAACTCCCTTTCGGACTTTGGTTACCCTCTGTCCTATGAGCATATTATAGCATATTGAGGTAAAATATACAAGTGTTTTTATTAAATTTTTGGAAATTTGAATATATTGCACAAAAATATTGTTAAATTATCATACTATAAGCCGAAATTTTAACTTTTCGGGAAATCATTTGAGTTTAAAACAGAAAACATGGTCTTTGGACTTGAAAAAATCAACGCTTTATGATATAATATTATGGTATATTTCTTAAAGAAAGGCGGCGACTGTTCTGGCACAGATAATAACTCCCGAAGAAATGAAGGAACAGAGCTTTTTTATGAAGCGCGTATGCGCTGTTACACATATGTTTGACCATGTACCGCTGGCATACACACACAGCTACGGCTGTCAGCAGAATGTATCCGACGGCGAGAAGATAAACGGCATGCTTTACCGTATGGGGTATGACTTTACAGATGATCCCGAAAAGGCGGATTTCATTCTTTACAATACCTGTGCGGTGCGTGAAAATGCGGAAAACCGTGTTTTCGGAAACTTAGGCGCACTAAAACACCTGAAAAACCGCAACCCCGACCTGATTATTGCGGTCTGCGGCTGTATGGTTCAGCAGGAACACATAGCCGAGCGTATAAAAAAGACCTTTCCCTTTGTGGACCTGGTTTTCGGTACTCACGTACTCCACCGTTTTCCCGAGCTTTTATACACCATTTTCGAAAAGGGTAAGCGGGTTTTCGAGCTTCCGCAGAGCGACGGTGTAATCTGTGAGGGCATTCCCGTAAGACGCGACAGTAAGTTCAAGGCAAGTGTGCCGATTATGTACGGCTGCAACAATTTCTGTACCTACTGCGTGGTGCCTTATGTACGCGGCAGAGAGCGTTCACGTGCCCCTGAGGAAATTATTGCCGAGGTTAAGGAGCTTATAGAAAAGGGCTATAAGGAAATACTCCTCTTAGGGCAGAATGTAAATTCCTATGACGGAAACGGCATGAGTTTCAGCGGGTTATTAAAGGAGCTTGACGCAATTGAAGGTGATTTCGTAATAAACTTCATGACCTCTCACCCAAAGGATTGCAGCCACGAGCTTATTGATACAATTGCAGACAGCAAGCATGTTTCCTGGCACCTCCACCTGCCTGTGCAGAGCGGAAGCGACAGAATACTGAAGCTTATGAACAGGCATTATGACATCGGTCATTACATGAGCCTTGTGGAATATGCGAGAAAGAGGATTCCCGACATTCAGCTTACAACAGATATTATCGTAGGCTTCCCCGGTGAGACCTATGAGGATTTCTCGGAAACCCTGAAACTTATGCGTGAGGTTAAATACGACAGCGCATTTACTTTCATATACAGTAAGCGTGAAGGTACAAAGGCGGCTGAAATGGATGACCCTGTATCCGAAGAGGAAAAGGGAAAGTGGTTCAGGGAGCTTTTGGAGGTACAGGGACAGGCAGGAGACGAGGCCTACAAAAAGTATGTGGGACAGACTCTGAGAGTACTCTGCGAAGGCAGGGGAAGAACAGACGAAAGCCTCTTTACAGGCAAGTCGCGGCAGAATATCATAGTTGATTTTAACGGCAATGAACAGCATATTGGTCAGTTTGTTGACGTAAAAATAACCAGAGCGCTTAACTGGGCGCTTGTGGGTGAAATTATACAGTAAGAAAGGAACATTACTATGGACGCAATTAAAGCAGCAAGAGAGCTTGGTAAGGCAATCCAAGCTGATCCCCGTTACATCGATTACGTAGCGGCAAAGGAAGCAAACGACAAGGATGAGGAGCTTCAGAACCTCATCGGCGAATTCAACTTAAAGCGCCAGAACATCCAGTATGAAATGCAGAAGCCCGAGGGCGAAAAGGATGCTGAAAAGATCAAGACACTCAACACAGAAATGCAGGAATGCTACGGCAAGGTTATGGGTAATGTCAATATGGCTAACTTTGTAATTGTGAAGAACGCTCTGGACAAGCTCCTTGAAGATGTAAACATGATCATCTCCATGTGCTGTGAAGGTGAAGACCCCGATACATGCGAGCCCGCTGCTCACGCATGCTCCGGAAGCTGCTCCACCTGCGGCGGCTGCCACTGATTAAAACGGCTATGGCGCACTTTTACAAGTGCGCCTCAAAGCCTTTTTACGTAAGAACAGCGGCAACCGTTTTTACGCAAAAGGGCTTAAACAAATGAAAGGTTGTGAAAACAATGAGCGCACCCCTCGAAAAAGAAAACGAAAAGGTTTCTCCAATGCTGGCACAGTATCTGAGAATCAAGGAAAAGTACAAGGATTATATACTCTTCTTCCGTCTGGGAGATTTCTACGAAATGTTCTACGAAGAGGCGGAGAAGGTTTCCCGTGAATTAGAACTCACCCTCACCGCAAGGGCAGGTGTGCCCATGTGCGGCGTACCTTACCATGCCTGCGAGGTTTATCTCAAAAGGCTTATTGAAAAAGGCTTCAAGGTTGCAATCTGCGAACAGGTCCAGGACCCCGCCACAACCAAGGGCCTTGTTGACCGTGATGTAATACGTCTTGTAACCCCCGGTACTCTCTATGAGGACAGTATGCTTGACGAATCCCGCAACAACTACATAGCCTGCCTTTATGCCAACGAAAATGCCTGCGGAATGGTGTTTGCGGACATTTCTACGGGAGAATTCCACCTTACTGAAAAGAGCGGTGAGAATCTTTTCCGTGACATAGAAAACGAGCTTTCGAGATATATCCCTTCGGAAATACTGATTAATGACAAATTTCTTGATTATAAGGAAATCCATGACTTTATCCGCACCCGTCTTGAACGTGTGACAGCGGAGGTTTTTGATGAAGAACGCTTTTGTACGGATAACTGCGATGACCTTCGCGCCCAGTATTTAAGCGGCAATAACTACGACAGACAGCTTAATGATTTCCCCCTCAGCGAAAAGGCATTGTATGCGGTTTTCCGTTACATAAACGACACCCAGAAATCCGAGATTCCCTGTGCGGTAAAGCTTACAGTTCATTACGGCGAGGACAGTATGGTTGTCCCTCTGAACACCAGACGCAATCTTGAACTAACCGAAACAATGCGGGGTAAGGAGCGTAAGGGCTCGCTTCTCTGGGTACTGGATAAGACCAAGACCGCCATGGGCAGAAGAAAGCTCCGCAGCTTTATTGAACAGCCTCTTCTGAATATTGCGGTTATTCTCAATCGTCTTACAGCGGTAGATTGTCTTTTCAGCAACTACCCCTTGTGCGAGGACATACGTGAAGTCTTATCAGGCATCTACGACCTTGAACGCCTTATGACGCGTATTGTTTACCGTGCCGCAAATCCCAGGGATGTTGTAGCTCTCGGCCGTACTTGTGAAAAGCTTCCTGCGCTTAAAGAGCTTCTTTCACAGGGCGAAGAAAAGGCAAAGCTTTTCAAGAAGCTGAATCTTGACATAAGCGAGCACAGTGATATTGCCGAGCTTATCCGCAATGCCATAAAGGAAGAACCCCCTGCGCTTATGAAAGACGGAGGCTATATAAACGACGGGTTCAACGAGGAGCTGGACAGACTCCGTGACATTACCAGAGGCGGAAAGAACATACTTGAAGAAATTGAAGCAAGAGAGCGTGAAGCCACAGGCATCAAGAATCTGAGAGTGCGCTATAACCGTGTTTTCGGTTACTATATCGAGGTATCAAAGGGCAATATTTCCCTTGTACCCGACCGTTATATAAGAAAACAGACGCTAACCACGGGCGAGCGTTATATAACCGAGGAATTAAAGCAGATTGAAAGTGAAATCTTAGGCGCAAACGATAAGATACTTGCGCTTGAATCAGAGATTTTCGCAGAGGTGAGAGAGTTTATCTCCGCCCGTATTGCACAGGTTCAGCGAACCGCCGATGCAATCGCCTATACAGACGTATTGCAGAGCTTTGCAACTGTTTCCAGGGAAAATAATTACGTAAAGCCTGATGTATCCCTTGAAAATGTAATTGAGATACATGACGGCAGACACCCTGTAATTGAAAAGATACGTAATGACTCACCCTTTACTCCCAACAGCACGATTCTTGATACGGAAAAGAACCGTATGTGCATCATCACAGGTCCCAATATGGCGGGTAAGTCCACATATATGAGACAGGTTGCACTTATTTCCCTTATGACACAGATAGGCTGTTTTGTACCTGCAAAGAGTGCAAGAATGGGACTTGTGGACAGTATCTATACCCGTGTTGGTGCAAGTGATGACCTTGCCGCAGGACAGTCTACCTTTATGGTGGAAATGACCGAGGTTGCGGAAATATTAAAGGGTGCAACGGCGAAAAGCCTTGTAATCCTTGACGAAATCGGCAGAGGCACATCTACCTTTGACGGTATCTCAATTGCCAAATCCGTTGCGGAATACATAAACAACAAAATCGGCTGTAAGACCCTTTTTGCAACCCATTACCACGAGCTTATCGCTCTGGAAAAGGAAAATACGGGTATCAGAAATTACAGCGTTGCAGTCACCAAGAAGGGTGACGATATAAAATTCCTTCATAAGATTGTGGAGGGCGGTACCGACAACAGCTACGGTATCGAGGTTGCAAAGCTTGCGGGATTGCCCCAGAAGGTAATCGGCGAAGCTAAGAAGGTGCTCAAAAATATGGAGCTTAATTCAAAGATTGACCTTGAAAAACAGCTTGAAGAGGAGCAGACACTTGACGAGCTCTATGATTTCTCCGCACTTGCAAGAAACGATGCAATAAAGATATTGCAGAATCTCGATTTAGACAACATGACCCCCAGAGAAGCTTTTACAAAGCTTGAGGATTTAAAGAGAATGGTAACCTGAGGAGGTGAAAGCCATGGCAAGAATTAATCAGCTGCCGCGCAGTGTTTATGAGCTTATAGCGGCAGGGGAGGTAATTGAAAGACCGTCATCGGTTATAAAGGAGCTTGTGGAAAACTCCATTGACGCAGGAGCAAAGCATATAACCGTGGAAATCAAAGACGGCGGAAGCAGCTTTATGCGTGTTACAGACGACGGCTGCGGAATTGCCTATGACGAGGTGCCTGTGGCTTTTCTCCGACATGCAACCAGTAAGGTAAAATCAGCAGATGACCTGGAAAGCATAATGACCTTAGGATTCAGAGGGGAGGCACTTGCCTCCGTGGCTGCGGTAGCTAAGGTTGAGGTGCTTACAAAGGAAAAGGAAGAACAGTACGGTACAAGCTTCAAAATAAGCGGCGGCGACGTAGAAGAGCATGAGCGTGCGGGCTGTCCCGACGGTACGACCATTATTATCCGTGACCTTTTCTATAACGTGCCTGCCCGCCAGAAATTCTTGAAGCGTGATGTCACCGAGGGTAATCAGGTACAGGGGCTTATTGATAAGCTTGCCTTAGCCCACCCCGATGTAAGCTTCCATTTCATCCGCGACAACAAACAGGTGCGCAGCACAGGCGGAGACGGGGACTATTACAGCGCAATCTACGCTGTTTTCGGTAAACAGTTTGCAGGCAGTCTTATACCTGTTGATTATTCCATGGGCGGTATCTCCCTTACGGGATATATTTCCTCGCCCCTTTTTACAAGACCCAACCGCTCAATGCAATACTTCTTTGTAAACGGCAGATATGTCCGTTCGGTAATCTGCCTTACAGCGCTTGAAGAGGGCTACCGCAACAGCATAATGACGGGAAAATTCCCTGCCTGCGTGCTTAATATAACAATGTCTCCGGAGCTTTGCGATGTAAACGTAAGCCCCTCGAAAACGGAGATACGCTTTGCAGATGAAAAGCAGATTTTTGATTTGCTGAATTTCGGTACAAGGAATGCAATACTCAATGCTGACAACAAGCGTGAGATAAAGCTTGAAAAGAAACAGCCCGAAGCTGCACCCGTACAGGCACAGCCTTTGCAGAATAGGATAGAAACCGCCTTAAATACAGCACCCAAGGAGCAATTCGCAAGAGTTACGGCTGAGGAATACAAGGAAAAGGTACGCAAGACTCTTGAAGATGACAGAGTGTTCAGGATAAAGGAAAAGGAAGTCCTTTTCCACAGCCCTCTGAACAGTGTTAAACCGAAAAAGCCTGAAACCGCCTTTGTTCAGCAATATATCAACGAGCCTGTAGTACAGGAAAAGGCTCAGCCGGAAAAGGCGGTGATTCCTGAGATAAGGGAGCCTGTTACAAAGGCTGTAACCCCTGAAATAAAGGAAGAACCTGTTTTCAGATACATAAAAGAGGATTCTGTTAAGAAGCAGGAGCCTGTTATTACCGAGGAGGCGCCGAAGCCCTCTCTCAGTATAATCGGTGAGCTTTTCGCAACATACATTCTCTGCCAGAGCGGTGATGATTTTATAATGATTGATAAGCATGCCGCCCACGAGCGAATTA
This sequence comes from Ruminiclostridium sp., assembly GCA_045579565.1. Lineage (GTDB taxonomy): Bacteria > Bacillota > Clostridia > Oscillospirales > Ruminococcaceae > Ruminiclostridium_E. The sequence goes on from JAZNML010000008.1 coordinate 7,162, forward strand.
ATTTTGAGAAGAAGAAAAACGAGCTTACCACCTCGTCACAGCTGCTTACGGAGAGCGTTTTTGCAGAGCTTTCCCCCGAGCAATACGACGCATTATCGGGTAATGAGGATAAGCTTGCCGAAGCGGGAATTGACATTATCCTGTCCGACGGCATCCGCTGTGAAATAACCTCGGTACCCTCTGCCTTTACCGAAGCCAATGTGAATGTGGCAGAGCTGGTTATACGTTCAGCAGACATGCTGTGCAGGGGAAATGACAACATTGTGGGAGAAATCTACGATGACCTGCTTCACAGCCGTGCGTGTAAGTCATCGGTCAAGGCAAATGACATAAATCACCCTGATGAACTGAGGGTTATAGCCGAAGAGGTGTGGCGTAACGAAAAGATACGCTTCTGTCCCCACGGCAGACCTGTTATGGTTAAGCTTACAAAGCAGGAAATTGAAAAATATTTCAGCAGGATAGTTTAAATTATGGAAAAAATCTTTATTGTTGTAGTCTGCGGAGCTACCGCCTCGGGCAAAACAAAGCTTGCAATCGACCTTGCAAAGCGGTTTGACGGGGAGATAGTATCCGCCGATTCAATGCAGATATACAAAAAGCTGGACATAGCCAGCGCAAAGCCCACGGAGGAGGAGAAGGAGGGAATCCCCCATCACATGATGGATTTTCTCGACCCTTCGACCGCCTTTTCCGTTGCGGATTACGTGCCTATGGCGAGAGAAATTATTGCCGACATCCACAAAAGAGGCAAGCTCCCCATAATCTGCGGAGGCACAGGGCTTTATATCAACTCGCTTGTGGATAACATTGAGTTTGACGATACGGGAAGCGACCCCGTATTCCGTGAGGAAATGAAAAGACTTGCCGCAGAGCACGGAAACGGGTATGTTCTTGAAAAGCTCCGTGAAATCGACCCGGAAAGTGCCGGACGGCTCCACGAAAACAATCTTTCCCGTGTGATACGCGCCCTGGAAGTCTACCATATCAGCGGTAAGACCATGACTCAGGTGCAGGCGGAGAGCAGGCTCAAACCCTCTCCCTATGAGCCGTGCATGATGATGATAGACTACGAGGACAGGGAAGTGCTTTACGAACGAATTGACCGCAGAGTAGATATTATGATTGAAAACGGGCTTTTGGAGGAGGCAAGAGAGTTTTTCACCCATGATGATTATGTTACCGCCGCCCAGGCAATCGGCTATAAAGAGCTGAAAGCCTATTTCGACGGAGAGGCAGAGCTTTCGGAATGTGTGGAAAATTTAAAGCGAGAAACACGCAGATATGCCAAGAGACAGCTCACATGGTTCAAAAAGGATATACGAATTAACCGAATTTCTTCGTCAAAATCGACAAATTATGAAAAAATTTTAGAAAATGCAGAAAATTTAGTGAAAAAATATAGCATTTTATAAAAAAGTATGTTATAATGAAAAATATTATTATGGTTTTTTATGCCGTTCTGCATTTTCGGGCAGCGGTAAGACTTGTGAAATATGATAGTATAATGGTTTAAGGAAGGAAAATTAACAAATGGCTAAGGACATGAATTTACAGGATGTATTTTTAAATCAGGCAAGAAAAGAAAGAATCCCCGTTACAATTTATATTACAAACGGATTCCAGTTCAAAGGAATCATCAAGGGTTTTGACAGCTATATCGTAGTTCTGGATACAGAAGGTATGCAGAACCTTATCTATAAACATGCAATTTCAACAATCAGACCTTTAAGACCTATTTCTCTCTTAGATGCATTCAAGGAAGATGAAAAGGAAGAAAAGACAGAAGAATAAGAGGCTTATACAGGGGGCGTATAAATGGCAGAGACGGATAAAAGACGGACTTTGACCACCAGATTTATATGGCTTGTTATCGGCTTTTTCTTCGCAATAATGATTATAAGCCAGCTGGTGATACACTTTTACAACCCTATAAAGACCGAAGTTGCTTCGCTTTACACAACTACCGAATCAATAGGCTTCAAGGGCGTTTACGTACGTAACGAGAAGCTTGTTTCCTATAACGTCAGCGGTGTTATCAGCTATATGCATCCCGACGGCTCCAAAATTGCAAAAAACTCGGTTATTGCCCAGGTTTACAGCAGCCAGAACGACCTCGCATTGCAGCAGGAGATTGAATCCCTCATGGCACAGCGTTCTGTCTTGGTAGATGCACAGGAGCTTGTGGGTGCGGATACCTCGCAGCTTGAATCGTTCTCCAACCAGATTTACGACAAGCACGCACAGATAATGCAGCACCTTTATGACGGCGATTTCAATTCCGCATCGTCACTTAAAAGTGATATGCTGAATCTTTACAGTAAAAAGGAAATCGTAAAGGGCACAGAGGTTTCTTACAGCGACAAGATACTTGAAATCGATAACCGCATTTCAATGCTCCGCGGCAGGATTTCAAGAGACCCCTTCGAGATATCCATCGGTGAAACCGGCTATTTTGTAAGCCGTGTTGACGGGTATGAGGATGTCCTCAACAGTGATACCTTATTCACTTTAACAAAGGATCAGGTTGAGTACATTGTAGCGTCGGAGGAACAGGAAACAAATCCCTCAGGCGTAATCGGAAAGCTTATTGATGACTATAAGTGGTATATGATTGCCGTTCTTGATACCGTTAAGCTGGGCACAGTTTTCGAGGGTGCTACCGTAACCCTTCACATAGGTTCATCTCAGCAGAATGTGAAGGCTGATATCATAAGCCTTGAACGACAGGAAGACGGAAGCAGTATGTGTATCTTCGAGTGCGATATGTTCTCCTCTGAATTTGTAGACGGCAGAGTTGCTCAGGTAAAGCTGCTCATGGACGACTATGAGGGTATCAGAATACCCACAGAGGCTATCCGCTTTGATGATGAAGATAACGCAGGTGTGTATACTCTCGACGGCATAGAGGTTGTTTTCAAACGGATCAAACAGATTATTTCCGAGGAGGATTATACTCTCGTGGTTGATACCAGCGACGAGGCAGGATATATCTCCTTATATGATACTATTATAGTGGAAGGAAAAGATTTGTATGATGGAAAAATCATTGACAACTGAGGCTCTTTCCACGGTAACTGATAATTACCGCCGTCTTTCAGAGCGCATTGAAGAGGCGAAGCTGAAAGCGGGCAGAACGGATGAGGTGCATTTCATGGCGGTGACCAAAACGGTTGCTCCCGAAATTGTAAACCACTCCGTATCTCTCGGAATAAAGCTCTTGGGTGAAAATCGCGTGCAGGAGTTTCTTGAAAAGCATGAAAGCTATGCAGGTGATTATGATGTGCATTTTATCGGAGGCTTACAGTCCAATAAGGTAAAGTACATCATCGATAAGGTAAGTATGATTCATTCGGTAGACAGCATAAAGCTTGCTGCCGAGATTGATAAAAGAGCCGGGGCAACAGGCAGGGTAATGGATATTCTGCTTGAAGTGAATATCGGCGGGGAGCTGTCAAAAAACGGCATAGCTCCTGAGGATGTTCTTGTGCTGGCAGACGAAATCGGAGCAATGCCGAATATCCGCGTAAGAGGACTTATGACAATTCCTCCCGTGGATGTGAACGGAAGCTCTGAGCGTTATTTTGAAAGAATGCAGGGCCTTTACTGCGACCTTGCGGGCAAAACCGCAGGTAATGAGAGATTTCTCGTAGATACTCTGTCCATGGGTATGTCGGGGGATTTCGAAAAGGCAATTCAGTACGGTTCAACAATAGTAAGAATCGGAAGCTTACTATTCGGATACAGGAAATACTAATTTTTGGGGGGATTTTTTCATGGGTTTCATGGATCAGTTCAAAAAAATGGCAGGTATAAACGGTAACGACGGAGATTACGAAAACGACAACGACTACGCAGATTCCGTACCTTCTACAATCGGCTTTGATGACGATTATTCCGCACCTGCAAAGACTTCTACAATCAAGAGCAGAACGCTTAGCATTCCTGCTACCGCACATCTTCAGGTTGTTGTTATGAAGCCTGAAAGATACGGTGATGCAGCAAGCATTGCAGACCATTTCAAGAACAAGAAGACAGTTGTGCTCAACCTTGACAACACAAATAAGGATGTTGCAAACCGTCTTATCGACTTCCTCGGCGGCGTGGCTTATGCAATGGACGGCGAGCTCAAACGTATTGCAAACATGACATACATAATTGTACCGTTCAATGTTGATATTTCCGGCGATATGATTGACGAGCTGGGCGGAAACGCTGATTTCATGTAATGAAAGAGCTTTCAGCACGGGAAAGTATCGAAAAAAGGGTTTCGGATCTGCTTTACATTTCGGATAAGCAATGTATACCGAAGTTTACCGCCTTTCTCAACGAACAGGAGCAGTTCTTTGCCGAGAGTTATTTAAACTCCCGTAAAGCGCTGTATTGTCTGTGGGGAGGTGCGGATTGCTGCGCCCGTAAGATGCTTTGTGTACTCCCCTTTGAGATGGAGGCGCAGTTCCCGGTTTACCCGCTTACAATAACTTTCAGAAAGGCATACACCCTTACCCACAGGGATTTTCTCGGTTCGTTCATGGCATTGCAGATAGGCCGTGAGCAGATAGGGGATATACTTACGGGAGAGGGCTTTGCTGTGGTTTTCTGCACCGCCATGGCGCAGGAAATGATACTGAACAATATTTCCAAAATCGGCAGAGTCGGTGTTGAGATAAACGAGGGGATAAATGTGCCCTTACCCGAAGCGGTATTTGAAGAGATTACCGTTGTTGTGGCGTCGATGCGCGCAGATTGTGTAGTGAGCGCACTTTCGGGTCTCAGCAGGGAAAAGTCGGCGGATTTCATAAAAGCGGGGAATCTTAACCTCAACTACGAGCCCGTAAACTCAGTAAGCAAGGTGCTTTCAGACGGGGATATAATTTCTCTCCGCGGTTACGGAAAGTTCGTGCTCAGCGGCGATACAGCCGAGACTAAAAAAGGAAAAATGAGGATTTCTCTTAAAAAATATATCTGATAAAAGAACCGCAGAAGGTTCCGATCAAAGAAAGGATGGAACGAAAATGGACGCAAATACAATCAGCGCAAAGAGTTTTACCGAAGCTATGCGTGGCTATAAGAAGGAAGAAGTTGACGAATTTCTTGAAGAAGTAGCCCAGGAATACGCAAAGCTCAAAAACGTAAACAGCGAGCTTGAAAAGAAGCTTGAAGTACTGGCAGACAAGATCCGCGAATACCGTGAGGATGAAGATGCTCTTAAAGAAGCTCTCCTCGGTGCTCAGAAGCAGGGCAGACAGGTTGTGGAGGAAGCCAAGGAAAAGGCTAAGAACATGATTGACGAGGCACAGGAAAAGTGCGATACAATGATTGCTGATGCTGAGGCTGTGGTTGAACAGAAGACAGAAGAAGGCGAAAAGGCAATCGCTGACGCTCTCGCTGAAAAGGCTCGCATCGAAGAAGAAGCCAAGAAGAGAGCAGAAGAGCTCCACACAGAAATGGAAATCCAGAACGAAATCGATAAGGAAGCTCTCGCAAGAACAAGAAGAGAAGCTGAGGATTTCAGAACAAAGCTTATCATTGAATACAACAACCATATCGAGCTTATCAAGAAGCTCCCTGAAATCTGCCAGAGCGAATTTGTCAAGGAAACTGTTGACAATCACGATGTTACAAACCTTCGTGAGCTCCTTGCACAGCAGAAGGGCGAAGAGGTAATCGAGCCTGTTGCTGAGATTCCCGAGGAGAACGACGATGATGTCAAGGTTGTAAACGACTTTACAGAAATTGCTGTTCAGGAAACACAGTCTGAGGAGGTTGCCGAAACAGAAGCTGTTGAAGAAAATACGGCATTCACCGTTGAAAACGCATTTGCTGATGACGAAGACGAAGACGACAACACACCCGATTTTTTAAAGCGTAAGCCCGCAGGCTCCGGCAAGTCCAAGTTTGAAAAGCTTGAATTCGGTAATAATGCTAATAACGGCAATAATAAAAACAAGAAAAGAAGATAAGGAATAAGGAAAGGATTTAAGACAATGGCACAGGATTATAATGCAACACTTAATCTGCCGCAGACAGAATACCCCATGAGAGGTAACCTTCCTGCACGTGAACCCAAGTGGCTTGAACAGTGGGAAAGCGACAGACTTTATTATGAGCTCCAGAAGAAGAACGAAGGACTTCCGAAATATATCCTTCATGACGGCCCCCCCTACGCAAACGGCAATATTCACATGGGTACAGCTCTCAATAAGGTTTTAAAGGACATTGTTGTAAAGTACAAGTCCATGACAGGCTATCAGGCTCCCTTTGTTCCCGGCTGGGACTGTCACGGTCTGCCTATTGAATTAAAGGCATTAAAGCAGATTGGTTCAGACGGAAGCGCAATTGACCCCGTAGAACTCCGTAAGTGCTGCCGTGAATTCGCTCTCTCCTGTCTTGACGGCCAGAAGGCACAGTTCAAGCGTCTCGGTGTATGGGGCGATTACGACGATCCTTATCTCACAATCAGACCTGAATTTGAAGCAAAGCAGGTTGAAGTATTCGGAAAGATGGCTGATAAGGGCCTTATGTATAAGGGCTTAAAGCCTGTTTACTGGTGCCCCGACTGTAATACTGCACTTGCTGAGGCTGAAATTGAATACGAAGATGACGTATGCTACTCTATCTATGTAAAATTCCCCATTTCCGATTCTAAGGGTAAGTTTGACGATCTGGGAATTGACCTTAACAGAGCGTATGCTGTTATCTGGACAACTACCACATGGACACTCCCCGGTAACGTTGCTGTCTGCCTCGGACCCAACTACGAATACACATTCGTAAAGGTTGAAGACGAAGAAAGCAAGTTCTGCGGCGACTATCTCCTTATGGCAGTTGACCTTGCTTCCACAGTAATGGAAGCAGCAGGAATCAAGAAGTACTCCACTGTTGGTAACTTCCTTGGCTCCGAGCTTGAATTTATCGAAACAGACCATCCCTTCATGGGCAGAAAATCCACAATTATCCTCGGTGACCACGTAACTCTTGAAAGCGGTACAGGCTGCGTTCACACAGCTCCCGGCTACGGTCTCGAAGACTTTGAAGTATGCAACAAGTACAAGGGTATGTTCGATATTATCGTAGGTGTAAGCGAAAGAGGTATTCTTAACGAATTATCCGGCCAGTTCGCAGGCATTGCAACAGGCGACGCACACCCTGTAATTGCAAAGAAGCTTGAAGATGACGGAAACCTTCTTGCAATGGAAAAGATTGTTCACCCTTATCCTCATTGTTGGAGATGCCATAAGCCCATCATCTACCGCGCAACAGAACAGTGGTTCTGCTCCGTTGAAAAGTTTGCTGATGAAGCTGTAAAGGCAATCGAAGAAGTAACCTGGATTCCCGGCTGGGGCGAAGAACGTATCAAGAACATGGTACGTGACAGAAGCGACTGGTGTATTTCCCGTCAGCGCCGCTGGGGTGTTCCGATTCCCGTATTATATTGTAAGGACTGCGGAAAGCCTATTGTAAACGCTGAAACAATCAAGGCTATTTCCGACCTCTTCCGCGCTGAAAGCTCAGACGCATGGTATTCTAAGGATCCTTCCGAATTTATCCCCGCATCCGTTAAGTGCGAATGTGGTTGCGGTACATTCACAAAGGAAATGGATATTTTCGACGTATGGTTTGACTCCGGTGTAACATGGGCAGCTGTAATGGACGAAAGAGACTATCTCAATAGCCCTGCTGACCTTTATCTTGAAGGCTGCGACCAGTACAGAGGCTGGTTCCAGAGCTCCCTCTTAACATCCGTTGCCGCAACAGGTCATGCTCCTTATAAGGCTGTATGTACACACGGCTGGATCGTTGACGGTAAGGGCGAAAAGATGTCCAAGTCCAAGGGTAACTACATCGTTCCCGAACAGGTAATCGAAAAGTACGGCGCAGACGTACTTCGTCTCTGGGTAACATCTCTTGACTACCACAGTGACGTACGTGTATCTGATGACATCTTAAAGCAGCTTTCCGAAACTTACAGAAAGATCCGTAACACAGCACGTTACATTCTCGGTAACCTCTGTAACGGTAAGGGCTTCAACCCTGATACAGATATGGTTGCACTTGATAAGCTCACAGATATTGACAAGTGGGCGCTTTCCAAGTATGACACACTTATCGAAAAGGTAATGAAGGCATACGAGGATATGGATTACTACCACGCATACCACGCAATCAACAGCTTCTGCGTTGTTGATATGTCCAACTTCTACCTTGATATCTTAAAGGACAGACTCTACTGTGAAAAGGAAGACAGCGAAAGCCGTCGTGCTGCGCAGACAGCTATGTATATCATTTTAAGCGGTCTCACAAGACTTGTAGCACCTATCCTTTCCTTCACAGCAGACGAAATCTGGCAGGAGCTTCCCAAGAAGGCAGGGGATGACGCACGCCACGTTGTATTCAACCAGATGCCCGAAAAGACAGGTATCGCTGTTGATACAGCTAAGTGGGACAAGATTCACGCTATCCGTGATGACGTACTTGTTGCTCTCGAAAAGAAGCGTAACGAAAAGGTAATCGGTAAGTCTCTCGAAGCTAAGGTAATTCTCCACACATCCGAAGATTTAAGCGATATTCTTCCTGAGCTTGATAAGGCATTTATCGTATCTCAGGTTGAGCTTGCAGACGGCGAAGGCGAATTCAAGGGCAACTACGAAGGTCTTTCCATAACAGTAGAAAAGGCAACAGGCGAAAAGTGTGCACGTTGCTGGACATACTCCGATACAGTAGGTAAGTGTGAGGCTCACACAGACCTCTGTGCAAGATGTGCTTCTGTAATTGAATAAAAAGAATGTTTGCACTGCTGTTTTTACGCAGCAGTGCAAAATTAAATTTGTATGAAAAAAGGGGAGCAGGCTTGAAAAAAAATACAATTGGATTTAATCTTTTAATGGTGCTTATAAGCATTATATCGGTTGTACTTGACCAGTTTACAAAGTGGCTGGCGGTAACCTATGTAAAGCCAATAGGCACAATACCCGTTATAAAATTCGGTGATACCGAGTGGGTGAATTTCACCTATTGCGAAAATACGGGTATGTCTTTCAGCTTGCTGGAAGGACAGCGTTTTATCCTTATTGCTCTGCCGGTACTTCTTATCGGCGTTGTGGGATATCTTATCTTTTCAGGCAAGATAGAGGGTAAGGCAATGAAAATCGCCCTTGCATTCCTTGCGGGCGGCGGACTTGGTAACCTCATTGACCGCATTTTCCTTGGATATGTGGTTGATTTTATAGATTTCCGTATCATCAATTTCGCAATCTTCAACTTTGCGGACATCTGCGCAGTACTGGGCGGATTTGCATTTGCGATAATGATGGTAATAGATGAAACAAAGGCTGAAAAGCGCAAAAAACAGGAAGAAAACAAGGCGGCAGAAGATGGAAATTCTTGAATTTACCGCAGAAGAATCAGGCGCAAGACTTGATAAATTCGTATCTGAGCAGACTGAGGGAGAAATAACCCGAAGTGCTGTTGTAAAGCTTATTGAGGATGGTAATTGCACAGTAAACGGTAAGCAGGTACAGAAAAACTATAAGCTTAAAGCAGGGGACAAGGTAACGGTAGAAATACCCGAAGCGGTGGAGGTTGATATCCTCCCTGAAAATATCCCCCTTGACATTGTTTACGAGGATAACGACTTACTGGTAGTGAATAAGCCTAAGGGCATGGTGGTGCATCCCGCTCCCGGACACTATTCAGGCACCCTCGTAAATGCACTGATGTATCACTGTAAGGACAGTCTTTCGGGCATAAACGGTGAAATCCGCCCGGGTATTGTCCACAGAATAGATAAGGATACCAGCGGACTTCTGATTGTGGCGAAGAATGACACAGCGCACAAGGGTCTGGCTGAACAGATTAAGGAGCACAGCTTCACCCGTGAGTATGAAGCGGTGGTGAATGGTGCTGTAAAGGAAGACGGGATTGTGAACGCTCCCATAGGCAGACACAAGACCGACCGTAAAAAAATGTGTGTAACAACAGAAAACAGCAGAGAGGCGGTTACACACTACTTTGTAATTGAAAGATTTACGGACTCGACACATCTGAGGCTCCGCCTTGAAACAGGCAGAACCCACCAGATAAGAGTTCATATGGCATATATAGGGCACAGCGTTGCAGGTGATGAGGTTTACGGAAACGGTAAGCCAAAGTCACTGATGGGACAATGCTTACACGCTAAGAAAATCGGCTTTGTTCATCCCGCGACAAAGGAGTATATGGAATTTGACAGCGAGCTGCCCGAGTATTTTAAGAAATTCCTTAATGGAAAAACCACTGTTTGAAAATCAAGGATCTTCAAACCCGTCGTTTTGTCATAAGACAAAACTTTCTCCATGGGAAGAAGTGATAATAATATGAATTTTGATAAAGTAATAATAATGACCGACCTTGACGGAACGCTTCTGAATGACGAAAAGCAGATTTCCGAAAAGGACATGGCGGCAATTGACGAGTTTCGCAGTAAGGGCGGCACCTTCACTCTGGCAACAGGGCGCGGTGTGGCAATGGCGCGGAGCATTGTGGATAAGCTCAGGGTGGATGTACCCTGCGTTATCTTCAACGGTGCGGCGGTTTATGATTTCACAGCTGATAAGTTCCTCTGGCACAGCTCCATGCCTGAATGTGCGGTAGATTACATAAAGGCTCTCCAAAAGGAGTTTGCCGACATCGGTATTGAGATTCTACATGCCGAGAAGGTGTATGTTACCAACAACAATCAGACGGTTGAGGAACATATGGCACTGGAAAGCATAATTCCCGTGTATTGTACCATTGACGAGGCACCGAAAAACGACTGGTTAAAGGTGCTGATAGCTTATCCGCCTGAAAAGATACACCGTATCATCGAATTTACAAAGAATAACTGTAACATAGGTGTGAACTGGGTACACTCCTCGCCTATGTATTATGAAATGCTCCCCGAGGGAATCAGCAAGGGTGCAGGCTATAAAAAGCTCCTTGAAATTCTCGGTAAGACTGATTATTTCACTGTTGCATCAGGGGATTTCGGCAATGACTATGACATGGTTCGTACTGCGGATTTAGGCGTTGCGGTAGCTAATGCACAGGAGCCTGTAAAGAGCGTGGCAAAGCTTATTGTAGGCGACAACAACAGCTCACCTATGTCGCAGATAATTGAACATATAAAGACATTATAACGGAGGAAACACAATGGGATTCTTTGACACCTTATTCAAAAGCGCAAGCAGAACTATCGGCAGAGAAGTTGGCAAAAAGGCTGTCAATGCGGTAGTTGATATAATCGACGGCGACGATGACAAGAAGAAAAAGAGCTCTTCCAGAAAAACAAGCACAAAGAAAACCGCAGCCTCCAAGGAAAGAGAGGCAGCTGAAAAGAAGGTGCAGAAAAACGATAATTTAGCATCCTCCTCACCTATGGCTAAGGCAGCTTCCAAGGGTAAATCCCCTTATGATACAACTCCCGATATGCCCTGCTCCTTTGAAATGCTCAACGGCTGGCTTTGTATAAAGGGTGCAACTCCCCAGGAAGTAATCAAAGCGCTTGGACTCACCAACGATAATGAAGCTAACTGGGAAAGCGGCATTAAGGCGGTAACAGAGGGCTTTATGGAAAAGGTTTTCGTAACACCCCTTATAAACGGCTGTGTTCTTGCCCTTGGTTACATACCCTTTGGTGTAAAGAACAGCGTTAAGGAAGAGCTTTCAGTACTTGATAAGGTTGCTGATAAGTTTGAGGAAATGACCTGTTTCGCAACTCAGAGCACAGTTGACATTCACGTATGGGCAAAGTACGTGAATGGAAAGCTCAAAAGAGGCTACGGCTGGCTTGGTGAAAGCGGAGAGGTTTATCTCAACGAGGGTAACCTTACTCCCGAGGAATTCAAACTGGGCTACAACAAGCTAATAACCGACCCCGAATGCGATTGGGACAAGGTTATTATCCCCGACACAGAGCATGTTTTCACTATGGCGAAGGAGTGGGGTATTGCTCCCGACTTATCCGATGTGAACGGTACCGAGGGTACAGGCTTTGTGTGTGATTTATAATAGTAAATTTTGACGAGGAATCGTCTTTAAAATACAGGAGGTCAATATGGACGCAACTTTAAAAAAGCAGCTTGAAATCACTGCTACAAAAGTCAGAATGGGCATCATTGAAGGCGTTTATAACGCTAAGGCTGGTCATCCCGGCGGTTCACTTTCCATTGCTGACACATTAACCTATCTCTATATGGCAAGAATGAACGTAAACCCCGAGGAACCCAAAATGGCAGACCGTGACAGACTTGTTCTTTCCAAGGGACATACAGCTCCTGCCCTTTATGCATGCCTCGCTCACAGAGGATTTTTCCCTGTTGAAGAGTTAAAGACATTAAGAAAGATTGATTCTCGCTTACAGGGTCACCCCGTTTTAGATAAGATTCCCGGCGTTGATATGAGCACAGGTTCCTTAGGCCAGGGTGTATCCGCAGCCTGCGGTATGGCTCTTTCCGGTAAGGTTTCTAACGATACATACAAGGTTTATGCAATCCTTGGTGACGGTGAAATCCAGGAAGGACAGGTATGGGAAGCAGCAATGTTTGCCGCACACTACCAGCTTGACAACCTTGTATTCGTAGTTGACAACAACAACCTTCAAATCGACGGTGCAATCGGCGATGTAATGAGTCCTTATCCTATCGACGAAAAGTTCGCAGCATTCGGCTGGCACGTTATTACAATTGACGGCCACGATTTTGACGCAATTGAAAAGGCATTCAACGAAGCTGAAACAATTGCAAACCAGCCCACAGTAATTATCCAGAAGTCCGTAAAGGGCAAGGGTGTTTCCTTCATGGAAAACAACGTTGCATGGCACGGCGCTGCGCCCAACGAAGAGCAGTACAACATTGCCATGGGTGAATTACAGGCTCATCTTGACGAATTACAGAAGTGATAGAAAGGAAGTTTATATATGGAAAAGAAAGCTACTCGTGAAAGCTACGGCGAGGGTCTTGTTCAGCTTGCTGAAATACGCCCTGATTTAATTGTACTCGACGCTGACCTTGCAGCAGCTACAAAGACAGGTATTTTCAAGAAGGCTTGCCCCGACAAGCATTTTGACTGCGGTATTGCCGAAGCAAACATGATGGGTGTTGCTGCCGGTATCGCTTCAACAGGCAAGCTTGTATTCGCAAGCTCTTTCGCAATGTTTGCAGCGGGCAGAGCATTTGAAATTGTAAGAAACAGCATCTGCTACCCCAAATTAAACGTAAAAATCGGTGCAACTCACGCAGGTATCTCCGTAGGTGAAGACGGTGCGTCTCACCAGTGCAACGAGGATATTGCGCTTATGACAGCACTCCCCAATATGACAGTTATCAACCCTGCTGATGACGTAGAAGCAAAGGCAGCTGTACTTGCAATGGCAGATTATGTAGGACCTACCTATATGAGATTCGGCAGACTTGCTGTACCGGTGTTCAACGATGCCGCAACCTACAAGTTCGAAGTAGGCAAGGGTATTCAGTTAAAGGACGGCAAGGATATCACAATTATTGCAACAGGTCTTATGGTTGCTGAGGCAATGGAAGCAGGTAAGGCACTTGCTGAACAGGGAATTGACGCAAGAATCATCAACATCCATACAATCAAGCCTATTGACCGCGATATTATCATCAAGGCGGCCAAGGAAACAGGAAAGATTATCACAGTTGAAGAACACAGCGTAATCGGTGGTCTCGGCTCCGCAGTTGCAAATGTTGTAACAGAGGAATGCCCTGTTCCCGTAATCAAGATTGGTGTAAACGACTGCTTCGGTCATAGTGGCCCCGCAGCTGCACTCTTAAAGGAATTCGGACTTTCCGCTGAAAACATTGTTAATGTTACAAAGGCAGCGCTTGGTAAGTAATCAGGTATAAAAAACTCCCTCTCAGATTTCTGAGAGGGAGTTTTCTCTTATAAACTCAGTGTCACAGTTCTTCCGCTGGGCTTGTACGCCTCAACGGTTACACCGCATTTTTCCAGCATGAACACTGATGCCTTGACGCTTTCGGTATCTGCGTACTTGTTTTCGAGATACACGACCTTTTTGATTCCGCACTGGATAATAGCCTTCGCACATTCGTTGCAGGGGAAGAGGGTAACATAGAGAGTTGCTCCGTTTACTCCGTTGAGACTGCTGTTTAAGATAGCGTTAAGCTCCGCATGGCAGACAAAGGGGTACTTTGTATCAAGTGAACAGTCACCTGTTCTTTCCCAGGGCATCTCGTCATCGATACAACCCGTAGGCATACCGTTATAGCCGACGGAAACAATTTTCTTGTCGCTGTTTACGATACAAGCGCCTACCTGAGTGGAATTATCCTTACTTCTCTGAGCGGAGAAAAGGGCAATCCCCATAAAATATTCATCCCATGATATATAATCTGTACGTTTCATAAATTATCCTTTCTTATAGCGCGGTATCAATAACAAGATTTTCTACCTGTTTTCTTGTATCGGTCATATCGTCATAAAGCGCATCTCGTTTTTGTTCAAGCTTGAATATAGCTGAAATGATTTGGGCATGTGTATTTTTAGCCTGATTATGTAAGCCCTGGATTTTTTCCAGTACTTTGAGCTCTGTAAAGATATTACCGAACATATCGGCAAACTCTGTGCAAAGACCTATATCAATATTTATATCCGTATCAATATCAACATCCGCAAGCTCAGTTCTGAAACTACTCATACGTATCTGTAAGGTAGCAATATGCCCCTCGGCTTCATTGAGGTGCTTGTATTTTGCACGGTCATATGCACCTCTGCCGCTTCTTAAATCCCTGTCCGCGCAATACTCCGCTTCTTCAAGGACAGCAACCACAAGCTCAGCGGCATCCTTTACCTTCCTGCCGGCAATCAGAGCCTCGTCAATCTCCCTGATATCCTTTGCCATTCTGCCTATGAGCTCATCAAGGCGCATAATTTCCTCAGCTCCGGGGTTTCCGGATTCTTTGAGGTATGTATATTTTTCGTTAATAAGCTTTTCAAACTCGGTCTTAACCTCGCCAGCTTTTTCCAGCTCGTTCTGATAGTATTCAATAGTATCATTTACAGCATTGTATTCTTTCAGAGCGGCTTCGTATTTGACGGTTGCGGCATAGGCTTCGTCTTTTTCCTTTTCCAGCCGTTCAACCCTGTCACCCTTTATACTGCTGATAAGTGAAGCAAAGCTGAACTTTTCGAGATTTTCTACATCCTGCTGTTCTTTCAGCCTGATTTTATCCAGCTCAACCAGTTTTTTTCCAAGCTCATCTTTTCTTTTGTAAATGACATTCAGCTTGGTTTTGATACTTTCCTTACTGTAAACCAGTTTTCTGAGCTTTTCTAAGCGTTCGTTGTCAAAAGTCAATTTAATCCCCTCCGCTGATATTGTAGCATGTATATTCCTTTGTGTCAAGCTATGGCGAAAGTAATGCTGATGCTGAAAGTATTGCCTTTGATTTCCGCCTTTATTTCACCGCTCATTTTCACGGTAAAGTCATGGGCAATAGCAAGTCCCAGACCTGATGAAGCTTTGGTTCTTGCCTTATCCGCCTTATAGAAGCGCGTGAAGATTCTGTCCAGGTCAATATCATCTGCGTTTTCAACAGTGTTGGAGCAGACGAACTGAGCCCTTTCATTGTTCTCTTTCAGGGAGAAGGTTACATTTTTCGCCCCGTGAACAAATGCGTTCTTTATGATGTTCTGAATAACTCTGGATAATGCCTCGGAATTGGCATTTACGTAAAGCTGTTCAGAACAGAAATCCACAACGGGTTCAACACCCTTGGCGGAAAACTCATCATAGAACGAAAAACAGGTGTCGAATACAGTCTTGCTGAAATTGACCCGTGAAATTTCGGGTTCATAGCTGTCATTCTGCAATTTCGTGTAGGTGAAGAGTTCTTCCAGCATATCGTTAAGGCTGTTTATTCTGCTTTTGATGATGTTTATGTAACGTTCTCGCTCTTCGGGAGTTTCCGCTGATGCAAGCAGCTGAAAGTAGCCGTCAAGGGAGGTTAGGGGAGTACGTATATCGTGGGAGATATTCGCCATGGTCTCCTTGATTTCGTTTTCCTTGCGGTGAAATTCCTCTTCAATTCTGTTTGCCTTCTGGGCGAGCTTATTTATCTCGTCAACAAGTGAAATAAGCTCTTCGGAATTAATATCCGTAGTAACAAGCATTCTGGTTTTATGCTCGTTCATAAATGCTACATGGCGGCTCAGTCGTAAGACCTGCCGCCTGTAATATATTAATGAAAAAAGTAAAATCAGTGTTAGTAGTGAAAGTAAGATAATTGCAATTATCATTTAAATATCCTTTTTCTTTAAGTGAATTGCTGAAAGCACAACGGAGAGAGCTGTATAAATCCCGCCTACTATGAGAGCTATACCAAGCTCTTCTGCATTATAGCCGGAAGCGAAGTTCTGGATATAGGTTGTAACAAGATATTTTGAAACATCAAAATCTTCGCTTATAACCTGTAAAACCTGTAAAATCATGAAAGTCATAACAATACTCTCAGCTAAGAAGGTAGAGCCTATAAGCACGGACATGGTGATACTTGCACCGCTGTTGCGTGCGGCAATACAGAAAAATACCACAATAGTGCTCAGAGCAAAATTAAGTAATAAAAGCATACCCGACTGTCCGAGACAGTTTGCGAGGGTTGTGCTGTCATAATGAACCACATAGAAAATATCGTAAAGAACAACATTTATAGTGAGCTGTACGAAGAAATATAAAAGTATCACAACAATGCTCATTACCAATTTGGATACAAGGAGCATTACTCTGTCGGAGATATTTCCTGCAATATTCTTTATATAACCGTTTTTATATTCCGCTGTAATAAACATGGAAATAAAAATGGAAACCATAAGGGAGAGGGGAACACCGCCCGACTGTCCTATGAGTTCTTGGATTGAGAATACAGAGTTATCGTTGGAAGCCAGTAGTTCAATGCCGGAGATTAAAAGCGGAATAAGACCGCAGATCCAGAAGGACTTCATGTGAAAAGCCTTGTATAAATCACTTCTAATAAGATTAAGCATTGCTGTTACCTCCGTTTTCTCCGATAAGCTCTACGAAATAGTTTTCCAAGGACTTGTTGTGAAGTCCGATACGCTGGGTGCCGATATTCTTTGCCGCAAGAGCAAGAGTAATATCTGCACAGCGGTCGGGCTGTTCGTAGATGTAGATGAAGCCGTCGTTCATTACCTTGTAATTTCCGATACCCATAGTATCGAGAACGGTACAGCTTCCTGCTGTGTCGGTAGTAAGGAGTTCAATACGTTCATCGCACTTTGCCATAAGCTCCTCTGCGCTCATCTCTTCCACAAGTCTGCCTTTTTCGATGATGCCGTAGGAGGTTGCGATTTTTGAAAGCTCTTCTAAGATATGGCTGGAAATAATGAATGTGATACCCTGTTCGCGATTGAGTTTAAGTATCATATCACGTACTTCGATAATACCATTGGGGTCAAGGCCGTTTATAGGCTCGTCGAGGATTACGATATCAGGATTTCCCACTAATGCAAGCGCCATACCCAGACGCTGTTTCATACCGAGGGAGAACTTGCCGACCTTCTTTTTGCCGGTATCTGAAAGACCAACCAGCTTTAAAAGTTCAGCGGGCTTATTCTTGTCCTTTTCGCCCATGGCAATACACTTTATAGCGATATTTTCCACAGCGGTAAGGTTTTCGTAATATCCGGGCGTTTCAATAAGAGTGCCGAGGCGTGAGCATATATACTTCATTTCCTTATTTGTTTTTCCGAAAATCTTGTATTCTCCCGAGGAAGCATCTGATAAACTACTGATAATTCTGAGTAAGGTTGTTTTACCTGCACCGTTTCTGCCGATAAGACCGTAGATGTCACCCTGTTTTACGTGGATGCTTACATTATCTAAGGCTTTCTGCTTGTGGAAATTCTTGCACAGGTTGTTGGTTTCGAGTATGTATTCCATTATAAAGCCGTCCTTTCGTTGTTATGGCTTTATTATAACGCTGAAAAATTAATAAATCGCAAAGAAAAGTTTAAGAAAGTGTAAAGATTTATTTTAAGACGGTTTTATTTCTTTAATCTGAAACCGATACCCCACACTGTATCAATATACTCGGTATCTGTAAAGGCTTTCAGTTTTTTACGTATATTGCTGATATGAACGTTTATGGTTTTGTCCTCGCCGATATAGAAATCCTCCCAGGCATAGTCGTAAATCTCCTGCTTGGAAAAGACCTTATCGGGATTGAGAAGCAACAGTTCAAGAATTTTGTACTCATGCTTCGTAAGGTCAAGAGAAGCCCCTTTTACGCTAACGGAAAGCCCGTCACGGTCCAGCTCGATTTCATTATAGGTAATGGTATCCTTTTTCCCTTGTGTGTTTTTTGAAAAGCGTCGGAGAAGTGCCCCTGTCCTCGCAATCAGCTCCTTTATATCAAAGGGCTTTGTGATGTAGTCATCAGCTCCTGCATCAAGCAGGGTTATTTTTGTATCTATACTGTCCTTTGCGGACATTACGATAACGGGAATATCTGAATCCGCCTTTATTTTTTCAAGCACCTTTTCTCCGTCAATACCGGGGAGCATAAGGTCAAGGAAAATGAGGGAGAATTCCTCATTTTTCAAAAGGAGCAGACCTTCTGTACCTGAAAAAGCCTGGGTACAGCTGTACCCGGCTTTTGTCAGAGCCTCGCAAACAAGGTTATTGATATCAGTGTTGTCCTCTATTATCAGAATGGATGGATTAAGCATTAATCTGCTCCTTTATCGGTGTTTTTGGTATAGCAAAGCGGTTTAAAAAGCTATGTCGTCGTCATCGTTACGCACATTCCTTGTGAGCTTGAAAATCTGGAATGCGAATTTATCTACGTTTAAAATACAGTTTGTATGTGCACTTCTTGGATATATAGGATTTTCTCCTTCTTCAAGAAGCTCATTATTCATCGTATCATACTCTTCTTTAATATTGTTTTGTATGTCTTTGAATAAATTTACAATATTCTCATTTAATGCGAAGCTGTCATTTAAGTATTTTATGGAATTAGGAAAGCTTCTGAAATTCTGAAATGCGGAACGGAACACATAGCATTTGTTCATCCCATGTCTTGCTTCCTGTATACTTTCCTTCGTAATATCAGGCAGGTATATACTGTTACAGTCGGTTATATTTATAAGGTGATCTGAAGTTCGTCTTTCGTGATAAAGCCAGTTGTTAGCGAGATAGTCACGGCTGTTTTGATCAACTAATTCCCAGATATCATCGCATACCGTCATGGAGTTATCATCTGCAATCTTCTGAATCATATCATATATGGGGAACAGTGCAGAGGAGTCTTTACCTGCATTTATCTTAGTATTGAGTGTGACTTCTGTGTTACCTGCTTCATTTATTCTGCGGTGGCACACATCCGACTGAGCGTGCGAGATGACAATATAGTATTCTTCTTCCTCTTCAAAGGAAAGGTTAGCAAGATTTTCCTTTAAGTTTTCCACCAGTCGAGGATTTTCTTTGATGTGGTTAAAAAGCTTTGGAAGAATAATTACCTTTGGAGCCTTGGTGATATTGTTTGCGAAACTACCGGTAGCGTCACCGTCTTGTTCGCCTGTATGAAGCCGGATACTATGGAAGAGATTCAGTAATTTTCTTTTTTCATCTGAATCGGCATGCTCTCTGTCACGGGGAATAAAATGCTTATGCCAGTCAATGAGGTCATAACCCTCGAAGGAAAGCTGGATATCATTATATTCTTCATTTGCAGAAGTAAGTAATGCTTTTGAATAAGCCAGAGACCACGCCTCTGTCATAGCACCGCAGCCTAAGGACATTACAGTAAAATCCTGGTTATTGAGAGGATTATTTTTATAGGAGCTCAGTATAATATGCCATAGCACAGCGTATTCAAAGGAATACGCTGTACTGTATCTGCAATGATATATAGCTTCGGTTACAGGGTCTGAGTAATTAATACGGTCCTCGTCGTTGTAACTGGGCAATTTCAATGCAAACTCTCTGTAATCACCTGCATCAATAAGCTCCCTGGCAATGCTGAACTGGTCGTTGATAAACTCATTGCGCTGTTCAACGAGGAAGTTACAGGTTTCCCTTGCCTGTGAACGTATCTCTTCCGGTGTTAATACTATTGTGTTGTCATTATGGCACATTTTTCTTCTCCTTATTTATTCTGGTCGTTTATGTCGAAAAGTGAAAGCTGTGAGTATATATCCCCTGAGGAAGAACCTCCGTCTGTTTTAAAGGATTTAAGAGGTCTGTCCGTTACCTTGTCGGTTTCGGGGTCAATGCTGTCACAGAGAAGGGGAGAGTTAACATCATTCTTCTTTGCTTTTTCCCAGACGATTTCCTTGCGGTAATTTGCGTAGCAATAGGTACAACCGTGAGTACAGGTGTCATATGCGCCTATATCGTCGCACTTTACACATCCGCAGGCTTCACGCTGTCCGTCTGCGCCGACTTTGAGGGTGCTGTTTGTGATACGTTCAATGAGGGCGCGGTCAATACAGCTGTTGTGTTCAATGCCGTGCTTTGAGAGGTCAATCTTCTCGGCACAGGTTGCAAGAGTGAGTCCGTATTTCTTTGCAATTTCTGAAAGTCCCCCTGCAAATGCGTCAAGCTCTTCATCAGAAAGCTGTTTGATTTTCATGTTTGAAAGGTTCTTGCTGTTCTTTGAAGAGTAGATATCCACGAAACTGAAAACGCACTTTTCAGTGTACTCGTGAAGCTCAGACGCAATACGCAAAAAGCTTTCGATGTGCTTCTTTTCGTCGTACTTATCTGTAAAGATAATAGGGTCATAACGCCAGATAACACGTTCTTTTCCGATGCGACTTGACAGCTTCTTGAAGGTTTCGATGCGTTCTTCAAGCGGAGCAACAAAGGGCTCTGTATCCTTATCGTAATTGTTGAGCGTGTACTGGAAATAGTAGTCGTAACCATTAAGCTCATCAAGTCGTTCAAGCATAGGTTCAGGGTTCTTGGTCCAGAAAACTATGCAATCCACAACATCGGGAGACAGTCTGAGCCTGCTCACCTGATGAGCGTTCATAGGGTTACGTACACAAACCTGCCCTTCTTTTATCCGCTGGTAAAACCAGTCGGAATAAAAGGCGGGAATATCTGTTCGTCTGCTTACGCTGAGTATCATACTTTTAGCTCCATTCTATTTTTGTTTATCTCGTCAATTTCATCAGCTAAAACTTCTCTGATTTCATTTCCGGTAAGTCTGTTCTTCATAAGGAGAGCATTGCAGAGTTTATCCAGCATTTCCTTATGCTCTTTTATAAGGTCAATGGTAATCGCCATCTGTTCCGCAAGAATTTTATTGACTTTTGCTCTCACCTCGGGATTCCTGTCTGCTTCATGGGGTTCCATTGTAGCCAGACCGAATTCTTCGTCCATACCGAAGGTGGTAAGCATTCTTGTTGCATTGAAGGTAGCGTTGCGAAGGTCACTTGAAACGCCGGTGGAAAGACCGTTTTCCTTGCCGTAATACTCAATTTCAGCAGCTCTGCCGCCCAGAGAAGTACGTATCAACCAGATAATATCCTGTCTTGTAGGCATAACAGCTGTTCGTTTTTCCTCGGAGTGCTCCATATATCCGCCGAAATCCTCTCGGGATTCGATGGTGAGATATCCGGGAACTTCACCGCTTAATATGCTGATAATGGTGTGGCCGCATTCGTGACGGGCGGTACGTTCCGTCAGTTCAGCACCCCATTCCTTCTTGTTACCGTGTTTTATTTCCTGGAATGCTTCGTCAAGTACTCCGTCGTCTATAACGGCAGGTTTATCAGCAGTCATGACCATCTGTTTTGCGTGTTCGATAACGTCATCGATAATCTTTGGGCTGATACCAACGGAACGGGAAGCAATAACCTTTATGAAATTATCAGTAACCTTATGGTCAGGGATTTTTTCAAGCTTCATACGGATGAAATCAATTCTGTCCTGTGTATTAAGCGGGTCAATCTTTATCTTTCTGTCAAATCTTCTCAGCAATGCTTCATCCAGTACACCGATACCGCCGTCATTTTGCTTAACGCCGTAGTTTGTAGCGGCAAGAACGAAAACAGGACGTTTATTATCCACAGCGAAGCCGTCCATTTCAGTAAGAAGTGCTTCAAGAGTACTATCGTTGGCAGTGTTGTTGTTGTCGCCTGTACGCTGTCTGCCGATTGAGTCGATTTCGTCAATAAAGATGATTGACGGAGCATAACGGCGTGCTTTACGGAAAAGCTCACGTACAGCGGCGGGACCCGTGCCTGCGTATTGCTGGACAAATGAGCTTGCGTTTGTAGCAATAAAGGTAACATCCGATTCACCTGCAACAGCTCTTGCGAGCATGGTTTTACCTGTACCGGGAGAGCCGTAGAGAAGAACACCCTTAGGAATTCTGTTTCCGAGTGCGGCAGCCTTCTTGGGATTTTTAAGGATGTTTACATAGAATTCAAGTGCCTTCTTTGCATCATGTGCGCCGAAAACGTCCTTGAAGCGTTCTGCGGGCTTTTCGTTTTCGCCGATAATATCGTTGATATCATCTGCGTCGGGTGCGGGTTTGAGCTTGAAATTGCGCAGATTGATAGTGATACGGTCCTTAGACTGTCTGGGAGCTGTTTCAAAATAGAGAACCTTATGCTGAGCGGCAATTTCCTCCGCTGTTTCCTGCATATAGATTTCTCTTGAAATTTCCGACAGCTGTTCGCCGAAGGCATTGATTTCTTTCTCGTCGGGCATTTTCAGAACACCTCTTGCACCGGAGCGCACAAAGGAAACAATAAGCTCGTCATACAGCTTTACATTGGATTGCAGAATGTATATGGGAAGCTCAGGGATACGTTCTCTTAAAGTGGAGAAGAGAAGATTTCCGTCTTTCCAGTTGGTAGCCGCCATAGAAGCAAGCATAGTCTTATTGTCATGTTCTGTGCCTGCGGTTTCGTCTACGCTTCGCTGGGCAATATCTATAAGCACAAAGTCAATATCGTATTTACCCGCCATACTGATAGCTTCGTCAATGTTATTTGTGGTGTGGAATACGAAATTGCCATAAGCTTTTTCGCATACGTCACCGAACAGTCTGCTGGAATAAAGGAGAATTTCGGTATCACCGCGTTCGTTGAAAAGCTTGTCGATTTTTTCGGGAAGCCCCTTGGTTTCGGTTACAAAGTTGTATTTTGTAATCTCGGGGATAGTTTTACTGCCTGTACTGAAAATACGGTACAGTTCGTTCTTGAAGAACAGGTCAACTCTTGATTTAAGGGTACGTGCATCAACTCTTCCGCCCTCTGCGAACAACAGGGCAAGTAACGTCTTTTTATCGGTGGTAAGAGTGATTCCGTATTGCTTTTCAAAAAGCTCGGTAATGTGGTTGAATTCGTTTTCCAGGATGCTCACAAGGTTATGAGGCATAAGATTGCTGAACATCATGGGGTAGCCAGTTGCAATACGGCTTACGATAGCGGAAGGGAAGAAAGGCTGTTTTGTCTGGGGGTCAACCTCAGTTTTAAGCGCATTGAGAAGCGTCTTTCTGGGAACACCTGCGCAGTTGTGGGCATAGTCGCCTTCGTAGAGTGAGCGGCCAACGTTTGTTGTGAAGATGATGGTTGTATCTCTGAAAGATACTCTTCCTCTTTCGGGGTCAACAAACTCATGAGTGTTTTCATCAGTCTTGGTGTCGAAGAATTTATCCGTTACAACACCTGCGTCAAGCATCTGGAAGAACACCTGAATTACCTGAGGATGAGCCTTTTCGATTTCGTCAAAAAGGAGTACACATTCAGGGTTATCTCTTACGAACATGGTGAGGTTACCGGGAGTGGAATCCTTCCATGTGCTTTCAAAACCGATGAGACCAAGGTGAGCATTATGAGCGGAATATTCAGTCATATCAAAGCGTCTGAACGGTTTGCCCAGGTTCTTCGCCGCAAGCTCCGCAAGGTATGTCTTACCCACTCCGGGAGGACCTGCAAAGGTAAATACCGCACGGGGTCTTACTCTTTCGGTATCTGCGTGGATAAGCACCTCTGAGTTGAATATGCCTTCACAGAAAGCGTGAACAACATGGTCCTGTCCCTTTACGTTTTTCAGGAGTTCATTACGCATATTGCGGATTTTTTCTGTAAGCTTCGGCAGATAATCGGTTCTTCTTGTTACATAGATAGGATTATGATTTATTTCCTTGTAAAGAACGGGCTCCTCGCTTGCATACTCTGTTGCGTTTTTGTTTTCCTTTTCATCAAGGGTACGTGCGAATAAGGTCATAAAGCTTTGCTTTTCTTCGCCGTGCCAGTAATAAGCCTGTCGGTTTATCTCTCTTTCTGTTTCCATGAGCTCTTCCTCGGAGCAGGAGAGAATTTTTAAAAGCTCGCTGTCGTTTGTATCGGGTTCTTCGTATGTTTTACTCTGTAATTCCTTGATTTTATCAACGGAGCGTCTGAACTTTACAGCGGGATTTATAAGCTCAATATCCGCAAGGTTTTTTATGATATGAATATCATTTTCAAGTAAGTCAACCAGGTGTATATTGCCCTCGCCAAAGCCCGCAAGCCCCTTGTGAACGGAGTTGAAATAAGATTCATTACCTGCATCAGCCTGTGAGCGAATGTAGAGGGTTAAGAAATCCACGGGAGTATCGGCACCCTCCCACCAGGGAGATATACGTTTATACTCGTAGTACCAGGAATTGTATTCGTCGTCGGGCATATCGATGAGATGCTGAATATCTGCATCGGGGTGAGTATCATATCTTTCGTGATTCTTTGCCCATTCGCTTGAAATCTTGGAGTTCTCGGTAAACTCAATGCTGGGGTTAACAAGCTTGACCTCTGATAAAAGCTTTATGTATTTAAACACCAGTTCGCCCTGATTTTCAATAAGGAAAGCATTGTGTGAATCAAAACCTTCGATATAAATGCCGTTAAAGGTAGTTACTTTTTTATGGTTCAAATCTGTCTCCTTGACTATAATTTCATTTTTAACGCCAAAGCATTTTCTTACTGCTTCGACTGTCTCTTCTGTACTGAGCTCTTCTTCATCTTCACCATAATAATCATCATAAGATTGGGCTTCGGATTGGTAATAATTGGATAAATATTCCAGGTCCTCATCATCAGGAGGCTCAGGGTCAAATTCGGAGCCGTCGGATTCCATTATTTCATCGTATTCTTCAATACAGTTTTCAATATCGAAATAAAGATATGAAGGATACATTTTATTGGTTTCATAAGAAGAAATCAGAGCGAAATCCATATCATCATCTTTATTAAGCTGATAAGTAATAAGACAGTAATGAATGGTATAAATTCCCTTTGAGTTTACAGTAATAACCGCGTCATAATTGGGTGATACGGTAACAATGGGGTCATTGAAATAATTTTCCAGCTCTTTGGGAATGAAGAATTTTTCAATTTGCTTTTCAAAGGACTCTATACTGTAATCTTCTTGATTGAGCTTTCTGTTAAGGGTGGGTTCATAGATAACAATATTACCGCCGCTTTCGGTAACAGCAATATATGAATAGCTGTTTACCGCAACTTTTTCGGCATTTTGGCTGAGGGTCTTTACAAGTCTGCCGTTACGGTTGTAGACTTTCAGCATCTTGTCATCTGTAAGTACCGCATACATGGCGCCGTCTTTAATAAAGAATACATCCTTGACTCTGCCGGGGATAGTTTCTTTGCGGTTTCGTGTTATACCGCAGCTACGGCTGAACAGGTAGGTAAATCTTTTAAACGCTGTTGCAAGGGAAGTGTATCGGTAGCCGGGGATATCCACGAATGTAGCAGCGTTTAAAACCATGTTTTTATAATTTTTTTCGTATTTTGCTGTGCAAAATAAATAGTAAACATTGGTTGCAAACTCTCTGTATTTGCACATAGACTCAGGCTCGGGAAAACCAGCCGGGCTAAATATCCCGCAATCCGAGGTAGTTAACGGGTCAGTAAAAAAATTATTCGCATCTTCAATGGTCATCTTACCGTTAAAAACCATTAGCTTGTAATAGTTTGTATTTATGACAACGTCATTGTAGTTCATGTAGCTTGCGGTTCTCAGGAGATTTTCAGCGGTTTCATAGTCGCCTGTGTCGATATAGTAAAGAGCCTGGTTATTAAGGGCATATTCAGGATAATCGTAACAGTCGATGTCGCGGTAGCAAAGGGAGGGCGCTGAACTGAAAAGTTCGCTGTATTTGTCTCTGAGGTAATCCACAATATATTCGGCGGTAGGTCTTTTGTCGGGATTACTGTTAAGAGAAATTTCCAGTAACCAGAAAAGAGAAGGGTCAATAATCTCTCTCAGGGTATCGATATTGTCATAGAAATATTTTGACGCAAGAGGACCTGATTCCCAGCAAGCCTTCTCCATGCACATTTCCAGAACAATTACCGCCCAGGAATAAATGTCGGTTTTGTCGGTTATGGGATTTTCATTAATAAGAGGATTTGAGTAGAATTCATGCTGTTCGGGTGAGCAATACATGGGAGTAGGGGATTCACCCGAATCAACAGCACTGCCGAAATCGGTGATTTTTACTATCCAGTCATCAGTAAGCAGAATATTTGCAGGCTTTATGTCCTTGTGGATAACGCATCTTGAATGGAGGTACTTTATACCCATTGCAATCTGTGACGCAATACATATGAGATTATCGCCTTTCAGAATCGTTTTTCTTGATGCCTCACTTTTGATATGCTGGGCAAGTGTACCGTTATTGTACCATTCACAGACAGCCATAGGGATGCCGTCTATCTCGCGCATATAGTAGCAGGTTGCAATATGGGGGTGAAGTCCCAGCTCTGTCCAGAGTTCGCACTCATCCTTGAAGAGCTGTCGTCCGTTTTTGCTTTCAAGCACCTTATCCCTGGGAACCTTAATGGCAATGTCCTTTTCCCATGAAAAGTGATAAGCCTTCCAGACCTTTGCGGATGCACCTGTATTGATTGCGCTGTCGGTTATCCTATAAGTGTAGTCAATAATTCTGCCTTTTCTGATATTCATGAAATCTCCTTAAATGTGTTATATTCCGTTGGAGGCTGTAAGGGTGATACCGTTGTCTCCTAAGGGGATAGCGTGGTCAAGTCCTACGAACTTACCGTTTTCCTGCCACAGTACTTCCTTTACGAAGGAATATTTTTCTTCATCCCAGGTTACGAAATCGTCAAGAACAAGTCCACCTGTATCACCTGAGTTTGCATTGAAGCACCAGAAGGTGTGATTAAGCTTATTATCTTTGATAAGCTTTCGCATATATGTCATCCAGGTAAGATTGGGTTCTCTCATAAATCCGCCCCATTCACCGATAAGCAGGGGAGCGGTGTTATCCTTATGGATATAGAACCAGTTATCTCTCCAACAGTCGTTCATAAGGCTGTCGAAGGTGTAATTGCCTTCAAACCAGGGCTGTTTGTAAACGGTAGGACCGTAGTCGTGAGGGGAGTATACAAGCTTGTTCTGGTACTTACCCAGATTTATGGGGTAGTCCTTTACGGCACGTAAATTACCGCCCCACCAGTTGAAGTAATAGTCCTTGTCGTTTGTGGAGTGATAGTCCGAGTTTGTATTGAGGTCAATGGGATATATTTCTGTGCCTTCAACAAGAATAAGTACATTGGGGTTTTTAGCCAGAATTCTTGCTGCCGCCGTTTCAGCAACATATTTCCAGTTATTCGCGTCCTTCGAGTCGTTCCAGATAGCTGCGCCGTCACCCTCGTAGGGCTTTCCGTGGGGCTCGTTTTTAAGGTCATAGGCGATAATGGTATCGTTGTCCTTATATCTGTCCGCCATCCATTCGAGAGCTGAGTAATAATCCTCAACGCTTATCTTCGGGGTGTACCAGAGGTTTACGTTATGACCCGAAGCATTGGTCTCTGCACTGTGAATATCGGGCATTACCTTGATACCGTTTTCCTCGGCAAGCTTCAAGAAATAATCGAATATCTGCAAGCTGTTCATGTTGTTGAGCTCAGGGTTGTAGGCATTGTTGTAGTTAGCCTTGGGGTATTCGCCTCTTGCCCACTGGTTGATAAGCTCTGCGGAAATGGGTACACGGATAAGGTTGAAGCCGTGGTCTGCAATTGCCTCAACAGATGGTTTAAGCTGGCTGTTCCAGAGACCGTCGAAGGTGTTTGTACCGGTGTTGTAGCCGAACCAGTTCACACCTGTGAGCCATACACGTTTTCCGTTCTTGTCAACAATTCTGTTTCCGTCTGTATAAAGCCAGTCATCCCCCTGAACAGCCTTTTCCGAACGTTTTAAAAGCTCGCTTACATCTGCTGCGGCTGTCTGGTTCTGCTGGTTATTGTTCTGTTGGTTGTTATTCTGCTGGTTATTCTGATTGTTCTGGGCGTTCTGGTCAACATACCCTTCGGATACGGAACAGGATACACCGTTTAAGGTTGCGCTCTTTACTCTGAAAGCTGTGGTTGTGCCAAGGTTACAGCCCGCAACAACCGTTCCGCCGTTTCCGATATCGCCGTTGTATTCGGCATTGGTGATTTTCAGGGTATTTCCGCTTACTGTGTAGGTACCGTTCCAGCCCTGGCAGGAACTGAGCCCTTCAATCTCCATAACAAGCTCCCAGCCGTTTATACTACCTGCGTTGTTGTTGGTAATACCGAACTGAACCCCGTACATAAGCTCGCTGCCGCTTTCCCAGGAGTTGTCAACGGAGTAGTTGAGAACAATTCCGTCTTTTTTTACTTCGGCTTTTGTAGTGGTTGCAGCCGGTGTTGTTGTAACCGTAGTTGTAGTCTGTGCCGCTGTTTCGGTAATTACAGGCTGTGTGACAGTAGATACAGAGGTTTCTGTTGCAGCATCTGCCTGAGTGGTAGTTTCCGCAGTCTGAGAAGTCTGTGTCGTGGTAGTTTCTGCGGGCAGTGTTGTGGTAGTAATTACCTCAGTAGTTATTTCAACCGCAGGAGTGGTTCCTGCGGTTGTGGTTGTGATATTCTCTTTTACTTCGGGTACATCGCCGGGTAGGTTGGTGATAATAAGAGCTGCGGTAAGTCCTACGATAGCGGTACCCATAACGCCGAAGGCGGCGTAGATACCTTTGCTTACTCCCTTGGGAGCATCTGCCTTTGCTTCGGTTTCTTTGATTTCTGTCACAGGTGTTTCGTTAGTTTCCTGTGCATTATTTTTTTCACTCATATATGTTCCTTCATAAAGATTATTGGTTAATTAGTTCTGTTTCATTTACGTTAATTATCGTTCTGCCGCCATCAATTAAAATATTCTCTTTCATTACAACATTCAAATAATCCGCCTGTGTAAGAAGGTTTATTGAAGTATCTGCGTTAATAAGCTTGATGCCTGTAAATGAGCCGTAGCCACCCACAGCAAGTGCATTGTTACCCTTGGCGGTAATATGGAAGCCTGCCTTACTGAGTGAGAAATCGGTATCACCTTCCAGTGCGGCAATAGCTGAACAGCGGTCGGCGGTAATATTAACCATTACACTTGCCTCACATACTGTTACAGAGGATTTTCTGCCTGTTAATGTTCCGATTCCGACAACCTCGCTGCCTGAAAGCCATAAGTGAACCGATGAATGCATTACTGAAATTTTACTGTCGCTTTCCAATGAACCGATAGCTACACAGCGCTCAGGGTTAAGGTCAAGGGTTATATCGCAGGCATACAGGTTAATATCGGTAGGAGCACTCATTGCACCGATACCTACGCCCATATAGTTGCCGTTCATATTGAAGATGAACTTACCTCTGCGCATATTGATTTTTCCGCCTAAACCGGAGCCGATGCAGACGCCTGCGGCGGCGTGGCTTTCAATGGTAACGCCCTGCTCAAAAATAAGCTCGCCGTGTTTTGCGTCACTGTCATTACCGATAGCGTAATATCCGCCGCTGTCGATATAGATCCATAAGTCGCCGTCACCACAGCATTTGAAGGTTGAGCTTTCGGGAACACGGATTCCGCCGTATCTGAGCTGGCTTGAACCTGTAAGCACAAGGGTAACATGACAGTTCTCGCCTATATCGATACAGGGTCTGTTCTTTATATTCATCAGGTTGGCGTTTTCGAATACAACTGTACCTTCGAAACCGTCTGCAACTATCATATGTATGTTTGTATCAAGACCGGGAGTGCAGGCAATAGTAACCTTGTTACAGCCGTTCTTTCCTACAAGTACACACTTATAGTTTTCGTTTTCAAGTCTGTCCAGAAGAATAAGCTCATCATTTTCGGCGGTGTAGACTTGAAGCTTCTTGCCGTCTTCACGTTCCTGTCGGAAGAGTTTTATTTCCTGCTTGATTTCACCGGGGATAGAATCAATGATGTCTGCGCTGGGTCTGGCGGTATAGTAGCCCTGAATAAGATCGATTCCGAGAAGAATTACTGTTCTGAGCTCATCGACTGTTTCAACACCTTCGGCAAGAGCCTTGATATTATTATCGTGGCAGAAATGAATTATTTCACGAACGAAATGCTGTTTTTTATTGTTGATATGAATGTCTGTGAGAAGGGTACGGTCTATCTTTACGTAATCGGGCATATATCTCAGAAGGTTCTGAACGTTTGAATAGCCGGTTCCGTAGTCATCGATAGCAAGCTCAACACCTGCTTCGCTGTAAGCTGATTTGATATCATTGAGCTCATTGTCGTCCATTTCAGACTGTTCGGTCATTTCAACTACAATGCTGCCTGAATGTTTTTCCATAAGGGCAATAATCGAGCTGAGGTGATTCATGCCGATTTTCGCCTTGGGAATGCTGTTGAGGAATATTCTGCTTTCTCCGAAGCTTTCTCTTTTGCTGTCAAAAATACGGAGTACATTAAGGAAGGTAGCACTTTCGATGTCATCCATCTTACCGTCAAGTTCGGCATATTTGAGGATATGGAAAGGGCTGTTACACAGCTCGCTCTTTGGTCTCATAAGCGCTTCATAGGCATAGATGCTGCCGTCTTTTACGTTTATGATAGGCTGGAAATGGTAGTTGAAAAGGTTTTCGGCAATAATTCTGCGTACTTCTATAAGCTCAGCCTTTTCCTTTTCGCTGAGGCCTTCTGTTTTATCTAAGGATTTAAGGCGGAGGTTGAACAATTCATCGCCAATCCCCCTCGCATCCTCGATTAAAAGCTTCATTGCTTCATTTCCGTATACTTCGGGCAGGGTTAAATATTCATCCAGTTTTTTATAAAGGATGTCCTGATTTTCCGCTGTTTTAACCGTATGTAAAAGGTTGTGCAGCAATTCAAGTTGTTTAACTTCCATATCGCATTCTCCGTAATGTAATTTCTGTCTGAGTATATTTGACTAATTATACCATAGAAATGTATATAAAGCAAGTATAATTGCAACAAAACAAAGGACATATCCCGCATCTGAAAGAAATTTTTGATACGGGATTCGCTGTCAATAAAATTTGCTTTGAAAAAGCAGGGTTATTTCTTGAAAATATCGGTGATTTTGTTCTTCTTGTCCTCGTAGAGAAGAACGTCTGCCTTATCCATATACATGTGGATGTCATCCTGCGGGTCGCAGTTCAGTTCATGGACACCGATACTTATAGTGATGTTGTATTTCTTGTCGCTGAAACGGTTGTATTCGGCGGCAATTTTCTTTATACGTGCAGGAATCGAGTGAGCGGATTCCTCGTCCTCGAAGAGTACAAATGCGGCAAATTCATCACCACCGATTCTTGCTACAACGTCATTGATGCGCATACCGTTTTTGAGGAAGGTGGCTGCGGCAATAATTGCATTATCGCCCTCTTCGTGACCGAAGTTGTCATTGATGCTTTTGAGGTTATCCAGGTCGGCAAGAAGAACCGCACAGCGCTTACCCTTATTTTCGGGGGCATTGAAGATTTCGTTTGCGTATACATAGAAGCCTCGTCTGTTGTAGATGCCCGTAAGCTCATCAAGGGTAGAAATACGGTTAAGCTGTTTATTTCTTGATGTAGCGGCATCAAGGGAGCTTTCAAGCTGTTTAACAAGGTCCATAAGCTTGATAGCTGTGCAGATCTGTGGAGCAATTGAGTAGATATATGAGTAGTAATCAAATTCCAGCTCCGTAACCAGAACGCCGTAATTCTCGTTATTGATGAAAAGGGGGAAAAGAATAAGTGTACGGCGGCGGTTTGACATAAATCTGTTGTCGAAGCAGTTTTCGGATTTTATTCTCTGCTTGTTTACAGGCACCGACGCTGCTTCTCCGTCATCAAAATAAGCTCTGAGGTTCAGATAACGTGGTCTCTTCCATTCTGAATCTGTTTCGCAGATTACAGGCTTGTCGTAGGTGTAGAGATAAGCGCATCTGGTGTGCATGCGTGAAAGGTTGCTCACAAGGGAGGAATAACGTTCTTCCTCAGTTGCGTGTATCAGCATATCCTTTGGAATATTGCTTATGAGGAAGTGGGTGAAATTGAGGTCATTGATATTGCCTGCGTTACGGAATTGGAGATAGTCCGAGACAGCATCAAAGCCGTATTCTATAATGTTATGCACCGCCATAAGCTTTTCGTTGTTATCGACGCACAGGGATATAGCGACAGAACGTACAGCTTTCAGCACATCAATGAAGGTGCTGGCGGAAAGGGTGCTGATAAGACCGTCGGAAAGAATTGTATCAAAGATTTTCTTATGGTCTGAGTGGTCTGTCTGAGCGGGGGTGGAAGCAAATGCGAAGAACCGTTCAATAACTGATTGAAGATTCTGAACAACTGGCTCTTCGGAGCTTAAAGCACCTGATATATGGTTGTCAATAATAATTTTCGCAAGTTCAGAAGCAGGAGACTTTCTGATAAGCTCGCTTTTTGAATCGTTGTATGTATCCCACAATGAATTACAGCCGCAGGAACCTCTTTTTATGAGGGAGGAGCTTAAATTCATGGTTTTGTCTGTTTTTTGTCCGTTTGCAAGCTTTACAGCTTCTTTAAGTGCTCTTGCGCCCAGGAATGATGCGTCGGCACGGATAGTGGAAAGCTGGGGAGAAAGAACGGAAGCAATTTCCGAATCGTCATAGCCGGAAATAGAAATATCCTTACCGATAACGAGACCGCGCTTTTCAATTGCTTTATAACCGCCCTTGCACATCATGTCGTTGGCGAAGCAGATAGCATCGATTTTACCCTCGTGCTTATCAAGAAGCTCCTCAACTATCTCAACGCAGTATTCGGAGAACCTTCCGTAAGCAACCATAGAGGGATCGTATTTGATACCGTTTTCTTCAAGTGCCTCACGGTAAAAGCTTAGACGCTCCTCGGCGTCGGTATTACCCTTGGGACCCGATACGAAGGCGATATTCTTACGGTTATGGTCTTTGATAAGGTGGTTTACCATGTCCTTTATACCGCTGCCTGATAAACGGATACAGGGGTAGCCCTTAACCACGGATTCAAGGGTGATTATAGGCAGACCTGCAAAGCTGTCAAGAAATTTCTTGAACTGTTCACGGGTAATGAACTGTCCCACTGTACCGGCGGACACAATCAATGCGTCAAGGTTATGGGCACAGGCATAGCTGTATATTGTATTGTACTGGAATTCGTAAGCTGTATTTTTAACATCATAAAGCTGGCAGTTAAGCGAGCGGCCCGGCATTATTACAAGGTTTACATCCATCTTCTCAGCAGCGGAGGTGATACCTCTGAGGAGGATTTTGGAGTAATCGTTATCGAGGTAGTGAATCATAACGCCGATAGTAAGTCTTTTGGACTTTTTCATGCAAAATCTCCTTTCAGGAATAAAAAAGGATATATATGTACATTTTACATTATTTTTTAAACTTTTGCAAGTGTTTTTATAATAAAATTACAAATTTTGTAATAAAAAACCCTGCCCGTATTATAGGGCAGGAGTTATGTGTGTAAATTAAGATAAAAAAGCTTCTTCTTTGTGCTGAGATTTTGCTATGTGGAACAACTCATCTCTGATATTATCAATTTCCTCCTTGTTACGAAGGCAGAAAAGACCGTCGCAATGATCCCAGAAAAGACAGGTTTCACATATAAGGTTGTTAATTGATTGAAGCAGCAAATCATCATCGGAAGGAAGCTCATAGGATTCGATAAGTTCGATATTTTCGGGATTGCGTAAAGCAAAATCAATAAGCTTACCGTTTTTTGTTTTGACGTAGCGGTAAACCTCCGCCGAAAAACGAAGACAATCGTCTTTTTTGAAATTCTCGAACCCTTTTTTATCCATCCATACATGGTCTTCCCTTCCTAAGAAGCCGACTCCGTCGTCATACATTCCTTCCACGAAGATACGTGTGAAACAAATTTTATCATTGTTGATTTTTTCAATTTGTCCCGTGAAATAACAAGTCTGATAAATATAACACATTGCAAACCAGATGCGTTGCTGACCGAGTGATTTAATCTGAATATCGAGATATTCATCATAGCTCAGTTTTTCTGCGCCTACAACATTCTTCATTTCCTCGCGTCCGAAAAATACTGTGTTTTCATTGTACGAGACTATTGTGTCCGAGTCGTAAAAGTGCTTTTTTAATTTCTCTGTGTCCGTGTCGAAATAATGCTTTTCAAATTCTTCTGTGTTTTCCATTTTTAAAAACCTCCGTTAATAAGTGCTGCCATAGGACAGCCTGACATGTTAAATTCGGTTTATGGAAATTACATTAATTATAATTTAGCACAATCGATGGTAGTTGTCAACATTTTTCAATCAAAAGCAAAAGCAAAATACTCGGGTTTAATAACTACTTTGTCGGTGAGTTTTTTATACATGGAAAAGGGTCTGTCATTTCCCGGGAATCTGAACCTTCCCTCAGTACAGCCGAGAGCATTGACTATTTCGGGAGCTGATGATATATCTCCCAGAAGCTCAGCGGCGAAAACCTTTCCGTTTTCACTGCGTGCCGAAAGTAAGAATCCGTCACCCTTATAAAACTGAGCCTGAACTTCAAGAAAACGAAGATTTTCGTTCTCCTGTATAATGCTGTTTTTGGGGAGCACAGCCCGTCTCAGCTCAGCGTATTCATCGGCGTTTATAGAATTAAGAACGATGTTTTTCTCCGCAGTATTGCAGGACAGCTCGCCAATATATGTGCATACTTCGTAACCTGTTTTTTTGTAGAAATTGAAAAGACTTTGGGAACCGGGAACTAAAACAGCAAGCTGAAAACCCAGTTCTTTTAAATGGCGGTGGGTGTTGTTCATCAGCTCACGGCAGATACCCTGTCCCTGAAATTCCTTCTTTGTTGCAACCGCATAAATATATGCAACTTTCTGTTCACAGCATGAACAATCAAACCAGTACAATGCGGCGGCGAGGGTATCATTCACAGTAACACAGCGGCAACGCTCGGTGGAGAAAGCGGTCTTTTCAAAGGTGCCTATAAAATCCATGCTGTCGCCGAATGCCTCCTGCCACAGCTCCCACAGAGCAGGAATCAGTTCCTTTTTCGGTGAATCAATTGTCATTAACGTTCTCCCGTAAGTGCGCGCGGCACTTTTCAACCTGGTGGTGAGGGTAGTAGCTTCGCTTAGCCTTACGCAGACCCTCAATACCCATATCTTCTTCTCGGTCAAGGTAGCGTATTTCGGGGTATTTATCTCTTATATATCTGGCAAATTCGCAGTTGATAGCGGTATAAGCCCCCTGTATTTTTCCGTCTGCCTTCTCGAAATGAACATCGAAAGTATCGTCTGATAAACGGCTTCCCATGGTGAATGCCATAATATCGTCGCCGTTCATGAGAATAAGTCCTTCCATACCGAGAGCCTTGTAATTTTTCAAAGCCTTATCAAGTGCGACATGTTCCATATCAAAGTCCCCGTTGAGATCGTTTTCGAGTCTTTCCCTGTACCATTCCTCCGCCATGCTTTTAACAAGGGGAAGATTTTTTTCATTGATTTCTTCAACCCGGTAATCAGGGTAAGCCTCACGGAAACGGTTCAGGTGGTTGCGCTTACCGTGGTATTTCTTTCCTTTCAGTTCCGCAAGGTCATTTATGTCATAAACATAGTCGAAAAATCCGTCATCACAGCTGAAAGTGAACCTGCCGGGGTAAAGCTCTTCCAGAATATTTACAGCGGTCTTGCAAAGTCCTGAAATACAGCAGGGGATACCTCTTGCCTCTGCGTCTGCCATAATGGAATCAATAACGGCTTTTTTATCGCCCTTACCCAGAGGCCAGGGATAAACCTTATGTTCGCCGAAATGGGAAAAAAGCACGAGGTGGCCGTGGAGCCGGGCAATATTCTGCTGTCCCCACATATAAAGGTTTGCAAAGGTAAACTCGCAGCCTCTTTCGTTATCGCTCTTGTCATAGCTTTCGTAAAGGGCTTTGTGTTCAGGGGAAACGGGTGTAAAATCTATTTTTGCTGTGTTCTTTTCTTTGTTCATATTTTATTTCTGTATCCTGTTTTTTTACTGATATTGTAGTGAAATTTTTCTTTATTATTCATAGGAATCGGGGTATTTTTCAAGTACCTCGATGAATTTGTCGTAGTTTTCCTCGAAGGCTTTTACAACCACAGGGTCAAACTGTTTTCCGCTCTGGGAAATTATCTCGGTGCGAGCGTCTTCGGGCAGCCACGCTTTTTTGTAAGGGCGTTTGCTTACCAGGGCGTCAAATACATCGGCAACGGAAACGCAGCGTGCGTACATATCGATGTTATTACCCTTGACACCCATATAGCCTGTGCCGTCATATTTTTCATGGTGGTGGTAAGCAATATCCGAGGATATTTTCATAAGCTCACCTGAGGATTTTTCAAGGAGCTTTTTTCCGTAGTGAACATGAGTCTTGATGATTTCAAATTCCTCGTGAGTAAGCTTTCCGGGTTTGTTGATAATATCCTGTGGAATCATTATCTTTCCCACATCGTGAAGTGCGGCGGCATTACTTACCTTCCATACTTCCTCATCGGACATATGAAGGGCATTACAGAGTATTTTTGTGTACTCGGAAACACGCTTTACATGGCGGCCTGTTTCGTGTGATTGTACTTCAATCATTTCCGCAAGGGAAGTAACTAATACCTCCTGTTCGGAGTACAGCTCATCGTTCTTGTCTGCAAGACCCTTGATAAGCTGCTGAATCTTGTTTGCCATGCTGCAGCAGATTACCACAAATCCCATGTATTCAATAAGACGGGGTAGTATTCCGTAGGTTACGATATCGGCGATTTCCACCAATGGCTCATCGGGTACAACGCTGAAAGTTGAGGAGAGGAGGTGGGAAATGATAATTGCTGGAATGCCCAGCACTGATGTGTAAATAACGCTTTTCAGGTCGCAGTAAAGACATGAAAGCACCACGGGAAAGGCGAGCATTATTATTACGTGGTAGGAGAGGATGGTGTATAGAATCCCCGACATCAGCACGAACAGGGTAAGGATGATGTAGCGCACAATGATTGAGTTCACATGAAGGAAGTCATAAAGAATTGTGGGTACGAACATGATTACAGCTGAAATGATAAGAACGGGGTAGATGGTATTATCGATAATAAATACGCCCAGAAGGTTAAGTACAATTACCGATATCATAAGTAGCATCATTGCTCGGCAGATAAGAGACATTGTTTTATTTGCCTTTATCTCATAGTCGGCAATCATTTTATCGGAAAAGGTATTCATAATAAATGGTTGAAAAACAACCTGCTCCTTTCAAAAAACATATTTTGCTAATTATACCATATTTTCCTTTGATTTTCAATACGTTTTTTCTGTGACACGGACTATTTTACTGTAAATTAAGAAAAAAGCTGAACCGATTTTCATCAGTTCAGCTTTTGAAAATTAAATTTTACCTGAAATCCTCTCTTGTAAAGGAATACTTTGTATCATAATTCCTGTCAAGGCAGATATCAAAGGAAAATTCATCAAGGTTATACACGCATGACCATTCGGTACTGAAAGATTTTTTGTCCTTGCTTACATCAGAGGTGACACTCATTGCTTCATCGCTTGTAAGAATGTTGTCCTTTTCGGAAAGACGTTCCTTGATTTTATCATATCTTTTGCAATTCCAGTCGGGGTCATAGAATTTGTTCTCGCTCATGACATCGTTGGTGCAGGCGGTATCTTCAACAATAAAGGTTTCTTCGTCTGTCCATTCCACAATTACGGATTTTCCTGTCTTATCTGTAATAAACAGATGATATGAACGGGAAAGGAAGGAGTGTATATCGTAGCCTGAAAGCAGTTCAATTGCTTCGTCAACGGTTGCGCAGTTATCGAGAATACCTCTTATAGCTGCGAATATCATCAGGTCGGGCTTGCCGTTATCCTGATGCAGCTCGTCAATATCAAGCTGTAAAATTCCCACGCCTACACCTGCTTCGTTGATACCGTCCATTGTAACGTACGGGGCGGCAAGCATAAGGGCTTTTGCGACAATATCATTTCCGTCAAGGCTTTGTTCTGCGCCGATATCGAAGAATCTGAGGTCTGTCACACCGTAAGAGGCATAGCAACCCTTTGGTGCTGTGTAGAAAACAAGAGTATCTGTCTCTTCATAATCGAAATTTCTTCCGAAAAGACGCTGTCCTTCAGGAGTCTTGGCGGTAAAGGCACAGCAGCCGAAATTACCGGTGTCAATCTCTATGGGTATGCCGAAGAAATGCTCCTTTGTTGCCCAGTCAATAAACTCATCAATAGTGCTTATATCTGCGTTCAGGAATTTATCGCCCTTATAGTCATAGTGACAGGTCATTGTATAAAGTCCGTCACCGACTTGTGTTACTGTTGACATTGTACGAAGCTTACCTATAAGGGAGATGAGCAGGATAATTACAGGAATTACAATAACAATTCCGAAGATAATAAGGAACTTTTTCCCGAACAGAATTGTAAGGACTGCAAATAATGAAACAGCCATAATCACAGAGCCGGCCCATATAAGAACAGTGCCGTCTGACGTTCCCGCAACCTCTATGTAGTAGGGGGAAATATTCTCATAGCTTTGAGCAAAAATTTCTTCGTCGGCAGGGTTTTCATCCCCAAATATTTCTTCCAGATAATTATAATACCAGGTAATCTGGTCAGATAATTTTCTTGTGATTTCATCATTACTTCTGCATACAGTGCCGCAGAAGAGGAATTTCTTTTCCGAACTGTATACGCCTGTGCTCATTGCTTCTGCAAAGATTCCGCAGGCACTTTTCGGTACGTCGAAACCTATTACCATCACTTTGGAGTCATCTTCCTCGGAGTATACCCAGAGAATATAGAGTGAACCTCTTTCGGTTTCACACACCTCCATAGCGTCAATGTAGTGACTGCCACTGAATGTTTTTCCTACATCGTTTTCCGAAATACTGAACAGGTCTATTTCCGGGTAGCTCTGAACAGTTCCGCTGTTCTGAAAAATACCGATAATGGTTGTAATACAGCCTGCCAGAAATAACACCACTGAAATAATAACAGGTATGATTTTTTTCTTCATTTTACCTCTCCTTTTATTCATTTGCTGGAAAAATTGTAGCACATAATAAAAGGGATGTCAATCTTTGTTTTTTGTTAAGTAAATTGCATTCATACAGCGGCAATTCATGGCTTTGTCAAATGTTGACAAAAAAAATCACGTGTTGTATAATAAAATTAATTATCATTTCAGGAGGATTATAAATGTCTACGAGTAATGGTTATGTAAGTGTATATAATGTATTAAAAGAAAAGTATCTCATTCCTTCGTATCAGAGAGGATATCGTTGGTCTGAGAAGAATGTCGAAAAGCTGTTAAATGATATTTTTGAAGGAAGGCTTATCAGCGACAGTCCCGAAGTACTTGAAAAATTAAAAACTTATAACGGAAATCAGAAAGGCTTCTACGATAAGGTTAGAACAATATCATTTAAAGATGGTGAAGCTATCAATAAATACTGTATACAGCCTCTTGTTGTTTATAAAAAGCCTGATGAAAAAAAATACGAGGTAATTGACGGACAGCAGCGCCTTACAACAATATGTATAATACTGGCAGCATTGAATGTTTATAATAACGAAGTACACGATGCATTTGATGTAAAAACATACGAGGAAATATGTAATATTGAGTATGAGTCAAGAGAAGGCAGCGAGGAATTTCTGAAACAGCTTTTCAAAGGTAATACTTCCGGCGAAAACAATCTGGACTATGAATATATGAAGGTTGCTTTCGAAGTTGCAAAAAACTACTTTGAAAAAATAACAAATAAAGAAAATTTTGATGATAAAATAGGTAACGAAACTGAAATAAATAACTATCGAGAAAAATATCTGAGCTATCTTGCAGATGTAATAGCCTTAAATACGAATTTTATCTGGTACGAAATAGACAGTAATGCAGACAGACGAAAGGTATTTGCTGATTTCAATTCGGGAAAAATTGAATTAACTAATTCAGAGCTTATAAAGGCTCAGTTTATGAATCCTGCGAATTATGTCCATAAAGAAGGTCTTAAAGACAAGCAGACAGTTCTGTCGGAAAAATGGGATGAAATAGAAAATCATCTGCGGGATGATTATTTCTGGGCATTTGTGCCTCATCCCGAACAGTACAAAGAAGACAAGGAACGTTATTTTACAAGAATAGATGTATTGTTTGAATTTGCGGTTTTCGAATATGATGGTTATAAACCTCCAGAACAGATATCATCAAGATATACTTACGATAGTATTTCTGAAAGAATAGAAAAAGCAGAGGGACCGGAAGGCAGAGAGAAATTAATAACAAAAATCTGGTCTGATGTAAAAAGGATATATGCAGGTCTTCGTGAACTAT
The DNA here is from genome assembly GCA_045579565.1 of Ruminiclostridium sp. Taxonomy (GTDB): domain Bacteria; phylum Bacillota; class Clostridia; order Oscillospirales; family Ruminococcaceae; genus Ruminiclostridium_E. Next base: position 47,862 of record JAZNML010000008.1, read on the forward strand.
ATGAGGATAATTATACCTATAATATGATTGGTCTTCATATTGATAACAAGAACAGAAAAGAAGGCAGTGTAGGCAAATACGTTGAGAGCTGTGATCACTTGTCTTTATATAAGGATATTAAAGGAATCCTGGATAAACCACGGGACCAGCGAAAAGAAGAAATAAGAAAGCTAATAATAGAAGATCTTTTCAAAAATGCAGACAGCAAAATAAAAGAAGAAAATGTACATCAGAAATTGAAGTCAATACTGTACACAGACCATAAAGGCGATATTTCAAAATTCCTTATGGCGTACAATGTTGCAATTCTGTGTCATAATGAAATACAGGTTGATACCAGATTTGATTTCAGACGTTGCGTTGATTTAATAAAAAATGGTGAAGATTCCTGGTCACTTGAACATGTGTTTGCACAGAAAACTGATGTTAGTGTTAAATATGAAACTGGTAAACACAAAATTCGTAAAATTCTTGAATTGCTTTATGATAAAGGCGAATATTTCGAGTATCTTTATGAGTTGTTCAGATTCAATAAGGAAAACGAAGAAGTTTATGTTGATGAAAATAATAAGACCATACTTGTTATAGGCGATGAGAAGGATACTCTGTACAGAATAAATAAAGAAAACCCCGATGAAGAGGAACTGGAAAATATATGCAAGCTCAATTCAAAAGAAAAAACAGATAAAAATTATGTCATCAGGGCAGCAAAAGCATATTTCAAGGCAAAGAAGCTGTTAGAATACTATGATTGCATAGAAAAAGCAGACAGACTGTTAGAATACAGCGATAAATTGAAGGATGAAATCAGACAGTATTTAACAGAGCAGATTAATGTAAGCGATGAAGCTCAGATAAATCGTTTCAGACTTGATCCGAATGAAGTGACAGATGAACTTATTGAAGCTGTAAAAAAAGCACAGGATAATGCAATTATTGAAATCAGATTCTATGAACATGTGTATAAATATACAGTAAAAAAAGAATATGAAAATACAGAAGCTGGTGAGATGATTAACGAACAGTCAATAAATGATTTGTTGCGAAAAGAAATTGTTACAAATTGGAATGAATCATATAACAGTCATTTAAAAAGTCAATTAGAAAGTGATGCTGAAATTGGAAGCGAAAATCTGTTAAATGCTCTTATAAATGCTCTTAAATTAAACAGAAAAACACTTATAAGAGCTATTGATAAATTCTTTACAAAAAACATAAACAAAGAAAAAGAGATTGAAGACGGTGATAAAAATGATCGTTCGGAGTTTGTTGATTTACTTAATGATGACCATATCAGCAATATGGCCTTGTTGTCCAAGAATGCAAACAGTTCTCTTAACGACAGTAAATTTGAGGAAAAGCAGACTAAGTTTTTCAAAGAAATAAGCAAAGAAATAAGTTACGGCGCTTTTGTACCTCAGGGCACTATATCAGTTTTTTCAGATGTCTATACCAATAACAAAAATCAGACAGGTCTGTGGATGCCCGATACGAGAAGGGAGTATTTTAAACACATTAAAGAACTGATCATGAAAATAATCTAATGATTGTAAAAGGAGGACAGATATTAACATGAGTGAAAGCACAGCATCAACAGAAAACAAAACATCCTTGAAAAAAACTTTGATATCATTGTTGGAGGAATACAACATAATTATCCCGATAATCCAGCGTGATTACGCTCAGGGAAGAGATAATAACAATGCTGCAAAGGTAAGAAAAAACCTTATTCGCGATATAATTAATTGTATTTCTGACGAAAACAAAAAAATAGATTTTAATTTCGTATATGGTTATACTGATACGGATACTGATACGGGTAAAAAAACTTTTTATCCCGTTGACGGCCAGCAGCGTCTTACAAGTCTGTATCTTCTGCACTGGCTTATTTCGGGGCTTATAAAAAAAGATGATTTTTTCAATTATGATTTCAGTTATATGACAAGATCATCTGCTACTGATTTCTTTAAAAAGCTTAAAAGCAACGACGAAGATATCCGGGACTTTTTCGATACTATAAAAGGTAAAAATAAAGAAGAGAAAGAAACAATACCAACAATACCAACAATAAAAAACGCCTTTACCAATCCGGCATGGTTTCTTTCCACCTGGAATAATGACCCGACAGTGAAGTCCGCCTTGAATTTTATTGCTGAATTAACGGTTGAGCTTTATAAAAAGATGAAATTAGAAGAAGAGCTACTTAAAAAGTATTATGAGCGTCTTGAAAAAGGTGCAATAACATTTTCTTTTATTTCGGAGAGTGACGAAAGCAATGCTGATGAAAAAACAGCAATAAGTTATATCCGTATGAATGCGCGCGGTAAGCCGTTGACAGATTTCGAAAATGTTAAAGCCATGCTTGACAGTATATCTGAAAAGATTGGAAAGAGCAGTATTATCAGCCAGTATGACAATAGCTTTATTAACATACTTTACGAGAACAGTGCGGGTGGTAAACTTGAAGAAAAGACAGACCAGATAAACAAAAAGAGTATGTATCTTGTGCGCAATCTTTACCAGCTTATTGTAAATAAAGAAGGTGCAAAAGATGATACCAGTTTCAATTCTGTAATATTCGAAGATAGTCTGAAGCAGGAAGTAGATACTAAGTATAAAGAATATTTCGATATGCTGTATTCGGTTATGAAATTCTGCGAGTATGACTCATCCTTGGCTGGAAATCAGGAAAAAGAGTATTTCAAATATATCCAGGATGTTTTCAGTTGTTCACAATCGATTGCTTCAAACAGGTCTCTTGTTGCGAAACTGTATTTCATCTGCTATTATCAGCAGAAACATGAAAAGTCACCTGAAAAAAGCTGTTGTGATGATGCTATGTATATTCTTGAATGTCTTAATTATACAAAATGGTCCCAGGGTATCGAGTGTATTAAAAATGCTATGGAGATTATAGCGGAAAAAGAAGAGGCTTTTGATGTTGACATACAAAATTTGGGAGATAAAACCGGTATAGATGACATGGCAGTCCGAATAAAAGAGCTTGATATCAAAATCGGTATTATTAAGTGCAACAAAATCTCTCATATGTTCTTCAATGACTATGAATTATTATTTGAAAAGAAGGGTGCTAACAAACTTCAGGCTATGCTTTATATTGCCGGATACTGGAACGGACCAGGTGATTTTAAAAAGCTTGAGAGCTATTTAAAAATTGCAGAAACATATCTGAGTGATGAAAAGGAAATAGAATGGAGAAAGGACTATGCCTTATCTGCTTATTCAGATGATAATTTCAGTTTGAATTCTGCTGAGAATATCGAAAAAGAATGTGGCGAAAACAAGCATATATGGAATAATGTTTTTTACTTCTGGAACGATGAAATTGATCAGAATCTTGCAGATAAAAAAGAACTGGAATTAATAAAGAAGGTTTACGATAACAATCAGCTTGTATCTGCCCGCAGAGACGAAATACAAAAGAGTGCCTACTACGATAATTGCTGGTTGAAATATGCTGTTAAATTTGATTATAGTGAGCTTCTGACACAGGAATTATCTTTCATTGACGGAACAGTATTTGTTAACGGCCAAAATGGCAAACCGCGAAAATTTGCACAGTATTTTTTCAGTATAAATAATAAAGCTAAATTCGGATACAAAAATTTCAAAGAAGAAGTAAAAGACATGAATAAGGTAGATAGCAGGTCATTCTTCCGTACTTTCTATTTGCATCTTACTGCAACATTTGATATTGGCGGAGAGCTTCCTTGTTCAAATAAAGATGAAGAAAATAGTATGCATATTTATGAAGTCGATAAGGATAAGAATATAAAAAAATACAAGGTTTACGTATTTAACGGTTATAGTTATAAAGAATACATATATACTGTTACAAATGAGGAAAAAACAAAAGAAGACAGGAAAAATGCGTTCAGAACTCAGCTGGAAACAATAATCTCCGATCAGGACAAATGTAATGAGATATTGGATTATAATAAATGTACTGTCAAAGATGTCGAAATAAAGTGGAAGAAAAAGACATATGCCACAAGGGAATATCTTTTTGATGGCGAGAAACAAACTATCAAGACAATTGCCTATGAGAAGAATCTCGGACAGAATTATGAAGAAGACCTTCGTAAGCATCTTAAAGACTTAAAGTAAAAACAAAACAACCGCCGTTTCCGGCGGTTGTTTTGTTTTATAGCTTACACCACACACACCGCCATTGCTGTAATCAGCAGAACAGCAGGTACAATGTATTTTCTGGGGTGGTGCCATAAATCGCTTTCGGTTTTGTAATCTGTTACGGGGAATTTCATTTCCATAAAAACAGAACCCAGTGCGCTGAGAATTGCAAAAATAACGGCAAGCACAATGTTTTTTGTATCAAAGCTGCCTGTCTGAACACCGAAGCTTACAAGGTAGAAGGTATAGGCAATAAGATTGTTCACGGCGATAAAGGAAAAGTAGGGCAGACAGAACATACGTGTTCCCGAGGGGAGAAAATGTATTGTTTCCCTGAGCGATTTATCTGCGGAAATAAGTACGCAGAGGGGAGTGTTTATTGAAAGAATTGCAAATCCCATAGGGAGAAAAGCGGTTACCTTTGACTCAATCATGAAAACGGGAAGAACAATCCCCACTACCCACATTGCCGCGCTGTTTATAAGGTAGTTTTTGCGTGCGGTCATGTAGCGGAAAAGGTATTTCCAGACACTGTGACGGTATGAGCTTTTAATAAGAGAATTTGAGGAAAAACTGTTAATGAAATTGTAAGGGTCTGCGTTTATAAGTACAACCGGTGCAATAACCAGATTAGTGGAAAGAATTACAAGTGCGTAATCTGTAAAAACGGAAGCAACCGAAATTATTGCCCAGATAAAACCTGCAATTCTGTATTTTTTCATAAGGAATACGGCTGATGTCACAAAAACGCCGTTCAGCATGCAGATAACCATACCTGTTATTTCTGTTACGGAAGGCATTGATACAGCGGCAATTACCGAAAATAAAAGTGCTGTTTTGGTTACTGTTGTATAAAGCCCGTAGGCACTGATATATGAGAAAGTGAGGCTTTGTTTTTTAAAGGGGAGCATTACCACACCGCTCAGTTCTGCATAGTTGTCTGAGGATAAGGAATGCCACATAATACCTGCGGTAAATGTACCGGACATAAGGTATTTTATAAAGGGCGCAATCTGAATTCTTACCTCAGCCATATACAGTCCGAGAAAAACAATAACACATACAGCAATATATTTAAGAATTTTTTCAAAGCCGTTACCGAACAGCTTTCTTTTGAATACGTCAAATAACATTGTCAAGTTTAAGTACCTTTCTTACGCTTTCGGCGGTAATTTCACCGCCTGTGAATACACGTGATATCCTTCCGTTTTCCAGCACCATAACCCTGTCTGATGTAAGGGTAATGCTTTCGAGAATATGGGAGGAAAACAGGAGAGTACCGTATTCCTTGTAGCCTGAAATCAGGCTGTATAAAAATTCTGTGCTCTGAAAATCCAGCCCGTTTACAGGCTCGTCAAGAAACAGCAATGGAGTTTTAAGTGCGAATGCGGTAATGAGGTTTACCTTACGTCTGTTGCCCATGGACAAGTCCTTTAAAAGCTTGTTTTGGTATTCCTCAAAGTGAAAGCCTTTTACAAGCTCCGATACATCAGCTGGCTTTTTTCCGTAGGCTGAAAAAACATAGGAGATGTATTCTCTGAATGTGAAGTATCCGAAGGAACTGTCCTCGGAAAAAACGGTGTAACGCTGATTCTTGAAGCTATTGTCACGAAAGCTGAACGGCTTTCCGTCATAGGAAATACTGTCTGCATTGCAGCCTTCGAGAAGTCCCGACAGTATTTTTATAAGGGTGGTTTTGCCTGCGCCGTTAAGACCGATAAGTCCCACGATTTCGTTTTTGTTAAGGTCAAAGGAAAGCTCTGAAAGAATGTTGCTTCCTTTTTTGTACCAACCGTTAAGATTATTTATTTCTAAGACTTTGTTGTTCATTACTTATTTTCCTTTTCTTTTTTTCTCATGCTGTTTGCGGAGCTTAAATAAACAAATCCCGCAATAAGTCCGATTGCAGTCATCATATAGTTGGCTGTGAAAAGTCCTGCAAAGGCAGCAATAATCCAGATAATACCGATAATTGTTCTTGTGATAGTGTGTCTCATAATTTTTCCTCCGTTGGTGTTTTTCTGTTGTGATTACATAATACCACAAAAATAAGCCGTCTGCGGAAATGTCCGCAAACGGCTGTTTTTTGTCCGTGAATTGTTCAGAAGTAAAGTGTGGCAACCGCCGTGAAAACATCGTTTTCTGCGGTGGTTGTAATGGTTCCGTCGTATTTTGCGGCAGCTGTTCTTGCGCTCTCCACACCCCAGCCGTGAAGTCCGCCGTCGGTTTTGGTGGTTCTTAGTCTGCCGCCTGTGATATTGATTTCACCGTTGAAGGTGTTTGAGAGCTTTATAACAAGCATACGGTTTATCCTGCGGATTGTAAGCTTTATGGTGCGTTTTTCACGGCTGTCCTTACGCACTGCGTCAAAGGCATTATCCAGTAAATTCCCTAGTACAGCGCATAAATCCGCACCGCTTATACCTGCGTTTTTCGGGAATTCAATCTGCGTTTCAAATTGTATCCCCTCGTTTTCCGCTGCGGCAATTCTGCTGTTTATAAGGTAGTCAACAGTTTCATCGCCGGTCCACACGGTTGACGCAATACTACCCACAGGCTTCTGTAAATTATCCAGATATTCAATTGCCTTGTCGTATTTCTCGGCGGTCAAAAGACTGCGAACAGCACCTATATGGTTATGCATATCGTGGAAGGTTCTTGCGTTTTCGGAATACGCCTTATTCAGTACGTTGTAATCCCGTTCAAGAAGCTCAGCCTGTCTTTCACGCAGTTCGGAAAGCTCCCTTTCTGTTTCGTACTGTCCGTTCAGTCTGTACACCATAATTCCTGTAAGAAGAATAACGGAAAAGATAAGGTATGTGAAAGCCATGTCCTCCGAAAGCCCTGCATTTTCCGTAAAGACAACAACTCCGAAAATACTGAGAACGGCGGCAAAGGATACGGCTGTGAGGGTTATTTTCTTACCCTTAAAGATAAGTACAGCGGCAATAACAAGCACAAGGTTTACAACCCAGACTGAAATCTGTCCCATAAGCATTGCCCTGTTTCCGAAGTCGATTATGCCTGTTAGTTTTATAAGTGCTTGCCCGAAAATAAAGGACCATATGAAAATGCCGATTTCGTACATGATGCAGAAGAAAAGCTCTTTTCGTTTTCCCGAGTTGTCGGCAAGTTTCAGACAAAGCATTGCGGCGAGAACTTCAAATATATGTATGTATTCAGTTTGCAGGTTGCCGTAATCCAGAATGACACATGAGATTACTGCGCCTGTAACGGCAATAATCAGATTCTTTATGTTTGGTTTTTCACGTGTTATAAAGAACAGGCACAGGGCTATGCGGATAATTGAAGCAAGTATTTCGGAAGCAATTGTCATATCACATTCCCCCAATAGCTGTTTATCTGTTCTTTGACCGCTTGAAGATGCGAGCGGCTTATGGGAAGCACAGTCCCGTTTTTCAGTACGGCGGTATTGTTTTTTATCTGCATGATGTGAATGATATTTACAATATAACCTCTGTCTATGAAAACAAATTCTTCGGAGCCCAACTCATCGAAAACCGCCTGTAAGCTCTTGCGGACTTTTGATACTCCGTCTGTGGTATTTATTGCGGCATTCTTGCCGTCGCGTTCAATAAACAGAATGTCCCTGAACGGTATTTTTTCAAACCTGCCCTTAACCTGAATTGTATAGCTTTTGTCGGCTTCAAGGTTAATAAGTGAGACGGCATCCTTGATTGCGGAAGGCAGCCTTTTTTCAATATCCGATTTCGGAACATATCTGAAAATTGACAGCTCAAAAGCGTCGATGGCATATTCTATATGCGAGGTAATAAAAATGATTCGCAAATCGGGCAGGAATGGTTTTATTTTTTCGGCAAGCTCCATTCCCGAAAGCTCCGGCATTTCAATATCCGAAAGAAGTAAATCGTAGTGGAAGCTGTCCTCGGATATATCGTAAAGCAGGTTGCGGCTGTCGTTATAAACGGTAATTTCCCCCGCAACATTCAGCTCATTGAGAACCGCTTCAAGTACAGCCCTGTTGTTTTCTGCAATAGCCTGTTCATCATCGCATACAGCGATACGAAGCATATAATCTCCCCCTTTTATCTATGAGGATATTATAGCATATAAGGGCAGAATGGTCAAGAAAATGTATATTTATTCTCTTTACTTTACAGGAAAACTATGGTATAATGTCTGAAAGATAATACTATGCATTTTATAAAGATTTTTAACATAAGAAGGTAAAGGCTATGAGCAAAACAAAAGAGCAAAGAATAAAGAAATTCAAGAAAAAACATATCTGGCCGTCAATACTGGGTCTGATTCTAATTCTTCTGATATTCAGTATAATTCAGCTGGCAGCGATGATTGGAGCGGCTCTGGATATTGTGGAAAAAAAGCTGACGGATAGCAGTGATTCCTCTTCAAAAATAGCAGCGTTTTTTGAAGGATATAATTCAGATGCAGAAGGAACACAGCAGACTGTATTATCTTATATTGATGTACTGGATGGAATTGAAGCGGTATCTGTAACTGACGGAAACGAAAACCAGCTGTGGTCAAGTAATGGCCAATATCCCGAAAAGGATAAAATGCTGATTACAGAGATGCTGTATGAAGTTATAGGTGAAAATGTAGGTGTTATTTTTGAAGAATATGACGAGAATCTCATTGTTTTTGATGAGGAAGTAGGGATATATATTAACGAAAATATCGTTTCAAGTATTCTTCTTGAATCGACTTATGGCAATGACAATATCTTTACAAGCATAAAGCTCTGGTATGTTATTCCTGTAAACGATATGGAAGTCATGGTTCTTAATAACGTGTTGATTCGCTATCAGGATTTTGTAATTATGAATTTCTGTGTCGGTATCTGCGGAATCCTGATTACTGTTTTCGTAATCTATTATCTTATTTCAATGATAAGTATGGCGGTAAGTGTACATAAGACAACAAAGATTATTTACACTGATATGGTGACAGGGGGAGAGAACTGGCTTGCCTTTATCAGAAAGGGTACAAGCCTTTTGAAAAAGAACAGCAAGGGAAAGAATAATTACGCTTTGATTCACCTTGAAATGCACAAATACCGCAGCTTCTGTACCTGTTTCGGTGTAAACAGAGGCGAGCTGTTGATTGAGCGGTTTTATAGTGAGTTGAAGAAACAGATTCAGCGCAAGGAAATCATGGCGCATAAGGAGAATGCCTCATTCGGACTCCTGCTTCTTTATACGGATAAGGAACAGCTTGAAGCACGAATCCGCCAGATTGACAATGCACTGAATGCGGTTTTACCCAGAATGAAGATGTATTTCGGTGCAGGCGTGTATATGGTTCAGCCCGGCGAACGCAATGTTGAGCAATTATATAATAACGCTATGATTGCTTACGAAATAATAGGCGAGGATACTGAAAGCAAGATTGCTTATTTCGATGTGGAAATGAACAAGCAGAAGGTATGGGAGCACAAGGTTGAGGAAGATATGGAGCGTGCTCTTGTAAACAAGGAATTCCAGGTTTATCTGCAACCCAAAATCAGCACTACGGAAGAAGAGCTTGGCGGTGCGGAAGCGCTGGTGCGCTGGATTCATCCCACAGAAGGCTTTATTCCGCCTAACCGCTTCATTCCGATTTTTGAAAAGAACGGATTTATATTGAAGCTTGATGATTATATGCTTGAAGAAATAGCAAGGGTGCAGGCAGGCTGGCTTGCTGAGGGGCGTAAGCTCGTTCCCATTTCTGTCAATGTATCAAGAGCTCATTTCACCAGAGAAGACCTGGCTGAGCATATCTGCGAAATTGTAGACAGATATCAGGTTCCTCATAAGTATATCGAGCTGGAACTTACAGAAAGTGCTTTCTTTGATGATAAGAAGGTATTGTTGAATACAGTCCAGAAGCTCCGTGCGGCAGGCTTCCAGGTATCTATGGACGACTTTGGCGCAGGCTATTCGTCACTTAATTCCTTGAAGGAATTACAGATAGATGTTCTGAAAATTGATGCTGATTTTTTCCGCGGTGCAGATGTGGAAGAAAGAGGTCTGCTGATTGTATCAGAGGTTATTGACCTTGCAAAGAAGCTGGATATGAAGATTGTTGCAGAGGGTATTGAGAGCAAGGAACAGGTAGAATTCCTCACTGAGCAGGAATGTGATCTGATTCAGGGCTATTTCTATGCGAAGCCGATGCCTGTTGTGGAATTTGCAGAAAAGTATGTTTAATAAAAAAGAGCAGACGAAGGTCTGCTCTTTTTGTATGTGTTTCAGGAGTTTAAGAAAACCTATTTAATCTAAAATTATTTATCGACTTTAATATATCAGATAACACCTTGACAAATAAACGATTACAGGGTATAATATGTGTAATTTATACATAATGTTGTGCAAAATGATGATATTTTTTGCAAAATTATACAAGGAGAAGGAAAATGAAAAGATTAAAGAAGGTAACAAGCGGTGTACTTGCATTTATTCTTGTTGCGGGTACGGGTGCCTGCAACAGCGGAGAACGCACTGGAAACACCGCTGAAACAACCACAGCTCCGGTAGTAACAACCACCATATCCAACGAGCTTGATCATCAGATCGACTACGAGGAGGAGGCAAATATCGAGGAGATCGATGAGAAGAACGAGGAGGGTACAGGTAAGCTGTATGTTCCCGGACAGAAGGCGGGTCTTGTAAAGGCTTTGTGCTATTACGACCTGAACAATGAAACACCCGCACTTTCCGATATGCTTGCGGAACGATTCGGTGGGTATATTGAAACCGAAATCACAACAAGCGGTTCTTCCTATTTTGAAAAACTGGGAATGCTTGTTGCGGCAGGTGATTCTCCCGACCTTGTACGTTATGATTGGGAAGCTTTCCCCTGGGCAATCTCCAAGCATCTCTACACTCCCCTTGATGACTGGCTGGATATTGAGTCACCTCTCTGGGCGGATGAAGCCAATGTTATCGAACAGTTCGCATGGGGCGGAAAGCACTACTATTGGCCGGAAGAAATACTCCCGAACTATTGCCTTATCTACGACCAGAACATACTGGAAGAAGTAGGCCTGCCCAATCCTCTTGACCTTTACGATGAAGGGAAGTGGGACTGGAACGCATTCAATGATATGTGTGAAAAATGGTGTGCACAGGGCGAAGAATACAAAGCTCTTGCAGGCAGCGAATGGCCCGGACTTATGTTTGTACATACAACCGGTACAAAGGCTTTTGACATCAAGGATAATCAGTTCATCAATAACCTTAAAGATTCAAATATCCAGCGTACAATGGAATGGCTTCAGGAATTCGGTAAGCGCGGTTATACACAGTCTGAATGGGTAGATCCCAACAAGGTATTTATTGACCGTAAGGTTTTATTTATGGCAATGTACTATGAGTGGGGCTTTACAAGTGCACAGCAGGGTGCATTCCAGAACAATCTGGATCAGGATTTTGCTTTTGCGCCTATTCCTAAAGATCCTCAGGCAGATAAATATTATCACAGCGGTTACTCTGTGGGATATCTTGTTCCGTCAGGAGCAAAGAACGTACAGGGCGGTGTTCAGTACATCCTTTGCAGCAGAATCCATGCAACCGATCCTGAGGTAATTGCAGAATACCGTGCTGAAAAGCTGGATGCAAGTCCCGGATATTATGCTAAATGTCCTGAATGTAAGTATAATTTCGTTGAAAACAATCAGGATAAGCTGGATACATGCCCCGAATGTAACACCGCAAGAAAACGCAAGTACAAGGAGCTCTACACCGAGCGTCTTTTCAATCTGATAGATGATTTCAAGAACCCTGATAAGTTTGAGCTTGTTTATGATGCGGCTTTCGGAATGGGCGATGATATGAAGTCATATTTCACCCGTGCGGCAGGTAATGAGGATACACTTTTTGATGGTCCCGTATACTCAGGTTCATCCTACACCGTGGCAAGAGATGAGTACTACAACGTGATTGAAGCCATGATTCAACCGTTCCGCGATTCTCTTGCATCAGAACAATAATTATAAAGCTGTCGGTAAATCCCGCATGGGTTACCGACAGCTTTTTTGTTAGGTGATGATAGACTAAAAATGTGTTTTGTTGTGGAATATTGACATTGTTTTCGATGCGTGTTATAATAAATTGTTAATTTTTATCAAAAAATATTGATCATTGTTGTAAGAAGGTGGTAATAGTGGTTTGGGAATATTTCGCTACCGATTATAAGAAGATAGATGATATTCAGTTTAAAGGTAAAACATTAAAAGAGTTAGGCGATAATAATATAAAAACAAAAGCTTTAAAAAAAGCATTGGAAAAATGTCAGGAGGCAATAGATAATAACAGTCAAGCAACTACGGTATGCGTACGTGAAAAGGGTTGGAATTATCGTAATTCTGACAAATACAAACTAACCTTCAAAGCTGGTGAAATAGAGCTTCTGAAAGGTATTGCCGGACGTGTCAACGTGTATCTTAAAGCTAAGGAGTTAGAAGGCTTAAAAGAAGACGTTAAGATAATTCTTACGATTTATTCGAGATTTGATGAAGATTACGATAGGCCTTATTTTTTGCTGAGAATGCTTGCAGCGCAGGTTTTAATTCCAAATGACAGCGCTTTGCCGTCAAAGGATGATGATTTATTTGATTTTCTATTACTTTATCAGTTCAAGCAAGCTTTTATAGAAGCTTATTCTAATGGCGTTTTCAAAAAATATCGACGTGTAGAAAAAAACGACCATGCATTGAAGGGTACTATTGATTTTGGGCGGCATATACGCGAAAATGTAATTGCTAACAACTTTTCGATAACCTATTCTTTCAGAGAAAACACGGTTGATAATGAAATCAATCATTTAATTCTCCATACATATTACTATATACGACGCAATAAGGTGGATTTGTTCAGAAAAATATTTGAACAGGATTATAACTTTGCTTCAAGTATAAAGAACATTGAGTATAGGCTAACTGGTTTTGATATGAGTAATTTAAAGAAGATAATAAATGATACCTCAAAGCCTATCTCTCATCCATTGTTCCAGAGCTATGAAAGTTTAAGAGTTATTTGTCGAAAAATACTGCGTAATGAGTATTATTCATTCTTTGGTGATGACACCAGTAATGAAGTAAGCGGTGTGCTGTATTATCTGCCAGATTTGTGGGAACAGGAATTAGAACAGCAGTTTAAAAATCACGGTTTCGCGATAAAATCGCAAAATGAGTATAAATGGTTATTTGAGGGAAATAAACATTTCCTTGCTGCATATCCAGATTTGATTATAGAATATAATGATGCTTGTAAATATGAGATTGTTGCAGATGCGAAGTTTAAGCCTGTGTGGTCATCTGATTTCTGGCACAAAAATAATGAAGATAATAAAAGAAATGATTATGATAAACAGACTATTTCTAATGACTTGAATAAGCTGATACGCGATATGATGGTTACAGGCAAAAAATATGGTGCTATTATAGCACCCTCTAATAATGAGAAAACTGGTAATTATTCATATCGGGTAGCAGAAAACAGTGAAAATAAGCTGTTTCGTATAATTATCAACATTCCTAAGGAAGATAAATCCTTTGCAGATTGGGTAACAGAATATGAAAAAAATGTAAAGACAGCAATAAAAAATTTAAAGGAGGTATTAAAAGATGGCAATAACGCGGCCAAATGAAATCATTAAGGGAACATTAGATTGGAATTTTATTGGAAATAACAGCAGATTGCTTGAAAACGCTACACTTAAAGATGGAAAAGATGATAAAACAAAAGTAGACATATCTATATATAAAAATGGGAATTTAAAATATTCAAGTAAAAACAAAACAAAAATAATAAACCTCTTTACAAAGATATTAAACGATAATAATATAGGGGAAGAGGTTTTTGAAAAAATAACAAATTATGATAATAAAAGACAAACATTTATCTTTGCGAAAAATAACAATAAAGAAGTTAAAGAAGCAATTAGTGATTGGAATAAAAGCGCGATGAACAATTTTGTAAGTCAAGTTGCTGTATTTAATTCATTTGATTCAGTTGTTCTCGAAGAATATTCTGACGCATTTTTAGATTTATATCAATTGGGTATAAATATATCTACAAATACAGTAACGTTTACAAATAAAAATTTTGTTGAAAAATTTTTAAATAAATCTTTAACTCCTGATGATATAACAATAAATAATATAA
>JAZNML010000009.1:0-19187 GCA_045579565.1 Ruminiclostridium sp.
AAATGCCATCGCCATATCATACTTATCCGCACATTCAATAACAAGATCATCTCTTACAGAACCGCCCGGCTGTGCAATGTACTTAACACCACTCTTGTATGCTCTTTCAATATTATCTGAGAATGGGAAGAACGCATCGGAACCAAGTGTTACATCCGTGTTGCCATCAAGCCAAGCTCTCTTTTCTTCACGTGTAAATACTTCCGGCTTAACCTTGAATCTCTTCTGCCATTCGCCTTCACGAAGAACATCCTCGTATTCATCTCCAATAAATACATCAATTGTGTTATCTCTGTCTGCACGACCAAGTGAATCTACAAACTGAAGATTTAACACCTGTGGTGCCTGACGAAGATACCAGTTATCAGCCTTCTGACCTGCAAGTCTTGTACAGTGAACTCTTGACTGCTGACCTGCACCGATACCGATTGCCTGTCCTCCCTTAACGTAACAAACAGAATTAGACTGTGTATACTTTAATGTAATAAGCGCAATCTTCATATCGATAATTGCTGATTCCGGAATATCCTTATTCTTTGTAACAACATTGGATAAAAGTTCACCATTAATATCAAGTTCATTTCTACCCTGTTCAAATGTAATTCCATAAACCTGCTTTCTTTCAAGTTCAGCCGGAACATAAGATGGGTCAATCTGGATAACATTATAGTTACCATTCTTCTTAGCCTTTAATAACTCAAGAGCCTCATCTGTGTAACCCGGAGCAATAACGCCATCGGAAACTTCTCTCTGTATCATCTTTGCTGTGCAAGCGTCACATTCGTCGGAAAGAGCAATAAAGTCGCCGTAAGAGGACATTCTGTCTGCACCTCTTGCACGTGCGTAGGCACAAGCTAAGGGGGAAAGTTCGCCTAAATCATCTACCCAGTAGATTTTCTTTAATGTGTCGGAAAGGGGGAGGCCGACTGCTGCACCGGCAGGAGAAACGTGCTTGAAGGATGTGGCAGCGGGGAGACCTGTTGCCTTCTTTAATTCCTTAACAAGCTGCCAGCCGTTGAAAGCGTCCATAAAGTTGATATAGCCGGGCTTACCGTTTAATACTTCGATAGGAAGCTCACCGTTTTCCATAAAAATTCTTGAAGGCTTCTGATTGGGGTTGCAGCCATATTTGAGTTCGAGTTCTGTCATGATATTAGTCCTTTCGTTATGAATGATGAATGGGTTGTTTTATAATCAGGAATTCTTGTTTACAATTCTGGATTCCCACTTACCTGTATCAAGGTCAATGTATCTTGTAAAGAGAGAAACCTTGTTATCAGCGTTGAGGTTATCCCATACGAGCTTTGTGAAAGCGTCAATGTCGAGATCAGGGATTGTTACTTTCTTAGGTTCACCTTCAAAGCTGGGGAGTCTGCCGTTTTCTTCATCGCGTGCGTATGTGTGGATAAATCTGCCTACACCGTTTTCGGAGCCGTGGTAAGCATATGTGTTTCTGATACAGCAATCGGGGTTGCCGTCATCACTCTTTAAAATAGACATAGCATAGTTCATGCCGTCGTTTTCAAGACGGATGATACCGGAAATACGAGGTGTGTAGTTGGGCTTATCGTCCTCGAATTCTCTTGTTCTGAGGGACTGTTCAAAGGTCATCTGCTTGTCCATGAGTTCGTAGATTGTATCGGTCTGGTCGCCGTTTGTAACGATTGTCTTGTTACCGAGAACACGTACAGGAGCATAGATGATAAGGTGGGGGTCAACCATCTTGGATTCATCAAAAGCCTGTGTTCTGATTCCGTTGCCGTCTTCTACGAATACACGGTTACGGCTGTTTTCACTTCTGCCCATGATAAAGTATGCAATAACAGCCTTCTTGCCGTCTGCGGACTTTCCGAGCATGATTCCTCTACCGTGGTAGGGGAGAGTGGTGAGTTCCTTTTCAAAAGCAATTGTTTCCATAATTTTGGTTCCTTTCATGTATTTTAACGTTTATTTATTCATCAATTAATGTGGTTCCATTGACTACGATGATTTTATTATCGCAGAAAAGCTGAACAGCCTTGGGAAGAATCTTCCATTCCGCTTCCTCCATGATTCTCTTTTGAAGAGTCTCAGGAGTGTCACCGGCCTTTACTTCAACAGCCTTCTGTAAGATAATGGGACCTCCGTCACATTCTTCTGTTACAAAGTGTACTGTTGCACCGCTGATTTTTACACCCTTTTCAAGAGCCGCCTCGTGAACATGTAATCCGTAGAATCCCTTTCCGCAGAAGGAGGGGATAAGAGCGGGGTGAACGTTGATCATCTTATAACGGAAGGCGTTGCACACCCGTTCGTCAAGAATGGTCATGAAGCCTGCGTAAACAACTAAATCAGCCTTTTCAGAGATAAGCAGATCGGTCATAGCCGAGCTGTAAGCGGCAACATCAGAGTAATCCTTACGTATGAGCGTAACTGCCTTTATACCGTTATTTCTTGCTCTTTCGAGAGCGTATGCGTCTGCTTTTGAAGAAATAACGCAGGTGATTCTGCCGTTTCCAAGCTCTCCGCGTTTTTCTGCGTCAATGAGAGCCTGTAAATTTGTTCCGCCGCCGGAAACAAGAACAACAATATTTTTCATATAGCCTCCGTTAATGTATCTCGACTTCTATATTCTTTAAATCCTCGTAGTTTTCTGCATTTCCGTCTGATGTATCCTCATTGGTAAATTCGCTTACAACCGAGTATTTTCCAACCTGTGTACGCTTAAAGACCGGTATTCTGATACCCTCGTCTTGAAGCCATTCGGTTTCACCGTTCTTCATTACCTCAAACCAGTTTTCGCCGTTTATGGTATAGATTCCTTCGAAAAGTGATGAGGGGGAATAGGAGAGATCCTGCTCCCCGTTTACTCTCACGGAAATATTATGTACGATTGTTCCGCCCTTACTGTAACAGTACAGCCCGATTTTATCCCATGTGTAGTTATAGTTCTTTTCGCGGTCAAAAATAGCGGGATGAACAGTTTCGCGGGCATGACCGAAAAGATATCTGAGCGCATCAATGTTACAGGGAAGCGCAATATGTGTTTCGTTTATGTCAAGTCCGTTTTCTGTAAGATTGATAACAAGTCTGCTTGTATCAAGGGCGGGCTTTTTTCTGAACAGGTCAAGAAATCCCATTATTCGATGATAATACCTTCGTCGCCCTTTATGATTTCACCGATTTCATAAGCGGCAATACCGAATTCTTTCATAAGAGCGATAGCGTCTGCAACGCTTTCCTTAGGAATAACGATAGACATACCGATACCCATATTGAAGGTGTTGTACATATCGTGTTCGTTTACGTTTCCACGTTCCTGTAAAAGCTTGAAGATATAGGGAACCTCGTAGCTGCTCTTCTGAATCTTTGCTGTATAGCCGTCAGGGAGAGAGCGTGGGATATTTTCGTTGAAGCCGCCGCCTGTAATATGGCTGATAGCCTTTACAGTAACCTTTTCGAGAAGTGCAAGGACAGGCTTTACATAAATCTGTGTAGGAGCTAAGAGTGCTTCGCCTAAGGTTCTGCCGTCGGGAAGAACTTCCATGAGCACTTCCTTGTTTGTGATGTCGAATACCTTTCTTACAAGGGAGAAGCCGTTGGAATGAACGCCTGTGGAAGCAAGACCGATAATAGCGTCGCCTTCTGCAACTGTATTGTTATCGATAATCTTCTTCTTGTCAACAACGCCTGTGCAATAGCCTGCGATGTCGTATTCGTCATCGGGCATCATACCGGGATGTTCAGCTGTTTCACCGCCGATAAGAGCGCATCCGGACTGAACGCAGCCTTCTGCAACACCGCTTACGATTTCAGCAATCTTTTCGGGATAATTTCTTCCGCATGCAATATAGTCCAGGAAGAAAAGGGGCTTTGCACCACAGCAGATAATGTCGTTTACACACATAGCAACTGCGTCAATACCGATAGTATCATGCTTATCGAGAAGCATGGAGAGTTTGAGCTTTGTGCCGACACCGTCTGTGCCGGAAACAAGTACAGGCTCATCAATGCCTTTGAGGTCAAGTGCGAAAAGGCCGCCGAAACCGCCGATTCCGTCCATTACGCCGGGAATGTTTGTGCGTTCAACGTGCTTTTTCATAAGCTTTACTGATTCATAGCCTGCGGTTACGTCAACACCAGCAGCCTTGTAGCTTTCGGAGAAACTGTTTTTCATGGTTTTAAATTCCTTTCATTATTTAAGCTGCGATACCGCAGATTTTATTCTCTACCTGTCCAGCAGTAAGTGCACAGCTCACAGGGAGGAAGTCCGATTGCTCTTTCTGTGCCTTCAAGGGACTGGAATTCAAGTGATGTAAGTTTAAGGCGACGGCATATCTCGTCACGGAGATATTTGCCTCGTTCGGTACGTGAATTGCTGTATTCGGCAATAAACTCAACACCTGCTTCGCCTTCTCTTTCGTGGATAATCTGTCTTGCAATAAGGTCAAGATCAGAGTTGCTTCGTGAGAAATTGAGGTATTTACAGCCGTACATGATGGGAGGACAAGCGGAGCGCATATGCACTTCCTTAGCGCCGTTTTCGTAGAGGAATTCTACTGTCTCACGCATCTGTGTGCCTCTTACGATACTGTCATCAACGAACAGGAGCTTCTTTCCTTCTATAAGCTCGTGTACGGGGATAAGCTTCATTTTTGCCACTCTGTTGCGCATTTCCTGGTTCTGAGGCATAAAGCTTCTGGGCCAGGTGGGAGTGTATTTGATAAAGGGTCGTGCAAAGGGAATACCGCTCTTGTTTGCGTAGCCGATAGCGTGAGGAACACCAGAATCGGGAACGCCGCAGATGTAGTCTACATCGGGAAGAGTGCCGTTTTCCTTGTCGATTTCCGCCATGATTTCGCCGTTGCGGGTTCTCATGGTTTCAACAGTAACACCTTCATAAACTGCGTTGGGATAGCCGTAATAAGTCCAGAGGAATGAACATACCTTCTTGTTATCACTGTTTCCGCTTTCAAGAGTTTCACAACCGTCTGCTGTAAGCATTACAATTTCACCGGGTTCAAGCTCCTTATATGTGGTGTAGCCTAATTTCTGGAATGCAAAGGATTCAAGAGAGAAGCAGTACCCGTCGTCACGCTTGCCTAAGATTATCGGAAGACGTCCGTGCTTGTCACGGGCAAGGATAAAGCCGTCTTTTGTAAGAATAGCGAGAGACAGAGTGCCCTTTATTTTTTCCTGTGCGTATTTTATGCCTTTTACAAGCGATGATTTTTGTGCAATAAGCGTGCCTACAAGAGCACTTGAATTAACAAGTCCGCTGCTCATAGTCTCAAAGTTGGCATAATCATTGTCCAGAAGCTCCTGGGACAGCTCATCATAATTACTGATTACGCCGATATTACAGATAGCATAAGTGCCGAACTTTGAACGAACCAGGATAGGCTGGGGATCGCTGTCACTGATACTACCCATACAGAGTCCGCCGCTCATACTTGACGCATCATTTTCAAATTTTGTTCTGAATGGTGAGTTTTCAATGCTATGGATTGCTCTCTGGAAGCCTTTTTCCTCAGAATAGCAGGTCATACCGCCTCGTTTTGTGCCTAAATGTGAATGATAGTCGGTTCCGAAGAATACATCGGTAACGCAGTCGTTTTTAGAAGCTGCTCCGAAAAATCCGCCCATAATGTTGTTCCTTTCTTTCTGTGCTTAACCTATTTCTTTTGCTGTTTCCTGCATTTTTGCTTCTGCATCAAGGTTTTTCTGATGCTGTTTTTCCTTGAAATCTGCATATTTCTGAGCAAGCTCGTCATCAGAAACAGAGAGAATCTGTACTGCGAGATAACCTGCATTTGCCGCACAGTCAATACCTACGCAGGCAACAGGAACTCCGGGAGGCATCATAACTGAGGAAAGAAGAGAATCCATTCCGTCAAGCACCTTTGCCTTTACGGGAAGTGCAATAACAGGGAGAGTTGTATTAGCGGCAAGTGCACCTGCCAGATGTGCAGCCATTCCGGCAGCACCTATAAGAACACCGAAACCGTTTGCTCTTGCATTCTTGGCAAATTCAGCAGCCTCCGCGGGTGAACGGTGAGCAGACATTACGTGAAGCTCAAAGGGAACTCCGAATTCTGCGCAAGCCTCAGCGGCCTTTCTTACAACGGGGAAATCGCTGTCGCTTCCCATAACTATTCCGACTTTTTTCATAGATAAACCTTTCCTTTCGCATGAGTGGTGAAAAAAATAACAGCTGTCCGAATACGCACAGCCTGATTTTATATGCAATTATCCTGTATTAAACCGGTATATTTACAGTGTGAAAGTGATATAAATGACATAACGGTTACCTCTCATATATACCATAATAAAATAACAGGAAAAGAATGTAATTCTATTCTACTATATTTCGTAATTAAATTCAAGCACTTTTTCAAAATTTTTTAACCAGTTTTTTATTATAATATACCTTTAAAAAAGTTTAAATTGCACAATGGCATCCTTGGAGGACTGAATTTTAGCTTAAATTTGTATAATTTAAGTGAGTTAAGACATATTTTAGCTAATATATCAGAAAAAGAGGTTACGTTTAAGGTACATATTTTGACGGGGGTTTAAAAAAATACACAATAAAGCTACTTTTTGGAATAAAAAAACTTTTTCGTGAAAATCGACAAATAGTTTTCAACAATTTGGTATTAAATTGTAGAAAAAAGGAGTGAAGAAAGCGTGGAAAAACTTAAAATTGATGTAAAGAAACCTTATTATCAAAATAAAAAAACGGATAAAAAGAAAAATTTGCAAAAGTTGAAATCTGGTTGAAAAAAACTTCGTGATTTTAACCAAAATTGCAAAAAAATCAGTTGAATGAAAACGTTTTCGAAGTGTTGATTCAAAAATTTTTCAAAAAAAGACTTGCAAAAGGTTGGAAATTGTGTTATAGTTACAAATGTAAATTGCAGGACATCGCGCCCTGTCACCTTATCTAATAAGATGACACGACCGACGGACTGATCAATTTAAATATTCTACCACGGTTTCGTTAATACGAAGCCACGACTAATTGGAGGAAAAAAGTTATGAAGAAAAGAATACTCACAGCGCTCTTAGCTTCTGCTATGATTCTTTCTGTTGCTGGTTGTGATTCCACAACAGATACAGGCGCTGGCGACACAACAACAACAACAACTGCTAAAGCTGACGACGGTGCTGCTGCTGATACAACAACAGCTGCTGATGACGGCGCTACTGATGCTCCTGCTGCTGCAGACCAGGGTAAGGTTCTCAACATCTACTGCTGGAACACAGAATTCCAGGGCTTATTTGAAAAGTATGCTGCTGACCTCGTTCCCGCTGACACAACAGTTAACTGGGTAATCAACACTAACGAAGGTGGCGTTTACCAGAACAAGCTCGACGAAGCTCTCCTCGCTCAGCAGGATGCAGCTGCTGATGACAAGGTAGACATCTTCTTAATCGAAGCTGACTACGCTCTCAAGTACACAGCATCTCCTTACTGCATGAACATCAAGGACCTCGGTATCACAGATGCTGACCTTGCTAACCAGTACGCTTACACACAGCAGGTAGCTACAGCTGATGGCAACCTCAAGGCTGTTTCTTGGCAGGCAACTCCCGGCCTCTTCGCTTACAGAAGATCCATCGCTAAGGAAGTTCTCGGTACAGATGATCCTACAGAAGTACAGGCTCAGCTCTCCGACTGGACAAAGTTCGAAGAAGTTGCTGGTAAGATGAAGGAAGCTGGCTACACAATGCTCGCTGGTTACGCTGATGCTTACAGAACATTCTCTAACAACGTTTCTGCTCCTTGGGTAGTTGACGGCAACCTCACAGTTGACGAAAACATCATGAAGTGGGCTGACATGACAAAGAAGTTCCAGGATAACGGTTACAGCAACCCCAACGTTGGTCTTTGGTCCGGTGAATGGGCTACTGAACAGGGTCCTGCTGGTAAGACATTCGGCTTCTTCTACTCCACATGGGGTATCAACTTCACACTCCTTGGCAACTCTTTAGCAACTCCTGTTGCTGACGGTGGTAAGGAAGAAGTTGGTAACGGTATCTACGGTGACTACGCAGTATGTGAAGGTCCTCAGGCTTACTACTGGGGCGGTACATGGATCTGCGCTGCTCAGGGTACTGACAACACAGCTCTCATCGCTGACGTTATGAAGAGAATGACATGTGATACAGCTACAATGAAGCAGATCACAATGGATACTCAGGACTACACAAACAACTCCGTTGCAATGAACGAACTTGCTAACGATCCTACATTCGGTTCCGCATTCCTTGGCGGCCAGAACCACATCGCTCTCTTCGCATCCGCTGCTCCCAACATTGACTGCAGCAACATGTCCGCTTACGACCAGATCGCAAACGAACAGTTCCAGGAATGCATGAAGGATTACTTCAACGGCGAAGCTGATCAGACAACTGCTCTTAACAACTTCTACGCTAAGATGAAGGACACATATCCTGAATTAACAGTTCCCCAGGCATAATCGTCAGGAAAACTGAATATTACTTAGGTAATAGCTAATTAAAAAATCGGGAGTAAGATATATTTACTGTCTTACTCCCTTTTTTTAACCAAAAATCGAAAGGTGGATTTCGGCGTTATGGCTAATGCAAGCGTAGCGGCACCTAAAAAAAGAAAAAGTATCAGCTATGAAAAATGGGGATACCTTTTTATTGCGCCGTTTATTATCGTCTATTTAATCTTCAACCTTGTTCCTCTTTTCCAGACATTCTACTTCTCATTCTTTGAAAAGTACACAAACTCTGCTACATGGGAAACTGTTGAAGTATTTGTCGGCTTCCAGCAGTATATCAACGTATTTACTGAGGGCCGTATTTTTACTTACCTCGGCAACACTCTGATAATGTGGATCATGGGATTTATCCCCCAGATTGTCGTTTCTTTATTATTTGCTTACTGGTTTACCAGTGTAAGACTCCGTCTTAAAGCCTTAGGCTTCTTCAAGACAGTTATGTATATGCCTAACCTTATCATGGCGGCTGCATTCTCTATGATGTTTATGCTTCTGTTCTCTGATATTGGTCCTATTAACGGCATTATCAAGCAGTTCAACAACGGTGCTCCTTACCAGTTCTTCGCTCATCCTTGGAGTACAAGAGGACTCGTTGCACTTATGAACTTCCTCATGTGGTTCGGTAACACCACAATTCTCCTTATGGCAGCTATGATGGGTGTTGATGCTTCTATTGTTGAAGCGGCTGAAATTGATGGTTGTACTTCCAGCCAGATTTTCTGGAAGATAGTTCTTCCTATCATCAGACCTATTTTAATTTACGTTCTCATTACTTCCTTAGTTGGTGGTCTTCAGATGTACGACGTACCTTCAATCTTAACCAACGGTAAGGGTAGTCCGAACGATACTACAACAACGCTTATCATGTATCTGAATACTCTTATTTCACGTTCCAAGAACTATGGTCTCGGCGGTGCCGTTTCTGTATTTATCTTCATAATCTGTGCTGTGCTTAGTATGATTGTTTACTACTTCTTCACAGATGCAGGTGTTGAAAAGCGCGAAAAGAGAAAGTCCTTCAGACTTCAGAAGAAAGGAGGAAAGTAAGAAATGGCTACATCCAAAACAAAAGCAAGAATGAATGCTTATGATGAAGATAAGAGCATTGGTCTTACCATACATCGTATTGTATGCTATGTTGTTCTCACAATCTTCGCTTTCCTTGCGGTTTTCTTCTTCTACCTTCTCCTTATAAACGCAACAAGAACCCATAACGAAATTCAGACATCCCTCTCTTTCCTTCCCGGTTCTCAGCTCATTCGTAACTTTACAAACGTTATTAATGACAAGAACATGATGGTTCTTCAGGGTCTTCTGAACTCCCTTATCGTTTCCGGTTTATCTGCATTACTTTCCGTATATTTCTCAGGTATGACTGCTTACGGTGTTCACGTTTATAACTTCCCCGGTAAGAAGGCTTTCTTCAATACTATTCTTCTTATCATGACAATTCCTACACAGGTATCTGCTCTCGGTTTCTTTAACTTAATGAGCGACTGGAAACTTACTAACAACTTTATTCCTTTAATCGTACCTGCTGTTGCAGCTCCCACAGTATTCTTCTTCATGAAGCAATACATGGAAAGCTCCCTTCCCCTTGAAATTGTTGAAGCTGCTCGTATCGACGGCTCCAACGAATTCAGAACATTCAACGAAATCATTCTTCCTATCTTAAAGCCCGCATTTGCTGTTCAGGCGATCTTCTCATTCACATCTTCCTGGAACAACTACTTCATGCCTGCGCTTATCCTTGATAAGCCTGAATTGAAGACAATGCCTCTTTGGGTAGCATTCGTTCGAGGTCGTGAGTTTGCTACACTTAACTTCGGTGAAGTTTACATGGTACTTGCTATCGCAATTATTCCTGTAATGGTTGTTTACTTCTGCTTCTCCAAGTTCATCGTAGCAGGTGTAACTCTCGGTTCTGTAAAGGGTTAATCGGGTTATATATTTCCCGCCAAAAAACGAAATCTTTTTCGATTGCCGGACAGCTTATGCTGTCCGGCTTTTTGGTTTTTACTCTGAGCAGCATCCCTTTGAACGTTCAAAATAACTCTGTGGCTTTTTGCACACAGGACATATCTGCGGAGCAGATTTACCGTGGTGTAAATGACCGCAGTTGCGGCAAATCCATACGATTTCACCGTCTTCGGTAAATACCTTCCCTTGTGATAGGAATTCAATTAACTTGCGGTATCTTGCTTCATGTTCTCTCTCGATTGCACCAACCATGTCGAAAAGAGTTGCGATATTATCGAATCCTTCTTCGCGTGCGGTTTTAGCGAATTGCGCATACATGTCTGTCCATTCGTAATGCTCGCCACCTGCGGCGTTTTCAAGAGCTTTCTGGGTATTTGCGGGAATCCCCTCGCTCATAATTGACAGCCATAATTCTGCATGAGCCTTTTCGTTTGCGGCAGTCATGTCGAAAATATCGCCGATTTCTTCGTATCCTTCTTTACGTGCAATTTCGCCGTAAATGGTGTACTTGGTTCTTGCCTGAGATTCGCCTGCGAAGGCTGTTTTGAGGTTTTCTAAGGTTTTTGATCCGTCTAATTGCATACTTGAATTTCCTTTCTATTGTTTTATGTTATTGTTGGCAGAAAGCGTCATAATATTCGGAAGACTATTGAAAAAATTGCTTCCTCGTGATATAATGTTTATCAAGGAGGCGAGTGAAATGCAGATATATGAATATGGTAAAATCGGCGAAGCTGTCCGTGCTAAAATTGAAAGCACAAAGCAATCCATTCAGGGAGGCGTTTCCTCGTCTGAAAGCTTTTCTGATATTCTCAGAGGGTATATGACTGTGGAGAAGCAGGAAAAGAAGGTTGTTTCTGCAACAGGGAATTACGGCAACTCCTCTCCGGCTCATTCAATCAACGGCACTACGCTTCTTTATGCTCTTCAAAACAGCGATGAGGACACCACGGCAAGTACTGTCCTTAATATGTTAGGTTTTTCAGATTACAGCAATACAAGTGCAACGCAGCTTAAAAGCGCTGCTGACAGCCTGTCCGATTCAGCGTCAATGCTTATAACTCTCAATGATACAGATACCCACAATGTTTCTGCCATTTCTGATTTTGTATCGAAATACAATAGCCTGGTAACCCGTTTGAGTGCTGAAAGTAATTCTTCTGCATATTTATACCGAACAGCTTTTTCCTCTGCACTAAGTGCGGCAGCAGATAAACTCAGCGAAGCAGGTATAACACAGAACAATGGTTATATTTCGTATAATGGTCAGGACAGCGGGAAAATTCCTGATGATTTCCTTACAAGCGTTGTATCGGCTGCGTCAACGGTTTCGGTTTATGCCGGCTCAGTTACAGCAGACAACGGGGAAGAGCTGGATAACGGCGTTTCCGATTATTATACAACCCTGATTGGCACCATGATGTAATGCTAAAATAAATTAATAAAGTAAATTAAGCTGATGCATTAAGTAAATTTGTTACTTTTAAACAAAAAAGCAACACCATAATTTTAATATACGCAATTGACAACAGTCGAGGTAATTGGTATAATTTTATTATAGGTGTTTATATACTTTGTTATAAACTCACTAAAATTTTTTCAGGAGGTTAATGATGAAAACAAAAAGAATATTATCTTCTGTTCTCGCTGCCGCAACAATTATTTCCGTTGCAGGCTGTAACGGTGGTGGTAGTGGCAGACAGGAAGTAGAAACTACTACAAACGCTGCTACAACTACAACAGTAGCTACAACAACACTTGATACTGATAAGGCTCTTCAGGATGCTGTTGGTAACATTGCAGAAGACACAAAGCTCGAACTTACAGTAGATAAGAAGATTAAGTGGCTTGCTTGGTGGGATATGGATGAAACACAGGCTGCTGCTGAATTATTCAAGGCTCAGTACGGTATTCCCGAAGAAGGTAATTCTTCTTACGGTGCAGATTTCGCAAACGAAATCTTCGTATGGACAAACGTAGCATACGGCGACCGTTATGACAAGCTTGGTCAGTTAGTTGCTTCCGGCGACTCCCCTGACATCTTCCCCTTTGAAATCGGTTACTTCCCCATTTCCGCATATATGAACATGTTCCAGCCTATCGACGGTATCGTTGATACAACAACAGAGGACTGGGCTAAGTATCGTCCTATCATGGATGACTTCATGTGGGATAACAAGAACTGGTGCGCTATCACAGACGTTAATACAAGCACATTATTATGGTACAGAAAGACCATCATCGAAGAAGTTGGTCTCCAGGATCCTTATGAATTATACAAGAACGGCGAATGGACATGGGATAAGTTCCTTGAAATGGCTGAAACATTCCAGAACAGCGGCGACAGCAAGTATGTAATCGACGGTTGGAACGTTCCCGACGGCTTTGTAGCTACAACAGGCGTTCCGCTCGTATCCATCGAAGACGGTAAGTTAAAGTCCAACATTGCTGATGCTTCTGTTGAAAGATGCATGCAGTTCATCGAAAAGCTCGCTACCGAAGACTATCGTTATCCTTGGGACCTCAACGGCTTCTCCACAAACCAGAGAGCTTGGTTCAACGGTGATACATTATTCTTCCTTGAAGGTACATGGGGCTTCGAATCTGATGCTTGGATCAAGTACAGAGAAAGATTTGAATGGGAAGATGACGAATTATTCTTCGTTCCTTTCCCCCGCGATCCTGATGCTGACCAGTACTATCAGGCTATGAAGCAGGATGCTTACATGCTCTGCGCAGGCGCACAGAACGTTGACGGTTTCGCAGCTTGGACAAACTGCGTACTTATTGCATCCAAGGACGAAAGCGTAGTTGCTACACAGAGAGAAAAGTCCAAGAGAGACTTTGGCTGGACAGACGAACACCTTGACTTTATCCAGGAACTCAAAACATCTATGGTTCCTGTATGGGATTTCAAGAACGGTATGTCCGTTGGTTGTGCTAATGACAACATGCCTACACTTGAAGGCGGCGACGGTTCTCCTACAAGAGGTCTCCTCGTTCTTCCTTATACAACAGCTGGTGTAACATATACACAGGTTCGTTCTACATTTGAAAACATGGTTTTAGCTGATATCGAAGAAGCAAACTCCAAGGTAAGCGGCTAATTAAGAGGTTATTAATGAAAACAAAAAGAATATTATCTTCTGTTCTTGCTGCTGCAACAATTATTTCCGTTGCAGGCTGTAATGGTGGTGGCAGCGGAAGACAGGAAGTAGAAACTACTACAAACGCAGCTACAACTACAACAGTAGCTACAACAACACTTGATACTGACGCTGCTGTTCAGGACGCTGTAAGCAATATTGCAGAAGACACAAAGCTTGAACTTACAGTTGATAAGAAGATCAAGTGGCTTGCTTGGTGGGATATCGATGAAACATCTGCTGTTGCTGAATTATTCAAGGCTCAGTATGGTATCCCCGAAGAAGGCGATGCTTCCTACGGCGCGGATTTCGCAAACGAAATCTTCGTATGGACAAACGTAGCTTATGCAGACCGTTATGATAAGCTTGGTCAGTTAGTTGCTGCCGGCGACTCACCTGATATCTTCCCCTTCGAAATCGGTTACTTCCCCATTTCCGCGTACATGAACATGTTCCAGCCTATCGACGGTATCGTTGATACAACGACAGAGGACTGGGCTAAGTATCGTCCTGTAATGGATGACTTCATGTGGGATAATAAGAACTGGTGTGCTATTGTTGACATCAACCCCAACTACGTATTATGGTACAGAAAGACCATTATCGAAGAAGTTGGTCTTAAAGATCCTTATGAATTATACAAGAACGGCGAATGGACATGGGACGCATTTCTTGAAATGGCTGACACATTCCAGCAGAGCGGCGACAGCAAGTATGTAATCGACGGCTGGAACGTTCCTGACGGCTTCCTTGCTACAACAGGTACTCCCCTCGTATCCATCGAAGATGGTAAGCTTGTTCATCACTTAAATGACCCCGCTGTTGAAAAGTGTATGGCATTTATCGAAACACTTGCTACTGAAGACTATCGTTATCCTTGGGACCTCAATGGTTATTCCACAAACCAGAGAGCTTGGTTCAACGGTGATACATTATTCTTCTTAGACGGTACATGGGCATTTGAATCTGATGCTTGGATCAAGTACAGAGAAAGATTTGAATGGGACGATGACGAATTATTCTTTGTTCCTTATCCTCGTGATCCCGATGCAGACCAGTATTATCAGGCTATGAAGCAGGATGCTTACATGCTCTGCGCAGGTGCACAGAACGTTGACGGCTTCGCAGCTTGGACAAATTGCGTACTTATCGCATCCAAGGATGAAAGCGTTGTTGCAACACAGAGAGAAAAGTCCAAGAGAGACTTCGGCTGGACAGACGAACACCTCGATCTCCTTCAAGAACTCAAAACATCTATGATTCCTGTATGGGATTTCAAGAACGGTGTGTCCGTAACATGTGCTGCTGATGGTATGGATGACTCTCCTACACGTGCAGTACTCTGCCGTCCTTACACATTTGCAGGCGAAACCTATACACAGGTTCGTGCTGAATGGGAAAACATCATTGATGCACAGGTTGGCGAAGCTAATAGTAAGTTAAGCAGCTGATCTTATCAATAAAGTACATAAGCCTCAGGCAATTTGCCTGAGGCTTTTTGTTTTGCCAGTTTTTGTTAAATATTTACATAAAATATATGGAAAATACTACATACTTTTGTACACATAGTACCTTGCAATACAAAGTACCTTGTGCTATAATAAATACAACAAAGTACTTTGTGACGCAAGGTACTATAAAATGAAAGGTAGGTACGAAATGAAATCACAGCTTAAACGTGGAACACTTGAACTTTGCGTGCTTTCTATATTACGCAGGGGTGACTGCTACGGCTACGAGCTGGTAAATAGAATATCCGATGTTATGCAGATAACCGAGGGAACTATCTACCCGCTTTTAAAAAGACTCAAAGATAACCGGACAATCGACTCGTATATTGTGGAATCTCAGGAAGGTCCACCGAGAAAATACTATACTATAACAGATATCGGCAGAGATATCCAGTTGGAACAAGAAGAAGAATGGTACAGCTTCTCGGAAGCTATTAACAAATTACTTAAAGGGGATGGAACAGTATGAATAAAGCGACTTTTATGAGTGAGCTTACAAAAAGCTTAACTGAATACGGAGTAAATGATACAAGAGAGATTCTTCTCGACTTTGAACAGCATTTTGAAGATGGAAAAAACGCAGGTGAAACAGAGGATCAGGTTTGTGAAAAGCTGGGTGATCCCGTTGAAATTGCAAAACAGTATATTCCCGAAGCGGATATAAAGGTAGAGGAAAAGGAAGTAAAGCAGAGCGGATTTGATTCCAACAAATATTCACAACATAATACCCAGGCTCAGAACGTAACACCTCCTCCCTCAGCGCAGCCCCAGGGCTTCCAGGTTGACGCAGGTAAGGTTATCTGTGTTCTTTGTATTGACGTGTTTGTTCTCAGCTGGGCGTTACCAAGTCTTATAAGCCTCGTGTTTGGGCTTTATGGCTGTACAATCGGCTTCGGCGGAGCAGCTGTCGGTTCAATTATAGGCGGAACAGTAATGCAGTTTGTTGATGTATCCACATGGTTCTTTACAACGCTTTCGCCTGTATCTACAATTCTTTTCGGCGTAGTATTAGGCGCTATCTGTGCATTGCTTGTAATCGCAAGTATCGCCGCAACAAAGGGCTGCATCAATCTTGTAAAGCATATTGTGAACTGGCACAGTGAAACATTTGTAGGCAAAAAGGTATGTAAAATCGGAAAAAAGAAAGATGAATTGGAGGATATATTATGAAAAAGGCACTTATTATTTCAATAATCGTACTTGTAGTTGCGTCAATAGCATTCGGCATTTCCGTAGCGGCAACAGGAATCCGTGAAGGACAGGGCATAGGCGTTTCTATTGGGAAAATCCCTTTTATAAGCACAGGTGATGTCATCGGAAGCAACACAAAGGCAGGGGATGTAAAAACATATACCTTCAAAGATGATATAAGCGACATTCAGGTTATAACATCTGTTGCCGAAACTGATGTAAGGGTTGATGATGTAGATGAAATCAGCGTTAGATATGAAACTGAAACAGGTGGTTTTATCTTTAATGCAAGAATAGAAGGCGACAGACTTGTTGTAAAGGAAGAGGGCGGATTTTTATTCTCTATTTTTAACTTCGATGATAAAAAATCAAAGCTTGAAGTAATTCTTCCCAAAAAGGAATATGATGATGTAGAAATTATTACAGCTTCCGGCAACACAGATATTGAACAGCTTGTGTGCAAGGATTTTAATTCCGTAGTTACCAGTGGCAACAGCAAATACGAAATCTTTGCTCCTGTTATTTCTGTTACAACCACATCCGGTTATGTTGAAGTAAACAACTGTACTGACGAAAAGGCAGAGAGAATCAATCTTGACAGTGTTTCCGGCAATCACACAATCAGCGGCTTCAAGTGTAATGAATTCAAGCTTAACAGTGTAAGCGGATGCATCAAAGCAAACGGCATTTCTGGTAAGGGTGCTGCTGATATCGTTTCAGGTGAAATCTTTATTGACTATGCTGAATGGGACAACAACCTCAAACTCAATGCTGTAAGCGGAGAATTTGACATTACGCTTCCCCTTGACTCAGGTGTAGAAGTTGACCTTGACGCAGTAAGCGGTGAGGTAGAGGTTGAACTTTCAGAAGATGACGGCGATGTAGATAAGAGCAATTTATCCGGAAGCAGCGATTCAGGTGAAATCGGCGGTGACAATGTTCACGAGGTTAAGGTTGACCTTGTAAGCGGTGAGGTAAGCATTCATAACTAAGGAGCAATTATGAAATCTATAATTATTTACGGAAGTGAATATGGAACGACCGAGAAATATGCTTTAAGGCTTTCCGAAAAGACGGGAATTGCCGCAAAAAGCTATAAGGCTATGCCTGATTTAAGCGGATATGACAGGGTTATACATTTCGGCGGTCTTTATGCAGGCGGTGTCAAAGGTCTTAAAAATACTGTGAGGGCAATGAAGAGCGGAACGAAGCTTATAATTGCCACAGTAGGCTTGGCTGATGTAAATGACAAGGCGAACACGGACAACATCAAGAAATCAATTGCAAGGCAGGTACCTGAAAAGGTACTTGCCGACGCTTCTGTTTTTCATCTGAGAGGCGGCATTGATTACAGCAAGCTTAATTTCGCTCATAGGACAATGATGACTATGCTGTATAACAAGGCTAAAAATCTTCCTGAGGCTAAAAAAGATGCGGAGACAAGAGCCATGATAGAAACCTTCGGTAAAGAGGTTGATTTTGTGGATTTTGAAGCTTTGAAACAGATAGAGGAAATATTATGAAAATGAAAAAAGCACTGAAAATTTCAGGCTTATCGCAGAAAACAGCGTCACGGATTATAAATATCTGATTTCGGAGGAAAGCTGGAACGCTTCGCCTTTAGCGTAAGAGAGGAATAAAAAAGAATGAAATGTACAAAGGAAAGAAAAAAGCAGCTTGCGATTGATTTGTGGGTAATTCTTATAACAACAATGGCAGTTCTCGGAATTGTGCTCATGGGATTCGGGAATCAGATCAATCAGCTTGCGGCTGACAGCTCAGTCAATATTTTACTCAGAGTTCTTATAATCGGCTTATGCGGTCAGTTCGGAATTGCAGGACTTGGAATAACAATTGTATGCCTTATAAGAAAGGAAAGCTTTTTAAAATTCGGGCTTAACACAAAAAATCTTTTCTCTGCACTGGGTTTAAGTCTTTTATGTTGTGTCCCCGATTTCGTTTATTGTCTGATAAACGGCAGAGTTCATGCCTGGTGTCCTTTCTGGGACGTAAACACTACGCCTGAGGTTTTATCCAGCGCTTTTCCGTATAATGTTCTTGCATTTCTTGTGACAGCGCTGTGCTGGGGATTCTTTGAGGGCTTCAACTATGTTGTTATCAGAGATAAAATAAGTGAGATGTACCCTTCAAAGTACAGATTCTTTGACTGGGGTGCGCTTGTATGTGCGGTTATGTGTATATTGATTCACGGAGCTGTGGGCGTAACACCTGATGCATTGATTGAAATGCTGACGACAATGATACTTATTTACGGTATGCTTATTGTAAGAAAAGAAACAGGAAACGCATGGGGCTGTATCCTTATATTTTTTGTTTACTGGAATGCGTTGTAAAATTTATCAGGAGGAAAACCAATGAAAGCTATAATAGTTTACTACTCTCTTGAAGGCAACACCGACTACACCGCAAAGCTTCTCGCAAAGGAGCTTGGTGCAGACCTGCTCCGCCTTGAGCCTGTAACCCCATATCCCACGGATAACAAGAAATTCTTTGCAGGCGGTAAGGATGCAACCTTAGGTATTGAGCCGTTATTGAAGCCTTATAGCTTCAATGCAGATGATTATGATACGGTAATTTTAGGCACACCGCTCTGGGCGTGGACAATGGCACCGCCCTTAAAGACTTTTATAAGTAACAACAATCTCAGAGGAAAAAAGCTTGCGTTTTTTGTGTCCAGCGGTGGCGGAAATGACAAGAAATGCTTTGCTAAAATGCACAAGATGACAGGTTCGGAAAATGCTCCCTGCCTATCGGTAGTGGATTTACTGAAAAATAAAAATCCCGATGATATTGCAAAAGTAAAGTCGTTTGCAGAGAAAGTA
>JAZNML010000010.1:0-34016 GCA_045579565.1 Ruminiclostridium sp.
ACATTACCGCCCGAAAGTCTGCGTACAGGTGTTTCTATGCTCGGAGTAACTACCTCTAATTCCTTTACAACCTTTTCAGCTTCATTTCTTGCTTTTTTACGGTCAACAAACAAAGCCTTTCCGTCAGTATAGTTTTTCAGCATCATATTATCGGTAATATTCAGTGATGCCGCAAGGCCCATACCAAGTCTGTCCTCGGGAATAAAGCTCATACTAACGCCATGAGAGATAATCTGCTTCGGAGTTTTATCCTCGATATGCTCACCCTTACAAAGAATTGTACCGTTTTCAAGCTTACGAAGACCTGCAATAGCTTCACAAATTTCCTTCTGACCGCTTCCTGATACACCGGCTACACCTAAAATTTCACCGCTATGCACATCAAAAGAAACATTGTCTACTGCAAGTACACCTTCATCTCCTAAAATAGAAATATTCTGGAGAGAAAGATATACATCGCCCTTTTCACATTCTGGTCTGTCAATTGAAAGCTCAATATCTCTGCCTACCATAAGATTTGTGAGTTCTCTTGCATTGGTTTCAGCGGTATTGACTGTTGCTACGCTAACACCCTTTCTGAGAACAGTAACTCGGTCACTTATCTCCATAACCTCATTAAGCTTATGGGTAATAATGATAATAGCACAGCCCATATCACGCATTGCGCTGAGGATTGTAAAGAGCTTTCGTGTTTCCTGCAATGTAAGAACAGCAGTCGGTTCATCGAGAATCAGTATCTCAGCGCCATAATAAAGCACTTTCAGAATCTCTACCGTCTGCTTTTCACTTACAGACATATCGCATACATACTTTGAAGGATCAAGGTCAAAGCCGAACTTTTCGCTTATTTCTCTGATTTTAGCAAAGCGCTCCTTTGTCAAGAAAAGCTCTTCCTTCTTGTCCGATGCAAGAATAATATTATCAGCCGCAGTAAATTTTTCAACCAGTTTGAAGTGCTGATGCACCATTCCAATGCGAAGATTTTTTGAATCCTCAGGAGACTGGATAGAAACAACCTCTCCGTCTACTGATATTGTACCGCTGTCCGGCTTGTAAATACCGGAAAGCATATTCATCAGCGTCGTTTTACCTGATCCGTTTTCGCCCAGTAATGCAAGGATTTCTCCTTTTTTTACCTGCAAATTTACGGAATCATTTGCAACTACCGAACCAAAGGTTTTTCTTATACCTTTAAGCTCAATTGCAATTTCTTTTTCCGCCACTTAAAGTCACCCCTATATATAATTTCTTAATGCTTATAACCACGAAAACACCCTTGTGCATAGTACAAAGGTGCTTTCGTGATGGCGCAGAATTATTCTGCGCCTGTTAATTGTCTGATTAAGCGAGTTCTACGCCCTTAACAAAGTAGTTCATAGAACCTGTGATTGTTGCATCGTCAACAGTAGGAATAGCTGCACCTGTGTTGTCAACAAGAGGAGTTTCTGTCTTTATAACATTGCCCTCTGCATCAAAGGAAAGTGCTACACCGCTGAATACATCCCATTCACCGCTCTTCATAAGTTCCTTAACTGCATTGATGTACTTTTCTGTGTTTTCAGCACAATTAGCTGTTACAGGAGAAACATCAACGAAATCTACGTTGATACCTTCATAGAAGTTGCCGAATTCAACCCATGTGCCATTAATTACAGCTTCAACAGCAGATGTGTAATAAACATCCCAGTTCCAGATAGGTGCAACAAGGTGAGCAGCAGGAGCCTGTTCTGTCATATCAGAGTTATAACCGCAGCCAAATACGCCTGCGTTCTGTGCAGCAACCTGAGGGTTAGCTGTATCGCAGTGCTGAGCGATTACGTCACAATCCATCTGAATTAAAGCTTCAGCATATGCTGTTTCATTTGCGGGGTCAAACCAGGAGGAAAGGCTCTTTACATATACAATTGCATCAGGATTTACAGACTGTACACCGAGAGCAAATGCATTGATACCGCTGCATGTTTCTGCAAGCTCTGTACCATATGCGGAAACGTAACCGATCTTACCTGTTTCGCTCTTTAAACCAGCTGCGATACCGGCAAGGTAACGAGCCTGATAGATTCTGCCGAAATAGTTATTGAAGTTTGTACCGTTGGACTTGTAGCCTGTACCATGAGAGAAATAAACCTCAGGATATTCAGCTGCAAGAGATTCCATTGTATCCATGTAACCGTAGCTTGTACCGAAAATAATGTGGCACCCTTCTGCGATACATTCTTCGATAGCTGTCTTTGTAGCTGCTGTATCAGAGTCGGGAATATTGATCTTGCGGACAATCTGACTGTCTTTAAGTCCGAGATTTGCCTGCATGCCTGTAATACCGAGATCATGTGTGTAGGAATATCCGGAACCATCAGCGGGATCACCGATGTGGATTACGCCTACCTTGATTTCTTCCTTAGCAACACCTGTTGCATCAGTGTTGCCTGCTTCTGTGCCTGTGGAAGAACAGCCTGCTGCACCTAAGAGCATTGCAGCAGAAAGAAGCGTTGCAATTGACTTTGAAATTTTCATTGTTTTTCTCCTTTTGTTTTAATTTCTTTATTTTCTATTTAAACGGGGATTTTCAGTTACGAAAAACCACGCCGTTTTCTTCATCCATACTTTCAACGATAGCAAGACTTTCAAGCTTGATGCCTTTCTGTCTTATGATTTCGCCACCACGCTGGAAGCCCTTTTCTATAACAATTCCTGCACCGACAAGCTCAGCTCCCGACTGTTCAACAAGCTCCATCAGACCAATAAGAGCACAGCCATTGGCAAGGAAATCATCGATAATAAGCACCTTATCTCCTTCGCCTATGAACTTCTTGGATACGATAACGTTATATTCTCTTCCCTTTGTAAAGGATGTAACCTTTGTTGTGTAAAGCTCACCGTCAAGGTTCTTACTCTCTGCCTTCTTAGCAAAAACAACAGGACAATCACCGAATGCCTCAGCGGTAACACAGGCAATACCTATGCCCGAAGCTTCAATGGTAAGAATTTTATTTATACCCATATTTTCAAAACGATGGTAAAATTCTTTACCTATCTCACGGTAAAGAGAAACATCAATCTGATGATTAAGAAAGCTGTCAACCTTCAACACTCCACCGGCTTTTACAACGCCGTCCTTCAATATTCTGTCTTTCAAAAGCTTCATATATTATTCCTTTCCGGCAGAAGCCATTATAAACATCATAAATTTAACAATCACGTATTAAATATTATATATTAATTCGTCTTTTATTTCAATTGATATTTTAAATAGAACAATCAGATACCTTTTGTAGAATAATGACAAATTGAACAAACAGCAGATTTTCAGACAACAAAATACCCTCGTATTATCTCAATACGAGGGTATAAAACTCAATATCCGGGTGTTAATGCATCAACATCCTCAGGAGGAAGCGAAATCTGAATTTCTACCTTATACTCTTCGCCTGTTACCCAGCCGCGACTGTTGGTGCCGGCGAGACGGAATGAAACAGATACGCTCTTTGTTCCTTCGGAAAGCTCAACGCCGAGAAGATTTACAGTAGCGTAAATATCATCAGAAGTCATTTCCTGAATATAAGAGGAAAGACCTACTACATTGACCGTAAGAACATTTGTAAGAACCTTTACATCAAAGTTATTGGGTGCATTGATGATATTGATATTTTCGGCAGGAACGGTAAAACCTAGCTGACCGTATTCATCGTAATTTTCAAAATAAACAGTTACGGTCTTATTACCTGAAATGTTCTTGTAACCTTCGGGGAGCTTTACGGGAAGTGCCACACCGCCCTGTAAATCCTTCAAAGTAAGGGAGGTAAGGGATATTTCACCGATATCAATTGCATCAAGATTATCGATAGAGCTGTCAGGAGATGCTATAGTAAGCTCTGTTACAGACATGGAATATTTCAGATTCGTAATATTGAAGTTTGTAGATGAATTTGTAAACTGAACATTAAGCGGGAGTGTTTTCACCTTATAGACAGGAACATTCATGGAAATATTTCCTTCGCTCAATGCAAGTTCGTTATTAAGCATACGCATTCCGTACTGGTTGTAAAGTACAGGCGTACAGGTAAGCTCAGCGCTTTCATCAAGCACATCCTCAAAATCCGGAACTGCCTTGATATGACCGATAGAATCAACAAGCTTCTGCTCGCCTGTCACAATGATGGTTGACGGGAATACCTCAACATCACCTTCAATCTGCATTTCATCAGCAATTTTAATTCCGTCGATATAGGGAGTTACAGAAATTTCACGGGATATAATCTTTGAAACGCTGACCTTGGCTTTAAGGTTTTCTGCAAGAATATCACATTCCGTAGCAGCATCAACAGTTTCAACCACAATGTCAACCTCATGAACGCCAGCTTCATATATCTGAGAAAGGTCACAATGAGCTTTGAAATCCTCGCCATTAAGATCACTTATTGAATAACGCTTACCCTGAATCTTGATAGTAACATCAGATACGTCAACAGATGTAATCTGCAAATCTTCGTTAATCATATGCTGGGTAGGAGTACATTCAACCTTTACCCCCGAAACATGCTGGGTGATATTCGGGAATATCTGAATCGAAATAAAAAACCAGATAATTACCGAAGCAACTACCGCCTGGATAATTGTCTTGATGTTGGTGAGGAGTCTTGATGTGAATTTTTTGATAAAATGGTTCATTTGTCTCCCCCCTTCTTCTTTTTGCGTGTCTGTTTTTCACGCTTACGCATTTCAGAAGGTTCAGGAAGAAGTCTGCTTTTCAGATGAACAGCAAGTCTGTCACGGTCAAAGCCTCTTTCAAGAACACCGTTTTCCGCAATAGATATCATACCTGTTTCTTCCGATACAATGATGACAATAGCGTCAGATACCTCACTCATACCAATTGCAGCACGGTGACGGGAGCCAAGCTCTTTATTGATAAGCTCTTCCTTCTGAGGCTTCGGTAAAAAACAGCCTGCGGCATATACAAGATTATCACGGATAATTACCGCGCCGTCATGTAAAGGTGTATTCGGGAAAAAGATATTTCTGAAAAGCTCTTCACTGGGAACAGCCTTGATAATTGTACCTGTTTCAATCTGTTCACCAAGCTTTGTCTGGCGCTCAATAACTATAAGCGCACCGGTAGCAGTTCTTGAAAGCTTTTCACAGGCAAGAGTTATCTGATTGATTGCGCTGATACAACCCGTTTCATCTGCGGAAACAGTTTCAAAAAGTGAAATCGGTTTAACAACCTTTGCTCTGCCCACCTTTTCAAGCGCACGACGGAGTTCAGGCTGGAACATGACGATAAATGCAATAATAGAAACATTAAAGAGCGTATCACTGATAACACTCATAACCTTAAATTCAAACTGATTAAGGAAGAAAAGCGCTACAGCAAAAAGAGCAATACCTTTAAGAAGCTGTTCAGCACGTGTTTCCTTGATGATTTTTATGACAAAATAGAGAATAAATGAGAGAAGCACTATGTCCAGTACATCAACAAAAGTCATCGAGCTGAATACATTGACAAGTGCATCCCATATATCTACAAGATAATTAATCAAATACAACACCCTTACTTATTTAAAATACCTGTTATCTATTTTACCACAATTTTTAAAAATTTCAAGTGTTTTATTGCAATTTCAGAAAATTTTGTTCATATTTTTTTGCATTATGCCCAGAATCCTACAAAAGATCTGCCGTTATACGTGAAATTGCCCTTATAAGACTATTTGTTTCATTCATTGTACTGAATACAGATGGCGAAAAACGTACAGCTCCCGTCTCGGCAGTACCGATTTTCTTGTGAACAGGATAGGCACACTGGAATCCTCCTCTGAGACAGAAGCCGGCACGACTTAACATACCAGCCGTTTCCTCAGAATTATATCCTCTAATGTTGAATGGTACAACAGGAGCATATTTTTCATCAGGAAAACCTGTATACAGACTTACCGCCGGATTTTTTTTCAATTCTTTATAAAACTTTCTGCAAAGACTCATTTCGTGATTATATATCACATCAATACCTTTATTGCGCACAAAATCCACTCCTGCACCAAGTGAAACAACGCCTGCGGTGTTTATAGTGCCGCTTTCAAAACGGTCAGGCATAAACTCAGGCTGGGCAAGTTCCTTTGATGCACTTCCTGTTCCACCTTCAACAATTGTTGAAAGACGGTATTTTCCATCTGTCACCATAAGACCGGTTCCCATGGGACCGTAAAGACCTTTATGTCCTGCTGCACAGATTATATTTATTCCGTCGGAAAGCTTTATAGGTAGAACTCCTGCCCCCTGCGCAGCATCGACAATGAAACATATATTCATCCTTCGGCATATTTCGGCAATTTTCCTTACAGGAAGAATTTTACCTGTTACATTTCCGGCCAAGGTGCAGACAACCGCTCTTGTCCTGCGTGTTATATGCTTTTCAAAGGATTCGGCAGTCATGCTGTCATCATCAAATGTAGGAGCAAAGGAATAAGTTACTCCCTTATCCTTTGTGCAAGCATATACAGGCCGTAAAACAGCATTGTGTTCTATGTCGCTACATACAACGTGATCTCCGTTTTTCAGTATTCCTTTTATCGCCATGTTAAGCGCATGTGTGCAATTAAGAGTGAATATTGTGTTTTCAGTTTCTGCTCCGAAAAAATCAGCACATTTTTCTCTTGCGGAAAATACCGCTTCCGCCGTTTTCATTGACATTCTGTGACTTGCTCTGCCGGGATTTGCGCCGTATTCCAACAGTGCTCCCGTCATTGCGGATATTACCGTATGGGGCTTTGGGTAAGTGGTAGCAGCATTGTCAAAATATATCATCTCAGCTCTTTATTTTTCCGCAACGGATATTTATTGCCGAAAGCAAACGGCATATCCGATCAGGTTTTTCATATACCCTGATACCGTAACCGCATCCGCCCCCTGATACGCTCTTTTCAACCTCGGCATTGATTTTTATGGACATTAAATACCGCGCTGCACGTTTAGCCTCAGTATATGATGTCATATTTATAAAATAAGATTTCACATAATCATTCCTTTCATTATTTGCTCTTTACATTTTATGCCCGTATTTTATTTTGGTGCGGTATATTTGATTACAGCCGTACAATAATTATTAGTGATAAAAAAGAAAGGACTGATATAATGAAAGCTGTTATACTTGCCGGTGGGGAGGGCACAAGACTCAGACCCATAACCTGTAATCTCCCGAAGCCTCTTGTTCACATTGCAGGAAAGCCTGTGCTCGAATATATACTTGAACTTCTTGCCGAAAACGGCTGTGATGAAGCAATAATTGCGGTACATTACCGTTACGAAAAAATAGAAAGACATTTTTCAGGCGGTTACTACAAAGGGGTAAAAATCCGTTTTTCCCACGAATCAAAGCCTCTTGGGACAGCAGGTTGTGTAAAAAAGGCAATTTCGGATTCCGAGGAGGATTTTATCGTCATAAGCGGTGACGCAATGTGTGATTTTGAGTTGCAACAAGCTATGAAATTCCACAAAGAAAATAATGCCGAAGCTACAATAATAACAAAAAGAGTTGATGACCCGAGAGAATACGGTCTTGTTATAGAAAACAATAACAGAATAACTGATTTTTGTGAAAAACCATCATATGTAAATTGCCGCAGTGATCTCGCAAATACCGGCGTTTATATTCTCTCCCCCGCAGTTCTTGGTCTTATCCCGGAAAATGAAGTATGCGACTTTGCTAAAAATGTTTTTCCTGAAATGCTTAACAAAAACATGAAGCTTATGAGCTATGAAGAAGCAGGCTACTGGTGTGATATCGGTGATATTAGCGCTTATAAGCGTTGTAATGCTGATATTTTAGACGGCAGATTAAAAGGGTATAATCAAAGAAAAAACATTATTGGAAAAGGATGCATGATTGACCCTTCCTCCTTGATTGCAGGCAAAACCATTATAGGAAACAATGTTTCAATCGGCAGAAATGCGAAACTAAGAAATGCCGTCATACTTGACGGGGCATTCATAGGCGAGGACACCACTCTTAACGACTGCATTATATGTTCTGACGCACGAATCGAAAGCGGAGCTGCGGTCTATGAAAATGCTGTTGTCGGCGAGGGCTCTGAAATCGGAGAAAATGCTGTAATATGCGGAAATATAAAAGTATGGCAGAATAAAACCGTTGAAAGCGGCGCTTTTGTAAACTCGGACAGAAAATATGGAGTTCGTAATCCGTTGGAAATAACCGATGACGGTATCTGCGGGGAAACAAATACCGTAATTACTCCGGGATTTACAGGCAGATTGGGATGTGCTGTTTCGAAAATATCCGAAAAAAGTATAGCTGTTGCAAGCAACGGGGATAACGCAGCCGAAACTTTAAAAAATGCACTTCTGAGCGGTATTTCAAGTACCGGAAAGCAATGCTTCGATTGTGGAAATATCGCCTTACCCGTTCTGTTGCATACTGCAGATTTACTGAATTGCGACATAATTGTTCATATATCCGCTAGCACAAGAACAACCATCCGTGTTTATAATAGCGGAATGCTTCCTCTTACAAGGGTACAGGAAAGATTACTGGAAAGCGGACTCAACAGAGGTGAATATCTTACCGCAAGCTGGGATAATTTCAGCAGCATTAACAAATTTACAGGTGCAGAATCCCTTTACAATGCCATGCTGGAAAGCATAACTGATTTTGAAATACCATACAGTATTACTATTGAATGTCCGGACAGCAATTCGGGAATTTATGCACCTTTTACCGCCAAAATCGGTACAGGACACACTCCCATTATTATCACCCTGAATGATGGACTTACAAAAGCAGAAATAAGCGATGACCAGGGCAACATAATAGATTACAACTCTATGGTAATACTGGCAGCGGACCGTGAGCTTCGTAAAGGAAACGAGCTTGCTCTTCCATTCGCATTTCCCAGAGCTGCGGATATTTTATCAGAACGTTACGGAAAGAAAATACACCGCTTTTACACCAGTTCTATGGATAACCGCGATTTTAATGCACGAAGAATTGCCGCTAAGGAAACGTTCCTTTATGACGGATTTGTGCTTGCTATCTCAGTATTAAGGCATATGTCGGAACAATCTTTGTCTATCACAGAAGCACTTGCTAAACTTCCGAGCTTTTCAGGAATGAATAAATTTATCCGTATTACCTGCCCGCCTCAGAAAATACTCGAAAAATTAACCAAGGGTTATCCCGCAGAAAATGAGGGGATTATAATCGCCGATGACAACGAAAGAGTTTTCATACGGTCAAATAAAAAAGGCAACGGTCTTTTCCTTTTTGCGGAAAGCGCAAGCAGTGAAACCGCAGCTGAATTGTGTATAAAAACCGAAAAACTCATTCAAAAAATCATGAACGATAATAAAACACCTTAACTATGTACCTTATTCCATATATTGACATTTCAAGGATTTTGTTATATAATTGATGATGAATTGCTATGTTCAATAACAGATTAATCTGTTCAGTATAAATCAAGTTGTCCTAAGGGATTTTACAGCCTTTTTACGCATTTTCAATGAACGTTATAACGAATTTGCGTTTTCACAATCCGGATATTTGTTATATGCGGTAGTACCGTTTTTACCGTATATTCCCTGCTAATCTATATTTGCTGTAACCTTCGGACCAGAAAAGAGGAAAAATGCAGAATAACAATCAGAATGCCAAGAACCAGTCCTCCAACAAGGCAAAGACAACAAGAAAAACTGTGTCTAAGCAGACAAAACAAACAAGACAGCCGAAACAGACAAAAACAGAAGCTGCAAGAAAAAAGACAAGTCCAAGAACAACCCGCACAAAGCAGGTTGCTCAAAGCTCTTCCGTTCAAGCAAAAACAACCCGCAGAACCTCAAAGTCTGTACAGAAATCAGCACCCCTTAAAATTATTCCCTTGGGCGGTCTTAACGAAATCGGTAAGAATATGTACCTCTACGAAATGGGCAACGATATGTTCATTATCGACTGTGGTCTTGCTTTCCCGGATGACGACATGCTGGGCGTTGACCTTGTAATACCCGATTTCACCTATATTGAGAAAAATAAGGAAAAGCTCCGCGGTATTGTGCTTACTCACGGTCACGAAGACCATATCGGCGGACTTGCATATCTTCTTAAAAAAGTAAATGTTCCTGTTTACGGAACTAGACTTACTATTGCTCTGGTTGAACACAAGCTTCGCGAACATGGTATATTAAGCCAGTGCAATCTTAATGTTGCTACTCCGCGCCAGACAGTAAAGATGGGCTGTATGGCCGTTGAATTCATTCGTGTTAACCACTCTATTCCAGACGCATGCGCTTTCGCAGTGCACACACCTGCCGGTGTTGTTATTCATACCGGCGACTTTAAGGTTGACTATACCCCCATTGAGGGCGGCATCATTGACCTTGCTCGCTTCGGTGAACTGGGAAATAAAGGCGTACTTGCACTTCTTTCAGAAAGTACAAATGCTGAACGCCCCGGATATACAATGTCTGAACGAAGAGTGGGCAATACTTTCAGAAACTTCTTCTCCAATGCCGAAGGAA
This sequence comes from Ruminiclostridium sp., assembly GCA_045579565.1. Classification (GTDB taxonomy): domain Bacteria; phylum Bacillota; class Clostridia; order Oscillospirales; family Ruminococcaceae; genus Ruminiclostridium_E. The sequence continues at coordinate 10,528 of JAZNML010000010.1, forward strand.
AGCGTATTATTGTTGCTACCTTTTCCAGCAATATCCACAGAATACAGCAGATTATTGACTGCGCGGCAGCTCATGGCAGAAAGGTTGCTGTTTCGGGAAGAAGTATGATTAATGTACTTCAAACCGCAATCGAGCTCAACTATATCCGTGTACCGAAAAATATCCTCGTAGACATTGATAAAATTGCAAAAATGCCTCCTGAGGAAGTTGTAATCATCACAACAGGCAGCCAGGGTGAACCCATGTCTGCCCTTTCAAGAATGGCTTCAAACGAACACAGACAAGTTACAATAACTCCCGAAGACCTTATTATCATTTCTGCAACACCCATTCCCGGTAATGAAAAGCTGGTTGGCAGAGTTGTAAACGAGCTTATGAAGGCAGGAGCAAGCGTAATTTACGAGGCAATGTATGATGTTCACGTTTCAGGTCATGCCTGCCAGGATGAGCTTAAACTTATGATTTCTCTTACAAGACCTAAGTTCTTTATTCCGATTCACGGCGAATACAAGCATATGTTCAAGCATACAGAACTTGCCGTTCAACTTGGTATTCCAGAAGAAAACATCTTTATAGCCGATAACGGTACCGTTCTTGAAACAGATGGAAGCGAAATGAAGGTTACAGGACAGGTTACCGCCGGCAGAGTGCTTATAGACGGACTGGGTGTGGGTGATGTCGGCTCGGTTGTACTACGCGACAGAAAACATCTCGCAGAAGATGGTCTTATTATTGTAGTTGCCGCTGTTGATAAGGCAGCAGGTAAGGTTGTTTCAGGTCCTGACATCGTTTCAAGAGGATTTGTTTACGTGCGTGAATCAGAAGAGCTCATGGAGGAATCCCGCAATCTCATGCGTTCTGCCATGGAAAAGACTCTTTCTCCTAACGTTCGTGAATGGAATACAGTCAAGGGTGTTATGAAGGATACTCTCGGCAGCTTCATCTTCCAGAAAACAAGAAGAAGTCCTATGATTCTCCCTATTATAATGGAAATCTGATTTTATTTCTCCGTGAAAGGAGTGTGCAAAATTGAAAAATTATTTCCGTGATTCAGGCCTTGTATTCTCGGTAATTGCTTTGCTTCTCGTTTCGGTTGCAATGCTGATTTTCTCCTATACCGCATCTTTACAGGCCTTCTGTATATTTGCGCCTTTACTGGTTCTTGCAGCAGGTTTTACCGCCGCAAAGCTTATTTCAGTAACGCAAAAGAATTTTCAGTATTTCGCCCGTATTGACGAAGAAATAGAACAACTTGAACGACTTTCGTTGTACGATACGCCTCTTAGCGTTACAATTGTCGATAACATGAACAAGATAGTATGGTTCAACAATGAATTCGCACGCTGCTTTGAAGAAGAGGCGGTTTATGGTAGTTCCATCGAGGTTATCACAAAGCTCAGTTTTGATAAACTTCTTGGTAAAGAAGGCTACGAAATCAAATACAAGAATTGCTATTACAGGGTTTATGCAACAATTCCCCAGGAAAAAGACGCAAAAGAAGTCTACATGATTTATTTTGCAGACATTACAAAGCTTCGTATACTCGAAATCGAGAAGCGTATGTCACAGCCTGTTGTAATGCTATTTGTAATCGACAGTTATGAGGAATTATTCGGCGGAAGCACAGAAAGTGAAACAGCTAATGTTACCGTTCAGATTGACAGATTGCTTGAAGACTTTGTCAATGGTACATCGGGTATTCTCAAAAAACACAGCAAAGAACGTTTCTGGGCGGTTGTTGAAGAAAAGCATATCCGCGCCCTTATTGAAGAAAGAGTAAAGATACTGGACCAGGTACGTGAAATCCAGGTAAACGACAGAATGAGCGTTACCCTTTCAATCGGTATAGGCCGTACAGGAAAGACTATTGCCGAAAGCGAAGCCTTTGCCAAGCAGGCGCTTGACATGGCTCTCGGAAGAGGCGGCGACCAGGCAGCTATCAAAACCGATAATGGTTTTGAATTTTACGGCGGTGTTTCAATGGGTGTTGAGCGTCATACAAAGGTTAAAACCCGTATTATCGCAAACTCTCTCATTGAAGCCATTGAAGGCGCAGACGATGTTTACATAATGGGACACCGTAACAGCGACCTTGACAGTGTTGGTTCATCGGTAGGTCTTGCGGCAGCTATCAGACGTCTCGGAAAAGACGCTTATGCTGTTATTGATAAGAGCACTACCCTTTCAATTCAGCTGTATGACTATCTTAACGAAAAAGATAAAACAGGTATTTTTACAACTCCTACACAGGCAATTGAAAACTTTAAAGAAAACTCACTACTGATTATTGTTGATACACATAATCCTCAGATAGTTGATGTTCCCGAGCTTCTCGATGATGCCAAGAAGCTGGTTATCATCGACCATCACAGAAAGATGGTTAATTACATCGACACATCTATGATTTTCCACCATGAGCCTTATGCTTCAAGCGCTTCGGAAATGGTTACCGAGCTCTTACAGTATTTCGGCGATGCAGGAAAAATTTCCTCCTTCCACGCAGAAGCTCTTCTTGCCGGTATTACGCTTGACACAAAGAATTTCACGCTCAGAACAGGTGTTCGCACATTTGAAGCAGCCGCTTTCCTCAGAAAGCTGGGTGCTGATACAGTTAATGTCAAGACTTTATTTGCAAGCTCAATCAAGAATTACAAGCAGAAAACCGAAATCGTAAGCTCAGCATGGATTTATAAGAACTGTGCTATTGCTTCAACCGATAAATCATCAGATGAAATGAGAGTTGTTGCGGCACAGGCGGCAGACGAACTTCTGGGTGTTGCTGACGTTTCGGCATCTTTCGTTCTTTCAAAAACAGGAAATGACGAAGTCTCGCTCAGCGGCCGTTCTCTCGGCGCAATCAATGTTCAGCTTATTGCCGAACATTTAGGCGGCGGTGGTCATCAGACAATGGCAGGCGCGCAGCTTAAAGGCGTCACCTTTGAAGAAGCAAGCGAAAAGCTCAAAGCTGCAATTGATAAGTACTATAACGATTTAAACACATAAGAAAGGACAATTAAAATGAAAGTTATTTTATTACAGGATGTACAGGGTACAGGAAAAAAAGGCGAAATCAAAGAGGTAAAGGACGGTTTCGCAAGAAACTGCCTTATCAAGAAGAATCTTGCTGTTGAAGCTACAAACCAGAACCTTAACATTCTTGACGGTCAGAAGGCTCATGCTCAGCACAAGATTGATACAGATATTGCTAACGCAAAGAAGATTGCTGAAACAATCGAAGGAAAAACATATTCCACAAAGATCAAGGCCGGCGCCGGCGGAAAGCCCTTCGGCTCCGTTACTGCAAAGGATGTCGCTAAGATGATAAAGGATGCGGAAGGTCTTGATGTTGATAAGAAGAAAATCGTATGCAAGGATATCAAGACATTCGGTGTTCACGAAATTGAAGCTAAGCTTTACAACGGCGTCAGCGCAAAATTCAAGGTACAGGTTACAGAACTTTAATCCCCTTAAATAAAAAGGGAAAGGAATGATTAAAATGGCAGATTTAGACATTTCTGGCATCAATTTACCCTCAAATATAGAAGCTGAACAAGCGATTCTGGGTGCGCTGATTCTTGATGCACACCAGATTTCAAGAGTAAACGACAAGATTACTCCGGAACATTTCTATATGCGTATGCACAGCGGAATTTACGGAGTTATAAATATGATGTTTATTTCTGGCGAAGAAATAAACATCATCAGCATTATTGATAAATGTGTAAAACAAGGAGTTTTTGACTCAGAGGATGAGGCAAAAGCATATATTTTTAAGCTTGCTCATGATTCAATAGAAAATGCAAGCTTAGAAAGTCTTGCAAAAATCCTTGATGACAAATTACTCACAAGACAGCTTATATCAGCTTCAAAGGAAATCTATGACCTTGCGGTTTCAAATACCGAAGAAGCTCATAGCATGCTGGATTTTGCCGAAAAGAAAATCTACGATATTCGTAACGAAAAGGAAATCAAAGGTCTTCGTCATATCGGCCCACTGGTCCGTGACAAGTTAAGAGAGCTTATTCATATCAATGAACACCCCGAGGATGCAAACAAAAAGGGCCTCAGCTCCGGTTTCCCTTCCGTTGACAGACTCATTTTCGGTCTTAACCCATCAGACCTTATCATTATTGCCGCTCGTCCGGGTATGGGTAAAACTACCTTTGCTATGAACATTGCGGTTAATGCGGCAAGAATCAGCAGAAATAAAAAGGTTGCAGTATTCAGTCTGGAAATGTCTGCCGAACAGCTGGTTTCACGTATGCTTTCTTCCGAAGGCCGCATTTCTTCCGACCAGATCAGAACAGGCAGATTTGAAAAATCACAATGGCGAGGCATTCACGAAGCTGCTGAAATGCTTAACCAGATTGATCTTTACATTGATGACACTCCCGGTATCTCTCTTGGCGAAATGAAGGCAAAGCTCCGCCGTGTTGAAAACCTCGGTCTCGTAGTTATCGACTACCTCCAGCTCATGTCTACCAACCGTAAAGACGGTAACCGTGTAAATGAAATTTCAGAAATCACCAGAAATCTCAAAATCATGGCTAAGGAGCTGAATGTTCCTGTAATTACCCTTTCTCAGCTTTCCCGTGGTCCCGAAAACAGAACAGATAAAAAACCTATGATGTCCGACCTTCGTGAATCAGGTTCTATCGAGCAGGACGCAGATATCATCATCTTCCTTTACAGAGATTTCTATTACAGTAAAGACGAAAATGACATGGATACCTCAGAATGTATTATTGCCAAAAACCGTCATGGTGCAACTGATTCAGTACAATTGAGATTTGACGGACAGTACACGAAGTTTACTGATTTGGAGACACGTTATGGTGGATAAAATCAAAGATACCATCAAACGATACAATATGCTCAGACAAGAGGATGTTGTTGTTGTCGCTGTAAGCGGCGGCGCAGACAGTATTGCTCTGCTTCACGCTTTGTATTCTCTGAGAAAAGAGCTTGGTATTACAGTTCTTGCCTGTCACGTCAACCATAACCTCAGAGGTGAGGAAAGTAAACGGGATGAACAGTTTGTATGTAAAGTATGCAGTGATTACAAAATTCCTGTTACCATTTACAGTATAGATATCAAGGCAGACAAGCACGAAAGCATTGAAGAAAAAGCAAGAAAAATGCGGTACGAATGCTTTGAAAAGCTCTGCAATGAACACAATGCAAAGCTTGCAACAGCGCATACCGCTTCTGATAATACCGAAACGGTATTTCTCAATATTCTCAGAGGCACAGGTACAAAGGGTCTTTGCGGTATTCCGCCGGTAAGAAGCAATATCATTCGCCCTCTTATCCGCTGTACAAGAGAAAACATAGAAGAATACTGCAAGGAAAATGAGCTTTCCTATGTCACAGACAGCTCTAACCTATCAGATGACTATACAAGAAATAAGCTCAGACACAAAATTATTCCGCTTCTTCTGGAATTCAACCCTTCCCTTTTTGACGGAATTTCACGTATGACTTCGGCTGTATATGATGATAATGCGCTGTTGGAACAAATTTCATATAACGCGAAAAAAAATGCAGAAGCAGAAAACGGTTATTCCTGCGAAAAGCTTGCAGAACTTGAACGACCGGTTCTTTGCAGAGTTATTTCATCAGTGCTTTCAGAAAACGGTATTGAGCCAAGTGCTCTGAGAATTAACGAATGTGCTCAAATAATTCTTGAAAAAAAGGGAAAAATAAATCTTTGCCGCAATAAATTTGCGGTAGTACGTAAAAAAATATTCAGAATTAATTATGAAGAACAACAGTTTCGTCATAAATCCATTTAATTTTCAGTTAATGTACATTTTTCAGCATTGATTTTATTGCTAATTTATGGTATAATACCATTTATTCTTAATAATGTCTAAAAATTGAGAGGACAAAAAAGTAAATGAACAAGGATATCGAAAGAGTTTTATTTGATGAAGATGCTCTTAAAAGCGCCGCAAAAAAAATAGGCGAACAGATTACAAAAGATTATGAAGGAAAAGTTCCTCTGCTTGTAGGTATACTTAAAGGCTCCGTGGTTTTCATGGCAGATATCATGCGTGAAATAAATCTTCCCTGCGATATTGATTTCATGGTTGCAAAATCCTATGGAAACGCAGCTGTTTCTTCGGGAAATGTAAAGATTATAAAGGACCTTGATACTGATATTACAGACCGTGATATCATCATTATCGAAGATATTCTCGACAGCGCACGTACTCTCTACTCTGTACGTAATTATCTTATGCAGAAAAATCCAGCTTCCATAAAAATCTGCACTCTTCTTGACAAGAAGGTTGAACGTGCTTTTGACCTGAAGGCAGACTACAAGTGCTTTGATATCGAAAACGAGTTTGTAGTTGGTTACGGACTCGATTATGCGGAAAATTACCGCAATCTCCCCTATATTGGTGTACTTAAACGCGAGGTTTACGAAAAGTAACCCGTGGTAAGATAGAAAAAAATAAAATGTTAATGAGGAACAAGGAAAGGCGGTCGTGAATGAATTCCAATAAATTCAAAAGTTTAATTATTTACCTTACTGTTATTGCTATTCTCATATTCGGTTTTGTAGCAATTATCCAGTATGTAGGTCCTATGTCAAATCCCAAGGAACAGACAGACGCAATAGAAAGGGACTGGAACAAAATCAGTAAAATGCCGGTAGCTACCTATTCATCTGTGCTGAATGACTTTGACAACTATATTGTTGAAGAATACTACCTGGATTTAGGTACAGGCTATCTGTATTATTTCAAACACGGTGAACCTACCACCCAGTATTATTGCAATGTACCAAATGTTTCACTCTTTGTTGATGACATTCAGGATTACAGAACAGAATACAACAAGCGTAACCCCGATGCTCAGCTTGTAGTGAACTACAAACCCATTTCTGACAACGTATTTTTAAGCTTTATCCCCTATATCATCCTTATCGTTCTCATGCTGGTTATGACCTTTATCTTTATGCGTCAGACCACAGGCGGCGGTAAGATGTCACAGTTTTCCAGAGCTAATGTCCGCCCTTCAAACGGCAAAAAGGTCACATTTGATGATGTGGCTGGTGCAGACGAAGAAAAGCAGGAACTGGAAGAAATTGTTGACTTCATGAAAAATCCTAAGAAGTATCAGGAGCTTGGCGCAAGAATTCCTAAGGGTGTTCTTCTCGTAGGCCCTCCCGGTACAGGTAAAACTTTACTGGCAAAGGCTGTTGCAGGTGAAGCTAATGTTCCCTTCTTCTCAATTAGCGGTTCCGACTTCGTTGAAATGTTTGTCGGCGTCGGCGCTTCCCGTGTACGTGACCTCTTTGACCAGGCAAAGAAGCATACTCCTTCAATCGTATTTATTGACGAAATCGACGCAGTCGGTCGTCAGAGAGGCGCAGGTCTCGGTGGCGGTCACGATGAACGTGAACAGACATTAAACCAGCTCCTCGTTGAAATGGACGGTTTTACAGATAACCAAAACATTATCGTTATGGCTGCTACAAACCGCCGTGATATTCTTGACCCCGCACTTTTACGTCCCGGCAGATTTGACAGACAGATTACAGTAAACTACCCCGATGTCAAGGGCAGAGAAGAAATTCTCAAAGTACATTCAAGAAACAAGCGTCTCGCTCCTGATGTTGACCTCAATGTCATCGCTAAGACAACACAGTACTTTACAGGTGCTGATCTTGAAAACCTTCTTAATGAAGCCGCTCTTCTCGCTGCAAGAGCCGACCGCAAGGCAATTATTGAAAGCGATATCGAGGAAGCAACTCTTAAAGTTATTGCCGGTCCTGAAAAGAAATCTCATATTATCACTGAACGTGACAGAAGAATTACTGCATACCACGAAGCAGGTCATGCTGTTGCAGCATTCTATCTCCCCGAATGTGAACGTGTTCATCAGGTTACAACAATTCAGCGCGGTCAGGCAGCAGGTCTTACTGTATGCCGTCCCGAAACTGATGACAACCACGTTACTAAGGGTAAGATGTACCAGAACATTGTAATGACAATGGGTGGTCGTGTTGCAGAAGCCATCACCTTTGAAGACGTATGCACAGGTGCAAGCGGCGATATTGAACAGGCTACAAAACGCGCTCGTGCTATGGTTACAAAGTTCGGTTTCTCTGAAAAGCTTGGTCCCGTACTTTACGGCGGTGACTCTGATGAGGTATTCCTCGGAAAAGATTACGGTCATACCGCTCAGTACAGCGAAGAAACCCTTAATCTTATTGACAGCGAAATCAAGGCTATTATTACAAAAGCTTACGATGAGTGTAAGACAATTCTTACACAGCACAATGATAAGCTTAAAGAAGTTGCTGAATATCTCATTGAAAATGAGAAGATCAGCGGTGATGATTTTGAAAAGCTTATGAAGGGTGAATTTGTTTACGAAAGCAAGGCTAAGCCCGAAGAAAAAGCAGAAGAATCTGTTGATATTTTTGCGGATTACCACAAAAATGATGACAATAACGAAAATAACTAAGATAAAACAAAACCCCGTGCATTGCACGGGGTTTTTCTATATCATATTATATCTGCTCTGAGTTTCAGCATTACGGTATTCATGTTTTTCGTAATAACCTATAAGCTTTCCTTCTTCATCACGAAGAGCTATCATATATACATCTTTATTTTCCTTTTCGCTATGGAAGGTAAATATACGATTATTATCTGAATTTGCCTTAAACCAGTCAATTACTTTATTTATCATTTCAATCGATTTAGGATTGTGACAGTCAAGAAGGCTTTTTCCTAATAACTCTGCTCCGCCCTGTTCTGAATAATGCTCGCAGGCTGAGGGGTTCATATAAACTATTGTGTGTACGAGATCACAGATTACAACAGGGGCTTTATCCTCGTCAAGCACTGCTTTAAAAAACGGTAAAAAATTCATAACTATTCCTTTATTTTATGTGCGGTTATAATTGTAAGGCTATGGGCATTTACAGTGATTACCGCACCCTTTGATGTAACATAATAATTCTTTCCCTTACGCTCTATAATTGCCTCAGGGCTGATAATTGCCGCTTTGCACCACTTTACAGGATCATCTTTCAAATCAAGATTACGCTTTATGCGATCGATACCCATAGAGGTCGTATGAAGCTCGTCAATTCTCGTCAACATAACGTTCAACCTTCATTCTGAGCTTATACTTGTTACGAAGCTCCGCAATTTCCTTCATCATATCAGTCTTATGATGAATATCAAGCGCCTCCTGATTCTTCCAGCGGTCAATAAGCAATACAGTTTCCTTATCATTCATGGGAAAGAAATATTCATACTTTTCATTTCCCTCTTCGGCACGGATACGGTCAACTATTCCCTTTTCAGTCATCTCTTCTGCAAATTTACGAGCATTACCGTTTTCTCCTGTATAATAGATATTTACTGTTAAGCTCATAGTATCTCCTTACAGCATATTAGCTCTGATAAACTGTTCAAGCTCAACCGCCATTTCAGTCTGCTCGGTTGCTCTGGGGTGGCCGGGAGTTGCGGCACCGTTGCGGTTGAAACGGTAGCGGTATACATAATCGCCTAATTCATCCTTGATTTCATCAAGCACTTCATCCCAACGGGGATCATGCATTAAGACTGTTGTTATAAGTAAGAATTTTACATTACCGTAACGTTCCTTTAATTCAAGAACAATTTCCTTATATTTGGATTTCCACTTTTCAGCGTATTCCTTATCAAAAATCGCCTTGGGGTCAGGATTTGCATCATTCTGGCCGATTGCAAAAACTACAATGTCGGGAGTATAATTTGTAAAATCCCATTCTGTCATTCCCATGGGAGCATAAGGTACATAGCTCAGCTTATTATATGTCGTTTCAAGTCCTGTAAGGTCCTTGTCGTAGAAATAACCCGTCTTATCAAAAAGCGCAAGACCGCCCTGAGAGTTGTTATAAAACTCAGCATTAAGTCTGCGTGCTAAGGTCCAGGTGTAGCTGAAATAACTGTTATCATAGATACTTCCGTGATTTTCAGGATCGCAATGACCGTCGTAATATAAAGCTTCGGTAACCTCACCCGCTGAAACGCTGTCGCCATAATATTCAAGCTTTATATCATATTTCTCAGCGGAAGGAAGTACTTCCCCGTCAGTTTCAATAGAAATAAACCTGAAATAGTGAGCAGCACCCTGTCTTTTGAAAATAATAAGTGTATGCTCTTCATCAGGAAGATTTTCTGCCACCATATATTCAGCTGCGCCGTTTTCGTTTTTCATATCAATCTTGTACTGAATGCCGTCAATTATAGCCCCAAAAGAAGTATATGTATGCATGCATACATTATCAAGGGTTACCTTAAGATAAGTTCCTTTGAAACGGCAACGGATGTTGCTGCCTGCGTAAATAAGCATGGGCGCAGAATTATCAGTAAAATCAACTCTGCCCATATAGGAAAATGCGCTGTTATCTGCGGTAAAAACTGCCATTTTTATTACCTCGCTTTATTTTGTTTTTATAATCATAACATATTAAGTAAAAAAATTCAAGTAAAAACTTAAAAAGATTGACTTTTAAGCAAAAAAATGATATATTATTAAAGACATATTAATTATCTTGAAAGGATGACTATAAATGAAAAAGATTCTTGCTTTATTATGTGCATCAGCCGTTATTCTCACTATGGCCGGCTGTAACAATGCAACTACAGATGAAGCTGCTACTACATCAGCAGCTGATACAGAAGCAACAACTACCGCACCGGTAGAACCCAGTGAAACAGTTGACCCCTGGCTTTGTGAATGCGGTGAGGTAAGCAATACTAAAAACTGTCCCGTCTGCAATGCTCTCAGCCCTGATGCTCAGGATGCCGCAAAGGCTGAAAAGGAAAACATTATTTATGCAGGAGTTGAAATTCCCGAGGACAGCGAATATGTAATCGAAAACGGTGTTACAGACAGAATGGTTGCGCTTTCCACATATATAAAGGGCAATCAGGCAAGAATTGCAAAATTTGTCAAGAAGGCTCAGGCCGGCGAAAAAGTTACCGTAGCTTATCTCGGCGGTTCTATCACCCAGGGTTCAAGCGCAGGCGACACCTTATGCTACGCAAGACTCACAACAGACTGGCTTATCAAGACATTCCCTGATGCTGAGATTGAATATGTACGTGCCGGTATCGGTGCTACCGGTTCATATATCGGTGTTCACAGAGCAGAACGTGATGTTGTATCCAAGAATCCCGATCTCGTATTCATCGATTTTACAGTTAACGACACACACGCTAACACACAGCGTGATAAGGAATCCTATGAAGGTCTTATCAAGAAGCTCTGGGAAAGCGAATCCGCACCAGCTGTCGTTACAATTGCTATGACTCAGGAAGACGGTACAAGCTTCCAGGAATATCATTCCGATGTATGCGCCGCTTACAATATTCCTATGATTTCCTATCGTGAAGCTATTCTTGATGTAATTGACAACGGTCATATCATATGGGATGATATTTCCGATGACAATATCCACCCCAATGTTCCCGGACATGCGGTTTTAACAGAACTTATTACCGCATATTTACAGGATGTAATTGATAACGTTGATTCCATTGATACTGAAAACGAAAGCGATCTTTCCGCTGCTAACGACAAGTACGAAAAAGCTGCAATCCTTACTCCCGAAAACAGCACTCCTGCTGTTTCTACCGGATGGGATTACGAATCAACCATTTTTGGCAACTTCGGCGGTCGTTGGATTGCTCGCTCCACAGATGGTACATTCGAAGGTATCGAGCCTCTTAAATTCGAAGTTGAAGCAAAGAATATCGGTGTATTCTATGCAAAGCTTACTACCATGGGCGGTACCTTTGACGTTGTAGTTGACGGTCAGGTTGCAAAAACAATCGATTCTCGCTTCCCCGGTGGCTGGGGCAACTACGTTGAAGCGGAAGAAGTTATCTGCTTCCCCGAAACAGGCAAGCACACTGTTGAAATCGTTCCTCATACAGGCGAAAAGTCTATGGTTTCTATTTCCGCTATTGCTATTTCTTAATTTAATAAACTCAGGCACCGCAGATAAAAGTCTGCGGTGCTTTTTACTTGAAATAAACTTACTTTTATGATATATTAAAAAAGACAAATGAAGGACACATAAAGGATACATCTCTATGATAAATTAAAATCACAGGAAAGGAATGAAGGCTTGTGGCATACAGAGTTTTACTGGTTGAAGACGATAATCAGATAAGAGAGGTAGTCGAAGATTATTTCTCAGCTAAAAGCGACGGTACTATATCTATCGTTACTGCGCAGGACGGAGATAAAGGGCTTGAACTTATAAAGAACCAGGAATTCGACCTCATTATGCTGGATATTATGCTTCCGGGAATTGACGGCTTTTCCCTTTGCCGCGAAATACGGAAAAACAGCATTGTACCCGTTCTTTTCCTTACCGCAAGAGCAAGAGAAGAGGATATTCTATACGGTTACGAAATCGGCTGTGATGATTACATAGTAAAACCGTTCTCCCCCGCTGAGCTGTTTGCAAAAGTAAATGCTCAGCTTAAACGGGCAAAAGGTATGGTCATCACCAAAGAAATAGTCTGCGGTGATATACGTATGAATCTTATCACCTTACAGGTTACCGCCTGTGGTGAACCAGTTGAGCTTGCGCCCAAGGAATTTTCACTTCTCAAATATCTTCTTGAACACAAGAACTGGGTTATTGGCCGCGATACTCTGCTGAATAAAATCTGGGGTTATGATTATTTCGGCAGTGACCGTGTTGTTGATAACCACATAAAAAAACTGAGAAAGGCTCTCGGAAATGCAGGCGGGCAGGTAAAGACCGTTATTACAAAGGGATACAAGCTGACCGAATAAGCGTTTCCGAAAAGGAGAGGTTATTATGAAAAAGCTTAAATTTAAAGATTTCCTTTTAAAAAGGATAGTTATATGGCTGGTTGTAGGATTTTTTCTCACGACAATAACATTCGGTGTCACAATACTGGTCTGTCAATTTTCGTACGATTTGCTTGCCGTGAATAATACAAATGAAGCCGTTATGAAAATTGAAAAAAGCACAAACAAAGAACATGCATTTATGAGTCTGGGATTACATTTCGACAGCGGTTCTAATATCGGAATCTTTTTTGACGCAGCGGCTGTGATTGTCGACAGTGAAACAGGAGAAATATATCTGGATTCAGAGCGTAACGGTATTGCAATAATTCATGCGGAAAATTCACCCACAGACGAATCTCTATTTCTTCTGAACAAATCGGATGAATTTACAAAAGCTATTTCAAAATATCCAGCAAATGAATATCTTTATGTTGATATCGAAAATATTTATGCCGATGAGGACGGATTCTATCCCGGCGTAACAACTATCGGAACATTTAAGAACGAATGGGGTGCTATACCCAAAAACGCTGAGATATACGATTTTACACCTGATAATGCGGAAGAGCTTGACGAATATTCTGAGCATGTTTACAAAAATGCCTTCGGCACTCACCCTGATAGTGAAGCCCTGAAAATTGTAAGAACAGCTGGTGAATCATTTGCAGGAACAGGTAGGTTTGATTTTTATAACACAAGAGGCGTTACAATAAGTGGAAAAGACTATATGATAAGAGCATTTTACAGGCTTAACTTCTGGGATGTAGCAGGTAAAAATGTGACTATGGGATGCATTGTTCTTATGGTAATCTGCATAGGTATTGCTTTTCTTACCGCTAATAACAAGTACAAAAAATACTGTACCCAGTACGAAATCGATGAGTACCGTAGAAATATGACAAATGCTCTTGCGCATGACTTGAAGAGTCCTCTTACAGCGATTTATGGCTATGCAGAAAATCTCAAAAATAATATTCATACAGAGAAGAAGGATTACTATGCAGATGCTGTGCTTGAAAATGTTCAATATATGAATGAAATTATTACAAACACCCTTGACCTTGCAAAATTAGAAATAAACGACAAAGGTCTGAAAAAAGAAAAGGTGGATATTACCGCACTGGCAGAAGAGCTTTACGGCAAATATAAACCTCAGGCCGAAAGCAAGGATATTACTTTTAAAACAAACGGGAAAACGAGAATTTTGGCTGACAAGAAAATGATGACTCAGGCTATTGAAAATCTTATTTCAAATGCTGTTAAATACACAACAGACGGTGGCGAAATTGTTATCACAAGTAATGAAAAATCATTTATAATTTCAAATTCCTGCGACGACATCACAAACACAGACAGTCTTCACAAACCATTTGAAAAGGCGGATTCAAGCCGCAGCAACCGTACCGGCAGCGGAATAGGTCTTTCCATAGTAAAGAATATTGTCACACTTCATAAATTCGGTTTTGAAACAAAAACCGAAAACAATACTTTTACAGCAATAATTACATTTTAACATATAAAAACCGCAAGGCAAAGCCTTGCGATTTTTTTAGCTCATAAGAGTATCAAAATCAAGTCCGTACTTTTTCGCGATAAAAGATGCGTCGCTTTTTCCGTCAGAGTGATTTCTCACCACTTTATAAAGCCTGTTTCCAGTTCTTTCGTCTGTAAGTACGGTCAAGTGGTCTATTTTTGATTTACAGAAATCAAGTTTATTTATAGTATCGGCACAGTCTCCGATTTCGTGAACATGGGTTATGAAAATACCACGACAGCCCTTTGCACTCATAGCTTTCAAAACCTCTTCCGCTATGGGTACAGCCTCAGTGCCGTTTGTTCCCGAAAGTGCCTCATCGCAGATAACAAGGGCATATTCTCCTGCAAATTTCATCAGCGTACTTATTCTTTCGCATTCTTCCATAAATCTGCTTTGGGAAACATCGTTATTTTTCTTCTGAAAATGGAGCAGTATTTCATCGCAAGGGCTAAGCTCCGCATACTCAGCAGGCATATACAAGCCAAGCTGGAAAAGTGCCTGACAGATTGCGATGGAACGTGCGAAAAGCGTTTTACCGCCGCCGTTTGCACCGCCGAAAATATATATCATTCCATTTTCGTCGAAAGAAAAATCGTTACCCTTCATATGATTATTATACAACACAAATTCAGGATAGTAAATCTCTTTCAGCACACATTTCTTTTCTTCCTTACTGTATACTTTCGGACGGCAAACGGGATAGTTCATATCCTTTAAGCTATAGAAAAACTCCGCCGCCGCAACAAGAAAACGCAGGTTTTCATAATAGCGCATAAGGAAGTTTATTTTTGATTCGGAATATGCCTTTACAGCAGGTTTCCAGGATTTCAGCGATGATCTAAGCAGCTTGTGAACAGCTGTGTTTACCGTAGATTCAAAAAGCTGTTTTTCTTCCTTTGTAAGAATTTTAGGTGGAACAGACAAGGGTGCGGCGCACTCATAGGGGTTGTCGCTCATATCAAGTCTGAACAGCTTATCTATAACATTTCCCGAAACGAAAACCTCGTTATTAAGGCTTACAATTCCCGATTCTATGGGACGCATAGCCGCGTCTATATTCACGCCTACCGTTATGCTTTTAAGCTCGGTTATAAGCTGCATATTTTCGGGGAGCTTGGATTTTATGCCCTCATATTCATCACTGCTGTGAATTTCATTTACAGCCTTCTTGATTTCGCTGAACATTGCGGAACTAAGCTGATACTTGTTCAGATTAGTATAAAGATATTCCACAAGCTCAATATATGTATTCAGGTCACGGACAGAGTACAGATTTTCAATATCGTCCCTCGCCATAGCGCTGAATTGTCGTAACTCCTGCAACATCGAAATCTGCGGCATTATCTCCTGCATTGCATAGAAAAATGTGCGGTCAGACAGCAAGTCAGAAAGTGCGTCAAGGCGGTAGTTTATAGTATCAATATCAGTTGTAAGATAACGTTCGAGGTTGAGATAACCTCTCCCGTCAAATGTGCTTTCTTTTATCTTGATAAGCATTTCTATATTAAGCTCTTTTATAAAATCTGTGTTCATACTCTCACCTCTCATAAAATATATGTGCCGATAAATTCTGCCAAAAATGCCCGTTCGGGGATTACTACAAGGAAATTGACTATTGTTATTACAGCAAAGGATATGTAGTAGATTTTCATTGAGTAGCCCATAAGCCGCCATAGTCTGCCCATAAAAACAAGAGAATGGTAAACCTCATACGCAAAAAGTGGCACGCCTATATAGGAAAAAATATTATAGATAAGCAGAATTGAGAGGTGATAAATAAATCCGTGAAAAAGAAAGGTAAAGAAAATCTGCTTTCGTGGGAACACAATATATCGTGGCCCGTCAAAGTAATTTTTGATATTCTTGCCAGTTATTATCATAAACATGCCTCATTTATTGTTTATTATGTAATTTAATGATACACCAACAATATAAAAAAGTCAACACAAAAATAACCTGAGAAGTTTTACTCCTCAGGTTACTTATTATTCTTCCATCTGTTTTCCAAAATACATTGCCGCCGCCTGTACTAATGCAAGCTGCTCAGGAGTTGCATACTCGTCTCCGTTCGCAGAAAGCATCATTACCGCACCGTTCACATCACCCTGTGATACAATAGGGGTGCAGGCAATTGCATACTTATCCACACCTTCTATTGGGTTAAGCCGCTTATCGTCATATGAACGATAAGCATGACTTTTTCTCTGCTCAATCAAATCTTCAAGCGAGCTGCTGACGCGGCGTTCAAGAATCTCCTTCTTCTGTATTCCAGAAGCTGCAATTACATGATCTCTATCACAGATTGCCGCTGGACAACCGCCGATTTTGGCAAGCACTTCCGCATACTGTGATGCCAGGTCGGTTATTTCACCTACCGGTGAGTATTTCTTGAATATCACTTCCCCGTCAGGCGAAGTGAAAATTTCAAGAGGGTCGCCCTCACGGATTCGCATTGTTCTTCTGATTTCTTTAGGTATAACTACCCTGCCGAGGTCGTCAATTCTTCTGACAATTCCCGTTGCTTTCATATATTAGATTCCTTTCGCGGTATTTTTTTGTCGAAACGCTGTGCGTTTCTTTAAATCTATTATTTACCGCTTATGGTGTTTTATACTTTTATTTTTTAAAAGTTCGGATTGACAATATAAAATTTGTGTTCCCCTATGACAACGGAAATGGAATTGCAACTTTAAATATTATGAATAATAAAATCAATGGATTTATCTATATCGACGAAACCATATTTCTTTGCTGGAAATTATGAAAGCATTCCAAACGATAACACGAAAAAGCGCTTGAGAAAATCAAACAAACCTCTCGGAATATAAAGGGGATGATAATGCAGATAAAATGATTGAAGAATTGCTAAAATAATTATCAACGGCACAATATAACATGCCTTATATCGACTCAATTTTGAATATTTCCCCTTAAAAACGCAATAATATTAAGGGGTTTTAACCTTATTTTATTGACTTTACCATTATTTCATGCTATAATTTAAGGGAATTATTCGGAGGTGAGGGTATGAGAACATTTAATTATGCTGAAATCAGAAATCAAAAATGGGACTCGGATATCCTTGGTCTGATTGCAGCGATTTATAAAGAGGTCGGAAAACAGGAGTTGTATCTGAAACAACGTCCCGAGGAATTAGAAAAGCTTGTGGAAATCGCAAAGGTACAAAGCACCGAGGCGTCTAATGCAATCGAGGGTATTGTAACAACAAGCACCCGTATCAGACAGCTCGTCGAGGAGAAAACTACTCCTAAAAACCGTGACGAGCAGGAGATTGCGGGATATCGTGATGTGCTTAATATCATTCACGAAAGCTTTGACGCTATTCCTATCACACAGAATTATATATTACAACTGCATAAAATGCTGTATAGTCATATGAATAATCCTATGGCCGGTAAAACAAAAAATGTGCAGAACTATATAAGTGCAACGTATCCTGACGGTCGTACAGAAACTCTCTTTACTCCCCTTGCTCCATACGAAACGCCAGAGGCATTGGATAAGATCTGCGAAGAGTACAATCGTGTGATTGGAAACATGGAGGTTGAACCTCTCATCGCAATTCCCATTTTTATTCACGATTTTCTTTGCATACATCCATTTAATGACGGTAACGGCAGAATGAGCCGATTACTTACAACACTTCTTCTTTACAGAAATGGCTTTTACGTCGGAAAGTACATTTCCCTTGAAGCTAAGATTGCAAAGAATAAGGACCTTTATTATGATGTTCTTGACCAGACACAGACAGGCTGGCACGAGGGTATGGAAGATGTTGTTCCATTTATAAAGTATTTACTGGGAACTATCCTTTCTGCATACAAGGATTTTGAAGACCGCTTTGCATTGGTGGAAACCAAACTGCCCGCACTTGAAATGGTAAGACGTGCCACTATGAATAAAATAGGTCGCTTTACAAAACAAGATATCCGCGAACTTTGTCCATCGCTGAGCATCAGTTCTATTGAGGGTGCGCTTCGCAAAATGATTGCATCTGAAGAACTTAAGAGAGAGGGCAACGGAAAGAGTATCTGTTACTTCAGGTTGAAATAATGCCCTTAAAAATCACATTTTGTCTGTTAAATAAAAATCACAACAAAAAAGAATGCTATTACTGTTACAAATTCAATCAGGCGAAAGGTCAGGTGACAACTTATGGCAGTGGAATATGCTCCTCAGGTACAAAGCCATATCAGATGGCTTTCAGATAATTCATATATGTCCGGGAATAATTATCCGTATGATGAAATCTCAGTAAAGAACATAAACAACATTTTTGAACTTCTTAAGAAAATCAAGCAGACCAAAGAAGATGTGTGGGAACTGTGGCTGACAGCGGGAAGAGGTCCGATAGAAGCATTCGGAGATTATGAAGAATTACTCCTTGACGGAGAGGTAGACAGCAGAGAGGATTTTGAATCCTGGTGGAAATCGGAATATCCCGATGAAATCGCATGGTATGATTTTACCGCTGTGGAACGCAAAGATACAGGCTATAAAGCTATCTTTCTTGCAAACAAAATGATAATAGAGATTGACCCGCGAAAAAGCGGCGGATTTGAGCAGGACATATCTGAATTTACAGAATGGCTTCTTCATCAAGTTGAAAAATGTATTGATGAGCTTAAAAGCGGAACTTACAACAAACGCGTTATTAACGAATTGCCTTTTAAATACCGCACAGGTACAATAGTCCGCAAGGATTTGCACGATCTTTGCCCCGACTTACGCAATTATTTTAAAGAAGAATTAAACGAACAGCAGATTTCTGATTTTGTAAGACTGATTGAACAGCAACCAGATGATATTGAAGAAATCGACGCAATACCGCATTTCACAGCAGGAGAATTTTATAAATTATGTTCTCTCGGATACAAGGCAAATAACTACAAAGGATGCGATAAAACGCCAAAAGAACAATACTATCTACATGCTGACGGAAGAGATGAAAACCTTGGCGATATTGACCCTGATTCTGAAGAAGAATTTATAGCCTGGCTGCATGATAATACCCGATTTGGCGGACATCCTTGGGAAGTGTGCAGAGGCGGAAATTCGACACACATATCATTGTATGTTTATCACAATGAAAACGGATTCAGATTATCACTTGACGGAAAATCCTTTAACAGATGCGTTGAAACAATTAAGTTCTATCTGGCATTAAAGGAGTACGGTGCGCCTGTCTATTTACATTACGGTCAAAAATTAAAAGAACGCATCTTGGAAACCGAGCTTGTAGGCATCGTTCCTGAAACTGTTTTTCCAAGATATTGCGAATCAATGTTCCCCGAAATGAGGATTATTGATTTTATGCATTTGCCTGACGAAAACAGAGAGCAGATTGCAGATAAATGCACATGGCTACCCGAAAAAGAGATTTCACTTTTATAATATGCTTCTCTGAAACGACTTGCGTAAATGCAATAAAATCGTCATATTTCGCTTTTATCTCGTTTTAATTTCGCCAATTTCGTTTTCAAACGAAATTTTATACCGTTTTAGCGAAATAGTCATTGACTAATTTCGTTTTGAATGGTATAATAAGAAAAAACGAGGAGGGATTTTATGAAATATATGACTTGTGCTGAAGCCTCATCAATGATGGGCACTACTGTCAGAAGAGTTCAGCAAATGTGTAAATCAGGAGAAATCCAAGGTGCTATAAAACAAGGGCGTTCATGGATGGTTCCTGCCAGTGCTGTTCCAAATATAAAACCTGTTTCACCGGAAAAGAAAAAGCCTCTCCCAATTGGAATTTCTGATTTCAAGCTGGCTACTTCTGATTATTACTATGTTGACAAAACTCTTCTGATTCGCGATTTCATTGATAGCAAGCCTATGGTTTCGCTGTTCACCCGTCCCCGTCGTTTTGGAAAAACACTTAACATGGATATGCTTCGTGTTTTCTTTGAGAAAACAGATGAGGATAACTCAATCTATTTTCAGGATAAACTGATATGGCAATGCGGAGATAAGTATACCGAATTGCAAGGTAAATATCCCGTTATCTTTCTTACATTCAAGGATGTTAAATGTTCGTCGTGGGATGAAACGCTCAACAAAATCAGCAAGCTTATTTCGCTTGAATTTTTGCGTCATATAGAACTGGAAAACAGCCCTATACTCAACTCATACGAGAAAGAACAATTTTCTTTATTTGCGAATAATAAAGCTAATGAAGTTGACTATCAGATGTCGTTACAGCTTCTTTCAATGCTCCTTCACAAGCATTATAAAAAAGAAGCAATTATTATAATTGATGAATATGATACCCCCATTCAGCAAGGCCACAGCTGCGGTTTCTATTCAGAAATTGTAAATTTTATGCGCAATTTCTTTTCAGGCGGACTTAAAGACAACCCTCATCTTGCATACGGATTTCTCACAGGTATTCTTCGTGTTGCAAAGGAGAGCATTTTCAGCGGACTTAATAACCTGAAAATCAATTCTATTCTTGATGATTCTTTCAGTCAGTATTTCGGATTTACAAAAGACGAAGTTAGTAATATGCTTGACTACTACGATGCCAGCGATAAGTTTGAAGAGGTGTGCGAATGGTACGACGGCTATCTTTTCGGCAACACTGAAATATTTAACCCTTGGTCTGTTATCAATTATATTTCGGATAAATGTTTTCCTAAGGCTTTCTGGCAATCAACAGGAAGCAATGATATAATCGGCGAAATTATAGCCTCAGCTACACCTGAAATTGCTGAAAATCTTCATAAAATAATGAGTGGTGACAACATTACAACATATATTGACACCAGCGTTATATATCCTGAAATACAGAACAATCCTCACAGCATTTACAGCTTTCTGCTGATTGCAGGATATCTTCGGGTATCAGCTATATATCCGCAACACGACGGAAACTTCATGTGCGATGTTGCAATTCCCAACAAAGAAATTGCTTTCGTGTATGAAAAAGAAATACTGAATAAAACCAACCAGAATGGTGTAGCTGTTTCCATTCAACAAGCGATATTTTCAAAGAATACCAATAAACTTCAGACCTTGCTTGAAAATTATATGATAGGCTCTATCTCTGCCATTGACGGTGCAAATGAGAGTTTTTATCACGGAATGATGTTAGGATTATGTGCGGTACTGAGCAACCGCTATCAAGTGCGTTCTAACAGAGAATCGGGATTGGGACGTTTTGATATTATGCTGATACCGAGAACAAAATCAATGCCGGGATTCATTTATGAATTCAAACATACAAACGATAAAAATGCTGATTTGAATACTCTTGCCGATAAAGCTCTGAATCAAATTAACGAAAAGAAATATGATACTGAGCTTTCTGATCTCGGCATCAGTGATATTATTAAAATCGGTATTGCTTTTCGTGGTAAAAACGCGGTTGTTAAAAAATAAAATTACTATGTGGCAATATCTTTGTCAATATATTAAACGGCTCTCCTCTTTTTTAGCGGAGAGCCGTTCTTATGTATTCAATTATCTTTACATATTTCTTTAAGCCAGCCCAGATATTCTTCTCTATTGTCATTAAGATAAGTAACGTGGCCGTAATTTTCAGCTACACGGAAATTTGCTTTTGCGTAGGCTTTCTTCACAAGACGATAACAGGTCTTATACGCCTTTTCCTCGCCGCCGTAAAAGAAGTACATATTCTTCTGCATCTCTTCACTGAAAGTCGGGAAATCAAAAGTATAGCAACATTCAACTTCGTTTTTCAGGCTGTTTTTGCTTAAATACGGAGCAATTTCTAAAATCGGCTCAATCATAGGCTTAAGAGCTTCGGGATTGCCATTGCTGAATTTCTTCACTAAACCTATGTTCATTGTCTCGTCAAGTGACTTATCCTTGAACATATTTATAAGCGTGCCAAACTTAAAACGCATAAATGCTTTGTAGGGTTTTGACAGCTTGATACATGGGGCTCCGTCAAAAAAAGCACTGTCTACAATGATATTGTTTTCTGACAACTGACGCATAAGCTCGATACCGATTTCAGAACCCATTGACTGTCCATATATCATTCTTACGGACGTTATATTTTCGTTCTGAAGATAATCTGCTATTTCCTTTGCCTCACCCTGGCGTGTTGTAAAATCCTTACTGTCTTTGTAGTGACCGTTATATGTTGGGGCAATAACATAGTAGTCCTCTTTCATGACTGAATAGACCATTTCCAGACTTTCAGCGGGGCAGAAAGAGCCTGCAAGCATGATAATAACAGGGTTTTCCCTATTTCCGAATGTATTGAACAGCATATTTTTCTCCTTTACATATCATCAAGCATTTCATCAAGAGTGGTAATTATTTCTTTGACAGAATTCTGTTCCTGCGATGATAAATTACCAAGTATCATATCAATTTTTTCTCGTGATTTTTTGTGCATTTCATGGTGATGATCATACACAACACGGCCCTTTTCACTAAGAGAAATGAATACAACATTCTTCTCTTTTTCAGAAGGTGTTTTCTCAATAAGCTGTTTTTGAATAAGCTTGCTCATAGTCTGAGAAACAGCACCTTTGGTAATTCCGAAAAGTGTGGCAAGCTCTGTTACTGTTACCTTTTCGTGGTTACCTATGGTGTTGATAAGATGTACCTCAGCAGGATACAGCATATCCTCTGTACCGTATTGCTGCGGTTTTGCAGTCTTTTTATTGTACTTATTTATTATCCTGTAACATTCTTCAAAAAAATTGAAATCCATAATAACTCCTTATCGTTTAGCTGCTAAACAATAGTATATACCATAATTCAGAAAATGTCAAGTAAAAATTTAAAAACCATATTTATTTGCTGATATATCTTAAAAATTTATCTATATTAAATACCCGGTATCCCCATAAGGAGAAAAACCAGTACCTTTGACTATATCAATGTTGTCAGTGTGGGGGCAATTTACCGCCGAAGCTCATTTCTGCTCATAAAAATGCACAAGACCGTCAAAAACGGACTTGTGCATTTTAATTTATTCCACATCAATCTTCATCTCAAAGGGTGCAAGGACAATTTCACTGCTATTCAGAGTGAATTTCTGCTCCTTATTTGTGTTATTGAAAATGAAACGTGCGGTAATATCTTCATTTGTACGTGT
>JAZNML010000011.1:0-11574 GCA_045579565.1 Ruminiclostridium sp.
AAGATATAAAAGTTATCCGCCGCATGGCTTGCCATGCGGCGGTAATATTTTGTTGACTTTATCAGGGATTGTGATATAATGAGTATTGATTACAAAACAATTAGTTGAGGTGTTATATGAGAGAGATTAGTTTACAGATGATAGATAAAAACATCTCATCATCCTGGTGGAAGAAGCTTGTTAAATATTTCCTTCATGCAGGAGATAACTTAGAAATAAGGTGTTGGAAAGAAGAAATTTCTGAAATCAGGCAAGCTATCATTTATGGTGCTCCTGTTGAAGAGAATTATGAAGTATCTGTTAAAGGTGTAGTTTCTGAAGATTTTATTGCTGAGCTGTTGACTGAAAATCCGACAGACAAGAGCATATATAATAAAATGACAAAATATTTCACCATCAACGCAGAACATGAACAGTGTAAATTTTGTAGTGCACATTATGGCACAGAGATATATTTGATAGGTGTATCTGACAGAGATATTGCTTTTTTTCAAGATATAATGAAAGAATTCACAGATGAAGATTTTAGCATACATATAGACAAGTAAATCCAGATTCACCTCACACCATGTTTTCTGTTGTAAAACTTTGTTTATAATTCCTGTGGATAAAATGAGAATATTTTGATAAAAGACAGCTTCTGCATTTATGCAGAAGCTGCCTTTTTCTGTAATAGTGTTCAAGCCCCCTTACATATAGTAAATAACAGGTTAACAGAATAGGGGGAGCACTTATGTTCGGTGAATTATTTGAAGCAGCATTTCATAACCTGTTATTTTTTGCATTACATCTTGACGGCGGTTATTTTCCGAAACAGTTTACCAAAAAAGAGGAACAGGATTGTATAAGAAGAATTTCAGAAGGTGACCCTAAGGCGAGAAATGAGCTTATTGAACATAATCTGAGGCTTGTGGTATTTATTGTCAATAAGCATTACGGCGAATCAAAGGAGCAGGAAGATCTGATATCTATCGGTACAATCGGACTTATACGGGCAGCTGAAACCTTTGATGCTGAAAAGGCAATAAGCTTTTCTACATATGCAAGTACCTGTATCCGCAACCAGATAAAAATGTATTTCAGAAAAATCAGGCACAAAAGCAGCGAGGTTTACATGAATGAGCCTATTGATACGGACAAAAACGGTAACGAACTTACAATAGCTGATATATTCAAGGATGATGTATGTGTTGATGATGAGGTTGAGCTGAGAATAAATATGGAAAAACTTTACAAGTTAGTAGGTACAGTTCTTGATGACAGGGAACGGCTGATTATTTCAAAAAGATACGGTCTTGTCTGCGCAGACGGAACAGTATCAAAACCATTAGCACAGCGGGAAGTAGCAAAGAACCTGAATATTTCCCGTTCTTACGTATCCCGTATTGAAAAGAAAGCCTTGGAAAAGCTGAAAAAAGAATTTGATAAATGAGGTTTAAATTAATTTGCCTAATTCCGAGTCAAAATCGTCAAGTATCAT
Organism: Ruminiclostridium sp.; assembly: GCA_045579565.1. Taxonomy (GTDB): domain Bacteria; phylum Bacillota; class Clostridia; order Oscillospirales; family Ruminococcaceae; genus Ruminiclostridium_E. The sequence continues at coordinate 1,481 of JAZNML010000011.1, forward strand.
TCTGAGCGCTGCAAAACTCATAAGAGAATAACGGCTGAAATCCTCTTTTTTTAACGGAATTTCAAGAGGTTCAATGGTTCTGCCCGAAAGCGCGGTAATGCTTCTGTTAAGCGAAACAGTAAGCGTTTCATCAGTCTCGCTGGAAAAGGATATTGTAGCGGTTGTAGCTGTACCGCAGGTAACTGTTCTGATGCCGTGCTCCTGAACAGCTTTAAGCTGTTCCATGTTATCAGCGTTTACAATTGCGGTTATATCAGAAGGTAATGTTGTCGGCACAGTACCGTCTTCCTTCATAAGAAGTATGCTGTCGTTTACTTCAATAAACGGTTTTTCCGAGTCCATTACGACCAGATTATAACCGCTGCCTGTTTTGAAAAAGCTTTGCTGGTTTATATAGGTAATTGTATAGCTTTCTGAAAGGCGGTTTTTAATCAGTTCTTCGATTTCCTTATCTTCTGATTCACCTGTAACAAAAATATCGGTCATATTTCCTCCCGAAATAAAATGCTCTGTGACTATTATAGCCACAGAGCATATTTTTATGATTCGATTACTGTATATTGGTTGTCATATACGGTAATTCCGAAAATTTTAATGTTCCACCCGCCGATATATTCGCCCACGCCTATGTGATATTTTGTAACATCATATATAAGCGCTTTATAGTGGACAGTTCCGCCGTCACGGTAAACCGACCTGAAAGGGAACAGCATAATTAACAGTATAACAGCTATTGCAACTATGATTATTGCTTTCTTTCTGCGTGTCATTTTTTCGCTCCGCCCCATTCGACTACTGTAAAGCCTTTTCTTTCAGTAGTGTTCAGCTCCTGCTCAGCAATATCAACATACTCATCACTTTCGTAGAAAGCCATAAATACACGTAAAATTGTATCAGGCTCGGGAGTTACGGAAAGTACAGCATTATCTGTATAACAGTCGTACTGGAACGAAATTACATTGTATTTATTGTCCTGCATAAAGGGTAACCAGAACACGATAAATTCATTGTATTCGCGGGGAGTAAGTCCCAGCTTTGAAAGTGCATCACGCAAGAACTTTGCGGTATCTTCACCCTTAACGCAGAAGCCTTTGCTGAAATCGTACTTTACATTGCTCTTTCCTTCCCAGAAAAGATACGAGTATTCGTTTCCGTCTTTGTCGTAGAGCGTGCCGTCAGGCATTGCTGTAACGTTCCAGCCGTTATCATACTGGGGATATGTTACGGTAAGCTCGCCGTTATAGTCGAGGTTTACATAAACATCTGTCTTTTCCTCGGGGTAAAGGTAGATGACAGGCTTGTAATCAGCGTTTTCGTCAATCCGGAACTGGCTCTGACTTATCTTTGCGTCAACAATAAAATAATCCCATTCGCTTTGCTGATACATGTTTCCGTAATCTACCTCTATTGTATCGCCTATGCAATACTCGTCAAGCAAATCAGTATCAGTAATTTCTACGGTATAAACTGCTGGATAAGGCCAAGGAAGAGAGCATACAAACGAGTCATCGGTAATGTCGTTTATTGTTAAGGTAAGAGTACCGCTTCCCTGAGGAGTGCCTATGCCTGTAACCTGAAATTCAATGTACTTATTTGTACAGTCGCACAATGCCTTTACAATTCTGTAATTGCCTGGGGTGAGAGGTTCCTTGAAATATTCATCGTTTAGTTTCAGAGTTTCGCTGCCCTTAGTGTTCTTGCTGTTTAATCTGAGGACATCCTCGTCGAATTTAATCTTATCACTGAAAGGATAGCTCTGCCATCTACCTTCATCGTCAAGCTTCTGTACCTCAAAATCCTTGTAAATCCAGAAATCTACATCTTTGTCGTTTCCTGTGTATTCGTACTGAACAACAAGAGTTTTGAATCTGGTCTTTTCCTCGATTTTATCATTAGCAAGGGTAATTTCAAGATCATTATACTCTTCATGTCCTATAAAGGCTTCCTGAACCTCAAATTCAAATTTAGCGTCAACTCCTTGATATGAACAGATAACAGCTCTGTATTTGCCTGGGATAACGGGCTCAGTATAGCTGTCACGTAAGCAGATGGTACGGTTAAATGAACGTTGATTAGGTAAAATCAGGTCAATTCCTTCGCAGAAAGCCATGTCATCATGGAAATAATATCTCTTCCATTTTCCGTTTTCTTCAAGGCGTTCAATGTAGTAGTCTGCCATATTGAACTCATATTCAAAATCCTTCTCATTGCCGTTATAAGTAACGGTGAGATTCATGGACTCTGTATCTGTGTCAATAAGCCATTGTCCGCCCCCTGTAAATTCCACGTCAAAAAGGTCACCGTTCTTTACTTCAAAGGGGAGTATTATATCGAAATCCTGCTTGCTTTCTAATACGATTCTGTATCTTCCGACCTTTAAATTCTCTGAAAGGAATCCAAGGTCAAAGCCGATGCTTTCTTTTTTGTTTTCAGGAGAAAGAATTACACTTCCTTCATCAAAGCATTCATCTTTGTTAAGCGGGATTCTTACCCATTCATAATTTTCGTTCTTTTCGATGTAAAAATTCTTGTCTTTTATGGGAAATTCGTAAGCAGCCCCGTTTTCACTGCCTGTATATTCCATTTTCAGCTCTATATAGTCTGTGTGAGTTGTGATTTTATCTTCATCAACAATTGTAGTTTTTACGGGTGCAGCCTCAACAACCTCAAATTCCACATAAAAATCCTTGGTATCGCCGATATTTTTCTTGTAACGGTATTTTCCGGGAGTGATTTTTTCTGTGAAACAGTTACTTGCCAGGGGAGCGCTATCGGCATGAAGAGGGTATTCAGGGCTTACGCAAAGTGCTATATCAACCCATGCCACGTCATCTTTGTATTTAATCTGGCGCCATTTACCGTCTTCGTATTTTTCAAGTGCTTCATATACCCCAAAGGAGAAGGGTGCAAAATCATCTTCACCGATATAGCGGTAATTGATGGTTAAATTTTCTGTTTCGGTAGTAATAAGCTTACCCTTTTCCACTTCATCAATTGTCATGGAAATATCCTTGTCTGTGGGTTCTGGGTCATAGTTGTATTTCTCATTTATTCTGAAAAGAAGTGTGTATGTGAGATTTTCCACTGGCTTTACAATTCTGTAAGTACCCGGTGTAAGAGGCTCGGCATAAAAATCATCATTTGTGTATACTGTTGTGGATTGTTTTGGACTATTAGTGCCGATTATATAGCCGAGCGCTATAAAGCATGCGTTTTCAGAGAAGGGAACATTAACCCACTCTCCCTTATCATCACGCTTTTGAAGGATATATTCACAACCAAAGCCGTATTCAGCATAATCGGCATTACCCACATAGGTGTAGTTTATAGTGAGATTCTGGCGGTTATCTGCTGTGAGGAAATCTGTACCGCTGAGATATACGGAAATATCTTCTTTTTTAAGGGCGGGGATATGATGACCGACTACAAAGAAGGTTTCGATTTCTTTGCCGTTTACAGTTGTGCTGATTCGATAATCGTTCCCTGCAATTAGCTCATCGGGAGTAAGAGTAAGTAAGAACGGGTCATCAGGAGTAATAACACCGAGGCAGTCGACATTGCAGGAAAACACGGATGCCCAGCCGTTGTTAGTTTTTTGTTCAAGGTCGAATCCGCCGCCTAATGAACTTTCTTCGGAGCAGTTTACAGCAATTTTGATTTCCTTTGTATCGCTGTAAATTTCTCTTGTCTGAATATCTATCCACGCCTCAGGCATACCGGGGTCATAACCGGTAACATACATACCTGTTTCATCACTTACAACCGGACTATGTGGGACAGAGGAGGTTGTAAGGGGATTTATAGGTTCAACATATCCTTGGGTGGTCTGATATACAATATCGTCACTTATGGTGTATGCGGGGCTTGTTGTAGTATCAAAAGGAGCCTCAGTATGAGTAACGGTAAGGTCAAAGGAAGTTTCAGGTGCATTTGAGGAAGATGAGGTTGTATCTTCGTTTACAACGCTCTGAGAAGGGTCATTATTTCCCTCTGCGCATGCGGAAATACTGAGGATTAATGCCATTAATGAAATCATTGATAATATTTTTTTCATAAAATCAGTCCTTTCGTTTATTTTATCGGCAGGATTTACAGCTTCTTTAACATTTTAAAGGAAAATGCTGCATGCTTTTGTTTTATTGACTTTTTTCAAGGGAAATGGTATAATTTAATTTGTATTTTCCATGAAAGGAGTGAGCACAATGGGTAACAGAACAAGGCGTCAGAAGAAAACTCTCCGTAATTACGCAATAGGCTTGTCAACCTGCGTTATTGCTGCTACCATACTTGTTACAGCCAGTGTTGTAAACAGACATGAGCATGTTCCTGTTGTGTTCTCTGATATATTAGACGGTGCAACTGTGGTTTCGGGGACAGACGAAATGGAAATTCCTGAAAAAATTATAGATGAAGATTATCTTTATGAGCGTCTGTATGAATTTGAAACAATAATTCTTACCACAACTCCGTCATTTTTTGAACAGAATACAGTTGAATCGGTGGATGAAACTCTCGGTGCTGGGGGAGTACTGCTTATTGATACAACATCGACAACTTCCGTTCCTCCCGAAACAACCATAAAGCCTGTTGTTACAACTACAACTGAGGAATTTGTCACAATACCTGTGACAACCACATCAGAAGCTATAAACACCAGCGATACCACAACATCAAAGATATCTATTGCCACCAGTAAAACCACCACAAAAGCAACTACCACGAAGGCGACAACTACCGCTAAAAAGACTACTACGACGAAGGCAACCACCAAAAAAACAACAACCACAGCTAAAACCACGGCTAAAACCAGCGGAACATCTAAAACGCCCTTTACCAATATCGGCGGCGGTGTAATATCTGATGATGACGAAATCTATATCAAGATGCTTAATCTTGTAAATGAGGCAAGAGAAGAAGCGGGGTTAAATACTTTGTGGTATTCCGCCCGTGTCCACGAGGTTTCAACCCAACGTGCATATGAGCTGTCATCTTACTATTCGCACACAAGAGAAGACGGAAGAGGCTTCCATACCGCCTTTATCGATAATGGTATAAGCTATAAGCTTGTAGGTGAAAACATAGCCTATGGAAGAAATATGTTCAAAACTCCTGAGGAGGTATTTGAAGCGTGGATGAATTCAGAATCCCACCGGGAAAATATACTTCATCCTGATTTTGAGTGCGTCGGCTTCGGTTTGTCAACTCTTAAAGTGGGTAAGGATACATATTATTACTGGTCACAGGAATTTGCAAAATTCTGATAAAAAAACGGCAACCGAAAGGTTGCCGTTTTTGTTATTCTATTATCTCATAGCTGAGATTTTCGTAATGAAGCTTTGTACCGATATCGATTCCCATAGGAAGAAGAGCAATTGCAATTAATAACTCATCCTGAGTATCTACATCAGTAAGGGTAACATAGTCACCGTCAAATCTTGTTACAACATAATCATGGGGCTGCATTGATTAAGCCTCCTTGATATTGTACTTTTTCTTGTATTCTGCGAACTTCTCGTTATAAAAATCGCTGTGGTTTTCGTTGAGAGCGTTGATGTATTCGTGCATTTCAAAGCTGTTGTGAGCAATTTCGATCATGCAGGCTGCGATATTGGAGCAGTGGTCGGATACACGTTCAAGGTTTGTAAGAAGGTCGGAATGAACGAAGCCCATTTCGATAGTACATTCGTTCTTTCTGAGTCTGTTTACGTGAGCAGATTTAAGTTGAAGTTTAAGCATATCAACAACCTGTTCGAGAGGCTCTACTGCGTAAGCTTTTTCAAGATCGTTATTCTTGAATGCTTCAAGCGAAAGATCCAAAATCTCGCTTACCGCACTGATCATAACATTGATTTCCTTCTTGGCATCATCAGAGAAAATAAGGTTTTTGCTCTGAATTTCATCAGCAGATTCAACGATATTTACAGCATGGTCGCCGATTCTTTCGTAGTCGCCGATCATGTGAAGAAGCTTTGAAACCTCGTGGTTATCAGCTTCGCTCATATTTTCATTACTAAGCTTTACAAGGTAGCTACCAAGACTGTCTTCGTATTTATCTGTTTTATCTTCGTCAACCCGAATAGCTTCGGCCCCTTTTTCATTGTATTCAAACAGCATAGCAAAAGAGTTTTTGAGAGCGTTTACAGCTGTTTCTGCCATTTTGATTGTAACCATACGGCAACGTTCGATTGCAACAGGGGGAGTGGAAAGAAGTCTTTCGTCGAGAAGCTCTGTCTTTTCCTTTTCTGCCTCGTCCTTTTTGATAATGATGTAAGAGAGTTTTTCCAGCTGTTTGCTGAAAGGCATGAGGAGAGCAAGAGCGAGAAGCTTGAATACAGTATGAACTACCGCAATACCTAAGGGATTTGCAGCCTGTGTTACAAATTCAAAGCCTATAATAAGTTCAAGTACGTAGTAAACAGTAAGCCATACAACAGCACTTATAAGGTTGAAGCTGAGGTGGATAACAGCGGCTCTTCTTGCATTTTTTGTAGCACCGATAGAAGAGATCATTGCGCTTACGCAAGTACCGATATTCTGACCCATAACAATCGGGATAGCAGTTGCATAAGTAACTGTACCGGTGAGTGTAAGCGCCTGTAAAATACCGACAGAAGCGGAAGAGGACTGAACAATTGCTGTAAATACAGTACCAACGATAAGACCGATAACTGGGTTAGAGAAGAGAATGAGGACATTCTTGAATTCTTCGGATTCAGCAAGAGGCTGAACAGCATCGGACATTGTATCCATACCGAACATGAGAATAGAGAAGCCTAAGAGAATGAGTGCGGTATCCTTGTGTTTGCTCTTTTTGATGAACATAATAAGCACAATACCGATAAAAGCAAGGATAGGGGTGAAGTTACTCGGTTTCGCAAGCTGAATAAAGAAATTATCACCCTCGATACCTGTAAGGCTTAAAAGCCATGAGGTAACGGAAGTACCGAGGTTTGCGCCGAAGATTACGCCTGTTGCCTGTCTGAGAGTCATGATGCCGGAGTTTACAAAGCCGACAACCATAACAGTAGTAGCGGAAGAGGACTGGATAATAGCAGTGATTACAAGACCGAGCAGAAAGCCCTTGAATGTATTGGATGTGAGCTGTGCAAGAATTGATTTAAGTCTTGTACCTGCTTTTCTTTCCAGCGCATCGCCCATCATGTTCATACCATAAAGGAAGAACGCAAGGCCACCGAGAAGTTGAAAAATACTGAATAAATCCATTTTTTTGCTCCTGTTATAATTCTTTGGTTCCTTAATTTTTGTAATATGTTGCATGAATTATCTAAACCCATGCAAATTCAATTATACATATTTTTGCGTTATTTTTCAAGTGGTTAGTGACTTTAAAAATGGCATTATTTAAAATTTGGCTAAAATTACAGAAGTGGGGCAAAAAGCTTTAAAAAACCTCGTACAATTCTAACAATCAGCTTTGAACATACTACATTTTCATATTTAATTTGGGTGCTAACAGCAAGGGTTTTCTCAATATCCTGCGCAATCTCATCAGGTACGGCTCCACAATAAAATACACAGGCGCATTCAAACAGCAGAAACATTGAACGGTAGTCGAAATTGATGGTTCCCACAATAGCGGTTTTGCCATCAATAAGCAATGTTTTGGAGTGAATAAAGCCGGGGCTGTATTCGTAAACTTCTACGCCCGAAGCGATAAGCTGGCTGTAAAAACTTCGTGTCATTGTATATACGTATTTTTTATCAGGAATCCCTGGGGTTATAATCTGTACTTTTATTCCTTTTCGTGCAGCAAACATAAGGGAGTTGAGCATTTCGTCATCGCAGACAAGATAGGGTGTTGTAAGGCATATGCTTTTTTCAGCGGAGTTTATAAGAGAAATATAAGTTCTTAATCCGACGGAATTATCATCAAAAGGCGAATCGGAGAAGGGTTGAACCAAATCGCTGTGTTCGCATCCATGTTCGCCAATGAACAGCTCATCCTTGCTGTTTGTCAGATAATTCCACATACCTAAGAACATTGCTGTGAAGCTTTCTGCGGCTTTACCGCTTACCATAATGCCTGTATCCTTCCATTTTCCGAAACGTTTCTTGTAATTCATATATTCATCTGAAATGTTTATACCGCAGCAAAATGCGAATTTTCCATCACAGACAAGGATTTTTCTATGGTTTCTGTAATTGACTCTCCCTGAGATACGAAGGGAAACGGGGTTGAATTCTGCATATTCTATTCCGAGGTTCAACAGCCTCTTTTTGAAGTTAGCAGGTTTTGTAAAAAGACATCCAGCGCTGTCGGTAATTATGCGTATCTTTACGCCTTCTTCCGCTTTTTCAGCCAGGAGTTTTTCCATTATAGACCAGGCCTTTCCGTCGGATATGATGAAAAATTCGATGTAAATGAACTTTTCCGCCTGCCTTATCCTGTTCAGCATTTCACAGAAAAGTTCTTCGCCAAACGGGTAATAATGAGATTCAGAGCTTTCACATAATGGAAAGCCCAGTCCTGAAAGGTATTTCTGTATACCGTTTTCTGTTTGAAGACTCTTTATTTTTCGTATTTCCGACATAAGAAAGGGTTTCATTCTGCTGTGAAGTGCATTAACAGAATGGCGTCTGCTGAACAGCAGGTAAGCGAATCCACCGTAAAGGGGAAAGCAAAGCATCGGAATAACCCAGCAAAGCTTATATCCGCTGTTGATGGGCTGATTAATAATGTAAATAACAAGAGTATATGTTAAAATATGGTAAAAAAAGCTAACCGCAGGCACAGTTGTGCCTGCGGTTACGATATAGGTAATTAAAATAAGCTGTAATGTAACAATAATAATTGCAAAAGTTCCGTAACTGAAAATTTTCCGAATCATTGGTTATTGCAGGTCAAAACAGCTTGTGACAGTAAGCTGAGAGCGAAGTTGTTCCTGACCCAGTTCCTCCGAAATTTGATTTTTATACACAATAACCTTCTTTTCTTCGTTTCCGTTTATATCGAACCAGTTATCGCTGAATACACAATCAGCATTTGTGAGGTCAAGACAAACACTCTTTGCAAAAGCCTTTGCAGTTAGCTTAATCTCGAAACGGTCATACTTTTCGTCGATATGAACATTGATTTCAGGGTTAGCAAAACAGAAGGTTTTGGGACGGACAAAAATCGTTGTTCCGCAGGATATATTCTTCCCGTTTTCCCATAAGGAATATTCAAGGTATTTTGTTCTTTTATCCTGTTCAGACAGGAAATAATCGGAAAAATTAAGTGTGGCTGCATTTTTTGCGCTAAGTGCATTTACGGAAATATCAATTTTTCCTTCTGTAAGTATCTCGGCTTTTTCGTTTCTCAGCTTCCAGATAATTTCTGCTTTGACTTTTTCTGTTTTTTCGTTGGAAACATTGAGAATTACCGCCGAGGTATCTTCTTCCAGACAGGATAACAGTACGGGTGCATAAAATTTTCTTGCAGCGAAATGCAGAGCCTTGGGTCTGCCATAGTAATCCAGACTCGACCAGGAAATAACAGGATTGCTGTCATTTACCTGCCAGTAAAGGCTGCCCATGCACTTACCCCTGTTACGGCGCATATGCTCCACATTTGAGCGTATGCAGTCGCTCTGTACAAGCTGAGAAGCATATATGAGCTTTTCAAAGCTGTACGGATATCTGCACATCTGAGCAATATAGTAAAGAAGCTTTTCGTTGCCTGCGGTGCATTTCTGGTGAGCTTCCATAACAGGACCGCAGAGGTTGAGATCCTTTTCTTCCGCAATTGTACGGATTGTTTTCATACAGGGGATAGATTCAAAGCCATATTCGGAGCAGAAGGGGAAGAGGTGTTTTCTGAAATCCTCAATCGGCTTGAAATTGTGCCAGATATCCCAGTAATGCTGGTCGCCTCTGTGATTGTCGGAGCTTCCTCTGAATACGCCCTCTTCGCCGAACTGATTGCCTCCGCTTGAAGGAGAAGACGGCCAGTAGAAGCGCTGGGGGTCATATTTCTGTATAGCTTCGGGAATGATTTCTTCAAAAATACGGATATAGTCGTTCTGCGCTTCCTTGTCTTCGGGTATACCCCAGCCCTCCCACATGCTTTCAACTTCATTGTTTCCACACCAGAG
>JAZNML010000012.1:0-2997 GCA_045579565.1 Ruminiclostridium sp.
AAGTGCCAATATGATCGAAAGTAATTTCTTCATATCGCAAAACCTCCTTTAATATGCTATCATCTGATAATCTTCGGGGATTTCAAAGAGCTTTGCGTCTGCACCTTTTTCAAGGGAGAGGATTTCAACAACACCTTCTTCACCCTCTACGGTAGCCTTAATAAATTTCAGCTCGTCACCGTCAAAGAGATACTGAACTGTTTCGCCCTCTACGGTAAATTCCTCGTAATCGTAGGTTTTTCCGTTATATTCCGTTTCGCCCGATGCCGCTGCCGTTTCGTAGTTTGCGGCTTCATCAGCGAAAACATCCTGCACGGTTGCTTCAAGTGCTGATATTTTCATAACCGTTTTTGCGTTATGGTCGATGATGTACTGAAAATCATCCTTCATCAGCACACAACTTTTCTGACCGTCAAACTCACTTTCGGAATAGGTTGCATCGCCTTTATATGAGGTCTTTACCATAACCGTCATACCTTCTGCAGTGGTTTTCATTTCCATTGTGTATTCGCCGCCGGAGAGGAATTTCTGAAAGTATGCAAGGGTTTTTGTACTTGCTTCGGGAAGTTTTTCTTCCTGTTGCTGTTCCTCTTGGTTTTCAACCTGATTGTTCACTTCCTCGCCGCCTGTCGTATTTTCCGTATTTCCGCCACAGGCAGCAAGTGAGAAAACCATAATCAGCGAGAGCAGTATTGCAAGTAACTTTTTCATTCAGCATCATCCTCCTTGTTTTCGGTATTTTCTTCGGCTTCTTCATATGTAACCTTATATTCTGAAAGGTCAATGGTTACATCGTCCTCTGTAACCGTGCCGTATTCAAATTCTGTTACATAGCTTGAAATCTGTCTTACTTCCTTATCGTTAGTTTTTGTTACGGTTTCATTTTTCATAATAATGCCGGTTTCTTTATCAAGATAAGCTGTCTGAACAACTACACCTGAATTCTTCTCGAATACGTCGCATTTTCTGCCAAGGTATTCTGCCGAGCCGGTGATTTCTCTGTTCTTGTAGATATCCCGTTCAGCTCTGGCACCAAATATTCCGGCAACGCTTCCCACCTTTGGCAAAAACTCCTTCAGCTCGTGATAATCTGTTTTGGGAAGTCCGACAATCGCAGCCTTCTGATCATATATATGAAGAAGCTGTGTTAAAACAATACCCTCATCGGTTTCTTCGTATATGGTAATCGGTTTTTCTTCCTCATCACCCTTTTTGCTGTAAAGTACTGCTTTGTCACCGAGAATTTTGAAAGTCATCAGCTCGTTGGTCTCGGGCTTTTCTTCAACATATAGAAGATAGAAGCTAATTGAGGTATTGTCCTTTATCCACGCTGTAGGATCATATTCCTTCGGTTTGTTTTTATCCTCTTTTTTCTCTTCCGGCTTCTTTTCATCTTCACCGGACTTTTGTTCTATCTGCTGTTCTTCTTGATTTTGGTTTTCCTCATTGCCCGATGGTTTATCACCGCAGGCTGAGAGTGAGAAGATAAATATTAAAGAGAGCAGCAGAGCTAATATTTTCTTCATAGCGTTATTCCTCCTTAGCTCTTGTAAATTTCACATCGTCAAAGGTCAGATTATCGCCGTCAAGAGAATATGTAATGGTTTCCGATTCCTTACCGCCAAGCCCTAAAAGTGCTTTTGCGGTAACTTCCATTTCCGTGTCGCTCTTGATTTTGTATTCCATCTTAACAAGAACATCAAGGGCTTTCATTGCGTCCTCGGCTGCCTTGTCATCGCCGTCGGCAAGGGCTGTGAACACATCCTCTGTAAGTCCGTAGCGAACAAGACCATCCTTTGTGAACTCAATGCCGAGACCGTAATCCGTTTCGGTTTCTTCATCTACAACGTGCCATACGCCTACAATGTTCTTTTCGTTCGGGTTGCCGCCACAGGCAGCAAGGGCAAATACAAGGGTTAATGCAAGTAGAATTGATAGTAATTTTTTCATATCGTTTTCCTCCTTTTCCAGTTTCGCTCCGCACTCACCGCAGAAGCCTGCGCCCTGTGCGTTTTTAGCTCCGCATTGTCCGCAGAATACGGGTTTTGCACCTGCATCCGGCTGTGGCTGCGGATTTGGATTTACATTCTGCTGAGGCTGTGGGTTCGGATTCCCGCCTGCATAAGCGTACTGCGGCTGCTGTGCGTTAGGTCTCGGGCCTTCCTTATTGCCTTCGTTATAAAGCTTCTTAAAGCTTGAAGAAATGCCGGAGAGCTTTCCGTAAAGGTCGTATGTAATCTGAGTGCTTGGTGCTACTGCCATATAGCTTGCCATTGTCTGACAGAGAATGTAGCTGTCTAAAAATGCGAACTTCACTACCCATGCAACAAAGAGAGCAAGCAGGAAGGCAAGCAGCGCACTCCAGTTAAGGAGCTTGAAAAGCAAGCCGACGGGTACGAATACCACAAGCACAACCACGATGCTTAAAAGTATAACCTTCAGCATTGTCTTTGCCGCATTTTTCAGAAGCTCTTTGATGTTCTGTGCGTAGATTACAACACCGTCACAGGCGGACTGATATGCACCCTGTTCCTTTTTGTAGAAGGTATATCCCAGACAGCATTCGTCAATATAGCCGAGTGATAAGTCAACAAAGAACTTTGCCGCACTTGTGATTGCTCCCATACCGGGGATAAAGTCCATTGCATTGCCTAATCTTTGGATGCCGTTCTGAATCTGCTTTACAGCACCCTTAACCAGCTTATCTACCGCAAAATATACATTTGCTGTGGCAAAGCGTTCTTTTACCTTTTCCTTGCCGTAGTTTACCTGATTTGCCGGAACCTTGCCTGTTGTTACCGCTTCGGCAAGCACTGCAACGTGTCCTGCTTTAACAAGGTAGCCGAAGTAGTGCATAATCGCAAAGCGGACAATTCCGGTCAAGCCGAGCCATATAATGATACAGATTGCCATTCCGCCTTCGCCGAACAGCCAGCCAAGTCCCATAAGGATTGCAAGCAAGACAACCGAGATTAAAACGGTTGCTCCGCCGAGTAA
>JAZNML010000013.1:0-4928 GCA_045579565.1 Ruminiclostridium sp.
CCGCCGACAATGTGAATTTCTTTGATTAAAGCATCTATGTATTTATCGCACAAGTCAGCTGAATAGCGCACCTTACAATACGGGCAAAAATCACATATGCGTTCACAAAAAGGAATATGAACATATAATCCGAGATTTTTGCATTCCATAAAAGGCAATATTCGGTCATATTCATTCTTAAATGTAAATGGCTTTACCGTTCGTGTAAGCCACATTCTAGTTAAACTTGTAATAAAACTCATATTTCTCCTAAATGTACTTCAGGTATGTACGAAGCATATCAAATATTATTTTGGGATTACCTTTGAATAAAAGTGTGTATTCTGCAACGAAAAAGTATCCGCATTGATCGCAAAGACCGGGAACATCAATACAGCGTCCGCAGGTAGACAACTTTCCGTTTTCTATCACTACACACTGATGACAAGGTGTGGGGAAACGATTTTCTATGAGATATGGAAACGCACTTTTTAGGTTGAATACAGGTGCGCCTTCTTTCATCATTTGAGTTATCGTATCACAGCACTTGGCTTTTTCCTCTTTGCTTAAAGATAAATCTTTTGTATCGGGATAAGGTGTATGAAAATTAAAGGATACTGCACGAACATTTTTGGTGTCACGAGCAGTTAAACATACATCGCGCACAAAGCCTTTGTTGATTTGATTGATTGCCATATAAAAACAGATATTATCTGACGTGGCATTGCTGATATTCTCCATAATGGTGTCATAGGTATCGCCGCGAATTTCGTTGTGACGTTGCTTATCGCCGTCTAAACTCAGAAGAATCAAATCGGCTTCGGGTAGATCAATCGGGAATGTGCCGTTTGTAACCACATTGACAATAAGGAACCCCATTTCTTTTGCCTCGACGACTAAGTCGCGAAGTGAACGATCACTATCTTTCCAAAGAAATGTTTCGCCGCCACAAAAGAATAAAATACGTACTCCCATATCATATAGTTTCTGCATTTCCTGACGAATCTGCTTATATGGATGAACAATTGCGGTTATGTTATTAACAGAGCAATGTTTACAATGTAGATTGCATTTATCGGTAACAATTATGGTTCCAAGAATTGGGGTTTTCTTTTTGAAAAGAATTGTCTTGATGCCAAACCCCGCAAAATGAAAAAATGATGATAATTTCATACACATCCTCTTTCGTGGTAAATTGATTATTTTTCATATTATAACATACATAAGCTGAAAAGTAAATTCAAGCAGTATAAATTCCCACAAATCACAAATAATAGTATCACGATTTGAAATTAAAGGAGAATTTATATATGAAAGCAACAGGAATAGTTCGTAGAATAGAGGCTTGTGTTATAATAGGGCAAACCGCCTGAAACCTGCATAAACACTGGGTTTTTCGCCAGTTTGCCCTATTGAACACAAGGGTGCCAAAATAGGGTTTTCGGCGGTTTTTAGAAAGGAGGGCTTGTTTCTAAGAACACGCATCAGAAATACATACTCTGAGTAGCCAAAATTAAATATTCATACTATCACAAAGCCGGATGAGCGTTAAAGCTTGTTCGGCTTTAGTTTTCAAAAAGGTGTTGCATTATGCGGAAAAACGCAGTATAATAGAGAAAATCAATATGCGGAAATCCGCATATTACGAGAATAGGAAAAGGGTGCAACTATGAAAATGATTACAGCACAGCAAGCGGCACAAAAATGGGATACATCAACAAGGAATGTGCAGGACCTGTGTCGGAGAGGACGCGTTCCCGGTGCTCAGCGTTGGGGCGTTGCCTGGATGATTCCCGATAACGCTTCACGTCCTGCAGATGCAAGACGTAAAGAAAATAAAGCAAGTGGTAAAATCGGTAATGTACCGCTTGTTCGCAAGAGTCCGTTTTTGGACATGACCGACCTGTATAATACTCCCGGCACAGCAGATGCGGTTATAGAATCACTTGCCTATCATCCCGAAGCGCAGCAACTGTTTGCCGCAGAAATTGCCTATAGCCGCGGTGAAATTGATAAGGTTTACGAGCACGCCACCTATTTTTTGCAGCAGCACAGCGGCTTTTATGCCACACTTTCCGGCGGTATGCTTTTAGGATTGGTTGCTATGTGGAAGGGGGATGTGAGGCTTTGGCAGGAGGCAAAAAAGCATATGTACGAGGCGCCGTGGAAGGATGAAAACGATCGTGATATTATCTTGCTTTCCATTGCCTCCACAGATCTTTCCATCCGAAATACCAAGGATTTCCCAGACTGGTTTTATCGAGGACGCTTTGAGCACCTGCCTACCGATGCGCACCCTGCAGCACGAGTGTTTTATATAAAATATCTATTGGTATTTGCTCAAGAACTTGCGGCAGGACGCTTTCATTTGGAAGATGTAACAGGTCTTGGTCTTATGCGTTCCCATCCCTTTATTATGGAGCCGATGATCGCACAGGCGACAGCCGAGAAAACCGTAATGTCCGAAATCTATCTGAGACTATTGTGCTCGATCACCTATCATCAAACGGGTGATGATACCAATGCCGCTTTTCATTTAGACAGAGCAATTAACCTCTGCCTCGCAGACGGGCTATACGGCCCGCTTGTTGAGCACCGCCGACAACTTGGTCTATTCTTGGATGAAAGGCTTCTTTTAATTGACCCTGATGCCGCTAAAAAGGTCAAGGAGCTTCATAAGGTTTTACATGAAGGCTGGGTTAAACTCCATAATGCTGTCACCGAGAACAACATCACTTCAAAGCTTTCTGACCGCGAGCGTGAGATTGCGCGTCTGGCAGCCTTCAATCTGTCCGACGAACAAATAGCCAACCACCTGCATATATCAAAATCTACTGTTAAATCTATGATACAAACAGCGCGAAACAAGACAGGAATCATTGACCGAAGTGAGTTCGGCGCTTACATATAAATCATTCTTTTTTCGCCTTTTCGGTAGGATGTTTTTTTAGAATAAATCCTTTATACTGTTATTGTAAGCAGTGTAAAGGATTTTTCTTTTGCAAAGGAGGGTGCCATGGTTAAGTTAGGTACACCCCAAAAAGAGGGTGATCTTTATAAAAGAATAACTATTGGACAGCACATCTTCGAACTCAGATATGGCTATTATACCGAATCGGACAGAGCTTTCGGTGAGCCGGCTGTCATCTTTCCGGAGCTTTCAGAGGAAAAGCTATATAATGAGGTCGGCTACCGAATTGTTACAGCCGTTCAAGATCCTTGTGAGTTTTACGAAGCTTCGGGGCGAAAAACAAAAGATGAAAGCTGCATAGGGTGCATTCATTATTCACCCCCCAGCGATGATATAGGGATATGTAAATGTATACATAATATGAAATAAAGGATGACAAAGGAGGTGCAACATGGGCTTTTTAGAGAGGGCAATCAGACGAGGTGTAAGTGATGCTGTCGGCAAAGCCGTAGGTAATGCAGTTCGTCAGGCGGTTGAACCCGCAGCAACCAATCTTGTAAATCAGGCAACTCAGTCTATCGACAAAGCAACTCAAAATTCACAGCAACAGACACAGCGTTCTACAGGTCTTGAAGGGGCTATGTCAAACCTTGAAAGCAAACTGCAAGGATATGCCACCGAAGCGGCAAAGAATACAAAGGTTTGTCCTAACTGTGGCAAACCAAACGGTGCGGACAAGAAATTCTGTGCCGACTGCGGTACTAAGCTACCCGAACAGACACTTGCAGAAGGCGCTGTATGCGTGAACTGTGGCACACAGAACAACATAGGCACGAAGTTCTGCCAGAACTGCGGTGCAAAGCTTCCTGCAACTATTCAGGAAGAACAAGCCAAAGCCGAGCGTGATGCGGCAATTATGGCAGAATGGGATGAAAAACTTCCGCAGTATCCCAAATGGAACTGCGGTGGCGCAAACTTTGAAATTAACGAATACGAGGTCGGCTTCTATGGGTTCTCTGCGGATTTTGCAGGTAATCATTTAGCCGCCAGTCAGGCAGTTGAAAACTACAGGCAGTTGCTTTTACAAAACGGATTCCGTCAGGCAGGTCAGTATCCGAGTATGAATCATCTGTATAAGATGATCGGTGGTGTTTGTTATCACGTAGATACCGAGCATTGTTTCGAGGGTGATCCCGACTGTCCTAATATTGGTTTTGATAAATCAGAGCCTTACGGTGGTTTCAACTATGTCAAACCCGAACCTAAGAAAGCCACAAGTTTGAAAGACTTGTTTGGACTTTAATAAATTGAAAAAGGGGGAACAACACCATGAAGAAATTATTAGCAATTTTTATTGCGGTCATGATGCTGCTCTCACTAGCAGCGTGTGGGTTAAACGGTGAAATTCAAGGCGGCATTGACCGCGGCGGAGAATCACAGGTTGAAAACCAAGATTCCGACGGCAACAATGAAGAAAATAACGCACCGAAAACAGATAAATCAAGAACACTTGATTTGTATAAGGAATATTTCAGCGGCCCTTATACTCTGCGAGTGGAAAACTATGTAAAGGATTTCCGAGATCCTGATACCAAGACATTAAGCAGCAAAACACTCAATGTTGTAGACGGCTCTAAATCCTACTCTGAAACTACAAGTTCACCCGATTTTGAATTGAGTACAGCTACAGTGGTTATAGATGATTACAAATACACTCTTTACCATACTACAAAGATGATTGTTCGTTCTGCTGTTAGCAGTAAGAAAACCGGCAACGTGATAGTAATGCATGATGAAGCATTCTATAACGATATGCTCGGTGATGTGGAAGAAAAAGAAATTTTCGGCGAAAAGTACGAATGTGAAAAATTCTCTTCTTCGGGAACAAAGATTACATACTGTTATAAGGGTGATGAACTCAAATACATAATCGCAGATAGTGGCGGTGTGGATATTATTTTCGGAGTTGTGGAATTGACGAAAGGTGCGGATAGCACTTACTTTGAACTTCCCGAAGACTATGAAAAGAACTACTAAA
>JAZNML010000014.1:0-46863 GCA_045579565.1 Ruminiclostridium sp.
ATGAGCTGGCTCCATTGCTTCTGGGGTGTCGGCACCATTATCAGCCCATATGTAATGAGCTATGCGCTTACACATTCTGTATGGAATGACGGTTATCGTACAATATCATATGTACAATTCGGAATTGCTATTTTATTAGTACTTACTCTTCCCCTCTGGAAAATCAACAGTGCCAAGGATAAAGCAGAAGAAAGTACAGCTGTGCTCGGAATACGGGGCGCACTGAAAATAAAGGGAGTTCCGTCGCTTTTACTGGGATTTTTTGCTTACTGCGGTGCAGAGGCTACAACTATGCTATGGGCAAGCAGCTATCTTGAAGGAACAAGAGGTGCCTCAAAGGAAGAAGCTGCGGCTTTCGGTTCTCTTTTCTTTATCGGTATTACCGCAGGAAGATTCCTGTCCGGCTTTATTTCGGATAAACTCGGGGATAACAAAATGATACGACTTGGGGTAGGTATTGCATTAATTGGTGTGTTTTGCATTATTATTCCCGTAAAGCTTGTGACAATTATCGGTTTTGTTGTAATAGGTCTGGGCTGCGCACCTGTTTATCCCTGTATCATACATTCTACTCCCTCTAATTTCGGTGCCGAAAATTCGCAGGGTATCATCGGAATTCAAATGGCAAGCGCATATGTGGGTTCAACCTTTGTGCCACCGCTTTTTGGCCTCATTGCTAACCACATACGCCTTGAATTAATGCCCTTCTATCTTATTTTCTTCTTTGCTCTGCTTTTTGTAATGATTGCAAAAACTGAAAAGCTTTGCAGAAAATAAAAAAATGTAATTTTGTATTTTTTATGGTAATATTTAAACAATTGTTATCAACAAGGTATTGATTTTTGTATATTTTTATGATATAATGTTTCTATACTTTATTTGTAGCTGTTTCTGTAAACGATTTCTTGATAATTCGCTATACATTTACTGCTGCAAGACGGAATCTTATTTAAAGTATTTTACGAAAGGAAAAAAGAATATGAAAAATCACAAGCGCATAATCGCAGGAATTCTCTCTGTGGTTACTGTTATGGGTGTTGGTTCATGTGGTCAGCAGGGCGGCGGCAGAGATACTCAGGCTGCTCAGACAACAACAAGTGCTGTTGTTACCACAGAAGATCCCAACAAGGAAATCGACATTGAAATCGACTACGATGAAATGGCAAATATCGAAGAAGTTGATACCGCTAACGAAGAAGGTACAGGTGAACTCTGGGAAAGCGGTAAGACAGCAGGTACTATTAACGTATTAAGCTTCTTCGACTTCCTTAATATCGCTCCTGAAAAGGATATTGCTGAACTTTTCGCTGAACGCTTCGGCGGTACTGTTGAAACAGAAGTTGTAAGCTCCCTTGAAGTTACAAACCGTCTCGGCGTACTTATGGCAGCCGGTCAGGCTCCCGATCTTTTACGTTCAGGTGATGAATACTTCCCCGGATTTTTCTTACAGAACAGATTTACTCCCCTTGACGGCTATCTCGATATGAACTCACCCATGTGGTCAGATATGAGCACCGTTATCGAACAGTACAGCTACAACGGTAAGCATTACTACTTCCCCTATGCTATGACTGCAACAAGCTACGGTATTACATACAATGCTGCTGAGCTCGAAGAAATCGGCGCAGAAGATCCTATGGAACTCTACTTTGCAGGTGAATGGACATGGGATAAGTTAGAAGAGCTTTCTCTTGACTGGAAGGCAAGCAACCCTGATAAATACCCTATCTCCTGGCCTGAAACAGGCGCTATTCAGCTCGCCGCTACAACAGGTGTTCCCGCAATTGAATTTACAGGTACAGAAATCATAAACAACATGAAGGACCCCAACATCACAAGAGCTATGGAATTTGTTGAAAAGCTCAAGCGTGAAGAATGCCTCTGGGACGGCTGGCACGGTCCTGACGGACTTGACTCCTGGCTCGGCACACTCTTCTTTGTAATGCCTGCTGACTGGGCTCTCCCCTGCGGTCAGGAAATCTTCTTCAAGAACCAGCTTGAAGGTGAAATCCGTACAGTGCCCATGCCTCGCGACCCCAACTCTGATAAGTACTACCTCTACGGCGCAACTTCCGGTTACCTCGTACCCGCCGGTGCTGATAACGTACAGGGCGGTGCAGCATACATCCTCGCTTCCAGAATCTGGGCTACTGACCCTGATGTTGTAGCAGCAGATCGTGAAGAAAAGATGTATGACGGTGGTTACTTCTACATTAAGTGTCCCGAATGTAAGCATCCTTTCGAAAGCGAACGTGATGAACTTGACGCTGTTTGCCCTGAATGTAATACTCCTCGTAAGGCAAAGTTCAAGATGATTTACACAGAAGATCAGCAGAAGGTATTTGATGACATGCTCGATACTTCCAAGTTCACATTCGTATTTGACTGCCACCGCGGTTTCGGTACAGATATCAAGCAGTATGTATTCGATGTATTTGATGGTCCTGTAATCGAAGATACAAGTTACAGCCAGTTACTCGGCGAGTACTACAATGCTATTGAATCCGGTCTCGACCAGTATCGTTCCGAAATGGCTGCAAATGCTTCTTAAATCTTAATACAACCTGATATTAAAATCCCGCTGTCCAAAAAACAGCGGGATTGACTTTTATCCGGGTTATTGATATAATTTAAAAACAGGCGGTGATAAAATGATTAATTTCAGAACAATGACTATTGACGATTACGACAGAGTATATGAGCTATGGATTAATACCCCGGGTATGGGGCTTAACACAACCGATGACAGCAGAGAAGGAATTGATAAATACCTTAAACGAAATCCCACAACAAGTTTTATAGCAGAATGTGACGGTAAAATAATCGGTGTAATTATGGCAGGGCATGATGGAAGAAGAGGCTTTATCCACCACACCGCTGTTTTGCCTGAATACAGAAATCAGGGTATTGCAAAGAAGCTTGTAGACTGTGCAATGTCTGCATTAGACAAAGAGGGCATAAACAAGGTCGCTTTGGTTGCCTTTAAAAAGAATGATGTCGGTAACGGCTTCTGGGCAAATATTGGTTTTACAGAAAGAAACGACCTCGTATACAGAAACAAAAACATCCATGAGTTAAACAGAATTGATACTTAATAAAAAGCCGTGAAGATCATCTTCACGGCTTTATCTTTTATTCTTCTCTTAAGGAGAACTGTCCTACAAGGTCACGGCATGTATTGGACTGAGCGGAAAGCTGCTCACTGGCTGCCGCAGTTTCTTCTGCGGTTGCGCTGTTGTTCTGGACAACTCCCGAAATTCTATCAACACCGCTTGTAACCTGTCTTATAGCATCTGCCGCTTCTCCCGAAGCCTTTGCAATCTTACCGTTAATAACAGCAATAGCCTCTGCCGCGTCTGATACTGAATTCATTCTCGCTGCAACATCACTTACAAGACTGTTACCTCTTTCGATAGCAGAAACAGTGTTTTCAATAAGTGCGGTTGTGTTGTTTGCTGCCTCAGCGGATTTTCCGGCAAGATTTCTTACCTCGTCAGCTACTACCGCAAAGCCCTTGCCCGCGTCACCTGCTCGTGCCGCTTCAACTGCAGCATTGAGAGCTAAGATGTTGGTCTGGAATGCTATATCCTCAATTGTCTTAATAATCTTCTTTGTTTCATCAGATGATGCACTGATTTCATCCATTGCCTTAACAAGCTCGTTCATCATCTCATTTGCGCTGGAAACCTCATTTCCTGCGAAGCTTGTACGTTCAGTTGCTTCAACGGAATCAGCCGCATTGGAATTAATCATTTCAGAAATAAGGCTGATTGTTGCGGAAAGTTCCTGGATGGAAGATGCCTGGTCGGTTGCACCCTGAGACAATGTAGCTGAAGCGGAGGAAACCTGACTTGCACCGCTGTCAACCTGCTGTGCTGCAACATTAATTTCTGCAAGCGCTGAACTGAGTCGTCTGTTGATTTTACGGATTGACAGAATAATCTGCTCATAATCACCCTTGTAGCTTTCCTCACAACGAGTTGTTATACGGAAGTTACCCTCTGCCATCTCTCCGAGAAGATAATTGATATCATCAATTATCTCTGTCTGGAAGCCGCTGAAATAGTTGATTGCCTTTACAGTCTTACCAATTTCGGTATCATTCTCAGGGTAATCAACAGGTTCACGCATATTACCTTCTGCAAAATCAAGCATCTTTGCTTCAATTTTCAGAATAGGACTGATAAGCTGTTTGAGAACAAACATCATAAGTACAATCTGTACTGCAAACGTTACCAATATAGCAATATATGTAAGTGTGTTTGAGAACGCAATCCAGTTCTGGTCATAAATGATTCTCTCCTGCATTCTGGCACTGAGCGACTCCTCAAATGTATTGAGCTGTGCAGAAAGTTTATCCATATACTGTTCATACTCATCACAGTAAATATTGATTGACGCAGCCTTTGTATCACCGTTCTTGGCAAGTGCCGCTGAATCCTCTTCAATAACCGCAAGCTGTTCGCCTGTTGCTACGATTTCCTCAATCATTGCGATTTCTTCCGGGTAAAGACCGATTTCATACATCTTGTCAATGCTTTTTTCACGGCGTGTATCAATTCTCTTTTCCTGAATATATGCGTCATAGTATGCCTGCTCGCCTGTTACGGCATACGCACGCACTTCACGAATCAGATACTCAGATGCACTACGGTATTGCTCACAGCAGGAATACAGATCATACTCCTCCTGAAAAGATGTGTTCAGACGGGAATTAAGCGCTGTAACCGTAAGCGTTCCGAGAAAGCTTACGAAAAGCATCACTATTGATAATATTGTAAGTATTTTAGCTAATGTGGATTGTTTCATATTTCCCATGGCTTTATACCCTTCCTTTTTATGTCATCTTTCTTATTATAGCATTTTTTAACATAAAAGTAAAGTTTTTACTATGAATTATATGCCGAAAAAAACACTACTTTATTGTTCATAATGACCAAAAATAAGTACACCCTGTACAGCATTGCCATACAGGGCGTAAATTTCGGTTATCAATAATTTTCCTTGCGTACTTCAAAGAAGCTCTGGGGATGTGCACATACAGGACATACGCCAGGAGCCTTCTTACCCATTACGAGATGACCACAGTTGCGGCATTCCCACATGGTTTCTTCGCTCTTTTCAAATACCTTCTGCATTTCAACATTGTTGAGAAGTGCGCGATAACGTTCTTCGTGAGACTTTTCAATTTTAGCTACCGCTCTGAACTTGAATGCAAGAGCTGTAAAGCCTTCTTCTTCCGCTTCCTTAGCGAAGGTTTCATACATATCTGTCCATTCGTAGTTTTCACCCTCCGCAGCAGCTAAAAGATTCTGTGCTGTGTTACCAAGTTCGCCTAATTCCTTGAACCACATCTTAGCATGTTCTTTTTCATTGTTTGCGGTTGCTTCAAAGATTGCGGCAATCTGCTCGTAGCCTTCCTTTCTTGCTACGGAAGCAAAGTATGTATACTTGTTTCTTGCCTGTGATTCGCCTGCAAAAGCAGCCATTAAGTTCTTTTCGGTTTTTGAACCTTTGAGTTCCATAATTTGTGTTCTCCTTTGATGATATTTTGCGCCTTTCGGCTTATTACCTTGCTCTGCAATCAGGACATATATAACGCACATTAAGGTCATAGTGCGTTACCTTACTGCCTATTGACTTTTCCAATGCTTCCTTTATTCCGCCGGGATTAATATCCGCAATTCTGCCGCATTTATCACAGATTGCATGGTCATGGGGAATAATATTTCTGTCATAGAAATCCGCACCGTCACTTACTCCGATTTTTCTGATATACTCGTTATCAGAAAGATATTTGAGGTTGTTATAGACTGTCGCCATGGCAATACCGGGCATTTCCGCCTTAGCTGCCATATATACCTGTTCAGCATTCATATGTTCACAGGAGTCATTGATAACCTTTAAAATCAATGTTCTTTGTACTGTCATATCATACCTCCTTTTAGATTTAGATTTGTTCTAAAATCTTTAATCATATATTACCATATCATTCAGACTTTGTCAATAGTTTTTTGAATATTTTACAAAAAATTCCGCAGTAGATAATTCTACTGCGGAAATAGTTATGTTACAGCTATGCCTATGAAGTCAAAATACTGGAGATATCCAGAATAGTTTGTGATATACATATAATATTCACCTGTGGGCAAGCTGTTCAGCTCAAAGCTCTTCCATTCCTCGTCAGTCTGTCCGCTGTAAAGCTCATATGCCGTACCATCTACGATATAACCTACCGTTAGATGATTTGTACTTCCGTCGGAGTGATATGAGAAGCTTGCATAATCGTCTTTTATATGCTGATATCCCCTGTCGTCATCTATTGTAAACACAAGTGTCTGCATTGGTTTCAATAAAAGCTTTTCAGAATCCTTTGCTGTTATCAGATACATTTCATCCATAAGCTGTGTATAACCCGAAGAGCTGTCCCCTGCCTCTTCATAATCGGATTTATCAAGCTTTTCGCCTACATCGTGAACAAAACGGTAATCGCCGTAAAGTGTAGCCTGATTTTCGGGGTCTGTAAGATTTGTGGTTCCCACAAACTGAGGGTTATACGGGTCAGAATAATCTACTCTGTATTGCCACTTTCTGCCAGACTTACCCATAAACACTATATCAATATTTCCATCGTTATTATGAACAATTCTATCAAACCACGGACAGTCAAGATAGCCTATATCATAACGCGATATTTCCTTACCTTCATAAATGCAGGATATAAAAAATTCGTTTTCTACAACATCTTCGCTGAGGTAATACAGATAACCATCACCAACTGCAAGCCAGTAATTACCTCTATAAAGCGGATAATCACCCTGAACCAGAGAATACATTACCGGATCATAATCCTTATAACCTAATATTTCTCCGCTGTAATAGAAAATATCTATGCAGGAATGCCACTGGCCCTGATTTACGCCCATGCTTCTGAAAAGATAGTAGCTGTCCTCTGAAACACGATAAATGTTATAATCAGCAACCTCGTAATAACCTCCGATTCCTGATGCAATTGTATTTTCCACACCCTTCCTCAGCCTTTGTGCATTCTCCGTCTGGGAGGTTTTCATATCCAGCTCGGATATATCAAATCTGTATGGCGTTTCGGTAAGGGTTAATGTACCGTCCTGGTTTTTCTTGAAATTGCACAGGAAATACTGAGTTGTAACACCGTCACTGTTCAAAAATTTCAGTGCAAGGACAGGATTATCACCATATCGATTGATAACACCGATTTTACCCCAATCGATACCACCTGTAAAACGAGTCCAATATTCATCGTTTTCATCATGGAAGCTTATATCATGAAGCGAATCAAAATCAATACCCTCAGTTATGCACATCTCCCACATTCCCAAGTATCCGTACATGCCTGAATCGAGCGAATATCTGCCATCCCACTCTTTTGTATATATTGTTCCGGGAATTTCATCAGGTCTATACAATCCTTCATCAGTAACATTCACAACATACTGATGCATGGATTTTCGGTCATCTTCCGGTATAAAGTACAATACATAACTGTTATAGTCGTGTCTCGCCATGTATGCACCCTTGCTGTCCTTATAAAAACCAACAAGAATATTACTATAATCAAAGAAATCATCATTCCAGCCTAATTCCACGTAATAGACCGCTTCATTATTCTGCCATATACCCCGGAAATAATCGTAGAAAATCTGGAAATCCATTTCATAATCAGCGAAATTGGTCGGGAGCTGTGAATCTCCTGATGTTAGGTTTCCCATTCCGTCAACGTCATAGATAAGAGCAACGATAGTATTCAGGAATGCCATCCTTGAACAACGTCGTGCATTAACCTTATATTTAAGCCCTCTCGCTTCATCTGTCCATTCAGCAGTATAATAATCCTGCTCCAAGGTTGCTCCGCCGATTTTAAGCTTTAAAACCGTACCGTCATCAAGAATAAATTCGGAATATCCGTTATTTTCATCATTTGTCCGTGAGAATACAAGCCCAAGACCTGTGGAAAGCATAAGCTCAGGCTGGGTGCTTCCCGTCTGTCCTACAAAAACATCCACATATGCACCTGTATACAAAGTTGTAAGGCCGTTTTCACATAAAATATAGCGAAGCTGAGCAAAGTCACTTGGTGTGACTGAATCGCCCATGGCATTACAAAATGAGTTTTCTTCGTCAAATACATACTCCGATAGAACGGTATGACCAAAGCGGTCAATACCCGTAGAATCGCCAGAAAGTCTGCCGAAATATTCCTTTGCCTCGGTTTCGTCTCCTATGGGTAGCTTTATTTCGTTAATAGACGTTATATCCACAGGTTTAAGCTCTGTAAACCGGATTGTACCCTTAGCGAAGGTGTCTTCATACTCCATATTTTCAGGTAATTCCATGTAGAAATTATGACCAAAAAGCTCTATTGTATTACCGCTCTGACTTTGTCCTACATAGTAATAATAGCTTTTGCCCTCATACTGATTTGCATGGATAGACGAGTCCTGCTTCCACTCGGTTAAAATCGGCAGCTTCAATGGATTATCGGTAATGCTCGAAATAACATATTCCTTTTTGCCCAGTGCCTGATAAACCTCGTTATAATCCAAATCGCCGCAGTTTGCCTTTACAAAGTCAAGGTCATTATCTCCTTTGAGGCAGATAGTGTCGTTCTTGACCTCAATATAGACACCGTTACCGCCGTCTCCGTCAAGATAATATTCACCATTCAGAAGAGAAGGAACAGCGGTTTTCATAAGCTCGGCACATAATTCCATTATACGAATTAGCTCATCACCCTCGGCTTTATAATTTACGCCGTTTTTGGTAATAATTGTGTAGTCAAGAGCTCCGCCGGAATAACAATTTGATATTTCGTATCCATCACAACCATCGTCATAATAAAGAAGTATGCCTATACGTTCTGTTTCTCCGCTGTTTGACGGAACATAATCTGTTTCAGTAAGCTTGACGTTTTCCAGATTCTCCACAAGCTCCGCCGCAAGCTGAGTGTATTCATCCCATATTTCAGGGAAGATACTTGTACGTGCGCCTGATTCATCATACAGCCTGATAAGATTATACTTTAAAACCTTATCTCCGATTTCCGATGAATCCAACGGATTTTCCTCCACAGGAAGCTTATCGGATAAGCTGTTAAGTACAGCAAAACCGCCTACCACAAGAGCAATTGCGGCCGCAATACCCAAAAACATCTTTATTCCTGAATTTTTCTGAGGCTTTGCAATTCTGTTGTCATTTACAATTATTTCTTTCCCCTGTCTTTTGTACAATTCTTCTGCTGCTTCATTTATGTACTTTTCATCAAGGTCATTCATTGCACTTTTGAATAAATCAGACAATTTCATACATTTACACCCCTTTCCGACAGAAATTCCCGAAGCTCATTCCTCATGCGCATAAGACGTGATTTTACCGCGTTTTCACTCAGATCATAGCCCATGGCTATTTCCTTCACAGACATACCAAAATAATAACGTGCAGTAAAAACCATACGGTTTGTCTTTTTGCTTTTTCCTAAGAATTCATTTATAAGCTCAGCCGTATGCTTTGAATCATATACAGTTTCAACCGTGTTGCTGTCCGAAATGGTTTCAGCAAGCTCTTCATAGCAATTGTCCGCACTTTCCTTTCTGCGTATATTGAGCGCAAGATTACGAACAATTCTGCAAAGATAACCGCAGAGAGATTCGGGTCTTTTGGGAGGTATATTTTCCCACAATTTCTGATAGGCGGAATTTATACATTCCTCCATATCCTCCTCATTACTCAGTATGTTATATGATATTTTACGGCAAAGACGCTCGTACTTTCCGCTTGTTTCACGGATTGCATTCTCCGAACGCAAAAAAAACAGCTCTATAATCTCGTTATCTGTCACGTTAATTCCCCCTTTACATATCATATAACACATTTTTCCGGAAAAGGTGTCATTTTTAGTATAACATTTTATGTAATTTTTTTCAATTAATATTTTCAGCTTTTATGACTAAAATACTACAAACGAAAGGCAGGATTAATTATGTGTACAAGTATTTCATTATATAAAGGCAAGGTCCTTTTCGGCAGAAATATGGATATTGATTACAGCTTCGGAGAATCTGTTGTAAATACGCCAAGAAATTTTCCTCTTTCCTTCAAAAAAACATCTTCCCTCGAAAAGCATTACGCATTTATAGGCACTGCTGCGGTTATTGGTAATTACCCTCTTTACGCCGAGGCAATGAATGAAAACGGACTGTATATTGCCGCTTTGAAATTCCCCGAAAATGCCTGCTATAACGAAACCGAAACAAACGGTAAAATCAACCTTGCGCCTTATGAAATAATCCCCTATGTTCTTTCGGAATGCAGAAACATAACAGAAGCCTTGTCATTGCTATCGGAATGCCAGATTATAGCTGTTCCTTTCTCGGAAAAGCTGCCTTTATCACCTCTTCATTGGCATATTGCAGATAAAGGCGGTTCACTGGTGCTTGAAAAAACAAAAGAAGGCATGAAAATTTATCATAATCCTGCGAACATACTTACAAATAATCCGCCTTTCCCCTTCCACCTCGAAAACAGAGAGCATTACACAAATCTTTCTCACGATAATCCTGAAATATCAGGAAATAAAATGCTTGGACTGGGCACAGTGGGACTTCCCGGGGATTTTACTCCCGCATCCCGTTTTGCAAGAGCAGATTATCTTATTAAAAACACACCTATAAACTGCGGAACGGTAAGCCATTTCTTTCATATTCTTGATAATGCGGCTATTCCAAAAGGAGCTGTAAGCACTCCTGACGGGAAATATCACTATACAAGCTATTCATGCTGTTTTGATGCAGAAACGCTAATATTTCACTATAAAACATATGAAGACCAGAATATAAAAACAGTAAATCTTTCCATTGACGGAAGTAGTCTGAATATACTTGAAATGAATAGTAATGTATGTTAAAATATTTTACAGAATATTGCAACATTTATATAGAAACAACTGTTATATATAATAGAAAGTGTATTTAGGAGAAGGAGTGATTGTAAATGGACGATAAAGCGATTATCGAGCTTTATTTTTCACGCTCTGAAAAAGCAATTACAGAAACAAAATCAAAATATGACAAGTTGTGCATGAAAATCGCAAACGCTATATTACAAAGTCCAGAGGATTCAGAAGAATGTGTAAACACATCATATCTTAAAATATGGAATGCTATTCCGCCGAAAAATCCTGAATCCTTTTGCGCATATCTTTGCAGGATTGTAAAAAACACCGCCCTTTCCCTTTGCGAAAAAGTAAACAAGGGGCGTTTCAATGAACAGTATGACGAGCTTGACGAAATTCTCATATCAGGAAAAACAGTTGAAGAAGAATATGACAGCAAAAGACTCGGAGAAGTGCTTAACGCTTTCCTGAAAACCCAGAAAAGACGAAGCAGAGAAATATTTGTTGCCAGATATTATTTCAACATGTCTACAAGAGAAATCGCAATGAACTTAGACATGACTGATGTGGCAGTCCGCTCACGGCTTACAAGAACAAGAGAACAGCTGAGAAAATATTTATCAGAAAGGGGTGTCAATGTATGAGCAGAAATAAAGAACTCTGGGATAAAGCCATTGAGGAAATTGACGATAAGTACATAGAAGAAACCGCTCAGACTATTATCAAAAAAGCAGGCACGCCTATTGATATGAACAAGCTTGCATCTGCCGAGCCTCAGAACACACAGGTGCAGATAAAGAAAAAAGACAGCAGATTTTCAAGAGCCTTGCCTGTTATTCTGGCATCAGCAGCTGCGCTCACTATGATTGCAGGAGCCGGCTACATACTGGACAAGTACGATATTTCCATGACAAGTACTCACGACGGCGAGGAAAAGACAACCGCCATTACATCAACTGTGCCTGATATTGTTACACCCCTTACTGTAAATGATGAGCTTTACAGATTGAAATGGGGTATGACGCTTGACGAGGTCAAGGATTGCCTCACCTTCAATCCAAGTACAAATATCAACACATCAACAACCAGCACCCTCCAATATAAAGATATTGATTTTGAGGGCTATAAAGCAATACTCGACATAGTCGTTCATAACGAAGATGGTCTTTGTGAAATCAACTATCATGTCAAGGATAAAAACACTGCTGATGTTTTCAATTCCTTAGCAGAACATCTTCACGCTACAAACTCAGGAATACATGACCCCATTGACACTACTCTTGAAAGATGGCATTTTGATGCCGCAGGATTTACTGTCTCTCTCTCGGATACAGGAGAAGAGGTTATTTACAGCCGTATTCCGCTTATTCCCGAAGAGGACAGATATTATACCCTCCTTAAAGAACAGGAGGCAGCTAAACGTCCTGAATATTCATGGATTAATGTCGATGCAGATAAGATAGATCAGTATGCTGATCCACACGAAATTATTTTAGAAAAGGCCGAGAGATTCCAGACTCTCTCAAACAACTATCTTCACTATGTTGAGGAAAATCTCGCATATGAAATCGGAAACTGGGTTGAAGGCGAGAACATTCATGACACCTATCAAATTATTTCCGAGGAAATTAAAACCTATGAGGATTTTAAAAATCTTTTCGCTGACTCTGTTCACGGAGAATATTTTGATTACATAAATACAGGTACACCGCGTATTTCTGAAATCGACGGTAAGCTTTGTTACACAGATAGTATGGGCGGTTACCTTGGTGTTGTTGAGTCCTGGTTTATCGGCTATGACTGGGAAGAAACTAAGATAACAGGTCATTTTGCACTACTTAAAGGAATTGAAGATATTCCTTACAATAATGCCAAACATCTTAATGACATAAACAACTACTATTTCTATGATATTGTTATTCAGAACATAGATGGCAAATATGTTATTACTGATTGCTACGACGCCGAAACAAAAAGCAATGAAAGCTCTTATCAGGCCCATGGTTATTTCTATAACAGTGGTATGATTGACAGAAGCCTTATCACAAATGAAAAAGTCAAGCCCGCAGATACTAAGACAGTAACAAGCGTAGTATCTCTTGATGACAACCAAAAGGTCACTCTTTCAGGTAAATACGGAAATAACATGAAGCTTCAACTGAGGCAATACAACGTTACAATTCTTGACGAGCTGGACACAGGAATATATCCAGGTTCCTCCGGAGAAATACAAACTAAGCTTTATACCCTTGATACGCAAAGCGGTACACTCGTTTATCTCAGTGTACCACACGAGGAAAACGGCAAAACTACATATACAATAACTCTTTATGCGGTAATTGACGGTAAAATAAAGCAATTCTGTGACCAGAACGGTTTTGTTGTCATTACAAACGATTCCCCGTACTTATACAGCATAGCGTCAACTGATGAAATCTATGCAGGAAAGGTCATCGGCGAGGAAAGACAGCATTACTTCCTTAACTTTGACAGTATGCAAGCTCTTAGCTATTATCGTTACCCGGATATAGACATAAACCACGATCTTATTAACTACAACAATATTGATTTCAAGGAATTCAGTCCCGACGAAGAGTACACATTCCAGAACGGATGGGTTGTTACCTTTGACAGCACAGGCTTTACTTCCGAAGGCGCTGTTTTCACCTTTGAAAAAGCAAATAAAGTTGCTGAAACTGATAAAGCGTGGTACTTTACAGATCTTGAAAACGGTATGCGTGGCGGAAGCGGTTCTGAGCTTTATGTTATTTTCAAGGACAATCCCGATATTATGTATTTTTATCAGGAGCCTATGTATGTTCAGGATATCGCTTTCTGCAACTATGATATGGTATTTGAGCGTTCAGATATTGCCACAGGTCTGAAAAGCATACATACCTTCGGCGACTATGAGCTTATTACAACTCTTGAACCTGAGAAGAATATCAAATTCATAACCAGGGACCTTGCCAACAATCAGACTATTGCAGAATACGATACGGGAATTGTAGCAAACAAGATTGCATACACCGATGATAACGGAAATCATCATTCCACTCAATCAAATGCTTACAGTATGAAGTTCGGCAACAAAACCGTTATTCAGCTTTACACAATAGAATCGTGGGATAACGATGGCTTTACATACCGTTTATATTTCTACGAGGTGGAAAAGGATAAAATAACACCCTTTACCCATAGGAACGGCGTAGTTTATTCTGTGCTTTCAAAGAATACAGGGTACACACATATATATGAGGGTGCAAATGCCTTTACCATAACGGATAACAGCCTGGTTACCGGCGAAGCAAGCGAATTTTATTGTATCAGTTTTGATAATCATTTCATCGAAACGAATATATTGTTCCCAGCGGACAGAGACACCTCGCTTATAGATTACAACAACATGGTTTTTGACAAGACATTTGAAACAGGCCTTGAAAACCCATTCGTTAATAAATGGAATCTTGCATACATGAGCGAGGATTTCGGAAGCTACATTATCACTGAAAATCTTCCTGTATATGAAACAGATAAGGCGTGGTACTACCTTTACGAATATAATTATCTGGCTGAGCTTCTCTGCATTTACAAGGTAAATCCGGGACTTATGTATGTGTACTTAATGAACCGTACGGGCGATACATACTATACTGAAGAGGGACTGGCTCATTGTGACTACGATGCTGTATACGGGTTAGACAGAAGCTCTGTAGTAGTTCCCGATTCAATCTCTGATGTCCTGTTTGAGAGCAAGGATTACAAGGTATCTCTCGTAAACGACAATACCTTGAAGCTTCATTGCTGTGACCTTGCTTCAGGTGAATCCATCACTATGCTGGATACAGGAATCATCTGCTCAGCCGAGGATAAGCCTGTACTCAGTAAATATACCATTGGTACAGACCTTGATCTTGTTATGCTTACAATCGATGATGACAATTATTTATTTGTAAGCTCGAAATATAAGATTTTAACCCTTAAATACAAGCACAATGATGAAACAGTAAATATCAAAGGAAGAGACCTTTCTCTCACTCTCAGCTGGGACAATAACCTGAATGAATTCCACGTAAGCGGAGCATATCCGGAAAACAGGTTATATTACAAGGTTGATGTCAAAACAGCAACCTGTACCACAAGGCAGATATTCCCTCTCGACAGCAATACCGCACCTATTAATCTTACATCCTTAACAGAAGGCGAAAAGACCGTTCCTGAAAATGATATATTCTGGGGCAAATGGGAACGCGCTTACGGACATTTTTATCCTATTGACGTTTATTTCACAGAAAAAGGTGTTGATTGCTACGAAACGGATACGATGTGGTGCAAGATGTCATCTTACAACGGTGACGCAGTTGTTTATGTCATCATGAAGGACAATCCCGATTATATGTACAGATATCCCTATATAATCGGTGCAGATTATCGTTTCTGCAACTATGAAAGAGTTTTCAAGCGCGGAGATTCATCCGAAAAGACAAAAATCGCTTACCAGACCTTTAACGGATATTCGGTAAAGCTCACTTATACCGAAGGTCTTGAAAAAAGGCTTGAAAAACTGGATGTTATGCAAAGCGGTAAGGTTAATGCTTCCTTCAAGCTTCATATTGATCCGCTGGGACCTGAAACAGATTTCATTTTCAACAATATAAAATTTAACGGCGGAGATGTTGTATATATCACTATCCCAGTTGATAAGGCCAATGTTATAACCTACATGTATCATTGTGATAAAGAATCAATAAATGAATTTATCGCTTATGACGAAGAGGGCAATAGAACAAAGCTCTCAGACATAAGCATAAGCGAAAGCGATATAGAGGAAAACACAGTAACATTCTATATCTCAGATATTCGCAGAAATTTCAGAATTGATTT
This sequence comes from Ruminiclostridium sp., assembly GCA_045579565.1. Lineage (GTDB taxonomy): Bacteria > Bacillota > Clostridia > Oscillospirales > Ruminococcaceae > Ruminiclostridium_E. The sequence goes on from JAZNML010000014.1 coordinate 15,812, forward strand.
TGAAAACGACGCGATGAACGAATTCAAGCTTTATCAGGTTGACGGAAATACTGATAGTCTCTTAGCCTTCCTTGACGGCAAAAATGACCCTTCAATCTTAGAAAAAGTATTCTACGGCAAATGGGAGCTTGGATACGACAATACAGACTATTACGTAAATCCCGGAAGTCGCATGTGGGCGTATGAGCCTATGGTTTTCTCCTATACGGGAAGTAGTCTGGATTACCCCGATTCATGTCTTGCCAATTCGTTTTACGAAGACGAAAACGGCTGGTATGCCGTAGGCAGCAACATCGGTACACCCACAATATGCTTTGTACCAAAAAACAAGTCTGATATTCTCTTCTACTACATTTATTACGGAAGCAATCCCAGAATGTGCGACTATGCGAAGGTTTACAAGCGTTCAGACGAAAACTCAGTCATTGATACAATCAAAGCTCCTGCACAGCTTTCAGCTCTGGGTATAAAGAAGCTCAAAGATAACACAGGCTTTGACATTCTCAATCCTCCCGACAGCGTAAGCTATGACAATGCAAAGAAATGGCTTATAGGCGAAGTTGAAGGCGCAGGTATCGGCGAAGTTTTCCTCGCTTCCCTCAGCGAAAATAAGATTACATATTGCCGAAGAGCTTGTCCGGTAGGTGTTCCCACAACGTTATTGCCCGAAGGATACCTGTACTCTGTTCCAAACCATGAAGCATTTGTTTATCTTACTCTTACCGCAGAAAAGAAAAACGGAAAATGGGAAATGGTTTCGGCATCCGACAAGTACGGAAAAGAATTTTATGAACTGATAGAAGAGCTCGACAACGATGTATGTGAGGCTGTTATAGAGCATATTCTGAACAACTACACATCGGCTGAATTCTGGAATGAGAACCTTAGTCCCGAAAAGGACAGAATAACAGCTGCGGCAATCAGAAAGTTCAATAATTCCCTTCCCGGCATTTCGACAAAGGAAACAAGAAAAAACATCCTGGAAGATGACCAGCTTGTATACGTGGAATGTCACAAATCATACTGGCAGCAATAACAAAAAAGGCGTACACAAAAGTGTACGCCTTTCGGTTTATGCAAGTCCCGTATCAAGAATAAGAGCAGGATTTGTAATAATATCAGTTACCTCTTCACGTGAAAGAAGCTTTGTGCCCTGCGTTCCTTCAAGGAAAATATCCTGGGTTATTTCTACCAGCCCGAAGGATTGCTCAAGCACAGACAATATCTCGGGAATAATAACATCTTCCACAGCGCTTGCAAGTACTATTGCCGCAAAGAATGCGTTTGTGGATTCGTTATAGTTCTTCGCCGAGGTCTGCAATCTTCCAACCGCCTCAATCAGTCTGTTCATGAATACAAGACTGTTATCGTACAGTTTTTCGAATTGCTCGCCGTTTTTATATGCTTCCTTATACTTTGTCTGAAAGTCATCGCGTATTGCTGTAATATCTGCCTTTAATGTAACATAATCCACACTCATTATAGAAGTGATATCAGACAGATTAACCTTATCCATTACAAGATTAAGAGCAGAAATAGCACTTTTCTCCATCTCGTTTGCAATGCGCTTCTTTTCCTTTAATTCAGGTCTGGTTTCTGCATTTACATATAAATCACCGTTAAGGAAGTAATGCTCAACCAAAAAGGCTGTAAAACGCTGTTGCTCCCCTTCTGTAAGAGTAAATACCGTTTTAAACGGAATGTTCTTTCTATCCGCGGGAAGTATTCCTCCCCTTGTAAATTCGGTTATTATCTCCTCAGGTGGCTGAGTTGTTTCAACTGTTGATGTTTCGGTGAGAGAAGCGGTTGTAACAACTGTTGTAGTAGTCACAGTAGTTGTTGTTACAGGGGTTGTGGTTGTAACAGTTGTTGTTTCGGGAGTTGTTGTAGTTACGGGCTTTGTTGTAAGAACTGTGGTTACAAGTGTTTCGCCAAGCTCTTCCTTCGCCTGTTCCTCCGCTTTATTTATCTCCTCTGCCAACTGATTCTGTATTATAACTTCTGCAAGCGTCTTGTCCTTTTCGTTGACCTCATTAACATATGCACCCGTAAAATGCACCGCAGCAAAAAGGCACAACACACCCACAGCAAGTATTATGAGTATTTTTATTATCTTCACAAATTTGTCCTTTCTCTCAGTACATTTTCTTTCCTGCAAAATTCTTTTTTCTTACCGCCGATGAAGATACCACACAAGCGGTAAATGATAAAATCAGAAGCACCGCACAATAATTTATACGTGCGGAAAAACCGTCGGGAATAAACACCATATCAGCAATACCAAGACCAATTCCTGCAATAAGGGAAACGAATAGTCCTACCGATTCCCTGTCGCTTATAAGAGAAAAAAGCATATTCATAAAGCCGCAGAAAATATAAAGCAAAAATACCGAACATGCTGATACGATAATTGTAGCAACAGGCGGTTCTGAAAAATCAGAGGCAGGCTGCCCCATCATTACCCGAAAGCCGATAAAATCGCCGCTCCATGCGTCGCTGAAACCGAATACCTGAGAGCTTACCGTATAGTTCATTATCAGAAGCATTGCAAAGAAAATCAAGGTATTGAAAACATAGGTTACAGCCTTTACCACAAGCCATTCCCTGCGGCTGCCGAAACGGAGTATTCCGACTTCTCCGAATCCGCCGTCGAACATTATTCCACTCACTATAAAGAGATACAGCGGAAGGTAAATAAATACTGTGTTCATTGTATCAGTAAGTATAAGATACATTGTTTCAAGAGATGAAAAAACCGCCGTATCAGCCATGTCAATATACTTATATACGCTCACAACAGCTGCAAAGGAAATCACTACAATTCCAAGGCACCAGCGTGCTGCAGGAAGATGTGAAAACAGAGAATAAAACAATCTGTAAATCCGTCTCATCTGCGAACACCTGCCTTTCCGAAAATCGTAAGTATAAGACCTGCCGCAGTAATACAAAGAGGAATAAAGAATCTGTCGGGGGTTATGTCGCTTCCGTAAATTGCAGGTGCTATGTCAAGAGGCGGGTAAAAACGTTCCAGTTTTATATGCGGAAAAGCATATATACATAAAAGATACAGAACCTGGGGCATTACAAGAGGCACATACCTCTGGCGATTTACAAAAGTAAGGCTGTAAGAAAATGCTGCATAAGAGAAGCCAAAAGATAATGACAACATAAGTACAGAAATATCATAGCCATGGTCATTTTCAGGGCTAAGCAAAACACAGACAATAAGTAATACAAGCTGTGGAATAAAAAGCGCCGCTGCACCAGAGATTCCGCAGGTGATAAAGCGTCTGAATTCATAACCTCCACCGCCAAGCTTTATATTCATCAATGATTCATAACGGGTTTCCTTCTCCTGCATAAGCATTACCGAATAAGGCATTGCCGCTAAAAGAGGTGCAGCGAACGGAAGCGCAAAGGACTGAGCATAAAGAAACAATCTGTCCGGTTCATTTCCCTCCATGACGCATAGAAAACCGACACCAAGCAACACCGCACTCAGAAGAATACTTATGTAAAAAGCAGGCTCAGTAAAAATTCGTCTTAAATCTGTAAAAATAAATCTCATACTGCGCCTTTCTCTTTCGTAATCTCTGTTACCTGTGCATTTTCTATTCGGAAAATACGGGTACAGAGTGTTTCTATGTCTTCGGCAATATGACTTGCTATTACGATAGTTGTTCCTGCCTCATTCAGCTCAGAAAAAAGCTTTCTGATTTCATTGACAGATTCTGTATCGAGACTGTTCATAGGTTCATCGAGAACAAGAAGCTCAGGCTTATTCATTACCGCCTGAATTATGCCTAATTTCTGGCGCATACCGAGTGAATAGGTACGCACCGGACGGGAATTCTTCGGATTAAGTCCCAGTCTTATCATAAGCGCCTTTATTTCATTTTTCGGAACAGGATTACTACTCATGGAATTAAGAATTTTGAGATTTTTCAGACCGCTGTAATGGGGAATAAATCCGGGAGTTTCTATCATTACGCCAAGTGAAGAAAAGAAGCCGCCTCTACCCGAATAATTCTCATCATTTATCAGGACAGTTCCTGTATCCGATAAGAGAAGACCGGTCATAAGCTTGAAAATAACAGTCTTTCCGCTTCCGTTTCTGCCGATAAAACCACAGATTTCACCCTTTTCAATTGTAAAATCCGCCGATTTCAGCACAGGTATTTTATTAAAGCTTTTGCTAACATTTTTAAAACAGATACAACTCATAAGGCTTGTCCTTTCATTTACTTATACTAAGTATAATAGCTTTCTTAGTAAATGTCAATGTGCGCCTGCGGATTTTTCCACAGGCGCACAGCAAAAACACATTATTCGACCATATCTTCAATGTTTACAGGCTTTCCTGCAAGGCCTAATGCACTGTCAACAGGAAGCGAAAAACATATTCCGCGATTTTCGGTAAGAATACCGGCTGTTTCAAGAATACCGCTCATTACCTTTTCTCTGTCCTCTTTGTTGACTACAATAAGAACTACGTCTTTTTCAGGCTGAATAGAGATTCCAAGGAATTTTGCAGCCTCTTCTCCGCCAAGTCCGAGGCCGTGAAGAAGAGTACCACCTCTCGCACCGGCTGCCTTGGCTGCTTCCTTTACCGCTTCAAATCCACCGCGATTTACAATTGTTATAATAAGCTCGTGCTTTATTTCGTTCATTTCTGTTGTCCCCTCCATTTCGGGTTTTGTTCCGTTAAGTGCAAATGCTGTGCCTGATGCACCAGTTAACGGCATTGTAAATGCAATACCTTTTCCTGCCTCGGTAAGCGAAAGCTTTTTATTGAAAACATCATAAAGGTGCATAACAAGATTATCTGCAACAAAGGATATTCCGATAATCTTTTTGTTTTCACCAAGTCCCAGATAATCAAGCATCTGGGAATCAGCAGAACCGAAACCGTGAATAAGAAAACGGCACGGCACATTTTCCTCCGCCAATATGCCCTGAACAAGAGGCATACAGCTGTAATCCGCTATAAGTACCATTGCTTTCATTACCGCTTACCTCCTTTTCCTTCGTCAAGCCATACAACAGCATCGCAGGAAGCATCCAATGTAATCGGGAAAACGCCAGGAATATATTTTTTTGTAACAGGTGCTGCCTTGAACTTACTGATAAGACCTAAAATCTGAATTGTAAGCAGAGGAGTCATAGCTACCATGGCAACAATACCAAACGCATCCGTAGCAATATTTCCGCCTGAAGCACTACATGCACCCATTGCCAGAGGCAGAAGGAATGTTGCAGTAAGAGGGCCTGATGCTACACCGCCCGCATCAAAGGCTACCGATGTAAAGATAGGCGGTACAATAAGGCTGATAATAAGCGCAAGTGCATAGCCGGGAATAATAAACCAGAGAATAGAGATTCCCGTGATACATCTGAGCATTGCAATACCAACCGATGCGGCAACACCGAGCGCAAGACTGAGGCCCAAGGCTCTGGCTGTAATTCTGCCCTCAGTAATAGTTTCAACCTGCTGTTTGAGAACATGTACCGCAGGCTCGGCAGATACAATAAAATAACCGATAAGCATACCTATAGGAACAAGTATCCATGAATATCCGCCTCCTGCAAGGCTTTCACCGAGATACTGGCCTATGGGCATAAAGCCTACATTTGCGCCTGTAAGGAATAATACAAGTCCGATGTATGTAAATGCAAGACCTACAAAAATCTTTATGAGAGTTTTCTTGTCAAGCTTTAAGGAAACAAAATTAAATATAAGGAAAAATACCACAATAGGCAGAAGTGCAAAGGCTACCTCTTCCATGTAATGAGGGAATGCCTTTACAAACTCCATAAAGGCTTCGGAAACAGAATCGTAGCTTCCTGCGGGAGTAAGTGCCTGTTCAGCGGTTTCAGTGCCATTCAGAGCGCCTAAAATGAGAACTGTAAGTATGGGACCGATGGAACACATAGCTACAAGACCGAAGCTGTCTTCTGCTGATGTTTTATCGCCACGGATTGAAGAAAGACCGAGACCAAGCGCCATTATGAACGGAACAGTTATAGGGCCTGTGGTAACTCCGCCTGAGTCGAACGCCGTAGGTATAAAACCGGGAGAAATCAACGGCGAACAGGCAAATCCAAATACAAGTGCATAAAAGATTATAAACAGCACGGAAATTCTAATTTGCAGAAAGATACGCAGAAAAGCAATAGCGAGGAAAAGACCTACACCTATACCAACAGACCATATCATAACTGTTGAATCAGCAATAGGAGTCTGGTCCGCAAGAACTTTCAGATCCGGTTCAGCTACTGTTACAAGAACGCCTATAAGAAAACATATGGGAAGTATAAGCCATACCTTCCGCATTTTTACAAGCTTTGCGCCTATCTGCTCACCTATAATAATCATAGATGTATCGGCACCCAACGTAAACAGACCTATTCCTATAACAAGCAGAATTGTTCCCACAAAGAACATAAAGAACAATTCACCGCTTATGGGAACAATTGATATAATAAGTAAAAAAACCACGGCAGCTACAGGTAATACCGAGCCTAATGATTCTTTTATCTTTTCAATAAGATTTTTCTTCAAAACTATCACCTATAATTAAAATATACTTTTATTATACCATATATTATGGTTTTTTGCAACTTTTAAAAAGCTAATTTACAGTAAAACTTTTTTATTGACATTTATCAAAAGAATATGATATGATTATAAAAACCACTTAATTTTTAACTAAGATTAAAACTTCCAAAGTAAATTTTTTCACGATTATTTGAAAATAATTGTAAAGAATTGCCATTGTCAAAAATCGTTCAAAGTGTTAAACTAAGCTTTGTGTGAAAAATACGGCTCATATATATAAATGCCGGAACAAAAGCGAGGTAAATAACATGATATCACAGATTGTTGCTGCGGTTATCTTCGTAGCAATGTTCATTCTTATTGTTCTTGATAAGATTGAACGACATTATGTAACACTTGGATGCGGTGTGCTTACTTTGGGTCTTGTATTCGGACTTTGTATGCACAGCGGAGAAGCTGTTATACAAACTCTCAATTTCGAAAGTATTTTTAATCTGGATTTCTGGTACCATACAGGAAATTCCGCAGAATCAGCTCCCGGTATAAACTGGGAAACTATCATCTTTATCGCAGGTATGATGGTAATGGTTGAAGGAATGGCACGTGTAGGCTTCTTCCGTTGGCTTTGTATGTTGATTGCAAAGCTTGTAAAATGCAGAACTATTCCGATTTTCATAACCTTTATGATTATGTCGGGTGTACTTGCCATGTTTATTGACAGTATTACCGTTATTCTTTTCCTTGCTGCTGTTACAGTAGAACTGGCACAGCTTCTTAAATTCAATCCTGTCCCCATGATTCTTGCAGAAGTATTCTGCGCTAACCTGGGCGGTAGTGCAACAATGTGCGGTGACCCGCCTAACATCATTATCGGTACTTCACTGGGCTACTCCTTTGCTGATTTCATCTGCAATACAGGTGTTATGGCAGGCATAAGCATGATTGCGGCAATAATTTATTTCTACCTATTCTTCCGCAAGGATTTAAGTGTTAATAATGGCGATGTCGATATGAGTAAATTTCCTTCACCAAAAGACGCTATCAAGGATATGAGAGGCTTTATCATTAGCACAATCATCTTCCTTGTGGCTGTTGTAATGCTTATTACTCACGCTCAGACAGGTCTTACCGTTTCTACCATCGGTCTTTTTATTGCTGTTGTAACAATTATTACAGCACCTAAGCACATTCCTGAAATAATGAAGGGTGTAGACTATAAGACTCTGCTGTTTTTCGTAGGCTTATTTATTGTCGTTGCCGGTCTTGAACATACGGGCGTTCTTGAACTTGTTGCTTCTGCAATCGGAGATATCAGCAACGGTAACGTCATGCTTATGCTCGGTATTATCATCTGGATTTCCGCAATCGCAAGCGCATTCGTAGACAACATACCTTTTGCCGCAACTATGATTCCTATTATCAAGGTGTTATCCGCTACTCAGGGAGTTGAACTTTCTACTCTCGCATGGGCGCTTTCTATGGGTACAGACATCGGCGGTAGCGCTACACCTATCGGCGCTTCTGCAAATGTTGTAGGTACATCCGTTGCCGCAAAACAGGGTTATCCTATCGGCTGGGGCAAGTACTGTAAGGCTTGTGCTCCTGCTACAATCATTGTCCTTATCATCTGTACGGCTATTATTTTTGTAAGATATCTGTAAGGAGGCTTTTATGGAAAAACAACTGATTATTTCTATCGGCAGAGAATACGGAAGCGGTGGTCATGCAATTGCTGAAATACTGGCTGAAAAGTTCGGTATTCCACTCTATGACCATAACCTTCTTGATGAAATTGCCGCTGAGAAAAACATTTCTGCTAATGAACTCAAACAGTACGACGAAACTCCCAAAAAGCACCTTTTATCAAGAACAGTAAAAGGATATAGCAACTCTCCCGAAGAAAACGTAGCATATATGCAGTTCGATTATATGCAGAGACTTGCAGACAAAGGCAAATCCTTTATCATTGTAGGCCGTTGTGCTGAGTTTGTGCTCAAAGACTGTCCCAATATGATATCTGTATTTGTTCTGGGTGATAAAAAAGCCAAGCTCGAACGAATCTGCAAGGTAAGAAACATGAATGAACAGCAGGCCGCTGCCGCAATGTACCGTCACGACAAGCATAGGAAATCATACCATAACTATTACTGTGAAGGTAAGTGGGGCGATTCACGTTGCTACGAACTGTCCATAAACAGCAGCAGACTTGGTATAGATGATACTGCTGATATGATTGAAGCTTATGTAAGAAAGCGAATTGAAAATTTATAATTTCCGAAAGGCTGTACAGCAATATGCTGCACAGCTTTTTTTATATGTTGTTGCGTTTATGGAAAAATAGTTGCGTTACTTACCATAAAATTTATTTGTGTTGCAAGATTTCGCAATTGAAAGGATGATTATGAATGAAAACAAAAAGTGATTTTTTATTTCTCGCTACTGTTCGGACATGAGATACAGATACTGATGCATTATAATCAAATATAGCAAAAACCAGGCGTATGCATTCGCATACGCCTGGTTTTGTTTACAATTATCGTTCAAAGGGGCGGTTAAATGATCCGATTTCTATGAGATTTCCTTCCGGATCGGCAATATAACAGGTGCGCTGTCCCCAGGGCTCTGTTTCAGGTGCTAAAACTGAAACCGCACCCTTTGAAATTGCTTTCTCGTATTCAGCGTCAACCTCTTCAAATGTATCAACATAAAGAGCAATTTCAAAGTGACCGTTAAGACCCTTTATATACTCATACTTACGACTGGTCATCTTTTCAAAATCCTGTCTTCCGTAAAGCAAAAACAGGGTTCCGTCTTTTACCAAATATACGTTTGAGGTGTCCTCTGCTTCCTTGATTTCAAAGCCAAGCACATCGCGGTAAAAACGTATCATTTCTGCCATGTCGTTCACAAATAATCCGAATCCGTCAAGTTTCATTGTTTTTCTCCTTGTTATTTTTCATATAAAATTATTACCTTCTGTTTATATTAAGAAACTCCTTATTTTTTCATACGCCTTTTCCCAATTCTTATGGGGATTATCAATCACCTTACTTTCAATATCAAGTTCCGTAAGAATTTCAAGCTCTCTTTTCTGCCTTTCTTCAAGACAGGCTATATATCCGTCAAATCCTTGTGCATTTATGCTTTTGCCATACGCACCGTTGATATGATAATCAATTACCCCGTCAAGCCAGCCTTCACGTTCACCGGAAGTTTTAAGCACCGAAGATTTGATATCATCGTTTTTCAGATATATAACAACAGGCTCCATAGGCCTGATGATTTCGGCAATCCTTTTTATATAAGCCTTTGATTCATCCTTTGAGAATCCGAACCGCATCATCGTTTCACACATAGGATTCTGCAAAAGAACGCAATTAAACACATACTTTACGTTTTCATCCGCACTGTCCGCAAAGCTTCGCCATTTTTCAAGCATCACAGGATATTCTGTATCCCAGGGAAGAAAATCATATATTTTGTATTGCAAAAGCTTTTCAAACAACTCTCCTTCTAAGTCTGATAAGGAAAGGACTATACCATTTCTTACTTTTTCAGAAACTGAAAAAATTATTTTCTTTTCGTCATCAGAAAAAGAATGTAAATCATCCTCAGTCAAAAAGCTATGGAACTCATAATCGGCGGGATGAGTACCTGTTCCCTCATCAACATAACATACATTAAACTTTTTTCCTAATTCTTCCGAAACGAAAGCAGAGGTTGTGCTTTTGCCTGAACAAGGCAAGCCCTCAATTATAAAAAGTCTTTGATTCATACTTTCGCCTCTCTTTCAGTAACACGCGTTACGCAACATTTGTTTTATTGTACCATATATTAATCATAATGTCAAGTCTGTCTTATAAATAAACAAAGCCTTCAACCACTGGCTTGAAGGCTTTTGTCTATAAATAATCAGTTAAGAACCGCTCCGTAAGCACCGCCTGAAACAAGTGCTGCGTAACGTTTAAGATAACCTGAAAGCTCCTTTTTCTTAGGAACAAAGTTTTTCATTCGTTCGGAAAGTGTAGCTTCATCTATCTTTAATTCAATAGTATTTTCAGGAATATTGATGCTGATAATATCGCCGTCTTCAACAACACCGATAACTCCTCCCGAAGCAGCTTCGGGAGTAACATGACCAATACATGCGCCGCGTGTCGCACCACTGAAACGGCCGTCTGTAATAAGTGCTACGCTGCTGCCAAGTCCCATTCCCATAATCGCAGAGGTGGGATTTAACATTTCGCGCATACCGGGGCCACCCTTTGGTCCTTCATAACGGATAACCACAACATCACCTGCAACAATTTTACCCGCATTGATTGCCGCCTGTGCATCTTCTTCACAATCAAATACCTTTGCAGGACCTTCATGTACAAGCATTTCGGGAAGTACAGCAGAACGCTTGACAACACTTCCCTCAGGAGCGAGATTGCCTTTAAGAACAGCTATTCCGCCTGTCTCACTGTATGGATTTTCAATAGGACGGATTACCTCAGGATCAAGATTTACGCAACCTTCAATATTTTCACCGACTGTCTTACCTGTCACCGTCATGCAACCGGTGTTAAGCAGACCCTTCTTGTTAAGCTCATTCATTACTGCATAAACACCGCCAGCTTCGTCAAGGTCTTCCATATATGTTCTGCCTGCAGGAGCAAGATGACAGAGATTGGGTGTTTTTGCGCTGATTTCATTGGCAATATCAAGGTTAAGCTCTACCCCGCACTCATGAGCAATTGCAGGAAGATGAAGCATACTGTTAGTTGAACAGCCGAGCGCCATATCAACTGTAAGCGCATTCATAAGCGCATCCTCTGTCATAATGTCACGCGGGCGGATATTCTTCTTTACCATATCCATTACCGCCATACCGGCATGCTTTGCAAGTTCGATTCTTGCAGAATATACAGCAGGAATTGTTCCGTTTCCGCGAAGTCCCATACCAAGTGCTTCGGTAAGGCAGTTCATAGAATTTGCTGTATACATACCTGAACAGGAACCGCAGGTTGGACAGGTTTTGCATTCATATTCACGAAGCTTTGCATCATCGATTTTACCCGCATTGTATGAACCTACGGCTTCAAACATACTCGAAAGACTTGTTTTATGGCCCTCAACCTTTCCGGCAAGCATAGGACCGCCGCTTACAAAAACAGTTGGGATATTTACTCTTGCAGCAGCCATTAAAAGTCCGGGTACATTCTTATCACAATTGGGCACCATAACAAGTCCGTCAAAGCCATGCGCAAGTGCCATTGCCTCAGTTGAATCGGCAATAAGGTCACGGGTTACAAGAGAATACTTCATTCCCACGTGTCCCATAGCAATACCGTCACATACAGCAATTGCAGGGAAAACAATAGGCGTACCGCCTGCCATTGCAACACCGAGCTTTACTGCATCAACGATTTTATCAAGGTTCATATGTCCTGGAACAATCTCATTATATGAACTAACAATACCAATAAGTGGTCTTGACTGTTCCTCCTCCGTAAGTCCCAGTGCATGAAAAAGGCTACGGTGCGGAGCATTCTGAACGCCGTTTACTACATCTGTTTTTATCATAAATATTCTCCTCTTTTGCTATACTGAATCAATTTCTTTTAAGATAACCTGAAATAAGTTTGCCACATTCTTTACAGCCTACCTGTTTCATTCCTTCACTCATAATATCAGCTGTACGGTAACCGTCGTCAAGATAATCGGATATGGCCTTTTCAATTGCATCCGCCTCTTCTGCCATATCAAAGCTGAAACGGAGCATCATTGCCGCTGAAAGAATTGTACCCACAGGGTTTGCAAGATCCTTTCCTGCAATATCAGGTGCAGAACCATGTATCGGCTCATACAGACCGCATAAGGAGGTACCAAGACTTGAAGAAGGAATCATACCGATTGAACCTGTAATCATCGAAGCTTCGTCTGATAAAATATCACCGAACATGTTTTCTGTTACAATAACATCAAACTGTGCAGGATTCTTTACAATCTGCATAGCGCAGTTATCAACCAGCATATCAGAAAGCTCAACATCGGGATACTCCGCTGCAAGTCGGTGCATTACCTTTTTCCAGAGACGGCTGGAATCGAGAACATTGCTCTTCTCAACGGAACAGAGCTTCTTATTTCTCTTTCTTGCTGTCTCAAAACCAATTCTGCCAATACGTTCAATTTCTGACTCACTGTATTTAAGAATATCGGTCGCAACATCGCCCTCAGTCTTGTGCTCGCCGAAATAGATACCGCCGATAAGCTCTCTTACAATAATAAAATCAATGCCCTTATCCACTATTTCCTTTTTAAGAGGAGAAGCATCGCTGAGCTGTTTCCAGATCTTTGCAGGACGATTGTTTGAGTAAACACCCATACCCTCTCTGAGTCTGAGAAGACCTTTTTCGGGGCGCATATGCCCGGGAACATCGTTCCACTTGTTACCGCCCACCGCACCTAAAAGTACGCTGTCGGATTCCACACACTTTTTAAGCTCACTTGCCGGAAGAGGATCGCCGTACTTATCGATAGCACATCCACCCATATCAGCATCAATGTAATTAAATGTATGACCGTAAAGATCTGCAATCTTATCAAGTACCCTGATAGCCTGTTCAACAATTTCGGGACCAATTCCATCGCCTCTGATAACCGCAATATTCTTAGTCATTATTTTCACCCTCCTTTAAGGATTTCAGCAAACCGCCGCTTTTGATAATATTCTGAATAAAGGGTGGGAAGGGCTGAGCCTCATAGCTCTTTCCTGTGGTGATATTTGTAATAATACCTGTATCAAAGTCAACCTTAACCTCATCGCCTGCGCTGATTTCATCAGCAGCAGCTTCACATTCAAGAATAGGCAGACCGATATTGATAGCATTGCGGTAGAAGATTCTTGCAAAGCTCTTGGCGATTACGCAGCCTGTACCACATGTCTTGATTACAAGAGGGGCATGCTCACGAGAGGAACCACAGCCGAAATTCCAGCCGGCAACCATTACATCACCGGGCTTTACATTCTTTACAAATTCTGTATCAATATCCTCCATACAATGAAGAGAAAGCTCCTTTGCATCGGGAGTATTGAGATAACGTGCAGGAATGATAACATCGGTGTCAACATTATCGGGATATTTGAAAACCTTACCTTGTGTATTCATATTAATCCTCCTTGTATTCTGTGATATAGCCTGTTAATGCACTTGCCGCTGCGGTATGAGAAGATGCGAGATATACCTCACTCTCAACATGGCCCATACGTCCGACAAAGTTACGGTTAGTTGTAGCTATACATCTTTCGCCTGCTGCGAGAATACCCATATATCCGCCGAGACATGGGCCGCAGGTTGGAGTTGAAACAACGGCACCGGCATCTATAAATGCTGTGTACCAGCCTCGTTCTACACATTCACGGAGAATCTGCATTGTTCCAGGAATGATAATGCAACGTATTCCGTCTGCAATATGCTTTCCGTTAAGAATTTTATAAGCAGCCTCCATATCTTCAAGTCTGCCGTTGGTACAGGAGCCGATAACAACCTGGTCAATTTTTATGTCATTCAGTTCGCATGCAGGATGAGTGTTTTCAGGAAGATGAGGACAAGCAACAGTAGGTACGATTGCGCCGAGGTCAATATCTATAACCTTTTCGTACTCAGCGTCATCATCCGCTTCGTATATTACAGGTTCTCTTTCGCTTCTGCCGTTAAGATATTCCTTAGTAACCTCATCAACGGGGAAAATACCGTTTTTTGCACCTGCTTCAATTGCCATATTACAAATACATAAACGGTCATCCATGGAAAGATTCTTAACACCTTCACCTGTAAATTCCATACTCTTGTAAAGTGCCCCGTCTACACCTATCATCCCTATAATTGTAAGGATTACATCCTTACCGCTGCAATTCTTATTGAGCTTTCCCGTAAGATTAAACCTGATTGCTGAGGGAACTTTGAACCATGCCATACCCGTAGCCATTCCAGCCGCCATATCGGTGGAGCCGACACCGGTCGAGAATGCACCAAGGGCACCATATGTACAAGTATGGCTGTCTGCACCAATAATACAGTCACCTGCGGTAACAACGCCCTGTTCAGGAAGAAGTGCGTGTTCAATACCCATTTTGCCAACATCATAGAAATGACTTACACAATGAGAGCAGGCAAAAGTACGGCAGGTTTTACTTTGCTCGGCTGCCTTTATATCCTTGTTGGGAACAAAGTGGTCAAGTACAATTGCTACCTTGTCCTTATCGAAGATTTTATCAAAGCCTGCTTTTTTGAATTCATTAATTGCAACAGGAGTTGTAATATCGTTTCCAAGTACAATGTCCAGCTTTGCATTTATAAGCTGTCCTGCTGTAACCTTATCAAGTCCTGCATGTGCTGCAAGAATTTTCTGTGTCATGGTCATTCCCATTATTAGTTACCTCCTATTTCTGCAATAACTTCTACCTCTACCAAAGCGCCTTTGGGCAGCTCCTTTACAGCTACACAAGAACGGGCAGGTTTACCTGTAAAATACTGTGCATATACTTCATTAAATGCAGCAAAATCCGCCATATTACTTAAAAAACATACGGTTTTTACCGCATTTTCAAGAGAACTGCCTGCAGCAGATAGCACCGCTTTCAGATTCTTGCAGACACGGTGAGTCTGTTCTGTTATATTTTCGCCCTCAATAACATTTGTTTCGGGATTCAATGGAATCTGTCCCGATGTAAAGATCAAATTTCCTGTAACAATTGCCTGTGAATAAGGCCCTATTGCCGCAGGGGCCTTTTCAGTATGTATTTTTTGACTCATATTAATTCCCCTTTCAGAAATTAGTTCTTATTTACTTAAATACAAAAACCCGCCTCAACGCTAATTGCTTTGAGACGGGTGTAAATTACTGATTATCACTCGCGGTACCACTCAAATTGCGGATATGACAACCCGCCACCTCTTCGAAGTCTACCAACTTCTATGCATTTACGTAGCATTCACGGGAAACGCCTACTGGGTGTAAACCTTTGGGGCTTCCGGCTCGGAAGGGATAAGAAATCAGCAGTCATTTACCGGGCTCGCACCATCCCCGGTTCTCTGTGAAACTCGTTGCTGTTTCCGTCTTCGTCATCGCTTTTATTATTCATTTTTTGTATTATATCACTTTAAATCGATGTTGTCAAGTAGTTTTCCGAAAAAAACTATCAAATAATTAAAACTCAGAACAAGGAAAATCCCGATAATTCCGTGCTGAAATTATCGGGATTAATTTCTATGTCCAGTCCTCTTTTCCGTCTCTGTGCTGTTTAAGAGACGCAAAACGCAGAAGCTGTTTTCGCGAGGATATGCCCAGCTTACTGTAAATATTTTTGTTATGGTATTTAAGCGTATTTTCAGTAATGTGAAGAATTTCCGCAATCTGCTTAGCTGTCTTTCCCGACAGATACAGCTCATAAACCCTGTATTCCGCAGGAGTAAGCATACTGAGGTTTTCTACGAAGAAGTTGTATTCCTCGGGAACAATTTCTTCCTTCTGCTTTTCAGCAAGACGGTCGATTTCACTTTTTGCAAGCTCATATTTTTCTGCCGCCTTTTCGTACTCTTCCTTGGCTTTACGCGCCTCTTCTTCGGCAAAAAGCTTTGCTTTTTCAAGGTCTTCAAGCTGTTTTTCGTAATAATTGTCCTTTTCATCAAGGAAGGCAAAAAGGTCATCTATTTCACGTATGCGAAGCTGTTCGCCTGAATCTTCATTTGCTTTGACCTGCTCAATTTTTTTCAAAATAGGCGACACATATTTCTTACTCATGAAAACACAGCAAACTGCCGCAAGAATCGCCGCAATGAGAAAAATCAGCACAAATTTCATCTGGCCTTTCCGCAGAAAGCTTTCATACTGCGCTTCCGGGAGCATAACAGCTACACTGAATGATTTATTACCCAGCTTTATTTCCTTTGTTAAACCTATACATTTCTCATTGCCAAAATCAAATACCTGTGAGCCGCCGCTTTTATCAATTCTAAGACCAATATCCGTATTGTAACGACCCGAACTGAATTGTCCTGAGTAAACTCCGTTCTTTTCGTCAAGCAAACCGTATATTTCATTGCCCCATTGTTCATTTACCGTCTTATGCGAAAGCTGAAACAACAGGTCGGTTATTTCGAATCCACAGACACCAATAATATCATCATTATAATCCCGTATGGGAACATAAATATACCTTGCCCTTTCCCACGTATCAGGAATCGAAACCGCTGAACTTAAAGCATAATGAATCCCGTCGGAAAACACGTCATTACAGTTCTCGAAAAATGTAGTACTACTTTCGTTTTTCCAACCACTGTGGAAATTTATACCTTTGTTTTTACCTGTTGAGAATGAACCTCTATAAAATGAAAAGGCATTGTTTACGGTATTTTCAGAATATAGATTGATATATTTAAGATATATTCCGCTGTAAAGCTCTGTTTCCAAATTACTGTTCGCGGTTGTATCAAGAATGTAAAACGTGCCGCTTGCGGGAGCTACCTGCATATTGAGATAAACCGAATCATAAAGCTTGTTCTGTAAAGAATCAAGTGCTTCGGGATTATTTTTCAGCTCACTGAATGAAATGTTATTTTCAGCGAGGTAATCCTGTATCAATCCTTCAAGCTGTCCAGAAAAGGATATTGCGCAGGCGGCAAGCTCGTCGCAGTCGTGTTCAATACTGTCGGAACATGCAATTAGCCGTGAGTTTAATTCGCTCATTATCTGTCTGTCAGTAGGATTAAGAATACCGAACAGATTCAGCAAAATAACAATAACTGCAAGAAACAGGCAGATTACAGAAAAAACATAAAAAGCAAATCTTCTGCGCATTGATACGCCTTCTGAACCGAATTGCTTTATGATATCGAGGTATTTAAGTACATTCATATCCTTAACCTCACATCTCCTTATCGCAAAGCGTTTTCAGCTCTTCATAAGAAGAAGCGGTAAGCTCGTTAAGTACAGCTTCCTTGTCTTCCCCGTTAGCTGTACGTTCGATATACTGGTTATGTGCGGATTTCAGCACAAGCTTTACATTCTGTTCAAAACGGCTCTGAATATCCGAAGCATTAGCATATAACGGGAGCGGATAAAGTTCATAGCCGTTCATCATTCCGTTCATCATGTCATATAAGTTGCGGTAGCTGTCTTTTTCAGCAATGTCCGTATCGGAAAAGAGCTCCGCAAAGGCTTCATCTGTAACAGGAAGATAGCCTGCGTTTGTAACAAATTTCAGGCTGTTTTCCTTTTCTGTAAGCCATTTTGCAAAAATATATGCTCCATAATTTTTTCGTTCATCATCACTCTTTACTGTGAACAATCCCCCGCCTCTGTGAACAGCGCAGGATTTATCAGCTGTAAACGTAGGATACGGTAAAGATACCGAGGTTATATTTTCAGTGGTATTATCGGCATAAAACACCATTTCAGGCTGGTACAGAATATCAGCCGTTGAGCCTATGTTTGAAATTATCTCAACTGTTTTCCAGCGTGATGCGGCATACCCGTCATCAAGGCATATTCCACCGTAGATTGCCGCTTTGCTCAGAGGGTGCCATACCTTTTCGAATGCTTCATCGCTCAGATTAAGCTTTCCTTCTTTTATAAATTCGCCGCCATATGCCTTCATTCCGATGTATGCATAATTATAAAAATCGTTTATCTGAGTGAAATTCTGGCCTTCCGACCAGTCATAATAGGCTTTTGCTGTTTCAAAGAAACCTTCAAAAGTTCTGAGAGTATCGACTGATATACCTGTTTCTGCGCTGAATCTGTCAAATAAAGTCTTATTCAGGAACAATGCCTCAGAAGATTTAGCAATGGGCAGCATGAGAAGATTGTCACCGAAATACCCCTCGGCTATAAATTCATCTCTGAAAACCGAAAGTTCTTCTGCTGAAAAATAATTATTCCAGCAAAGAAGCTTATCCTCGCCTACTATTTCAGCAACTCTCGGATATGCTGTAAACAAATCAGGCAGTTCCTCTGCTCCCGGCTCGCCATTAGCTGAGGATGAGAGTGCCTTATCAATTGCCGAGGAGCTTGTCACTGATACAACATTTACTATAACGCCATTTTCTCTTCCCACTGTATCATTGAATTCGGCAATTGCATCATTCAGAGGGGATTTCGTCTGGCTGCCGTAAACGTGCCACATTGTAAGTGTCACTGGATTATCAGCGTCAGGCCTCGTTTTATCGGAACAGCCCGACAAGATGGCTGTTATTATTACAAAAATTAAGATAAAAGTTGTTAATTTCTTCATATATTCCCTTTCTATACGGGTATTTGACCCGATTTTACTACCCGATTAAAGATATTTTTTCAATATTTCCCACCCTTTTTTCGTTATTAGGGTAGTGTGAAAAAGTGCTTTTTTTGATAGAATATTGTCTGCAAGGGTAAAAGAGAGTATATATCCTGCCTCGTATCTGGGTACTTTCAGTTCCTGTGGGTGCGCCAACAAACACAGGAACCGCCCATTTTTTATTTTAGCACATTGACTTATTTAAGTCAAGATTGCTAAAAAAACAACAAAGGAGAGGAAATTATGACCTTTACAGGAAAATGGAAGCTTCATTCCGTTATGATCTATGACGAGAATGAACAACCTGTTTATCTCACTCCTTCTGAATATCTTGATTCGCCTATGCCTTACATAGACGAAACAGATGAGGAAGCTGTTGAAGATGAAATGAAAGAACGCAGAAAAACTATCGGTATGACCGTAAAAATCTGCGAAGACGGAAATTTCTATATGCTTATGCCTTTACCCGAAGGCGTTTCACAGGAGGAAATAGACAATGCTGTTTCAGCGGGAGTTATAAGGATTTTGGATGGTGCAATAGCCGATGAACCTGCGAAATGGGAGCTTCGTGACGGAGAATTTTGGCTTGATACAGGTATTGACGGCGAAGTTTACGAAGAAAAAGTCGACAGCTGGATAAAACCAATCGATGAAAACGGATTTTTAAACTTTATGAATTTCAGATTTATCAAGGAGGACTAAACATGGGATTATTTGATTCAATTTTAAAATCAGCAGAAAACGCAATCAAGAACGAAACCGCAAAGGCGGTAAATAATGCTGTATCTTCTGTGGGAAAATGTACAAACCGTACAGAAAGCTTTACTTTCAACGTTCTTCCCAACAATCTTGCAGAATTACAGGCTTTACCCGAGGCTTCTCTCGATTCCGCTTTCAAGACAACTGCTCTTACAATTGCTGTTCTTTGCGCATATGAAAAGAACCCTGATGGTTGTATTGAAATGCTTGATTTCCTCAAAGGACCTGCTGAGGTTAGTACATATGAAAAGGGCTTTATCAAGGAACGTCTTAACGGTAAATTCTACAAGACCTTTTCCTTCTTTGAGGGTGCAACCCCAGAAAACAGCTACAAACCCAATACTCCTTATGTAATAAAGGTAAGTGAAAACCCTTATTCTTTTGATGAGGAAAACTGGGCAACCCTTTATGTTACAAGCGGGGGCGCAGATAATCCACGCCCCATAAAGCTCAGAAGAAAGCCTTCTACAAATCAGTGGTTCCTGAATGACATTCAGTGCCTTGCTGATATCCGTGTGCCTGTTGAGGAAGATCCCTGGGCGTAATCATTTATTAACAAACTACTCTGAAAGGGAGAGGAAATTATGAAATTTAGAAAAATATGGGCAGTTATTCTTGCCGCTATGGTAACGGCTTCAATTTCTGCCTGCGGAAGCGATAAGACAGCGGAAACTACAAGCGCTACCTCCGCAGCTACGACAACAGCTTCCGAAACCACAACCACAACCACAACTACTACCGCTGCTACAACAACAGAGGCCGTAAGTACCGAAACAACCATCAATAATACGAGCAATACAGATGCTGAAAGTGTTAAAGTATATTATGGCTGGGGTCAGGATGAGGATGAATATACAGCTGAAATTTATTGCCCTGAGGGTGCAACATTCGATGAATATACTTTAGACTCCTACGCCGAAGATGGTCTTATAATGATGGCAGAAGTCATAGATGAAGCAAATGAATATTCAGTCATAAGCAACAGCTACTGGCATCCTGACGCATACTCAACTGATGAACCGATTCTTTCAATCCTCCAACAGCTTTATTTCAATGGCGAGATTGACGCTGCAACAGCAGAAGAATACAGCAATTGTTCTCAAAAAATAACACCTCTTGGTTTTAAATGGAACGGCTACGATGTAGTTATGATTGAAACCTTCTATACTTTCCTGGATTATGGTGAACAGCGTGATATTTTTATCGGTGTTGAATACGACCTGAAATACTGGGAAGTGGAAACAGGCGTAGGTACGGTTCACAATTACACTACAAAGGGGCTTTTCGGATTTGATGCATTTTACTACGGCTGGGATGAAATAACACAGGAACACTGGACCTGGATTGCCGGCGAGCTTTTTGGCGTAGATACCGGAATTACAAATCCTTTTACAAACAATAGTGAGGAAACAGATATCCCGCCTGCTGATATCGATTCTTCTTCCCTTATCGGTACATGGCGCGATAATGAAAGCGACTGGGAAGATACATATTTCTTTGATTACAATGGTAACGGTAGCTATACAAGCGGATTTGAAAACACATTTACCTGGTCTGTTGAAGGTAATGTACTCACCGTCTTTTATGCAGAGGATGATATTGAAAGCTTTGCTGTAACAGTAAACGACCACGAGCTTGTTCTCATAGATAAATTCGGTTATGAACAGAGATTTGAAAAAATCATTGAAGAAGTAACTGATGAAACAGAAACAGGCACAGACGAAGATAACAACACAGAAGATGTAAATCCTAATGTAACAAACATTATCGGTACATGGACAGAAAGTACAACCGGATATGATGAGACATTCTCATTCAATGCGGATGGTACAGGTCATTACAGCTGTTTAAGTGATGACGGAACAACCTATGAATGCGGTTTTACTTATGAATTTTTCAGAAGCGACTATGTTGACATTTATTTTGATGACGGTGATATAGGCGGTTTCCTGATTGCTATTGACGGAGATACACTTACGGTAAGAAATGATTTTGTATGGGATTTATCCTACGCAAGACAGTAATCATTTGAAAAGAAAAAGCCGGTTCTCATTACAGAGAACCGGCTTTTCTGCCTATCAATAATTAAATTAAATATTTCTTATTAACATTGTTTTAAAATATAAAATTTATAGTTCAAACACTCGGCCGTTTCTGTTATCCGGTCCTAAGAATTATCTATAATACTGAGCTTGTGCAGCAAACATTTCAGCATACACACCGCCGTCAATTAAAACCAATTCATCATGGGTACCATACTCTTTTATTGTGCCCTCTGAAAACACCGCTATCCTGTCACAGAATTTACAGCTTGAAAGTCTGTGGGAAATGTAGATAGCTGTTTTTCCGCCTACAAGCGTATCGAACTGGCGATATATCTCGTACTCCGCAACGGGATCAAGTGCCGCTGTTGGTTCGTCCAGAATTACTACCGGAGATTTTCTGAATAAGGCGCGGGCAATTGCTATTTTCTGCTGTTCTCCACCCGAAAATTCAACGCCGTCTTCATCAAATGCCTTGAAAAGCATAGTGTCTGTTCCCTTTTCAAAAGAAGAAATCTTGTCCCTTAATCCCACCTGTTCAATAAGCAGATCAAGCTCCTTTTCATCTGCTTTGTTTTCAAGGACAATATTATCCTTTACGGAAAAACTGAAAAGCTTGAAATCCTGAAAAACAGGTGAGAATAATGCCATATATTCGGCATAATCATATTCCTTTATATTCACTCCGTCAAGAAGTATTTCACCGCTGGTTGCATCATACAAACGGCACAGCAGCTTTACAAATGTAGTTTTTCCTGCACCGTTAAGACCTACAACCGACAAATGCTCTCCCTGTTTTAAGGTAACAGAAACATTATCGAGTACCTTTACATCTGTATTGGGGTATGTAAACGAAACATTGCGGAATTCTATGGTGTGAGGGATATTTTCTACCTTACGTGTTCCCTTTTCAATTGCAGCAGGATAATTCATAAACTTTACATACTCATATGCATAATTTGTGCGCTTTATTATCTCCTGTACATTCCACATAAGGTTCTGCAAAGAACTGTGAAAGGTACTGCCTGCTGACAACATCTGCGAAAATGTACCGATTGTAATTTTCTGTGTAATAGCAAGTATTCCTAAATACAGATATGTTCCTGTATCTCTCAGTACATCTGAAACCATCATCAGCATATTAAGCGGAAGATGCTTATCTGCCTGCCATTTCCATTCATTAAGCATAAGATTATTGTAGGTTTCCCACTTTTCCGTCATCATATCTGCCGCTCCATAAAGGCGGATATCCTTACCATAGCGGAAGTCTGTCAGATTCCAGCCCAGATATCCGAAAATACGGTTGAGCTTTGACAGATTTCTGTGGGACTCAATTTCAATCTTGTTGCTTTTGGCTCTTATAAATGTATTGAAAGCAAGAAGAACCGCTGTAATCAAAAACAGTATCGGTGCGTAAATTGCAATCAGGACAACGACACCCACTATTTTTATTGCGTTGGCTATTGCATTAAAGAACTCGTTGGAAATACCATGAACACCGCCCGAGTACCAGCTCATACCCGTTCTTGCAGCTTCCGCCTGATCGAGTGCTTTCTTGTCCTCAGTGTGTTGAAAATCCATTTCCATTACCCTGCGGCTCATTTCCTCAGTAAAGAAATTCTGCATTTTCTCATCGTATTTTTCCATTACGATACCAAGAACACTTGTAATCAGGTTTAATATTCCTCCGCCTAAAACAATAACCGCCGCATATATAATCAGCTTTTCCACATTTCTGTCACCAAGCAGTTCATCAATAATGAGGGGTGTTGTCATAATTCCTATAAAAGGATTGACCGCATCTAAAAGCACCCTTGTAAAACCGCAGAAGAAATATCCCTTGAAGTGCCTGAACGCAATAGGAAAGAAATATTTTAATACCGCCTTTACTATCGTAAAGGCGCCGGCCTCCTTTTTCTTATTCTTCAACGCAGGTCACCTCCTCATCCTTATAATACTGTGCCTGCACCTCAAACATCTCCGCATAAGCTCCGCCGTCTGAAAGAAGCTGCTCGTGGGTGCCGTATTCTACCATTTCTCCCGCCTTGAACATTGCGATAGCGTCACAAAAACGTGTAGAGGACAGGCGGTGTGAAATATAAACCGCAGTCTTATTTCCTATTATTTCATCAAAGCTCTTGTAAAGCTGGTATTCTGCCAGTGCGTCAAGTGCCGCTGTGGGTTCATCAAGTACAATTACAGGTGAATCCTTGTAAAGCGCACGTGCAAGTGCCAGTTTCTGCTTTTCACCGCCCGAAAGGTCAACACCATCATCGTGTATAACCTTTAAAAGCTCAGTATTCACGCCGTCTGTAAGGCTTTCCAATTTTTCTCCCATTCCGGCTTTTTTAAGACACTCCTCAGCCAGTACGGTATTTGTTTCCTCGGGGCGTTTCATAGAAACATTCTCACTCATGGGAAATGCAAAAATCTCTACATTCTGAAAAACAGGGGCAAACAGGTTATAATATTCATCACGTCTGAATCTGCGGATGTCTGTGCCGTTCAGCAGTATCTCACCTTCGGTTACATCATAAAGTCGGAGCAATAGTTTTATAAATGTCGTCTTTCCTGCACCGTTAAGCCCCACTACCGCAAGACGTTTTCCTGCCTCTAATGTAAGATTCAGATTTTTAAGCGCATAATTCTCTGCGCCTGCATACTTAAAGGAAACATTACGAAATTCAAAGGTATATCCGTCACAATCGGGGACAGGAAGAAAATCCCCTTCCTCCTCAACTTTAAATTCAATAAAGGAACGGAAATCATCTACTTCCAATGACTTGTGCTTAAACTGTCCGAGAGAATTGAGGAAGGATGAGAGCGCACCTGTGAATGTTCCTGCTAATCCTAAAAACAGAGTAAAATCACCGATAGACATATCTGTTTTCAGCACCGAATAAATAAGAAATCCATAAGTAAATCCCGAACATATCATGAACAAAGTATTTGATACAAATGTATTTCTTATCCACAGATTACGGCTGTACATCATTTTATCCTGCTTTTCGCCCAGTATTTCATGCTGTTTTCCCGAAAGCCAGGTCTTCATACCGAAAAGGCGGACATCCTTGGCATAATCAAAATCCTGCGTAACACGCTCCATGTAATTTATTTTACGCCAGGTAGGAGCTAAAACATCCCATACCTCTTTTTTATCCTTTTTAACAGTATGGCGAAAGAACAGAAACTGTAAAAAACTGATTACTGCAAGTGCGATTAAAAGCCTCCAGTCCAGAACAATAACCGCTGTCATGGTTACAATAACCAGCACAAGCTGGACCATAAACTGATATGTACTGTGCATAAGACCTTCTATACCATTGTTGTTACCGCCAGTGGCATTGGCTGCCTTTTGTGCCATATCAAGAACATCAGGCTTTTCCAACATCTGATAATTCATAGAAAGCACCTTACGGATTCTTTCAGTCATAACCTGCATACGGACATTGATAAAAAGATACCACCGCTTATTATCTGTAAAAGTATTGAGTCCCATGCTGATAAACTCAACTAATGTTGTTATAATCAGCAAAGTTATCAGGGGTGATATATCCTTTTCCGGTGTTTCAGACTGCGCCTGAACAATATCAATTACAAACTTTCCTATAAAGCTCCACAGGTATTGCATAAGCGAATTTGTCACAACGCCGATTGCCATAAGTATAAGTAGTACAGGTTTGTATTGCTTTATCTTTTTCAGCACATAAAAAACATTACTCAATATTCCATATTCCGTGTGAAGCGGATTTTCCTCTTTTTCTTTCTTTTTGGACAACTTGATTCCCCCTTTTATTTATATAGTGTCTTATTTTTTGTTTTGGTTGGTATTTTTATATGTATCATTTTTGAAAAATGGATCATCTCTGGAATTAGTCTGATAATTATAGCTGTAAGGACGATTCAGCAATGTTCTTGTAAAGGTAAGAAAGGATACAAAGTTACAGCCTGAAAGATACTGATATATTTTCTCCTTTTCATTTCCTGCATTGAAATCCGCTTCCCAGATAAACTTGAATTTCAGCATTCCCTGTATTATTTCCCTTGCCTGCTCAGGCTTTATGCCAAGCTCACAAGCAAGCGTCTTATCATTAAAAAACATTGTTGTCTTTCTACCTGCTACATAATACATTGCACGAAGGACGTCGGGAGTGCTCAGAAATTCAAACAGCTCAACCGCCTTCTCATCGTAAGATAATATCTTGTCATAACCTTTTTCAGGTTCAGGCATAAAGAGAAAATACTGTAAATTACCGTTAAGACGAGCCTGGAATATGCTTTTTTTATTTGTAACTTCACTATGCTGTTCCCACTCCTCTGCATTATATACCATTTCATCAAGGGGAATGTGCTTACTGCATCCCATTACTCCCATAATCATTGCACGGCAGATTTCAAAACAAACAGATGTTCTGTCATCAAATTCTGGAATTGCTTTGAGGCTTTCCATAACTCTGTCGTAGATGTTTATTTCTTCCTTACCTCTGCCATAAAGCTCATCAATTGTTACATCGAGCGCATCGGCAATAGCAGGTAATAACTGTGCATCAGGATAGCTCGAAATCTCCCATTTGGATACAGCCTGCGGGGATACCCCCACCTTATCGGCAAGTTGTTCCTGTGTTATACCTTTCGATTTTCTCAGCTGCTTTAATTCAGTGTTAAAATTACAGTCCATATTTATTCCTCCCCCGTGATTTGTTTATATCATATCACAAACCGTAGTTGAATTCAAGATATAGAAAGTTTAATATTTCAACTCCGGGTTGAGAAAAATAAAAACTCCGCAGATACAGGTTGCCCTGTTCTACAAAGTTTAGCGCATATTTATTTTTTACCATTTCCGCATGTATTTCAGACACCTGAAAGTGCCGCTTTCGTAAATTTGTATTGCAAACTGATAATAAAATTGATATAATAAAAACATCTTAATAGAACAAAGGGTACATAGCTATGAAATGCACTATTGAGCAGATTAAAAACGGCGATGATGAGTTGCTCCTCCACTATAAGAGGCTTTGAGACGACACTCAGATTTATGAATGAACCAACAAAAAAGCTTATCAGTATAAAGAACGATATGCAGACAGTCATTGATTTTGCCGATGATATTTTCACAGCGGAGCTTACATTAGCACAGCTTGAAGAGGTGCTGAACATAGTAAACCTTTTCAGGTGCAGCAAGTCGATAATTATTTTTCTGATAACAGGATTTGTTCTTGTAGTGATAGGAATAGCAAGTCTTATTGTTCAGTTCAGGATGTAAAAATGTTATATAATGAGGTAATTTCACAATGACCGAATATGAAAAAATGCGTAATGGCATGATTTATGATTGTCTTACAGAGGAACTAGCAGAAGTGCAGAAGTACAGCCATCGATTATGTGAGCAATATAATAAGCTTGGTATTGATGATGAAGAAGAAAAGAAGCAGATATTAAAAAAGCTTTTCCCGAACGATGATTTCGGCATCTTTCGTTCAATGGAAACTCCCATATTTATCGACAACTACAAGGAAATTACAATAGGTAAAAACTTTTATTCTAATATTCATTTTTCCTTTATAGGCGGAAATACTGCCCAAATCGGCGACAATGTATTTATAGGACCTTATTGCACATTGGCAACAGGTATACATTCGCTGATTGCAGAAGAAAGACGAATCAGTGTTGATGAAAACGGTGCGGCCCATGATTTTGAATACGGTAAACCTATTAAAATCGGTGACGACGTATGGATTGCCTCTAACGTCACTATCTGCGGTGGTGTAACTATCGGAAACGGTAGCGTTATTGGTGCAGGCTCAGTTGTGACAAGGGATATTCCCGAAGGAGTTCTGGCAGCAGGAAATCCTTGCAGGGTTATTCGCAAGATAACCGAAAAGGATAGTATGTATCTTAAAGCGAAAAGAGAATGACTTATTTGTGAAAAAGCGAGGTAAGTATAGTGCATACAGAGCAATTCGTAATGGCTTATGGAGTTGAACAGGACAGGCTGAGAGCTATTCTGCCTGACGGTTTTATTTCGCTACGCCCTGTTCTTCGTATTAATGCAGAAATACAGGGCGGAAAAAAAGGATATGTTGAATTCAACACCGCCGTAGAAAAAGACGGTAAAAAAGGTTGGCTTAATATCGGATACTGGAACAATGTTTCTTTTGAACGGGAAGGTAAAACCGTAAAATTCAGAATCGATTTTCTTGAAATATCATTTACAGGCACAGGAATCGAAGGTTCATGTCCTGCCGAAAAGGACAATGACGGCTGTTATTTTATCGGTGATACAGAGTGTCTCAGAAAACCTGAAATCATTACTACCAATAAAGAGTTTTGCGATTGTGAATTCAGATGGGGATTTTCTGAAAATGACGCACACGGAAAAAGCATCGGCAAAACTCTGCCTGCGGTTCCAACAGGGGTAGTGAATGTTTATCCCAAAGAAAGCTTTACAGTGGAAAATACCGCAAAAATTCCCTGCGAACAGGTGCTGGGAGCGTATCTTGTGATGTTTGAGAGATAGTTTATAAGAAACTGTACCCGTTTTTATTGGCTGAAATCATATACTCATCAAAATCAATATACAGCTCAAGCTTTTTCTTTTCCCATTTACTTTCAATAATTAAATACGCAATTACGTATCTGTTCCGAAAGATTGAACTGAGTTACATCGGTAAGATTATCCTTTTTAAGATGCTTTGCAAAGCCTGCAATTGAAACAATAGTTTTTTTGAATTCATGGGAGAAATTATTCACAAAATCACTATTTTCAAGCTCCTCAGCCATTTTTTGAATCTTTCAGCTACTTCCACAAATAAAGGGTGAACAGTTATAAATCTTCCATGTTTAAGTCTTGCACTGAAATCACCTGATGCAAGTCGGCTCATCTGATTGATTACATTATTTACAGACCGGAGCGTATGTTTGCTAAGTATAGCTGTAATAGCCGCACTGATAACCATGATGACAATACCGATAAACAGGAGTATTCTCCACATTGAGGACTGTTCCTTGAATATAAAGTCGGTTTCCACCAATACATAAAGAATAGCTGTGGAAATCAGAAATGCGAAAAGCAACACTGTAATTGTAATACGGTGCTTTCTTCTCTTTTCATAGCTTTTCACCCCCTTGTAGTCAAGCCCTCTTACCGACTGGATTTCAAACTCATCCCAGCTCTCACGCTAAGTTGCATCTTGATCAGTCATACTTCCATTTGCTTAAATCGGTATCAGAAACATAAAAACGACCACTCAATGAGTGGTCGTTTTTATGGCTCCTGTTACTGGACTTGAACCAGTGGCATCATGATTAACAGTCATGCGCTCTTGCGAGTGGGATATAGTACCGGAAATACATATAATCTACCAAGCACAAATGTTTACTTATTTTCTCTCATTACTTTTATCGTCTTTTTGTGATTTAGCAGCATTTCCTATTTCAATGAGTGTTTTCATAGAATTTGGATTTCGTAATAATTCTGGCAACATTACTTTTAGCAATGACATATTATAATCATCTGCACTAGTTGGCTGGGACGCTTTTACTATCGCTTGTATCGTCTCAGTATCTTTGTTGTGGATTTCATTTTTTAATTGTGTTATTAAATCTTGAATATTATAAATCTCTGCAAGTAGAGTTGGATAATCAACACCTTGTTCTACTGAATCTGATATATCAGATGTGTTTTCTTCAGCATTTTCAGATAATACTTCTTCATCTTCTTCAGATATATTCATCGCACTTATTGTTTGATATAATCGTTCTTTTATTTCATCGACAGCATCCAAATCTGTTAAATCGTAATCAAACGCTCTTATACTTGATATATCAAAAGGTATCGATTCCCCTTTTTCCTTTAGATGAATCATTGGTTTCCCAGTGGATGCTCGATAACCCATTTCATAAAACGCATTTGGATTGTGCTCAGTCATATCAGCAATAACTAATTGATCGTTTTTTAAGTGATCAATAATTGTCTGTGTAATTGAATCAGCTTGATTAATTTGATCCACACGAATTGCTTCAAAACTGCATTTTTCACACACAGGTAAAATTATATGTTTAAAAACTCTATCTGCACGTTTTCTTGTTTCAGAGCCTTCATTACCAATCGGCGAAACCACAAAGCATTTTTTCATGACTTACCTCCAAACATCCTAAATAATTTATACTAACATTTACATTAATTATAAACATTTTGTAAAAAAATGTCAACCATCGCAATTAAAAATTATAATTATCAATAAAATACAGACGCATGATTTCTCACGCGTCTGTTTCTTCTATTCACTGCCTCCCCCACTCGCAAAACTGCTCATAACTAGCATTCATCTTAACCGTTATGGTATAATCCCTGCCGATTTCTATGCAGTCAATAAGCTGCGAAAGGATGATGCGTTTCTGTTCAAGGGTTGCCTGTCTGAACTCGTCTGCCCAGGATACGAACTGGGAGTACAGCGGTTGAATATCATCTACAGCCTTGTTTCCCTTGGCTACTATCTGTGTAACTTCAATCAGCTTGTCCGTTTCTTCGGTTATCCTCTGCCTTGTGTTATTGATGGTTGCGGATAAATCCTCGGCGGAATATACGCTCTCACCTATCAGTGATTTGCCTATTTCCATCTGTAATTTCTTCAGCTGTTCATTAAGCTTATCAATGGACAGCTGATACTTTTTCTGAAGTGTTTTAGCAGTTGTTAGCTCCGATTCCAGCTTTCTGCCGATAGCTTCTGTTTCAGGTGTTTCAATAATGTTCTGAAATATCTTTTCAACTATTTCAGTTATAGCATTATCGATTTTGTATGCATCATAGGTTGTCTGTGATTTGCAGTCGTTCAGCTTTCTTGCTCTGTGGTAGCACATATACTTTTTAGCGCTGTATGTTGTTTCGGTTCCGTCTTTCTTAATGTACTTCGAATTGTATGAAGTGGATACCATTCTTCCGCCGCACTCTGCACAGAATATGTTTCCTGATAGTAAAACCTGTCCCTGTGTCTTTCGGCTTATGCGTCTTTTTTCTTCGTTAATTCTCTTTCTCTGTTCAAGAAAATCCTGTGCCTTGTTCCAGACATCTTCATCAATTATTGCAATATCATCTATCTTTTTTGATGATATTTCTCCGGTTACATAGTATCCGCAGTAGGTTTTGTTGGCAAGCATTCTTAATATTGTTGTTGCCTGAAACTTGGCACCGTTATGTGTTCGCACTCCATTCTTGTTAAGATACTCTGCAAGAACGTGTGAGCCTTTACCCTCTCTTACGCATTGTTCGAATACCTTTCGTACATAATATGCTTCTTCTTCGTTTACTACAAGGTCACCAACCTCGTTACCTTTCTTGTTGAGTCTGCCCTTTTTAACAAGGTCATAT
>JAZNML010000015.1:0-49382 GCA_045579565.1 Ruminiclostridium sp.
TAATGCAATGCCTATGGGATACCGTTTTGTATTAATGTGCTCCGAAAAAGATCCCATATCTTGTCATCGTGCAATAATGGTAGCTCGTGAGTTCGACGGCAACAATGTTATGGTTATGCAGTAGTAAGTCTTACTAACGAACATAAACCGGAAGGATGGACTGTAAGTAGGCACTATAAAATACTTGCACAGTATTTTCCGATAAACAATGATTAAACGTTAATAAACGTTTTTAAAAAAGGCGTTTAAAATCTAACTTGAAATTATGGAGTAGTTTTCGTTAATTTTACGATGGTCAAATTCGTGTATGATATAATACAGTCATAGCCTGAAACTTTACAATTTAATCCTGCAAAGAAGTATACCATAGCAGAATAAACTATACTGTTGCCGGGGAAATCAAGCCGAAAGGAGTACAGCAGATAAGCTTCAGCCATACCACACAAAATAAAACAGCCACATGATGGCAGAATGGAGATTCACATGAAATTATGGACTATTCAAAAACGCAGTATCGTAGAAGATTACATCCTTTAAGGCATGGTATAAAATAAATTTTAAGTAACATACCGGCTCCGTTTTTCAAACGGAGCCAGTTTTGTTTTAAGTTGAATACGCCGGTTATTGCATAAATCTTATGCTCCACCCAATAGACGCACTCTGCTTTGAGGATTGAAAAGAAATTTTCTGCATTATCATAAGAGTTGCCACGTCTTGACATTGACGGAAATATGTTGTGTGATTGAGTAACTTAAAATACGAATGAGATATTCCTAATACCTGATATGTTTCGTTAATAAACTACATCAAAACTTAATAATTCAGGATTCATTCGTCGTTTTTACGAATACCTGTATTCAAGTGTTATAATGATATTACGCAAGAGCATATAGCAACAATTATATCTGTTCAGATGTTGCACAATCTAAGTTTATATGCTATAATTTATGTCACTGAGACAAACAGGAGGTAACGACATGAGCCATGAAAATGATTTAAAATTTAACGGACAAGGCGAGGAAGAAATGCTTAATACATATGGGCAGAGTCACGTTGATCATTACGTTACAGAGTATAGAAGCAGTTTTCTCGAAGGAAAGCTCCGGGAGATAGAGAACAGAATATCAGGGAGAGATAGATCCTTTCTCCCCATGATAACCGATGAAAACGGAAATATTTCAGAGGATAAGGTCAATAAGTTTATAACAGAACTGGAAGAAGCCAGAGACGGCGTTACCCACACACTCGCCTTAAACAAGGATTTAAAATTCCTCAGATCCTTCTTGTATTGCTCAATAATGGGTATAAATCCCAATACCAACCAGCGCAACAAAACGTTTGCGGATATTATAGATATTGCCAGCTCCATCTCCCAATCCGCACATCTCAAAGTCAACAATTATCTGGGAGCATCGTTGCAGACTGAACGCTGTTTTCTCAAAAAGACCAACGGCTCCCTTTCCCTTGCAATAGGATTTTTTATGCCCGAGCTATGCCTTGGCCTTTCAGACAAAGGAGAAAGATTCTTCCCTGAACCGCAATATAAGAATATTCTTATGAGAAATGATTCGGGAGAATGTGTGGATACCGTAAAAAGCTATAACAAAGAAAACTGCTGTTTCAATTCTTTGGATTATCCTATATATGCGGAGTATATGGATTTAGATGACTGGTATGCTGCGAATCCTGAAAAATTCGCCAGATACTACGAAGAACTTCAACATTATTACTTTGAAGCAGACCGCAGGCTTCTTGCCGATGACCTGATAACCCTTATAAATCAGAAAATAGATGATGGCGATTTTATAGCTATATATACAAAAAGAAAATACGAAGAATACGACGACTGCTTAGACCAGTCACTCGACGAATTTGTGGATTATATCATAAAAGAAATTGACGCTCTCGGCAATGAACACACACCTGTTCAAAAAGAGTATGCCCGCCGTTTCTTATATTGTGCAATCGACGGCTACTCAGACCCTGACGTCCTTTATGATATATGGAGGTTGGCAAAAGAGGTTGCAGACGCACCATTTACAAGTACAGAGGAACTGATGCAGCATGCATATAACGCTCACGGCACAATGCTTTATTACAAGGATAGAGCTGATTTCTTTGAATTAATGGATAAACTGTATCTGAAACTTACAGGCAACTACATTTTTTCAATGAGTAGTAATGAGCAGCTGTCACGTTTCATGAAACAGTACTGCGAAAAAACAAAAAAAGCACTTATTCATCAGAGCAAGCACACAAGTATTCTGCGCTTAACTCTGGATAGAGCGGATTATGAGGCTTATCTGCGTGCATGCGAGAAATTCGGCGAGGAGCCGCAGTTCAAAAACCGTGAAGAGTATCAGGAATATCAGGATTGCCGAGAATTTGCAGACCCATTATTTGATTCTTTTGATATTGCTGTTATAAAATCCGGCTTGGAATTCAGTTACAATGATTATGAAAAGAGATGTAACCTTTCACAGCCTTTCAACAATCTGCTCCCCGAAGAATTTGAATATTATATGAGTAATATACTGCAATGGTATGACGAAAAAGTATGCTGGCTTGAAAATCTGGTATCACCCTATAACTTCTTTGTGAATTACCTCAAAATGTTTGCGCTTTGCGATGAAATTTCTCTTATAGAGTTTGATAAAATAATAAGAGATACAATTGATTATTATCTGTTTGATAAGAAGCTTTCGGGGTTCTGCGATGTCAATGTATTTTCAGAATATATATATACTTTGTCAAAAGCCGAAAAAAGTATTAATCGCATTAAAAGAAAGGAGGACTCTGTATGATAGAAATGGTCTCCGACAAAGCAGATATGAATCTACGTATTGCCGATGATTACAATAAGCTCAAAGCAGAACAAAAAGAGGAAGAAAGCTTTATCTATAAATTTCTGCAAAAAGACAGGGAACATGCTATAAATAAAGTTGCCGCTGATAAAAAAATACTTATGGAATATACAGGCGGGAAAAGTAAACAATTTATTCTTATCAGAGCCGCCAATGTGGCATACAATAACAATCTGATTTCTAAGGAGGATTATGTACGAATCCTTTCCGGGCTTGTCACAGATAAGGCGGATAAAACCGCCGTTAAAGAGAAGCTTTCCACAGAGAAAATCAATGAGCTTCAAAAAAAGTATGAGAAAAAATTTATGAATTTCATCATAAATGATTACTTCAACCGTCACGGCATGAGTATTACAGGTAAAATCACAAACCCGGAAAAAGCAGGGCTAACCAATGATGAGGGATATATTGATGACCTGAAACTATGGAATGCACTTTACAGATATGAGCTGGAAAAAGGACACGATAGCACTGCTTCACCATATGTAAACTGGATTTCGGATGAATATAAGGCTGAGTGTGCCGCTACTTATAAAATGCTCAGGGAGAAGGGTGACGACAGCTTTATCATACCTCTCCATTTTGACAAAAGAACAGGCGCAGGCGTTTATATCATAGGTGCAGACCGTCTGGAATCTGACAGCAACAACTACTACGACAACTGTTATGTGTGCGTAATGGCATTCAAGTACAGCGAGGACGGTTACTACACCGATGTGTATTACGACACAGAAGAACCCTACGAGGAGCTGGATGTAAGCATGGCATTGAAGGTGTTTGACAATACCGATGACGCATTCAGATTCTTTGAAGAAAGTAATAACATATTTTTAGAATATTACAGAGAACTTAACGGTGAAATTTCATATAATATAGATGATAATTTCAAGCCCTTCTTCTCTCCCCCAACTGAAAAGAGAATTTCCCTAAAAGAAAGAATACTTGAAAAGCAACGCGCCGAATACATAGCTCAGGAGAAAGAAGGCATTGCAGCAATGAAAATTATTTCCGGACAAAAAAACAAAAAATAAGTTTTCTATTACAGCCGAATACTATAATACCGCCCTATATGGCTTTACAAAGCCATATAGGGCGGTTTTCGTTGATTTTACGAACGGAAAATTTACCGTGATATAATAAAGTCACAACAGCAAACCAATTACAGAAAGGAATTATAAAAATGATTACTTTTTTCAGTTTTTTAGCAAACCTTTTTCTCGCAGCTTTTGTTTATCGCTTCTTTTTTAAAGATACGATAATTGATAAAATAAATAAAGTGATTCTGGTTATAATTGCCCTGTACATCATTTTATAAGTGAAAATCTTTCACTTATAATAAAAACAGGAGGTTAAGAAAATTGAATATCGGCCCTGGTTGCCAAGGGCAAAAAGTTTGGTAACAGCGGCTGGTAGCGGCTTATTGAATACTATCAGGTAGTTTTTCGCTTATGTACTTCAAACATCTTAATTCATGGAGGTTCCTCTTTATCAGAATTATAACCCCTCTGCATCATTCTAAAAAAATAAAACCCTGCATAAAGCAGGGTTTTATTTTTAATCAGGGAGAATGTGGTCCTCTACAACATGACCACCTGATCCTGTAACACTTTTGTTGTATTCGACGATGTCATAATCCCAAAGGCAGTCATTGATCATGATTAAATCTTTATTGTTTACAAATTCATCGAAGTACCCATCATAGCTGTATGGACTGGATGGACAATCCCATTTTGTGTAATCTTTACCGTATACATTGTTTTCAATGTCAATAGTCATGTCAATTTCAACCCATACACCATTGAGATATACAAGATTCCATGTATGTTCAGGAACATCTAATGTTATACAAGGTATACCCTGTGCACGACACATTGTTGCAAAGATATTTACAAAGTCAAAACATACACCTACACGTGTTGTATAAGCGTCAAGAGAACCGTCGAATTTTTTGTGATACATCGCACGTGAACAATTTATTACATTTGCTTTGTACCAATCATACGCAAGATTTTCGGACATCCATTCGTGAATTGCAAACATTTTTCTGGATTTTGACCATTCAGGCTTCACAATCTGATTTGATACATTTATCCAATCCTGTGTATCACTGTTCAAGCCTGCTCTGTCATTCCAGGGGAAGCAAAGGTTACTTGTGTCAACAGTATTGGTTGTTTTGACGTTATACAAATCCATCATGTCATAAATCTTTTCGCGGCGGGATTTGAACTTGTTATATTCTGAATTAGTCATGCCTTCAGCAGAACAGAGCCAAACGTCACCGTCGTTGACATAAATCATTGTACAAGGCTTTTTACCTGTGGAGAATACTGCCTGAATTGCATACATACCATTGCTCAAATCAGAACAATCAACAGACATTGTTTTGTCACTGACTTTGATGCTTTTGCTGGAAGTATCAGATAAGAAATTGATTTTGTTCAATGTAGCCTTGATTTCAGAAGAGTAATCATTGTAAGGTTTGAAGTATACTTTACCGTTCTTTGTTTCAGCAGTAAGACCGTAACACATTCTTGTGGGGTGACAAGTACCGTCACGACCTACGCCAGATTCTTTTACGGTTGAGAAATCATAAAGAACGTAGCTCTTGACAGAACCAAGCTTGAAGTTCTTTGTGCCGTAGTTATACTTTACAATAGTACGGTAAGTGATATCGTCCTTGATTACAGGAACAGGGGTTGCCGCACTGTCGCTTATACTGTTTTCTGCGGTTTCAAAAGGCTCTTCCTCTGTTATTTTAGTAACATGAACAGGCTTTTTTTCATCGCTGATTGAAGGCACAACTACATCGGGAACGGTGGTTGTTACAGGTTTTGCGGTTGTTGTGGTGGTTGCCTTTGTGGTTGTGGTAGCCTTTGTGGTGGTGGTTGCCTTTGTGGTGGTAGTAGCTACCGATGTGGTTGTTTCGGAGACGGTTGTAGCAATGGAGGTTGTGGTTGATGCAACGGTAGTAGTGTCCTCTACCTTTTCCAGCACGAGTCTGTATTTGCAACCAGAAAGAGTGGAAATGCCAATTGTTGCCGTTAGAAAGGCAATAACGACTATTCTTTTTGTTTTGTTAAATGTCATAATATTTTCCTTTATCACATAAATAATCATTGCGCTGTGCCCCAAATTATACCATATTTACATGAAATTTGCAAGTCTATTTAAAAATAAACAGCTTTGTTTTTTCAGATAAATTGACGGCTGTCCGGTTGTGCTTTTCTTGACAAACACGCATAAATGATGACCGGATTTTTCTTGCAATAAACGAGGGCGATTAATAAAAACAGAAAACGGATATAAATAAAGGCTGTCCATCAGCACAGGCTCGTGTGCTAATGGACAGCTCTCTTTATTTAACTTCATAATAATAGCTCCGCTTATTCCGTGTTTCAGTATTAAGGGCTATGCGGTGCGGCATTTTCGACTGCGCGGTATCATACATGGAATTAAGAGCGTTGAGTGACTTTAAACTACGTTGGCTCAATGCCATTTCCAGCGCATCATCAAAATTATTCTTATTAATTATCCCTGCCTTTACCGCCTCGGTTATTACCCGCTGGCTGTCCATGGGAATTATAAAATCCAGTCTTATATACTGTTCCTTATTCTTTGATACAGGACGGACATTATTTTTTGTCAACAGTCGGAGTAATCTGTATGTATCCTTCTCATTATAAGCAAGATAATCATTTGCAAAACCAAGGTGATCATAGCTTTCTTCAAATTCAAGATAAATATTACAGTTTTTGAATATCTTGAAAAAATCCGATAACCAGTTAATATTATCTATTCCGTAAGTAAAGGCATTTTTTAACAACAGCTTTTCTCCTGCCCTTTTCACTATGATATCTTCCAGCCCTTTGGCTGCCACTAAACAGCGCATACAAGAAAAATCATAACAGGTTATCACATCGATTTCGGGAATAAAATCCGCAACCTTTCCGATACAGGAAACAGGGATTATTTCACACAATTTGCATAATATTCCAATATTTGTGATGTTCTTCTCGATTTTTTCATTCCATTCAGGGTCATACAATAAAGCGGGGATAAGCATCTTTAAAGGAAGGATTTTTCCCTCCCGGTCAAAATACCGTTCGGAAAGAAAATCCTTATGATACTTTGAGAAGAATCCGTAAAATATATCTGTATGCTCAATTGCCAGAGCTGACAGATAATCAACAAGGATTAAATTCTTCAAAACTACGAGCTTATCCATAAGCTTAGTAATTTTATTTTTCGCAGCATAGAGGAAAAAATCACCTATGGTTTTTATAAAAATATTGTAATCATGATCCGTCTGATAATAAACAAGCTCACAATTAAAATATGGTATATCTTTTAATTTTTTGTAAAAGCGTTTGTCACCTGTCAACATAAAAGTAATCAGGTACAAGGGCGATTTCCAGTAAAAAAATTCCTGATTATCGAACTGATCAATGGCAAGCCTTCTTGCCTTTTTGTTACCTTCATAGTAAAGACGCAGACAATAGAAACTGAAATTCTTTGACCGAAAGTTTTCAAAAAAAATGTAACTCACGCCCTTGTCTATTATATAATCCGCTATCTCATTAAAAGCTTCTTCATCAAGAAAATAATAGGATAAATTATATACAAAATTCTGTATCATCATGTATTCCGTGTAATCGCATAAGGTTGCTGCCGATTCCGAAAGCTCCTTGATTTCATCAACCGAAATTGTGT
Source organism: Ruminiclostridium sp. (assembly GCA_045579565.1). Taxonomy (GTDB): domain Bacteria; phylum Bacillota; class Clostridia; order Oscillospirales; family Ruminococcaceae; genus Ruminiclostridium_E. The sequence continues at coordinate 7,575 of JAZNML010000015.1, forward strand.
TCTCGGTTATTCCCTTTATAAGTCTTATTGCTTTATCCATAGATAATTCCATTTAAGAACCCTCCTGTGTTTAATTGACTTTGAAAATGCTATATGATATAATACCTGTAAAGGAGATGATTTCCATGAGCGATAACATAAAATTAACAATTACACCTGAGCTTCTTGTTGACTATCTTATTAAAAACTCCACAGAATATCATAATGTAAGCGTCGCTGAAATCAGCACGTTTTTCAGAGAGAGAGTTGCATATTTTGAGACTCTCATAGAAAAAGACAAGAATTATTTAGAAAAATGGGATGACCTGTTCTTTGACGAGGATGAGGGAATTGAACAGGACAGAGTTTTTGATACCATCGACGAGTCCGTTACTCCCCAGGTGCGCCGTCTGCTTACCCGAATGCTCAGAAAAACTCTTCCCTGCGGAATGAGCGTGTGGTCCGATGACACCGAAACAGACCCCATGCACATATCATATACCAAGCAGGCTTTTTACATAAAGATGCTTCTTGACGAAACAAGCATCAATCTCCTTCGTGATGCAATTGAGGTCTTTCCCTTTGCGGAGCCTTCAAAAACCGCAAGTATAATTCATAACCTCAATATGTTTACCCACCGCCAGAACAGGCGTGAATTTGACCCGAAAATATATAGTGCAATGAAATTTTCAGGCACTACCTACTACCAGAATCTAAGAGAAATCTACAAGGCTTTCCGCACTCTGAAAAGCGACGGAAAAGCAAAGTCATTAACCAGGGAAGAAAAGAAATTAAAGCAGGAAAAATATGATGAACTGTATGTGAAGGAAATTAATCAGATTTCTTTCGTGTACTGCGAATATGACGAGACCAAGACCCTTAAACCAAAGCCGCTCAGAAACGGTGAGGTTGTGAGAACCGTAAATCCTGTAAAGCTTATCTGGACAAACGGTTATTGCTATCTTGTAACCGCCGTTCCCAGCTTCAAGGATAAGAACAAGCTCGTTTTCAGGAATTACAGAGTAGACCGTATGACTAATGTCATGTGTCTTGACAGTCCGTCGTTATATAAACCCTCTCCCGACAATAAATCCAATCCCGAAAAACACCCCGAAGCCAACCCCTTGCAATACGCTCAGAAAAACCCTGTCATGTATTCCGAAAACCTGGAAGGCCAACAGCCTGTTGTCATGCTCTGTTCCAGAAATCTCATCAATCACGCTATCGATACCTTTGGCTTTGATATTGATTTAGACAAAACGGATGACCCCAAAAAAATCAGAATTACTATCAGAAACACCTCTTATGCCGGTGTTAAAATGTGGGCGCTTGAATACGGTTACGGCTGTGAAATTATCTCCCCTCCCCAGTTGCGAGAAGAGATGAAAAAAGCATCCGAACATCTTATGAAAATATATCAGAACTGAAATCATCAATGGGGAATAATTCTCTTTCCATTTTATCAAGATATTTGTAATCAATTCTCTCAATGGCAAAGAATTTATAATTGAGCATATATATACTGCGGTTATCATACTCTTTTTTTCGTCTTACTCTTATCTTTTTGCCATAAACCTTGATCAATAGTTTTTCTTCGGGACAATTATAAGTATAGCTGTCATTGAAAAAAAAACCTTCATAATCACCGGTGGGATAAATAATTTTAATCCCTTCCTCCGAGCGATAACAAAGTATCATACCGCATAACAGGCTATCACCTATCAGCAGCAGTTTTTCTGCTGCTGATTTTATTTTTCTTTCACTTTCCCATACATTACCTATGATTTTCTCCATCTGCTTTTTAACATTAGTATCCGCACTTTCTGATTCAAACAGCAAATATTTATTTTTTAAGCCGATAGCATGGTACCCTTTATCTGTTTTCTCTACCTTGAAAACCCTGTCATACACATACTCACCCGACATATTTGTTTTGCTTTTATGTTTAACAATGCCATTGATATAATGTAAATCATCAAAAACATTCCCGGATATAATCCAATGTTCCAGTGTTACGTATTCCATATTTACTCCTGTTTTCTGCTTTTTTTCTTGTTATAGCCCTTGTTGATTCTGTTAAGCAGATCAAGATTTTTGTACTCCACACAAAGCTCCGCCAGCTCTCCCAGCATTTCATCCGTAACATCAAGTCTCGCAAGTATGGTGTGGATGATTTTTTTATTGTTCTTTACCAATGCGCGAAAGAACGTGCTGTCCTTTATCCTGCCGTTAAAACTGATTTTACGGTCCTTAATAATCTGTCTCATGCTCTGGTCTGAAACAAACATATGATTGCTTGTACGCGAGGGTATGGTCGGGAAGTATTCGTTGTTGTCAATGCTGATTGTAAGGTTCGGCTTTGCATTGACTATTTTTTCAATTATCTCTTCCTTGTTGCAACAGAACCAGGTTGTGTCATTGAGATAAAACACAGCTTCATCGTCAATGAAGTTTATGAAACGCTCTTCAATGTCTTCGTTTTTAAACTCTGGTATCATAGGTAAGATTTTGTTCAGAACATACACCTTTGCACCGCTTCCTGCAAGCTCATACAATTCGCTGTCTGTAAGTCTGAGTCCGGTATAATAAAAGGAGGAGTCCCCACGACTTAATAACCAGCTGTTATTCAGAATAATTTCACCTAACTGCTTTTCTGTAACCTCCGGCATATATCTGTTATAAAGTGCTTTCACGATTTCGAGCCATGATATGCCATAAAGCTGGCATGAAACCAGTTTGGCGTCAAAATTCTTGTTTTGGTATACTACTTCAACCACTCTGTCTAAAACATCATACCGCTCCTTTTTTATCAGAAAGCTTATTAAAACAAACACCCACTGATTCATTATATTATTCGGAATATCCGCATAGATAAAGCCGTTTATAACAGAGGATGTATCTGCCATTTCATCTGCTATATTTTTCATAAGCTCGTAATCCTCATATAACATAGCAGCGTAAATTATATCCAGCATAACCATATCATCTCTATCCATATGTCCGATTTTCAATATGGCCCTTATGCTTTCCATACGACCGGGAGTGCGGTTTCTTATGGCATTAAGTATTTCGCTGTGATAAATTTCAAGCCGGGATTCAGCATTCATTATATTGAATGGACTGTGCAATTTGGAAATAAATGTAGCTACCGCACTCACTAATTCATTGTTTTCAAAAAAGTGAGGTTTTGTCCATACCAGATCCCTTATCTGAGTCATTATAACACGAAAGCCGTATTTTACATTCAGCACAGGTTCCAGCATAAATTCAGGGTTGTAGTCGACACATAGTTCCTTTACTAATTCCAACAGCTTTTTCTCATCGTCACATGCCATACATTCTTCTGCTCTGTTTAAACATTCCAGTATTTTTTCCATAATACACCTCAGTCTTTGTAATGCACAAGTTCTACCCAATCAGGCACAAAATCATAATCACATTCAAATGAATTTTCTTCCTCGGGAACGAAAAAAGTTGTGGGATAGTTCTTCTTTTCCATTGGAAATTCACCGCAGGCATCAGAAAAGAAGAACAGTCCTTTAAGACGTCTGCCGCCCGATTTTCCCTGAAATTCATCTGCATAATCAAAAACGCAGTTGAAATCCGTTCCGCCGAAGCCGAAAGCCTCATAGCTATTTATAAAATTATCAGCTTCGTTTCTGTTCTGTATCACGCATGTTTTCAGTATTCTTGTATCAAAAAATACAACATGGATATTTACGTTACTACCGATGTTCATTGCCTCAAACAACGAATATATCTGCCTTAAAAAGTTTGACGCCGTATCGCCTCCGCAGGACCCGGACATGTCCATAGCAATTATCAGATCAGACGGGTTACATCTTTCGCTGATTTCGTTCCATTCAACAATGGGGGTGTCCTCATACATTTCCATGCTGGTTGTATACAGCATCATGTCAATGGTTTCAGGGTCGTCTTTAAGGATTTCTTCCGCTGTAAAACGTCTTATGTACTCATCATAGGAAAATCTGCTGAATCTGTCGGGTGGAACAACGGGTGCGAATATATTTCCGGGAGTATTGCCGTACATAACATTGCACAGGCTTTTTGTCATATTGAGCATATCATACCAGTCCAGTGCCGCAGCCGCCATCTCCGCTCTCATCTGTTCGGATAATTGTCCGCTGCCGCTCATTTCACTGTTATTGCCATCCCGGGAAATACCGCCGTTCTGCGAATTGCCGACTCCCTGCTGTCCGGACTGAGATTGTAAACGCCATACAAAATGGTCGTCTTGCTTATGCCTTTCAACCAGCGATTTCAGACGCTTTTCAATCATCTGGTTCCCCGCCGCCGCGTTATAAAGCTGTGCGGCTGTATCCGCCTTACAATTCCTCAACATAGTAGTAAACTCCCAGTAGGATTTGTTTTCATTCCTTTCAAGCATTGCGTTTACAACAGCATCCGCTGCTGCATCAAAAAGCGTATCATTTTCCATGTCAAATGACGGGTGAAGAAGCATACAATGAAGAACAACGTGCACAAGGGTATTTACAAGCTTTACTGGCTTTTTTTCATAAAGTTCAATAACACCCAAGGGGTTATAGTAAAGGGTGGTATAGTTTGCACCCAGGTATTTTACGCTTTCGTTCGCCTCGGGTTTAAGGTAGAAAATGCCCTTTTCAAGATATGGGAATTTCTGCGCAGCTTCGCGTTTGATATGCATGATAATCTTTTCCGCGAGCTGTTTATCTTCCGGTGTGTATCCGCATATCCTTAATTCCATATCAGACAGCCTCCTTCTTTCTGCTTCTTATCTTTGACTTGATTTCTGTACCTGCGTTTACAATTTCGTTAAGGTACTTGCTGAACTTTTCGTTGTGGGTTGCTACCGTCATCTTTACTATTTCCGCATCGGAAAGTATGCCGCTCATAAATAACTCTATCTCACCGCCGCCGTTATAAATTGTATTGATAAATTCAACGATATTATCCATAACTCTGGTTGCCTTTTCGTATTCCTTGGAAGCGGAAAGCTGGCGGAGTTTTCTTTTAAGACAGGTAATCAGCATATGTCTGCTGTTTGTACGGCATTCCTTTATATTTTTCAGAAGCTCCTTGGAGAACTTTCCTTCCATGATGTCATCAATATCTTTTTCGGTTATGTGTTTCTTTATCATATCATAGTAAGCAAAGAAATCAGACGCCACAGAAGGCACGCCGATAAACTCGGAAACAAGCTGTGCTGTTACAGGGAAGCCATGTTTTTCAAAGGAATCCAGATTGATGGAAAGCTCCTCCCAGCCTCTTGGCGTGACAATCTCCATTGCGGAGGAATCAAAGCAGTATATCTTGTCCTCGTTGGAGCTGATGTAGGATACAATGGTGGAATTAAGCTCCCTTTTATCCGCATAGCTGAGCCATGCCTTTGCGTCGGGAACAACATTGATTATTCTCAGTCGGTCACGGGTTACTGCGTCGAAATTCTTAACGCTCTTGTTGTACTCGGGGGGATTTCCCGCCATAACCAGTACCCAGCCGTCAGGAATCTTACTCTGGCCTAAGGTCTTGTTCTGGAAAAGCTGGAGCATTACCGCAGATAAGGATTCGGAGATACAGTTTATTTCATCAAGGAAAAGAATACCGTTAGGATTGCCTGTTTTCTTTATCTCGTCATATACCGCGGAGATAATTTCACTCATGGTGTACTCTGTTGTAAGAGTACTAACCTCTGCGTATTCCTTTTCAATAATCTTGGGTAAGCCTAATGCACTCTGGCGGGTATGGTGGGTCATGGAATAGGATACAAACCCGATTCCAAGGTCCTCCGCTGCCTGTCGGGGCGCATCGGTCTTACCGATACCCGCAGCACCCATAAGCATAATAGGTCGCTGTCTGTTAAAAGGGATTACATAACTACCGTCGGGATTCTTTTCAAGATAGGTTGTGATGATTCTTCTGAGCTGTTCGCCCGCCTTATCAACGGAGAGTGTGAAAATGTTGTCTGTGCTGATGTTTAACATAACTGTACTTCCTTTCTGATTACTGTGCCTGCTTTGTGATTATTCGGTCGCATAAGCCGAATTCCAACGCTTCTTCCGCTGTGAAGTAATTGTCGCGGTCGCATGCCTTGTGTATTTCTTCTCTTGTTCTTCCTGTGGTCTCAGAAAGCATTTCTTCAAGAGTCTCACGGGTCTTTATCATCTGTTCAGCCTGAATCTGAATATCGCTGCACTGTCCCGTTAATCCGCCTCCTGCAATAAGAGGCTGGTGGATAAGCACCTGTGCGTGCGGAAGGATAAGTCTTGAACCCTTCTCGCCGCTGCTGAATATTACTGCGCCCATAGATGCCGCAAAGCCTGTGCAGATTGTATGGACAGAGGGCTTGATATAGTTCATGGTATCCACAATAGACAGACCTGCTGTAACCGAGCCGCCAGGGGAATCGATATACATGGTTACGGGTGCATCCGGGTCCTTTGCGGAAAGATATAAAAGCTGTGCCACAACTACGTTTGCGCTGGCACTGTTCACCTCGCCGTGAAGAACTACTATTCTGTCTTCAAGCAGTCTTGAATAGATATCCATGCTGCGTTCGCCGTTTGAGGTTCTTTCAATTACATATGGTATTGTCATTTTCATTCCTCCTTAAAATCCTATGGGGCTCATTTTATCAGCTGCACTTGTTATTACCGAGCCTAATATCTCCTCAGCAGCATATCTGATATCGTCGCTTGTCATAACTGAAAGCATCTGCTTTGTAATCTTCTTTTCAGGCATGATTCGGTTTGCGGTATAACGCTTTGCATTCTCGAAAAGGTTTCGTGCTTCTCTGCCGTTACCGAAATTGTCGCCTCTAAGTTTTCTCAGCTCCTTGAAATAATCCTTCAAGGTGTCCTTATACCCGCCGATAATTGAAAAATTCTCACCCTTTACGATGCTTTCAAAAATCTCGCATAAAGTGTCATCATCATAAGGCTTGAACTTTACGTTGGTGGAAATTCTTGAACTGAGACCCGGATTTGCGTCAACAAATTCCTTCATTTTATTTTCATAGCCTGCGAAAATACAGAATATTTTTGAGCGGTAATTTTCCATATTCTGTGTAATACAGTTAATAGCTTCTGTATCATAGCAGGTGTTGTTTTTCTCGGAAAGGGTGTAGATTTCGTCAAAGAAGATTACTCCGCCGCCCTTTTCATCAAGCTCCTTGAACAGATCATCTACCTTCTTTGCGGTATGACCCACGTACTGTCCAACAATATCAGACTTCTTACATTCGCGGAAGTTTTCAATTCCCGGAATAATAGTTCTGTCCGCAAGGATTTTTGCAAATTCACGGGCTGTTGTTGTCTTGGCTGTTCCGGGCTGGCCTGAGAAAATCATGTTACAGCCTGAAATGTCATTTGTTAAGCCCTTGTTCTTTCGTTCAATATCAAAGGCAAGAGAATTTACCGCGCCGTTGACAATTCCCAGCTCCTTTTCCAATCCTATAAGCTTTGTTTTCATCTGTGCCTTTTTATTGTCGGTATTTACCTGAACATAGTCATCAAAATCAACAGGGACCATGTATGAGATGCTGCCGCAATACTGGATGTGGTTGTTGATAATGTGCTTTGCCGCAGCTACCGCCTGATATTCATCGGTAATAAGCGGGTGATTTGAAAGCGCCTTTATCTGCTTCTTTACGTTATCGCAGGCGAAACCGCTCTTTACAAACTGTTCGGTTACGATATCCACTATTTCTTCCTTCTTATCCGCAGGAATATTTATATATGTATAATGAAGCTGTGCTGCTGCCTGTCTGGCGGATCTGCTGCATGCCTTTCTCGGAGGCATACTGTTCATCATCATTTCATTAGCGCTCTTTATTTCTTCCTCAGCGTATATTACAAAGCATACTCTGATACCTGCACTGTCGTATGCCACAATATCATTGTGAGCTGCGTCACTGTATAAGAATACGCCTGCATCTGTGTCCTCCGCTTCCTCTTCGATTTCTTCATTGCCCGGAAAACCGTTGTCACCGAGAATTGCAGGAAGAATGTTTACATTGGCATTGATAACGGCAGATTCAGGAGTACACGGTGAGGTCAAATTAACAAGATAGTCGCCTATCTCATATGTGTACTTACTATAAATCATATTACAGATGGCAACAGCAGCCACAAGACCGTCATTAAGAGAGTTGCTGTGAATAAAATAGTGGTTGGTATAGCTGTTGGAAAAAACATTATCCGAAACACCGTTTCCGATATTATCAATAAGGCTTATAACCTGGCTGAAACGGTTGCGTTCCTTTAATGCGGGATAAATAACCCCGTCAAAGTCATATTCGCCGGGAGAAAGTCTTCTTTCCTTCTTGAATTTACGTGCGTATTCAGAACTTAAATGATTCATAATCTTCTTCCTTTCTTTTTACCTTGTGATATCAGTATAGCATTTTTCGTAATAAGTTTTTTTGCAAATCTGCAAAATTTATTAACCCGGAATAAATGCCTTTATTTCCTCTTCGCTCATGTGCTTTTTCATTTCCTCTTTCACCGTTTTGTCAAAATATTCTTCATCAAGCTCACGCAGATATTTCATATCATTCTTTTCAAAGGTGAACTTTCTTTCCAGAAACATTCTTAATGCGGTTGTATCCTTAAGCTTTACTGTTATTCCCATGAGCTTTTTAATGTAACCGTCATCTATTTCCAGAATGTTGAATACATCAAGATACCTTTTCAGAGCGTCATAGCATTTATTCTTTATAATGTGATAGACCAGAATATATGTCTGCTCGTTCTTAGCCGGGATGTCGTAATTCGCCATATCTTTTATCACACGCTCTGTTTTACCGCGCATCTTCTCATCATAGAGACCCGTAAAAAATGTCATGTTGCTGAACAGAGGTATCATAGGTTCAAATAAACCTCTTTCCACCCGAAGAGCCAACAGGTCATTTTTATAATACGTGTCAATAAATAAATCCCCTGACAGCATTTTACGTATTTCTTCATCATCCCGCCCGCTTAACACCATATCAACTGCGTCGTCAAATTTATAAAAGTTCATTTTCATCCTCCTCTGTATGCATGGTAAGTCAATTATATATCATTTCAAAAAATATTTTTTTGCAAATCTGCAAAATTTTACGTCTCATTTTTTCTTGCCTTGTGTAACCCAATTATACATAAAGATTGAAATTATTTCTTTGCAGATTTGTAAAATTTCAAAATAAAAAAGCCAACAGGTTTTACCTGTCGGCTTCAGCCTGCCGATAAACCCACGCACCGCAAAAATACAGATAAAAGGATTTATGACAGTAAAAGTATTAAAGTTGGTATAAACAAATTTGCAGAGTCGTAAAACGACTCTGCAAATGCATTTTTGCTTACTTCGTCAAAAGCTGCTTACCGTACCATCGTACGCCGACAGCAGCTTTTTCCTCGTCTGCGTGTGCTTATCGGTGGCTGCCGGATTATTGTTCAAGGGCTTTTTCAAGGAGATAATCCTTACCTTCGTCAAAGATTGCTTTAACCGCTTCTTCATCAAAGGGAACTCTTATGTCGATGTCGTTGCCGCTTTCGTAATCCGCACCTGAGTCAACGGATACATCACCGTTTTCGTCAAGTAAAAGCGAACCCGAAAATCCGAGCATTGTATGATTATCAAAGTAATAACCGCCTACACCCTGGGCAGAGCCGTTAGGCTCGGTAAAGCCCATTATAGTTACATTTGGCATTCCCTGCATTACGAGAACAAAATGGTCCGCAGCACTTACGCTGTTGTGGTTTACAATAATAGTAACCTTTCCGTCCCAGAGTCCCTCGCCTGTGATAAAGTTATCCTTATCCTTTATGAATCTGCCGTTTTCGTCGGTTACATAACCGCCCGCAGCATCGCTCCAAAGTGCGTCGGTACAGTAGTAATGCTCGCCCACGGGCATGAATACCGAGGCAATAGTCTTTACCATTCCGCCGTCTCCACCGCCGTTATCTCTCATGTCAAGAATAACGTGGTCCTTACCCTGAGCCTTCATTTCTTCCAGCTTTTCGATAATGCTGTTTTTGAGTATATTGTATTCACCGCTCTCCATAGACTTGCTGTCATACAGCATCAGCTTTAAACGGAAAGCAGAGGTGTTTTCGTCAATATCTTCCCACATAAGATGGCCTGTTTCGATACCGCCTGTAATCTTAGTGATTGCGTCTTTAAATCTTCCGCTGTAATATGCACCCGTCTTTGAAAGTACAGCTGTCTTTTCAGCGCCGTTTTCATCAAGGAAGGTTACATTGATGCTGTCACCGCCTGTACCACCGCAGGTGATTGTGCGTAAGAATTCCTTATTGTCCTTATCAGCGAAGGTGAAGTACTTCATCACCTCGTCATCGATTTCCTCAGGCTTTACACCGTCCCATGATGTGATAACGGTACCGTTGCGGATTCCCGCATTGTATGCGTCGCTTCCCTCAGCCACATTTACAGCTACCGTTCTTCCGTCGGACATTGTCATAGGCGCTAAGCCGTAGTCGTTACCCAGAATCTTATCGTAAACTTCGGTCATTATAATTTCGTAATCCTCTTCGGGTGCAAAGCCTACATGACCGTCATTGAAACGGGCGCATAATTCTGTCCAGACAATTATATTTTCCTGCGAATCCTGGGATTTGTTCACAGCTTCAAAACGGGGTAAGAATTCCTCATAAAGTGCGTCAAAATCCACATTCTTATGATTAGTAAGAACGTAGTGGTCCTCCATTACCCTAATGCCGTCCTTGAAGTCCTGAACATAGTCATATGCCCGGTAGCCCTTTGAAAGCATACAAAATGGAATCGCAGCCACCGCAATAACAGCTGATACAACCGATGCGATTCTGCGGAGCTTTCCGTTGTCCTTGAAAAAGCCCGCAAGCAGAATAACAGAGGAAATATATACGGGAATCATATAAGCATCAAAGCCTGCAAGTCCTGTAATCAACAGGGCAAATATTACCGGCACAAGATAGCAGATACGCCATTTCTGAGTTATGCGCTTTTCTGCCACCTTTGAAAGAACGAAAAGCGCAGCTGAGAATACAACCAGAAGGATTGCAAGAAGTAAATCAAGATATTCCATTTTTAATCCTCCTTAATGCATGTCATCGTTCTTGAAGAATGTATAGCCGAGAAGAAGTGCAATTCCGCCGATAATAACCGATACCAGAATGGTCGGAACAACAAAGTCCGCAGAAAGACCTGTTTCATAGATGTAATGCAAATCTCCGCCGAGACCAAAGCTGGTCCACTGTTCAATAACTGTAATTTTGTTTATGTTGGTCATACCCAGAACAAAGCAATGGTCTCTTGTTGCGGGAACATTCATACCCAAAATAATGCAGGCAACATAGCTGATACCCATAACGATATAGGGGTTCTTTATTATGAAGGTGAGAAGAATAAACTCGCAGATTATTCTCGCTATGGGGAATGCCATAAGTAAGTATCTTAAAAGCATATCTGTGAAGTTTACCTTATCGCACCAGCCTCCCATTAATATAACCTCTGCCACAACAGGTAATGCTATAAGAAACATTGTACCGACGGTTCCGATAATAAGTGTGGGAATTACCCTGCCGAAGAAAACCTCACGTCTTGTGTGTCCTGAAAGTATCTCGTAGTTCATGGTTTTATCCATAAAATCTATACCGCAAGCCTGAGCTGTGAACAGGTACATGAAGAACTGGGCTAAAACTGTTGTCATTGAAATCAGTATTAGCGCCTGCTCACCCCCTGTAACCTCCTGTGGACCTTCTGCCATCATATCAACCAGCATCCATACAATAGCAAACATTACCACCAAGATACCGATAAAGATAAAGCGGCAGATTCTGTCCTTACGTATCTGAATAAGCTGAGTCTTTATTATATTTTTCATCCGCTCTCCTCCTTACTTCATGTCGCTCTTGCGGAAATACAGATAGCTTAATAAAATACAGCCGATTCCTGCTACAAGGGATACTATGATTGTCGCTGCCGCAAATGAGGGGTCAACGCTCATATCGAAAAACATCTCATCCTTACCGTTTATGTACTGATAGCTGTAATCCACAGGGGTAGTAAGCTTCATGAAGTTCGCCATTGAAAAAGCGGTAATGAAATTTCCCATTTTGATTCTGCCTATTTCTTCAAACGCCTGAGGAATTACCGAGCTGAACTCAATAAATAAGAAGCTTACAATAAGACCTATATAACAGTTCTTTGTAAGGAAGGTGAACAGCACACATTCACAGTACATTCTGAATATTGTAAATAAAGAAAGTACACAGCGGAATATCATGTCACCCATGTCCATGTATATTCCCCAGCCGTTTATGAGACTGAGTACAAGGGGCGGGAGAATGAATGAAATAACCGCTACGGGCATGCACCATACGAAGCTTACCCAGATTCTGCTGAAAAAGACTTCCTTACGGTTGTGGCCGATGAGGATTTCGTAGTTCATGGTCTTATCAACATAGTCCCAACCGCAGATACGGGTAACGAGAATTACCAGAAAGAAGGCTATGGGCAAAGCAAAAAGAGCCTGGGAGTATATAAAGTACTCGGAGCCTGTAAGGGAAAATGCGCCGTCAAGGTCGGAAAAAACCAGGATATAGCACAGAATAAGCGCTAAGAAAGCGTAGTATGTAACGTTATCTCTTTTTGTCTGATAATGAAGGGACTTTATTATGTTCTGCATTTTCTTCACCTACCATATTCATATAATACTGTTCAAGATTTGCTTCGTTCATTGAGAGAGTTGTGGGGATTACTCCGTTTTCAAAGAGTCCCTTTGAAATATCACGGATGTTTTCCAGATTTTCATACAGCTTGATTGTTCCGTCTCTGTCCACGTCAAACTGTGTAAGTCCAAGCTTGTTTTGAAGCACCGCAGCCGCAAGAGAATTGTTATCGGTATCGATACGATAGTATTCCTTGCAGATTTTTTTAAGCTCAGGGGCGGAAACTGTCTGTATAATTTCGCCCTTGTTGATAAATACATAGTCGGTACAAAGAAGTGAAAGCTCACTTAAAATATGGGAGGAGATTATAATTGTGATATGGTCCTCACGGTTGAGCTTTAAGAGAAGCTCACGAATTTCTACAATACCCTCAGGGTCAAGACCGTTTATGGGTTCGTCAAGAACCATGATTTCCGGCTTTGTGAGAAGCGCGTTGGCAATACCGAGACGCTGGCGCATACCGAGTGAAAAGTTCTTTACAACCTTCTTACCCGTATCTGTAAGGTTCACGATTTCAAGCACTTCATCAATACGCTTCTTATCGGGAATTCCCTTCTGTATACGCTGGATTTCAAGGTTTTCACGTGCTGTCATTTTTTCCTTTGCATAAGGAGTTTCAATCATAAAGCTCATGCGTGTTCTCGCCTTTGCAAGACCCTTTTCGGTTGTCTCACCGAAGATAGAAAGAGTACCGCCTGTCTGTAATGCGAGACCGCCCAGCATTTTCATAATCGTTGTCTTACCTGCACCGTTGGGTCCGATAAGACCGCAAATCATACCTTTTTCAATCTGAAATGAAGCATTTTTTACAGCCTTCTGCTTCATATACTGTTTTTCGAGATTCTTAACGTCAATAAGTATTTCTGACATATTTAAGCCCGTCCTTTCAACGCTTTTCCTGTGATTATATTATCATTATAAAATGTAATTATAAAGAATTTCTTAAATAATTTAAAATTTTTTAAGATTTTAAAAATAAAAGGGCAGATTATTCTGCCCTTGGTTCATTTCTTAAAACAAACACCGATATAAAGCTCGCCATTTTCTTCATAGGCAAAAACCTGTGCATTCTGCTTCTGTGCAAGAAGCTTTACTATATACAGTCCGAGTCCCGCACCTCCGCCGCTACGTGCCTTATCCGCCCGGTATGTGCGGTCAAAAAGATGCTCTGTGTCTATTTTTCTGTCCGCTGTTACAGTATTGGAAAAAGTGACCGATACACCCTTCTCTTCCTCGCTAAGCTTAATGCGGAAGCTTTTTCTGGCATACTTTATAACGTTATTCAGAAGATTACCCATAATGCGCGAAAGCAGGAGCCTGTCCGCCATGGCGAACACGCTTTTCTCCGGAAACACAATATCAGGTATCAGATTATTACCCCTTATAACCGCCTCGTTGTCGGCTATGAACTGCATAAGCTCGTTGGTCATATTAACCCTTTCAAGCTGTGCAGATGAGTAGTCGCTTTCCAGGACAGACAGCTCAAAAAAGTCATCAGCCATAACCTTCATGGCGGCGCATTTCTCTTCGCTTGTCCTTATATACTCCATGGCGGTAGGAGAAAGTGCTTCTTCCTTTTTCAGCATTTGCAGATTGCCGCTTATGACAGTGAGCGGTGTTCTCAGGTCGTGGGCAATATCCGAAACAGATTGCTTTAAGCTCAGCTCCGCCGCCTCGCTTTTTTCTTTGAGCTTCTTCTGATAATCGAGATTATGATTCATTTCCGCCGTCATTTCCGAAAGACTCTTATCCACAAGGTCAACGGTTAGCTGTCGGTTATAGTCCGTGTTTCGTGTAAGGATAAGCTCGTTCTTTATATCCTTCATGCTGTTTTTCAGACGGATTATGTAAATAATAAGCCACACACATAGTATAAGCAGGACTATCAGCGCTATAACAAGTATTTCCACCTTATTCCTCCCTCAACCGATAGCCTACGCCCCATACTGTCTCTATGTATTCTTCTCCCGAAGCTTTTTTCAGCTTGCTTCTGAGGTTGCTTACGTGAACATTTATGGTGTTGTCCTCATAATAATAGGTGTCATTCCACACTGTTTCGTAAAGATTCGCCTTTGTGAATACCTTTTTGGGATGGCTCAAAAACAGTTTTAAAAGCTGTAACTCCTTGGAGGTGAGGTTTACGGACTTACCGCCGCAGGTAACGGTATTCTCCGTTACATTATAGCAAAGCTCTCCGCAGGAAAGCACGCTCTCCTCCTTTGAGACAATACCCGCTCTGCGCATTACCACCTGGATACGTACCAACACTTCATTAAGGTCAAAGGGCTTCAATATAAAGTCATCTGCGCCTGTGCGGAGCATTTCCAGTCTTGTCTCCATCATGGATTTTGCGGAAAGCACAATAACAGGCTTATCCGAATAGCTGCGAAAATCCTTTATAAGCTGTTCGCCGCTTATATGAGGAAGCATAAGGTCCATAAGTACAATATCAAACTCCTGCTTTTTTAACAGAGCCGATGCGGTATTACCCTCGAAAGCGGTCAATGTCTCATAACCGTTCTTTGTAAGAAAATCTGTCAATAAAGCTGAGATTTCTTTGTTGTCCTCAACGATGAGTATTGTTCCGTTCACTACCTACTCCCCCTTTTCTTCAATTCTATCACAAAACAAGCTATTTTACAAGTATAAAAATAAATCCCCTGCAAAACAGGGGATTCGTTTTTATTCATCATCAGTTGTGAACTGGCTGGGGTGACGTGTGAAGAAGTCTACACGGGGTTCAAGGAATTTAAGCTTATGGTCTGCACCGTTTGTAAATGCACCCATACCGTCAAAAATCTTATCCCAGCTCCAGAAACTGTTGTCAAGCTGTAAATATTCAAGCAGCATTTCTGTACCCTTGGGAGCCATGGGGTGAACCAGAACAGCAGCAGTTCTTATCATATGGAATACCTGGATAAGTGTCTTTCTGCGGAGCTCGTCGTCCTCGTTCTTGTCTGCATCGCCTAAGTTCTTAACCATGTACTTGCTCATCTTTCTGATGTAGCTGTCAAGAACGTAGGTTGCCTGATGGAACTCGAAGCGGTACATAAAGCGTTCGTAATCGAGGATTGCCTTCTTGGCGTCTGCAAGTACCTGTTCATCGATTTCGCCCACGGGCATTACACCGTCATAATGCTTCTGGCAGGTGTAGAAGCAGGTACGGATAATTCTGTTGAATACGTTGGAAAGTAAGAAGCCGTCCTTTACTACTGGATCGGGATCTTCGGGCTTAGCCGCAGGGTTAAGAGGCTTCGGCATAAAGCTTACACTTCTCTGGCCGAGACCTAAGCCGAGATAGTGCATTCTCAGCTGTTCGGGTGTGTAGTAATCAAGCAGCTCTGCCGCCATAGGAGGCTTGATATCGCTGGAACTGGAAGCCTTCTTGTCAAGGAAGAGAATGTGGTTGTTTGCGCAGAGAACAGGCATCTGGATTTCGCCTTCGGGTGCGTCAACAGTATTCTCGCCTTCTTGAAGAGCCATGAACATAGCCATTTCAGCAACGCCGTAGAAATAGATATTATCAGCGCCGATAAACTGGTAAACCTGTGCGTCCTTTGAACACCAGAAATCCTTCCACTCTGATTTGTCTCTGCCCTGCTTTTCGAGAGCAGCAACTGTAAAGGAAATAGGTGCCCAGAGAGATTCGGGCCATACCCAGATTGTAAGAGGGTCTTCGTCCTCTAAAACAGGAGCCTTTACGCCCCATTCAATATTACCTGTGAGACGGAAGGGTACAAGTGTTTTACCTGTTCTGTAACGGATGCCGTTAGCGGAAAGCACCGCAGTAGCCTCGTTCATTTCATCAAGTGTCTTGAAGGCAATTGTGAAAGAAGGCTTTTTCTTCTCCTCTAAAAATTCGTGAGGAGGCATCTGATCCTTTATAGCCTCGTACTTTTCTAAAAGCTCGTTCTTGATGTGGACTACGGGGTCCTTCAAGAATTCGTCAATTGTCTTTGTAACAAGCTGGCGCACATTCTTCTGCTTCTGAATCTTTGCAACATACTCCTTCATAAGACCGTTGTAGGAGGGTAAGTCGAAATACCAGTTTTCAACGTTCTTCATTACAGGTGTTTCCCCTGTAAGAGAGCTTACGGGGTCAATAAGATTCTCAGGCATATACTGATGACCTAAACCACATTCATCAGCATAGCCCTTTTCATTACAGCCGTCAACGGGGCACTTTCCTACAACCTGTCTGCCGTTTAAGAAACAGCCGGCCTTTTCGTCATAGAACTGTTTTGTGCTGATTTTACGGAGATGACCGTTTTCATAAAGCTTACGGATAAACTTATCGGAAACCATGTCGTGAATTTCCGCAGTTCTGCCAAGGCCTGATGCACCGAACACATTAAGGCTTATCATATAATCGTCAAGTGTCTTTTTCTGTGCTAAGTGGTTTTCTTCAACATAGTCCTGAATACTACCCTTGAAGCCTTCATTCTCGCACTTTTTACGGTAACCCTCTGCAATAGGAGAGCCGTAACAGTCTGTACCGGAAACGAAGATTACATTTTCGTCACCAAGACGGTCACGCAAAAATCTCGCATATACATCGGCAAACACAAATACACCGCCGATATGTCCGAAATGGAGAGTCTTGTTGCCATAGGGCATACCGCCTGTGATTACAGCGCGCTTGGGAAATTCGGGGCGGGGAATTTCATGCTTTACAAATTCTTTCTTGTCGCTCATTTTTCTTTTGTCCTTTCAGTTATCATAACTTTGCAAGGCTCTTTTTAAGTCTTGAAATTGATTCTTCCTTACCAAGTACCGCCATAAGCTCGGTAGCTCCGCCGGGTGTTACGGACATACCGGAAACACCGATACGGATTATCCACATTACTGCGCCTGCCTTAATTTCCTTGGCTTCTGCAAATGCTTTGAGCTCGGCAAATAAGGTGTCATTGTTCCAGTCGGAGATGCCCTCGATTACGGGGATTGCCGCTTCTAAAACGTCCTTTGCCATTTCTATGGTAGTCTTGTTCTTCTTGTTTACAAATAATTCTGTATCATATTCGGGAAGTCCCACAACAAATGCAGCCTTTTCATTCACCTCAGGGAAGGTAGAAATTCTTGTCTGCACCATCATTGCAAGCTTTTCGTCATCAGCATAAGCCTTTAACTCGTCATTGTAGTAGGGCTTTGCCATTTCCATGAACTTTTCAAGAGAAAGCTTCTTGATGTAGTTGCTATTGAACCATAAAAGCTTTTCATAATCGAAAACGGAGGGAGACTTGCTGATACCCTCTAAGGAGAATACCTTTTCAAGCTCCTCGATTGTGAAGTATTCCTCGTTTGTGTCCTTGGGGCACCAGCCTGTGAAAGCCATGTAGTTGATGATTGCTTCGGGGAGGTAGCCGTTCTTTACAAGCTCCTGGAAGCTTACAGAACCGTGGCGTTTGGAAAGCTTACTTGTGGAACCGTCCTCGTTCTTACCCATAATTAAGGGTAAGTGGCAATAGGTTGGTCTTTCCCAGCCGAATGCGTCATATAAAAGCACGTATTTGGGAGTAGATGTGAGGTATTCACAGCCTCTTACAACATGTGTTACACCCATTAAATAGTCGTCGATAACATGACAGAAATTATATGTGGGGAAGCCGTCTGCCTTGATTAAAATCTGGTCCTGCATTTCGCTGTTTTCAATTTCGATATGTCCGAAAACAACGTCATCATAACCTGTGCTGCCTTCTAAGGGCATCTTCTGGCGGATTACAAAAGGCTTACCCTCTGCGAGATTCTTTTCTACCTCTTCCTTGGGTAAATCGCGGCAATGACGGTCATAGCCTGCACCGATTTCACCGTCTTCATGGAGCTTGTCCAGACGCTCCTTTGTGCAGAAGCAGTAGTATGCATAGCCCTTTTCAACAAGCTGCTTTGCGTATTCCATATAAATACCCTTGCGCTCACTCTGGATGTAAGGGCCGTTGGGACCGCCGATATCGGGGCCTTCGTCGTGCTGTAAGCCGGTCATTTTAAGAGTGCTGTAAATAACGTCGGTAGCACCCTCAACGTAACGCTCCTGGTCGGTGTCCTCGATACGAAGGATAAACTTTCCGTTATAAGCCTTTGCTAAAAGGTACGCATAGAGTGCGGTACGAAGATTACCGATGTGCATAAAGCCGGTAGGACTGGGCGCAAATCGTGTTACAAAATCTGCCATTTTATATAGTCACCTTTCTTTTTTAATCGCAATAATACAGAATATATTATATATAAAAAACGGGGATTTGTCAACTTATTTTTTGAGAATATAAAAGGGAAGCGCACTGCGCTTCCCTTTTTATCTGACCATATAATCACGTCCGCCGCAATTCGGGCAACAACTGTTTCTCGAAAACCACAAACTACCGCAATCGACACAGTATGCATGAAGTTCCTCGGGCACATACTCTACGGGCTTCTGAACGCTCACCTGTTTTTTCAATGACTTTGTTGACTTTACAATAGAAACAATGCTAAACGCAAGCCCGGGTATGTACGAAAATCCTATGCAGACAATAAAAATTGAAGTGCAACCAGCCAGAAAAGAAAGACCATCTCCATTAAAAGCCTGCGGAACGCTTGAAAAACACATACTTAGGCCGTAAATCAGAAAAAAAGCCGCACAAATTCCCGAGTATACAAGTGCCATTATATTTAATACACGAAATATTTTAATTTTTTTTACAAGACTTCCATTGCCAGTGCGGACATATTTACCGGACAAATCCATACAAATTACCGCAATAATAATTTCAATCATAATTTTCCTCACTCTATCTTTTTTTAAGATTATACCACTCCAAATCACAAATGTCAACTCTTTACTTATGAACATGAATTTTGAAATATGCGGCGAAGCCAGAGTGTGCATATAATTGTTGATATTATACCTCAGCGTGATGTTTTGCTTGAAAAACTCACCATTGAACAATACAAGGAAGAATATAGTCTTAACATAGAGCATAAAAACACCTATCCTGTTATCAATAACGGCGAAAATACCAATGAAAAGGAAATTTCCGCAGAAAACAGGCTTAAATATTATTCATTATCCAGTAACTATTTAGGAGAAAACATCGGCAAGGATATGATAGCCTTAATATTCAGAGAACCCATAAACCCCGAAGATATAACAGCGGTGGTAATCGATGGCACAGTGATTGAACTTAAATAACAAAACAGGCGGCTCATACGAGCCGCCTTTACTGTTTTATTCTTCAATTCCGCCTATATTAAGTACAGGAGATGTGCCCACAACGTTACCTTCGTCGCTCATGCCCTGATTGTAGGTATCCCACTCACAGTAGCTTTCTGTCCAGCCGCCTGCACCAAGCAGGAAATCCATCTGTCCGTCACCTGCGGTGGTGTCCTCAGTGTAATAAGCTGCAAGACAGCTTCCGTCCTGAACCCACGCACCTGCGGAGCCGTTCTGTATCTCAGGGAATTTCTTCGCAAGCGCAATTGCAAAAAGTGTATCAGCATCTTCTGCGTCAGCAGTTGAGGTTGAGCTGTCTGCTTCGCCGTAGCCGAACCATTCCATTATGATTTCTTCTTCCTCGTCTTCAACATAGGCAAAGGAATCGGTATTATCAACTGTTACCATCCAGATTCCTTCCTCTATGTATATGGTAATCAGCGAGCCTTCGCTTCCGGGAAGCATACCGTAGCCGTTATTTGCTGCGGTTTGAAGATATGCGCCGATTTCTCCGCGGATTGCATCAGCGGTGCCGTTAAGGGTCTTTACCTTTTCAGCAACTACGGCTGCATCATAATCATACTCGGGCTCTTCAATATCTTCTTCGTATTCTTCATCTGAATCGCCTGTTTCATCATCTGTAGATTCATCCTCATCGACGTTTTCATCATCTGCAGAATCATCCTCGTCGATATCCTCCACATCGTCAATAACAAAATCCGCTTCGCTGTCTGTTACATCATTTATACCCGGAACGGTAGTTGTTTCGCCTGTTCCCTTGGGAACATCATTTGAAACGACCTGCTGTTCACAGGAAGCACATAATAAAACTACAAGTGAAATAAAAACTGCTGATAATTTTTTCATTGAAATCACCTTTCCAAATTAAAGCTTAACTGAAATTACACCGTAATCAAATGCATCAACCTTGATGCTGTCATCAAGACCTATACCTCTGATTATTTCGTGATTGCCCTCTTTTACAAGGTCGGAAATCTTAAAAGTACGTGTCTTTCTTGAACGGTTGAGGATAATTACCGCCTGTTCGCCGATTTCTCTGTCGGTACGGCTGAAAATTGCGTAATCCTTTGTAACATCAATAAATCTTATGTCACCCTTTGCGAAAACTTTAAGCTTTCTTCTTATTGCACCAAGCTCTCTGGTAAATTCAATAAGTCTCTCATCCTCATTGCCCCAGGGATATGTGCGGCGGTTGAAGGGGTCCTTATAGCCCTCCTGCCCTGCTTCATCAGCATAATAAATAGAGGGAATACCGGGAAGGAAGAACTGTAATACCATTGCGCAATGGAGAAGGGAGATACCGAAAACAAACTGTTCATCGGAAAGACTGTGTTCGGATTGCCATTCTCTGCCGTTCCAGCCCACATCATCACCTGCAAGTCGTGTCAATGCACGCTCTGTATCATGTGTGGAAAGGAAGTTCATAAGAATATCGGTAGAAGGCTTGGGGTAATGCTCAACAATAGTCATTACACCGTCTGTAAGAGTTCGGGGGTCGCCGTTCTTTACATAGTTAAGGACAGCTTCCTTGAAGGGATAGTTCATTACGCTGTCAAGCTGGCCGCCTACAAGATAACGACGGCGTACACCGTAGCTTTCCTTGTTTGTGGCATCTTCCCATACCTCGCCGTAGATTACCTTATCCTCGCCCTTTGCCTTTACAGCACGGTTGAGGTTATCAATAAACTCATCAGGGAGCTCATCCGCAACGTCAAGTCTCCAACCTGCTGCGCCAAGGTCGATCCATTTCTGTAAAATACCGCCTTCGCCGCAGATATAATTTGTATATGCTGCGTTATTTTCGTTGACATTGGGTAAGGTTGTAATACCCCACCAGGATTCATAGGTATCAGGGTAATTAGAGAAATTATACCACTCTCTGAAAGGACTTTCTGCGTCACGGTATGCACCTGTATGCTCGCCGTAACGACCTACCTTGTTGAAATAGATTGAATCCGCGCCTGTGTGGGAGAATACACCATCAAGAATTATGTTGATGCCCTTTTCCTTGGCAGCCTTGCATAAATCAACAAAGTCATGCTCGTTACCTAAGAGGGGGTCAATCTTCTCATAGTTGGCTGTGCAGTAACGGTGGTTTTCGTGAGCCTCAAAAATAGGATTGAGATAAATCACTGTAACCCCTAAGTCTGCAAGATAATCCAGCTTATCTTTAATACCTCTCAGGTCACCGCCGTAGTAGTCGTTGTTGGTAATCATGCCGCGGTGGTCGGGTCTCCAACAGGGTGTTTCGTTCCAGTCGGTATGAATCTGGCGGTCTGCGGGAATATCTGTCTTGGGAATTCCGCTGTTTGCAAAACGGTCAGGGAATATCTGGTACATGATACCGCCTTTAAGCCAGTCGGGAGTTGTCATTCCCTCTTCGTAAACTGTAAGCTGGAATAAATCGCCGTTGTCAACAACGCCGATATTCACGCCGTTTCTCTTGATATAGTGGCGGTTGCGGTTGATAAGTACGGAGAAATAATAGTGATGAAGTCCTGTATCCTCGGGGGTATATTTACAGCTGTAAATTGCGTGATTATCCTTGATGTCAACAAATTCAAGCTTTGTGAAACGCTCCTTGTGGCCGGGGCGGAACATAACGAGAGTTGCCTCCTCGATAATGTTATCCGAAGGGAAACGGAGGGTAAACTCACATTCGCAGTTTCTCTCAACCGCACCAAAGGGTTTCTTATATTCGGGACTGAATGAATCGTAAATGGGAAGCATAGGTTTGTCCTTTCGGTTTATTGTTCATACAGAAACAGGGTGCGAAAGCACCCTGTGTCTAATTCAATTAAAGGCAATGCCAGATGTCGCGTGCGTAGTCTGTAACAGCACGGTCTGCGGAGAAGATACCTGCGCCTGCGATATTTGCAAGAGACATCTTGTTCCATGCGAGAACATCCTTATAGGTTTCACGTGCCTTTGCCTGTGCAGCACGGTAGCTTTCAAAGTCTGCAAGACACATATACTGGTCAACGTAACGGATAGCATTTGCAACTTCATCGAACTTAGCACCGTTAAAGCCGTTATACATAGCGTCAATAGCAGCGTGGATTGTTTCGTTGTGGTTGTAATATCCTTCGGGAGTGTAGCAGTTCTGCTTCATTACGTTTACCTCAGGTGTGGACATACCGAAGATAAAGATGTTATCATCGCCAACCTGACCGTGAATTTCAACGTTAGCACCGTCATAGGTACCCATTGTGATAGCACCGTTGAGCATAAGCTTCATGTTACCTGTACCGCTTGCTTCTGTACCTGCAAGAGAAATCTGTTCAGAGATTTCGGAAGCGGGCATGAGAAGTTCGGAAAGTGTTACACGGTAGTCTTCAAGGAATACTACGGAAAGCTTTTCGTTAAGCTTGGGATCCTTCTTTAAATCTTCGCCGATGCACCAGAGGAGCTTGATAATCTGCTTTGCCATGTAGTAGCCGGGAGCTGCCTTAGAAGCAAAGATATATGTCTTGGGCACGAAATCAGCGTCGGGATTGTTCTTTAAGAAATTGTATTCGGAGATAATGTTGAGAGCATTGAGCTGCTGACGCTTGTATTCGTGGAGACGCTTTACCTGTACGTCGAAAATACTGTCAAGATTCAGCTTTGTGCCTGTTGTATCATAAACATACTTTGCAAAATCAGCCTTGTTCTCTCTCTTGATCTTTGCAAGGCTGTGGAGTACATCCTTGTTATTTTCAAAGAGTCTGAACTTGGAAAGTTCCTGTCCGTCCTTCTTGAAGCCTTCGCCGATGTATTCGGAGAGGAGCTTTGTAAGTCTGGGGTTGGATTGGAGTAACCAACGACGGTATGCAATACCGTTTGTTACGTTCTTGAACTTTGTGGGCTTATCCTGGTATTCGTTGCTGAATACACTGTCCTTGATGATTTCGCTGTGGAGCTTGGATACACCGTTTACGGAGTGGGAAGCGTCAA
Organism: Ruminiclostridium sp.; assembly: GCA_045579565.1. Classification (GTDB taxonomy): domain Bacteria; phylum Bacillota; class Clostridia; order Oscillospirales; family Ruminococcaceae; genus Ruminiclostridium_E. The sequence goes on from JAZNML010000015.1 coordinate 31,404, forward strand.
CACAGATATTAGCCATCTTGATAACATTGTTGTTGAAGATGGACATCTGGGAAACCTTTTCATAGGGGAGTCTGTTGGAAAGACCTTCGCAGTAGCGACGGTTGATTTCGCAGATAATGGAGTAGATTCTGGGGAGAATTCTCTCGATTAAATCCTTATCCCACTTTTCAAGAGCTTCTGCAAGTACTGTGTGGTTTGTATAAGCAAATGTGTTTGTAACAATATGCCAGGACTTAGACCAGCTGTAACCGCAGTCATCGAGAAGGATTCTCATAAGCTCGGGAATAGCAAGTGTGGGGTGGGTATCGTTAATCTGGATAGCAACCTTTTCATGAAGGTTGTCAAGTGTGCCGTAAACGTTCATGTGGCGCATTACGATATCACCGATGGAAGCTGCACACATGAAGTACTGCTGACGGAGTCTTAATGCCTTACCTTCAAGGTGGTTGTCGTTAGGATAAAGTACCTTTGTAAGAGCGTGGGCAATGTTGCTTGCACCGATAGCGTTTACATAGTCACCGCTGTTGAATGCGCTCATGTCGAAGGACATAGCCTTTGCGCTCCATAAACGGAGCTTGGAAACACCTTCACTGTCATAGCCGGATACATACATATCATAAGGTACAGCCATAACGGGTGTGTAGTTTACGTGAGAAATGTGGTGGTATTCGTTATCCCAGTATTCGCGGATTTCACCGTCAAAGTGAACCTCGATGGCCTGGTCAGTAACGGGTACAAGCCAGCTTTCACCGCCGGGGAGCCAGTTATCAGGAAGCTCTGTCTGCCAGCCGTCAATGATTTTCTGCTTGAAGATACCATATTCATAAAGAAGGGAGTAACCTGTTGCGGGGTATGCGCAGGTAGCCATACCGTCCATGTAGCAGGCAGCAAGACGACCGAGACCGCCGTTACCGAGACCTGCATCAGGTTCTTCCTCATAAATGGAATCAACCTTGATTTTGAAGTCCTTTTTAAGCACCTGTTCAGCTACTTCGTTAAGACCGAGATTGAAAAGAGAGGTCTTTAATGAACGTCCCATAAGGAATTCCATAGAAATGTAATAAACTTGCTTCTTACCTTCGGAGTTAACCTTGCGCATGAATGCATGACGCTTTTCTTTAAGATGTTCTACAACGATTTTGGACAGAGCCTTGTAAATCTGTGAGCTTGTTGCTTCTTCCGCTGAAACCTGGAAATCAAGCGTAAGAATGTCTTTAAGCTTTTTACTGAGTTCTGCGTTTGTGAGAGGGGATTTCATATCTTTTTCGCCTTTCTTTTTGTTTGTTTCATTAAATTCCACCGTATATTATAACTTAATCCGGAATAAATTTCAAGGGGTTTTGTCGCTTTATAGAGGTTTGCCCAAATTCAAGGGGAGATTTCCGGCTTTTTTTATACGTTTTTCGTCATTTTTTGAGTTTCAGAGCCTTTCTGACCTCATTTATGCTGCCCGCATGGGATACTATCAGAAGCTCGTCACCGGCTAAAAGCTTTGTTTTACCACGAGGAATTATAAGCTCGCCGTTTCTTGTTATGGAAATAACGTTACAGTTTTCGGGAAGCCTGATATCCAGAAGCTCTACCCCTGAAAAATGGAAGTTTTCAGGAAGCTCCACCTGATACACAGCCGCCTTTCCGTCATTAAGAGGAACAAGCTCCTTGATTGCGCTGTGGTCAACCTCCCTTTCCATGAGATTTATAATACTGTCCGTAGCGGAGATTACTATATCAATGCCCAGAAGACGTATATTTTCAACGTTTTTGGGGTTATTTGCCTTTGCAATAGTCTTTTTTGTGCTGAAAACCTTTTTCGCCGTCTGGCAGGCAACAAGATTCACCTCATCCCTGCCCGTTACCGCAATAACCGTGTCACAGCCTCTTGCACCCGCTTTTTCCAGGTCTCCCGCAAGTGTTCCGTCACCCCATACAACCGGGATATGAAGCGAGTCGGCAGCATTACGGCAGGTTTCCTTATCTATTTCAACTATGGATACTTCAAAATTTCTTTCAATAAGCGACTTTGCAAGGTAATAGCCTACCCTTCCGCCGCCTATGATGATAACCTTTTCTGTCATAACAGCCGTTCCTTTCAGTCAACAACCCTCGCAAACACAAGGGTATCCCCTTCGTTAAGCACGAAATTGTAGTTGTTTACAAGCCTTACCTCGCCCTCCGCACTTATAACCGAGAAGAGAATCTCATTCTCTTCAAGAGTAATGTTCAGAGCGCGTTCACCCACCATTTCCTCAGGTACAGGTATTGAAAAAGTGCGCACTGTATGATTTCTGAGATTAAAACAGCTTTCCTCCACGAAATCACCGAATGCCGATACAAAGGAATTAACCGTTAAATTTGTGGGACAGAGAGTAGTGAAGCCGAGAGTACTGAACAGTGCTTCCTTTTCGCTGTCGCTGATGCGTACAATCACCTTTTCCACGCCGAAAACCGTCTTTGCCAGCTGAGCTACCATAATGTTGGTATTGTCATCGTTTGAGGCAGCACAGAGGGCGTCACAATCACGGATTCCCGCCTTTATGAGAACATCTGCGTCAATAGGTACTCCGCAGAAGGTAAGACCGCTGAAATTGTCGCTGAGGTTCTCGAATTTGTTTTCGTCATTGTCGATAACCACAACGTCATGCCCCTGCTCCGAAAGCTTTTCCGCAAGAGCGGCGCCGATTTTACCGCAGCCTGTAACAAATATGTTCATCAGAATTCAAGCTCCTCTCCTGTTTGAAGATACTGTACCCGCTCGTTCAGAAGCGGTTTCATCATGCTGTATCCCGCAAGACCTGTGCAATGGCAGGTATAAAGCACACCTGTATCTATTGCCTTTATTTCGTTGACGGTTTTATCGATATATTCATCGGTACAGCAAAGCTTTTTTGTGGAGCTTCCCATCATGTGAAATCCACCCACAACTGATATTATGGGGGATTCGGGAAAGCCCTGCCGAACCGTTTTAAGCACATTTACTATTCCGCAGTGAGAACAGGGCGAAATGACAACACAGCCCTTTTCACGCCTGTTTTCCGGGAAAATCACAAAGAATGCCTCATGGTCAAAATTGTCCTTTATCACCTTACCGCTTTCATTTCTGTAATTGCGGTAATCCTGTGCATACATGGTGTAATCGGGAATCTCGTTGGACATTGCGAAAAAGCCCGGCGCAATCTGCTGGAAATTATTGTATAAAATAAAATTAGCGGGATATTCCTCATACAAGTCGGCAATAAGCCCCACAGGTATGCGGATCATCCCGTATTTTGCGTAAAAATCACCCATGCAGGCAGCCTTTGCGTATATCTTAACCGATGGATTCATACGGATAAGCGCTTCAAGTCCGCCTGTGTGGTCTATATGATTGTGAGAAATGAGTACCTTTTTTACTCTTGTAAGGTCAATCTTCATGCGCTGGGCATTGCTTATAAACTTATCAGACGCACCCGTGTCAATAAGAAAACTCTCGCCGCCGTTTTCAACATAGAGAGACAGACCGTGTTCAGCTTTAAGCTGTTCGGTTGCGCTGGTATTCTCAATCAATGCAACAACTCGCATAAGTGACTCCTTTCATTCAAGAGTTATCAGTACAAGCTCGGGTCGGTTGAATATTCTCGGCATGACAATGCAGCTGAGATTCTTGTAAAGACCGCGGCTTACTATCATTTCCGTGCCGTTTTCGTTATAATACCCTCCCGCATATTTCGGGAAAAAGCCCTCAGCGGGAGCATAAAGTCCGTTCAGAATATATGGTATGCGCCACTGACCGCCGTGTGCGTGTCCCGAAAGTATAAGGTCAAAGCCTTTTTTCGACATCATAGGAAAATCATCCGGATAATGATGCAGGTCTATGGAATATAGCTCATCAAGTTCCTTATATACTTTCCTGTCGGAAAAATGCTCGGTTCCGCAGATGCGGATTTTCTGGCCGTTTACCTCAACTACCGACGACGAATCAGCCAGGACAATTACCCCGCGCTTTGTCATCTCGTACTTGTAGTAATCGGCTATACGTGTTTTCAATTCATGGTTACCGATAGCGTAAAAGCAGGGATATTCACCTGCCAGCGCGTCAACCAGCGCCCACGAGTTGTCAGTTCCGTTATGCTCATCGAATAAATCACCGCCGAACAGCACAATGTCTGCTCCGAAATCCTCTATTGCATCCACAAGTTCGCACTGTCCCTTACCATAAAAGGAATTGTGAACATCGGACAAGAACGCAATTTTTACAGGTGCGGTGATTTTTTCGCTGTCAATTTCATAATGGACTACATTAAGACCAAGCCTGCATGCGATACCCAGTAATACCGCCGCACCGCAGACTATGGCAAGCTTTGTTCTGTGGGTCATCGAGGAAGCTCCACAAAGCCTACCTTCTTATAAACCTTCTGTAATGTGCGTCTGGAAGCCTTATATGCCTTTTCGGCACCTTCCTTCATGCACTGTTCGATATACTTCTTATCGCTGATAATCTTATTGAATTCAGCCTGCATGGGAGCTAACATATCTGCTGTTGCTTCACCTACCGCAAGCTTGAAATCGCCGTAGCCCTTGCCTGCGAATTCTCTTTCGATTTCTTCGTAGCTCTTGTCGGTAACTGCGGAATAGATAGACATAAGGTTATTGATACCATCCTTACCTTCACGGTATGCAACCTCAGCCTCGCTGTCTGTTACAGCTCTCTTGAACTTTCTTACGATTGTATCTCTGTCGTCAAGAATAGAAATGCAGGAATTGGGGTTTTCGTCGGACTTACTCATCTTCTTTTCGGGATTCTGTAAGGACATGATCTTTGCTGTTGTCTTTGTAATATAAGGCTCGGGCATTGTAAATGTTTCGCCGTAGATTGAATTGAAACGCTGAGCAATGTTTCTTGCAAGTTCAAGATGCTGTTTCTGGTCTACACCTACGGGTACAAGGTCTGCCTGGTACAGAAGAATGTCCGCAGACATAAGAACAGGGTATGTGAAAAGACCTGCATTGATATTCTCGGGGTGCTTTTCGCTCTTATCCTTGAACTGAGTCATACGTGAAAGCTCGCCGAACTGTGTGTAGCAGGAAAGCACCCATGAAAGCTCGGCATGAGCAGGATTGTGTCCCTGGACAAATGCAATGGATTTCTTGGGGTCAACGCCCATTGCCAGTAAAAGCGCATAGCTTTCGGTAATCTGCTTACGCAGTTTCTGAGGGTCCTGTCTTACTGTGATAGAATGTAAATCTGCAATACTATATGCGCAGTCATATTCATCCTGTAACTTGATCCAGTTTACAAGGGCACCTAAGTAATTGCCCAGATGAGGAGTGTTTGTAGGCTGGATAGCACTGAGTATTCTCTTTTTTGTGGTTGTTTCTTCCATTTTGGTTGTTCCTTTCGGTTTTGTTTATTTATACATTGTCTTAGCAACTTCGGCAAGGATATCTGTACCCTTTTCGATCTGCTCGTTTGTAGGTGTGGAATAGTTGATTCTGAAAGAAAGTGTAGGCTGCTTTTCATCTACGAGGAAAGCGTTTCCGGGTACTACCGCAACCTTATTTTCAACCGCCTTCTTGCAGAAATACTGCATATCTCCTTCGGGAAGAGTTCCCCATACGAATAAACCGCCGTCGGGTTCGGTGAACTTGATGCTCTGGGGCATCTTGTACTTTAAGCAATTAAGCATAAGGTCACACTTCTTGCGGTAGATTTCCTGGAGATTCTGGATATGCTCGTCAAAATTGTGACGTGTAACGAACTGGTGAACAATTCTCTGGGAAAGAATAGATGTATGAACTGTGGATACCTGTAATGCGCAGATAGCCTTCTGGATAATGCTGTTTTCGGCGCACATGTAACCGACTCTGAGACCGGGTGCAAGTGTCTTGGAGAAGGTGCCTGCATAGATTACATGACCCTTCTTATCAAGTGAACGGATAGAAGGAATAGACTCGCCTGCAAAACGTAAATCGCCGTAGGGGTTATCTTCAAGGACAAGAACATTGTACTTATAAGCAAGCTCTAAGATAGCCTTTCTCTTTTCGAGAGAGGTAGTGATACCGGTAGGGTTCTGGAAATTGGGGATTACGTAAATGAACGCAGTTCTGGGGTTGTCCTTGAGTGCCTGTTCGAGTGCGTTTATATCCATACCGTCGTCTTCCATGGGAACGCCCACAAGCTTTGCGTTATAAGAACGGAAAGCATTGAGTGAACCGATAAAGCTGGGAGCCTCGCAGATAATTGCGTCACCTTCGTTACAGATAACCTTTGATGCCATTTCCATAACCTGCTGTGCACCTGCAGTGATGATTACATCGTCATCGTTCCAGTTGAACATACCCTTTGAGTAAAGGTCATCCTTTATCCAGTCACGTAAAGGACCATAGCCCTCGGAGATAGAATATTGGAGTGCGCCGACAGGGTCATTTTCAAGTATTTCAGCTGTAAGCTGTCTGATTGTTTCAACGGGGAATGCCTCAGGAGCGGGATTTCCGCCTGCAAAACTGATTACAGTAGGGTCAGCTGTGAATTTGAGGATTTCACGGATTGCGGAAGGTTGAAGAGTCTGGATTCTGTATGAGAATGCGTTCATATTTATGTCTGTCCTTTCTTTTATTAAATAATTAAAATGATTATACCATATTCCTGTCTTTTTTTCAAGTACCATAATATAATATAATAAATTTTTACAAAATTCTTTAACAAGGTATTGCAAAAAAGTGTAATATATGGTAAAATTTTGGTTAAGATTTATTTTGAAAGGAATACTTTTATGCAGTTCAACATCTTTACTCTCATAGCGTTTGTACTGTACTTCCTGATTATGATGGGCATCGGTATTATCAGCTACAAGCGTTCAAAAAACATGAGCGACTACTTCCTCGGCGGCAGACAGCTGGGAAGCTGGTCCACAGCAATTTCCGCACAGGCATCAGACATGAGCGGCTGGCTTCTTCTCGGCCTTCCCGGAAGCGTTCTTGTTTCAGGTCTTACTGAAAGCTGGATTGCTATCGGTCTTTTTATCGGTACATACCTTAACTGGAAGCTTATTGCTACACGACTCAGAAAAATGTCCGCAGCAGCAGGCGATTCCATCACTATCCCCGAATACTTCCAGAATCGTCTTGGAAGCAAATCCCCCGTTATCCGCTTTGTTTGTGCGGCTATCATCTTTATTTTCTTCTTGGTTTACACCGCCTCCGCTTTCAGCTCAGGCGCTAAACTCTTCGAATTCGTATTCGGTCTCGATTACACTCTTTCTCTTACAATCGGCGCAATTGTTATCATCGCTTATACCTTCCTCGGCGGCTTCCTCGCTGTTTGCTGGACAGACGTTATCCAGGGTATCCTGATGTTTATCGCACTTATCGTTGTACCCATCGTTTGCGTATGTGTAACTCCCGATTTTATGAATGTTGTAAACGAAGCAATTACCACAGAAGCTCTGGCTTCCAACTATTTAAGCTTATTTGAAAGTGCAGAGGGCGGTATTGCCTGGACAACCATTATTTCAGGTCTCGCATGGGGTCTCGGCTACTTCGGTATGCCTCACATCCTCGTAAGATTCATGGCTATCAAGAGTGCAGACCTTATTAAGAAATCCCGCCTCATCGCTTGCATCTGGGTATTCGTTACTCTCGGTGCAGCCGTATTTGTAGGTGTTGCAGGCTACGGCTACCTTAATGCTCCCGGAAACGAAGAGCTCCTCGCTCAGTTCAATGCTATCGGCGATGCTGAACGCATATTCATGTTTATGTCCTCAACACTCCTTCCTGCTGTTCTTGCAGGCATCATTCTCTGTGCTATCTTAGCTGCTATCATGAGCACAGCAGACTCTCAGCTCCTCGTTACCGCTTCCGCTGTAACAGCTGACGTTTTCGCCCTCATCAAGAAAGACGCAAGCGACAAGACTCAGATGTGGATTTCAAGAGGTACTGTTATTCTCGTTGCGGTTATTGCGTACTTCCTCGCCCTTGACCCGAACAGCTCGGTTATGGGACTGGTTTCTTACGCATGGGCAGGTCTCGGTGCCGCTTTCGGCCCCGCAATCCTCCTTTCTCTCTTCTGGAAGAAGATGAATATTACAGGTGCGGTTGCAGGCATTATCACCGGCGGTGCATCCGTTATCATCTGGGAACAGTTCTGCGGCGCAACAGGTATCTATTCTCTCCTCCCCGCATTCGTTCTTGCTCTTATGGCGGTTATTGCCGGCTCCCTCATTTCAGGCAAGACTCCCGAAGGTGTTGATGAGCTCTTCGAAAAGGCAAAGGCAAGCACTGTTCTTGAAGACAACGCATAAGAGGTGCTTATGGCAGATGAAAAGAATATTCCCGCAAAGGATTCTTCCGATAACAACTCAGAAGTAGCTGAAAACTGGGCTGAGGCCATGAAGGAGGCTATGGAAGAATACATCGAAGAACAGGGAATTTACATAAGACAATAAAGAAAAACCGCAATGGCGTTGCCATTGCGGTTTTGTTATTATCCTCTTAAAATTTCTTCTCTTATCTTGAAATGAACGGGGAGTCCGTTTCTCTTTTCGATAACAGTTTCGCCCTGAATCAAAGGGAGGAAGTACTTGTATGCGTTTTCGTTCACGTTACAGCCGTCGGGAGTAATCCATTCCTTCGGGAAAAGCTTTTCCTTATTGGCAATATCGCCTGCGGGAGCTGTATTGATTTCCACAACATAGGGCAAATCACTTATTCTGCGGAAATACATCATCTTACCGCTTTCGCCCTTCATTGCCGCTCTTACACCTGCTGCACCGATTGAAACAGATTCGTCGATATCTGTCTTGGAGCAGATGTGAGAAGAACATCTCTGCATTACGTTAAGCTCGATAGAACGCGCCTTACATCCGATTTTGTCACGCACAAGGTTTTCAAGACGCTTACCTACACCTGAAAGGTACTTGTGGCCGAAGTTATCGGTAGCACCCGAACGAAATTCGTCGTCTCCAAGCTCCATACCCTCAGAAACCGCGATAATAACCGCCTTGTGCTTAGCCTGTTCACGTCTTACATCAGCCAAAAACTTTTCTGCGTCAAAATCAGATTCAGGAAGATATATGAGATGGGGCGCAACCTCGCCGTTTGCACGGAGAACGCAGGTTGACGCAGTGAGCCAGCCCGCATGACGTCCCATGATTTCGATAATTGTTACAGATTCGATACTGTAAACGGAGCTGTCACGGATGATTTCCTGGACAGTTGTTGCCACGTACTTTGCGGCAGAGCCGAAGCCTGGTGTGTGGTCGGTTACGCAAAGGTCATTGTCTATGGTTTTCGGAATACCGATTATCTTTACATCGGAGCCGTTCTTTTCTGCGTACTTTGAAAGCTTGTCCACGGTGTCCATGGAGTCGTTTCCGCCGATATAGAAGAACGCCTTTATATCATGCTTTCTGAAACAAGCCATGATTTTTTCATAAACTTCCCCTGCTTCATCAGGGTCGGGGAGCTTATAACGGCATGAACCGAGAACAGTAGAGGGAGTCTGTTTGAGAAGCTCAATATCCTCGTTTGTACGGATCATGGTTTTAAGGTTGATGAGGTTGTCGTTAATAACACCCTCAATACCGTTAATAGAGCCGAAGATAGCATCTATTTCAGAGATTTTGAGACCCTGGCTGAAAACACCTACAAGGGATGCGTTTATGGCACAGGTAGGGCCGCCCGACTGGGCAACTGCAATATTCATGGGGATTTCCTCCTCGTGTTGTTGTTACTATAATGATAACATTATTTTGAAAGAAAATCCATGCTTTTTTTACATTTTCCTTAAAATGTCCAAAGTTATTTTTTTCTAATCGTTTTCATTTTACGTTTTTGTTAAAAGTTAATAAATTAATAATAAAAGCGGTTAACTTATAAGCTAACCGCCGAAGAAAACATTTGTCACAAATATCTCGATTCCGATAAAAATGAGAATTACTCCGCCTAATATGGAAGCCTTGCCAGCAAGCTTTGTGCCGAATTTTCTTCCGATTGCCACACCCATAATACAGATACCGAAGGTCACAACCGCAATCAACAGCGAACAGACAAGCGCCATTACCCAGTTATAATCAGCAATAGTAAAACCGACAGAAAGTGCATCTATGGAGGTTGCAACACCCTGTACCATAAGTGCACCCAGGGTTGTTTTCTTAGGCTCATTGCCCTCGTCTCCGCCCTTTATACCCTCATACAGCATTTTTCCGCCGATAAATCCCAGCAGAATAAGGGCAATCCAGGGAATCATACCCTCAAATGCGCCGAAAACCTCTACGATAGTATGTACACAGACCCAGCCCAGCATTGGCATAAGCGCCTGAAACACTGCAAATACCCCTGCAATCAGGCACATTTTCGATTTCTGCATTCTGGGTTCGTTGAGCCCGTTGGCAAGAGATACGGAAAAGGCATCCATGGCAAGTCCCACACCAAGTAATATGCTATTGAAGAAAAACATAAAATCCCAGGTCATAGTTTTCAATTCCTTTCGTTTTTATAAAATTATTCAGGTTAGTCCTGTTTTATGTAGAACCGGTAATTGCAACAATCAGCCCAATAAAAAACTCAGGCACAGAAGCTGTACCTGAGTAATGGGCATTAAAAAAAGACACAGGTATAGCTCGTTACAGTTATACCATGAGTCTCGCAAATTAAAGTAAACCAGATTTTTCAATCAGTATGTTGGCTTACTGCGTAAATACGCCTGCTACTCCCTCACGGAGTTATTCGGTTTCAATCATGATACCACAACTGTCTTATTTTGTCAATATTTTTTGAAAATTTATGCCAGATAAGAAAAATTTTATTATTCCTATTGAAATTCTTTCCGTTTTCGTGTAAAATATATAATGTATTGTTATATACTCGGATTATTATGCCTATATAGAAAATTTCCCCGCAAAAGAAAGGACTTTTATTCAATGGACAAGGTTATTGCTTTTTTCAGGAATAACTGGTGCAAACGAGGGTTCTCACTCTTGACGCCCCTTTACCCTATAATGCTTCTGCAAATTGACTGGCTGGCTTTCGCTTATTCAATAGAGCCTACTAACCCGATTGCACTGTTCCTGCTTTACGTTCTTGTAAACTTCATTTTCGGCGGTCTTATGTTCTACACAAGAAAGCAGATACTTACCCGCTTCTGCCTCTGTATCACCCCCCTCATCATATTCCTTATGATGATTTTAGCTTTCGGTAACTGGTACATGATCGTGCCTCCACTGGTTATTACCGCCTTTGTGTTCTTAGCAAGCGGTGCAGGTGAAACCCTCAAAACCATTCTCGGCACCATCTACCTTATGATGTTCGTGGTAGGCGCACTGGTGTATCTGACCCTCTTACACTTCAACCTTACTCCCCAGACATTGCTTTTAAAGAACTACTGCGACCTTGCAGACCGCAGTCTCAGTTACGAATATTCCCCCGAAGGCACTTACCGCCTTGTTACTTATATCAATGACGATAACGCCGAGCGTGTTTCCGCAAGCTACTATATAGAAGAAACCGCAAATGATATTGAGCTCTGGTACCTTAACGCATACTGTCATTTCGACAGCCTGAAGGTACTGGTTACCGTTCATCAGGATACCCTCGAATACCACTGGGAATCTGATGAAGAGCTGTATATTGACGGCAGACTGAAAAATATTCCCGAGCTTTTTGTACAACAGCGTACTCCCGACGAAGAAACCGAAGAGACCGAGGAAACCAAGGATGAATCTTCTGTAAAGAAGCCTATTGTTTTTGAGGATATTGAAACAGAAAACACCGAAGCAACAGAAGAAATCCCCGAAGAATCGGAATAATTCCATTATAATACCATGAAAGGAGTGATTCATTAAGTGATACGACAGTTAAGCATTACAGGTAAGAATTCCAATGAAATATATACCCTTTTATACCCCAACAACCTTATAAACTTCTGTAAATACGACTTTACTCCCTTTCTGAATCACTGTACCGACCTTTGCCGTATTGCCAACCGTACAGGCGAATACAGCATCGAAGATGTTTACTCAATCCGCAACTCCATTTCAGGCTGTCACAAATACTACGAACAGAATATGCGCCTGAAATTCGAGAAAATCGTTATCGACTGCTGGATTGACTACTTATGCAAGCAGAATGAAATCAGCGTAACTACCCTGTGGCAGAGCTTTATGCGTTGCGGAAATGACTTTGAAAAGGCGGTTTTTGCCCGTCTTTCCGAATACCGTCATAACCGCGCCATGAACGAATGGGTGAACCTTTTAAAATTACAGGAATACGCAAAGCAGAAGGTTGATTTCGTTTTCGGAACCGAGATTTCAGGCCCTGCGGAAGCAGGAAACCGTGCGAATTACTTTGACCTTATGTTCAATGTTGCCGCAAACGAACAGGGTTTCCCCATTGACGAAATCGGCTCATCCGATATCTACTCAATCGGCCGTATGCCTAATTCCCCCTTCGTTTTAGCCAATGCGTCAAGAGAAATTTTGAGAAATGTCCTCAAGGATATGGATTACTCCGACCGTGTTTATAAATCCAAGAACAATCCCGAGCTGTCAGACCGCACCGCTATGGACGCCTTTACGGTTATCAGGGAATATATCCCCGATAAGAACGACAGCCTTGTGAATACAATTATCAAATCCATGTCGGGTATGCCCTCAAAGGTTTATGTACCTTCCTCCTTCAAAGCGGTAATCGACCTTGAAGTTGACGCAATTATCGAAAGCGGCGGTATTTTAAGAAAATGTCCCCGTTGCAGCGAGTATTACCTCAAAGACGAGGAATACCCATATAACTATTGCAACAACGCAGATAAGAACGGCGTTGTATGTCTTGATGTAATGAACGCGGGCGCAGCTCCCGCAGCCAAGGCTGTATTCTCTTCCACACCCGAGATTATTACCATTGAGCCCAAGAATGAGCCAATGGAAAAGGGTTATGTTAACGACCAGATTGAAAAATTATATAAGGAAATGGCTCAGAGAGTCAATATCGACCTTACCCAGAGGGACTTCTCCCGCTGGTATCAGGCGGCTCTCCGACTCAAAGAAAAGCTGCTTACAGGTATGGCAGGACAGGATGACCTTGACGACTTCTTTGAGCTTTCACGAGGCGATGAATTCGCATCAAGAAAACAGCCTCCCTCTCCACCGCCTGAACCTGTGGAGCTTACCGAATCGGGTAAGGAGATAAAGAAATTCGTCTTTGAACGAGTTGAAAGACCCGCGGCTCAACCTAAGCCACAGCCCTCTCCCCAGTCGGAACAGGAAGCTATTGACGCTGTGAAAAAGCTTTTCGGCCAGGATATTCCCACACCGCCCCAGCAGAGCTATTACCAGCAGCCAAGACCCCAGTACCCCCAGCAGAGAACAACTACCAAAATCATACGCGGCGGCACACAGGGAGTAAATTACTCAGAAAACCCCTTTGAACGCATGAGACCGAAAACCGTGGTGATTCCCAACGGCGAACAGGAAAAACCGCCTGTTGTATTTGCTCCACCGCCTGTGCAGAAGATTCCTTCTCCCGCACACAGAGCCTATGAGCCGTCTTTCAATGCTCCGCCGCCACCTGCTCCGCCCGCTCCCCCATCACCACCTGTGCAGCCTGTGGAAGATGATGTCAAGGTGTTCCGCACAAAGCATGAGATTGAAGACGATGTAAAGGTGTTTATCCCCAAAAAGCCTACATTCAACGCATATATTGAGCCCTCTCCCTATGAAAAGATAAAACAGCCCTTACAGGATTACAGAAAATCCAGAGAAGAGGCTGAGGAAGAGACTCATATTGAAGGACAGCTTTCAATTGAGGAGGTTGAGGTTACCCACGTACCTCCCACACCTTCCGCTCCCCCTGCGGCTTCCGCAAAGGCTATCTCAGCTTACAGAACCATTACTTTGCCTAAAACTGAGCCTGCTGCCGAGCAGACAAAAACAGAAAAGGCGGATTTCTCGGAAATTCTTGACAGCATGAACAGGAATGACGGTTTTGAAAGCGAGGAGGAAGAGCTCAACGCAGACGGACTCCCCATTTCCCACAAGACAAAGCATGTTATGAACGCACTGTTTGCTTCACCTAAGGCAAGTCCGTTCCTCAGAATAAGTCTTGATGACGATGATGATTAAAAGGGCTTACATTAAGCCCTTTTAATCTTATATTTTTTATTTTATACGAGGAGCTATATTATGCGTAGATTTTTTTATGTAATTAATAAATACATTTCAGAAAACTTTAATAATATTTTATTTGTTCTCGCATTAATAGTTTTTGTATTAATAATTTTTTTCATATTCAAGACTCAGATTGAAAAAAACTTTAAAAATAAAGCCCAAAAAAGTAATAAGTATTTAAGCATCATAGAATTAAATAAAAAATATTGTTTTCATGACATTAAAGAATTTTACTATATTACTAAACGACACAAATCAAAACAACAATTTCAAAGATTTGATTATACAAAATATTTTGAAGAACATGTAGAACAAAACATCGATTTTTTTGATTCTTTAATACAAAAAACACAGGATAATATCAATTTGTATGAAAAATATCTCAAAGATATAAACCCCATTATTAATTTTCAAACTGAGCAATCATCAAAATCAAAAATCTTATCCTCTATTTATAGCAAAATAGAGGATAAAGAAATACATAAAGTAATACTAAATCCGATTATTAATCCATGTTTTATATGCTCAAATCAATACACCAGTCCCAAAGGGAGAAATTCATATCAATCTGAACAAAGCTACCATCTTGCTGAAATAATCGAAACAATAAATAAAGTTCGCCAAAAAAATGAGTATAAAGAAACAAAAGAATATCAACGAAAACTTATGTCACCTTCTCTCAGATATGATATTCTCAAACGAGATGGTTTTAAATGTACAATTTGTGGCAGAAATACCGAAGACGGAGCTAAATTACACGTTGACCACATAATTCCTGTTTCAAAGGGCGGAAAAACTGTTCCTGAAAATCTCAGAACTCTTTGTGATTCGTGTAATTTAGGAAAGAGTGATAAATATGATGAAAACGGATTGAATTAAAATATATCGACATAGCCGGTACCTCAGTTTTAAAGTTTTAAAACCTATAATTAATTTCCCAACCGAGAACATATCAATCTCAAAGGAAGAATTTTATATGAACAAAGAAAATTTATTTAGCCAAATACTTGAAATATATAAATCCGCAAAATTCAAAGAAAAAAACAAAATAGATTACAAAGAAACAAAAGAATATCAACGAAAACTTATGTCACCTTCCCTCAGATATGATATTCTCAAAAGAGATGGTTTTAAATGTACAATTTGTGGCAGAAATACCGAAGACGGAGTTAAATTACACGTTGACCACATAATTCCCGTTTCAAAGGGCGGAAAAACTGTTCCTGAAAATCTCAGAACTCTTTGTGATTCGTGTAATTTAGGAAAAAGTGATAAATATGATGAAAACGGATTGAATTAAAATATATCAACATAACCGATACCTTAACATACCAAAAAATCCACCCTTCCGGGTGGATTTTCTTAGTTATGCTTAGGATGTGTCTTTACAAATTCAATAGCATTGAGGCAGGCGATGTTTACATCGATAGAATGCTGCTTTATCATTGCCTGAGAAAGCTTTGAGAAAAGCTCGCCCTTTGCGGTACTTACGTATTTCGGAGGAAGAGCGTTGAGTGTAAGGCACTTTATGTCCTCCTTGCAATGCTCACAGGTACAGCAGCCGCTGTCCGTAATAAGCTCGTCAATCTTGATATCAACGATTTCTTCCATTGTGTTAATAAGAGCCATAATTAAGTACCTCACCTTTCGTTTTTTTCGTTTAGCGTATGTAAATATTATACAATTCCACGGCGGTTTTGTCAATAGTTATGTGATATTATTTACCTGCTCAGAGGGGCTTATTTTTTCGGACAAAAATTTCAAAAAACTCTTTACAAAGCAAAAAATATATGTTATAATACTCTTGCTGCGTTATGCAGGTACACTCACTTGGCGCTGAGGCTTATGCTCTTTTAAGAGAAACACTACTGCCCGTTGCTATGTGCGTGCAAATATTTTTTAAAGAGGTGTATTTATCATGATGCTCAAAGACGAAAAGACAGCTATCATCGAAGCAAACCGTACCAGCGAAAACGACACAGGTTCTCCCGAAGTACAGATTGCAATTCTCACTAAGAGAATCAACGACCTTACCGAACACTTAAAGACACATCAGAAGGATCATCATTCCAGAAGAGGTCTTTTCAAGATGGTTGGTAAGAGACGTAACCTTCTCGGTTACCTTCAGAAGAAGGATATCGAACGTTACCGTGCAATCATCGCTAAGCTTGGTATCCGTAAGTAATTTTGCATCGGAAGGGGTAGAACGCCTTGTGGGTGGTTCTGCCCTTTTTACCAATTCCGCACTTTAAGGTACAGAGAATTTTAGCGGTAAACTGAGTCTGAAAGCTTTTTCAGGCTGAGTTTATTGCTAAAATCTGTACCTTGTGAAATAAATTCAATACAAGGAGGAACAGAAATGTTCGACAATTACAGAACTTTCAAGACCACCTTCGCCGGCAGAGAACTCACTGTTGAAACCGGTAAGGTATGTGGTCTCGCAAACGGCTCCTGCTGGATCCGTTACGGCGAATCCGTTGTAATGGTTAACGTTACAGCAAGCCCCAAGCCTCGTGACGGCGTGGATTTCTTCCCGCTTTCCGTTGACTACGAAGAGAAGCTTTACTCCGTGGGTAAAATCCCCGGAGGCTTCCTCAAAAGAGAAGGCAGACCCAGTGAAAAGGCTATTCTTACATCACGTGTGGTTGACCGTCCTATGCGTCCTCTCTTCCCCAAGGATATGAGAAATGACGTTGCTATCGTTATGACTGTTCTCGCTGTTGACCCTGATACACAGCCTGAAATCCTTTCTATGATCGGCGCTTCCGTTGCTGTTACAATTTCCGATATTCCGTGGAATGGTCCTATCGGCGGTATCTCCGTAGGTCTCGTTGACGGCGAAATCGTACTCATGCCCGACGCTGAACAGAGAGCAAAGTCCGACTTACAGCTTACAGTTGCTTCCAGCGAAAAGAAGGTCGTTATGATCGAAGCAGGTGCAAACGAAGTTGACGATGACACAATGCTCAAAGCTATCATGGCAGGCCACGAAGAAATCAACAAGTCTATCATTCCCTTTATCAAGGAAATCCAGGCTGCTATCGGTAAGCCTAAGTTCGAATTTCCCTCTATGGAAATCGACCACAACCTTATTGACGCTCTTATGGAAGAATTCGGCGATCAGGTTAAGTACGCCCTTGACACAGATGACAAGAATATCCGTGAAGCAAGACTTCAGCCTATCAAGGATGCTATCCACGAAAAGTATGACGAAATCTATCCCGACCAGGCTTCTATGATTGACGAAGCTATCTACAAGCTCCAGAAGGTTATCGTAAGACGCTGGTTACTTGACGAACAGAAGCGTGTTGACGGCAGAGGCATGGATGATATGCGTCCTCTTGCTTCCGAAGTTAACCTCCTTCCCAGAGTTCACGGTTCAGGTCTCTTCACAAGAGGTCAGACACAGGTTCTTACTGTTGCAACATTAGGTCCTGTAAGCGACGCTCAGAAGCTCGAAGGTATCGACGAAGAAGATACAAAGAGATATATGCATCACTACAACTTCCCTGCTTACTCTGTTGGTGAAACAAAGGCAAGCAGAGGCCCCGGCAGACGTGAAATCGGTCACGGTGCACTTGCTCAGAGAGCTCTCGAACCCGTTATCCCCCCTGTTGAAGAATTCCCCTACGCAATCAGACTCGTCTCCGAAGTTCTTTCTTCTAACGGTTCCACATCCCAGGCTTCTATCTGCGGTTCCACACTTGCACTTATGGACGCAGGTGTTCCGATCAAGGCTCCCGTTGCAGGTATCTCCTGCGGTCTTATTACAGAAGGCGACCGCTGGATGACAATGGTTGACATTCAGGGTCTCGAAGACTTCTACGGCGATATGGACTTTAAG
>JAZNML010000016.1:0-16244 GCA_045579565.1 Ruminiclostridium sp.
AGTCCCATACTCACGCCTCCTTACTGTATATCTCCGTCATCGAACGGATCACCGCATTCGGGGCAGAACTTTCCCGTTGCAGTGGCTCCGCATACGCATTTTCAACCATCTGCCGCAGGTGCAGGCTGTGCTGTCGGTGCCTGCTGCTGTTGCTGCTGTCCCATAGCGAACAGATTCTGTGCATTCATGCCGCCTGCCTGCTGAGCCATTCCCATACCCATGAAGCCCATCATTGCGCCGTTTTCGTTATTTGCAGCAGCTTCCATAGCATTAGCCTGAGCTTCAACAAGTCTGCCGGCTGCCATTGTAGGATTGCTGAGGAATGCTGTCTGCTGAGCCTTCTGGATAATTTCATTATCTTTGGGCGGAATTGTAATAGGATTGAAGGCGATGGATACAACCTCGATACCTCTGAGGTTTGCCCACTGCTCATCAAGTTCAGCGTTCATGTTCTTGGTGATTTCCTTCTGGTGAAGCGGAACATCACTGGGAAGTACGCCGAGCTGTGAAACCTGTGCGATACAAGGAGCGAGAGCGCTTACGAACTCTGTTTTGAGCTGTGCGTCAAGCTGGCTTCTGCGATATGCGGATTCTACGTTACCACATACGTTTGTATAGAAAAGAAGGGGGTTTGTAATCTTATAGGTATAACGACCGTTGATTCTTAAAGAAGTCTGTAAACGGAGGTTGATGTCCTTTACATATGTGCTGAAAGGAATCGCCTCAGATGTACCGAAGAGGTTATCTGTGATTTCCTTTGTGTTGAAGTAGTAAACTCTCTGGTCTGTACCTGTGTCACCACCGTATGTAAAACGCTTACCGAATGTCTTGAAAGAATCGAGAAGTGATTTACCGAAACTACCTGCGAAAATGCTGGGTTCAGTAGAACTGTCAAATGTGAAAAGTCCGGGCTCAGCCGCAACTTCAACAACCTTACCGTTTTCAACGATAATCATACACTGACCATCTGCTACCGCAATTGTAGAGCCATTGGAAATAACGTTATCGCTGCCCTTTGTGTTGGAAGTACCATCTCCTGTACGCTTCTGACCCTTTGTGCAAAGTACGTCAATCGGAAGTGCATCGCAATAGAAATACTCTTTCCACTGGTCAGCGAGTACTGTGCTACCAGCGTTTAACGCTGCCTTAATAAGTCCCATTTTAATTAACTCCTCTCAATTTGAAAATGTTTATCAAAAAGCTTACGCTTTATTGCCTGAATTATTGTCCTTTCCCATGGGAAAAGTCTGTTTTGAATAAGGATTTTTGTTCTCCCTGGGTGGCGGAGGAACAGAACATTTCCCTGCCCAGCCGAGCACAAATGTAATAATGAGTATTCCGACTATCCAGAGTCCAAGAACCAGCCAGAACCAGAAAATCGGTAAACCGACAGTAAAATGAAGGATAAGCAATAACACCGCAGGAATCACCCACTCAATATTAATTACAAGATTAAGAATAAAAGCCAGAAAGAAATTACTGCTGTTTGCTTTTTTCATAAGTTACCTCATATAAAAATGTACAACTACACAATGGTATTATACCATAACTACATCGTCAAGTCAACAGTTTTTGGCATTTTTGCACTAACATACGACAGCAAAATTATTTTTCATATTGAAATCTGCTGTCACTTATATTATACTTACATGTGATAGTAATCCCATAACAGATTCTTTACACAATAAAAGTGACTTTTTCGCCGACACGATTAGTATCACCCATGTGACGATTGGATTCTTTACTGTTTTTAAACCTTTTGTTATTATTAATAAAAAAGCAGAAAGGACACCAATTATGAAAGAAAAGAAAATTTTAATTACAGGGGTTATTCTTATTTTAGCATTCGCGTTATGGACAGTATTAATCACAAATATCGACGTCCAGCCCATAGGACAAAAAGGGACCACCGTAGGCTTTGCAACTATTAACCGCCTGTTCTATAATATTACCGGTACAAACATGATGATATATTATATCACCGACTGGCTCGGTCATGTACCGATATTATGCTGTCTAATTTTCTGCGCAGTCGGACTTGTTCAGCTGATTAAAAGAAAAAGCTTTTTCAAAGTCGATTATGATATTTTGTGTTTAGGATTATACTACATAATTGTTATATCGGGATACCTGATTTTTGAAATAATACCTGTAAATTACAGACCTGTGCTGATTGATGGGATAATGGAGGCTTCTTACCCCTCTTCCACCACATTGCTTACATTAAGTGTAATGCCTACTGTAATTTTTCAGGCAAAACGCAGAATCAGTTCCGTAGCTATCAGAAAAACAATAACTATTATTTCGGTATTCTTTTCGCTATTCATGACAATAGGCAGGACTATTTCAGGTGTTCACTGGTTAACAGACATTATAGGCTCAGTATTACTCAGCTCAGGTCTTTATCTGATTTATAAATCAACAATTTTAATATTTTATAAAAATCAGGCGAACAACGGAGGTGTGCAATGGAATTCAACGAAAAATTACAGGAATTAAGAAAAAGTAAAGGTCTTACACAAGAAGAGCTGGCAGAAATGCTGTACATTTCAAGAACAGCAATCTCTAAATGGGAATCAGGAAGAGGTTATCCGAGTATTGACTCGCTAAAAGAGATTTCAAAATTCTTTTCGGTATCAATAGACGACCTGTTATCAAGCGAAAAGGTAGTATACATTGCTGAAAAAGAGAACAGCTCCAACATTCAGAAATTATGCGGTTTATTATTCGGTTTTGCAGATCTTATGAGTATATTGCTTATAATACTTCCGCTTTACCCTGAGTCTGTGAATAATTTTGTTTACTCCGTACCCTTATTCGCTTACACAGGTTCGGCACCTTTTCACAGAACAATTTACTGGATATTGTTTGCTGCACTGATTATAACCGGAATAATAAAAATTATACTGAACCATACAAAAAAACGAAAAGGGCAAAATATTACTACAATAATTTCGCTTGCATTAAGCATTGCCACAATACTTATCTTAGCAATAACCAGACAATCCTACGCTATAATAACAGCCTTCATATTACTTATGGTCAAGACCGGTATTATTTATGTAAACAAAAAATAAAAACCATATAAAACAAAAAATCCTGTATCTTTCGATACAGGATTTTTTGGTGCGGAGGATGGGACTTGAACCCACACGAGCATACGCCCACTACCCCCTCAAAGTAGCGTGTCTGCCATTCCACCACCTCCGCAGGTGATGTGTCTTTTTTCGACTATTAGATTATACCAGAAATTACATAATTTGTCAATACCTATTATTTTCTCTCAAAACAAAAAATCCTGTATCTTTTCGATACAGGATTTTCTGGTGCGGAGGATGGGACTTGAACCCACACGAGCATACGCCCACTACCCCCTCAAAGTAGCGTGTCTGCCATTCCACCACCTCCGCAGGTGATGTGCGTCTTTCTGACGACTATTAGATTATATCAGATAACGCACAATTTGTCAATACCTTTTTTGAAATTTTTCAAATTATTTTAAAAGCTGGAACCCTATGATGCCCAGGATGGATATCATAGCACCGATTAAATTCAGCTTTGTGCAGCATTCCTTCCTTAAAACGCCGATAAGAAATAACGCTATAAGTATAATCGGCTGAATCAGTGCATAACCCGTAAGACTAACCGAAAGTGCTGCATTTTCAGCAAAAAGCCCTATGGCATTGGGAAGCTTTGTAACCGCTGTTATTCCAGCCCCCTTTTTATTTCCCCTGAACAATTTAATAGGATGCACAACAGGTACAAGTACGATTGCAAGCAGGATAAGAGAGAAATAAAGGATATAAGAACCGTTGCCATAAGGCTGAGCAAATCTCATAATTGCACCGTAGCCGAACTTTACAAGTATGTAAAGAATCAAGGGTATAATTATTTTTTTATAGTTAACCGCCTTGTTATTGCTTTTTGCGATGAGGAAAAGGCCAACAGCTGTTACTCCGATAAAAAGAAGTCCTAACAGGCTGAAGCTGCCGCCATAGGCAAAAACATCTGTAAAATAGGATAAAAACAACGATATCCCAAGCCACGCCTTCAACTCAAAAGCACTCATTTCCACCAGCACTTTTGCAGCAAGTACAAATTCAAGTAATTTCACCACGGCAATAATAACAGTAAAAAGTATAAGCTGCCATGAAAATGCAGGAAAAGGTATCTGCATAAAAGGGAGAATTATTGTCATAAAAAAGGCGGTTGCCAACGCCATTATAAAAGTAATGGACAAGCCCGCAAGCTTCGCCTTACTAACCGCATATTTATCAGCAAGAGAGCAGATTGTATAACAACCCGCCGCAAGTAAAATCATTTCCATAATCAGTAATCCTTTCAGTCAATGTATATATTATAATAGTATACAGACACCATGTCAAGTAGCTTTTTTCAGCAGATAATACCATTTATTTCATATAAAATTGTGCAATTTGACTCTTGAAACTATGCCGTAACTGATGTATAATGTTATTAGAAATATTATGACTATTTTGGAGGTGATTTCATGGGCGGACTTACAGCATATATTGCTAATTTATCTATGAATATGGCACAGTATAATGTTCAGAATCAGGCTTCACTGAGTATGCTTAAAAACACTATGGAATCTCAGGAAGCTTCAAGCAACATCCTTCTCGACAGCCTCGCAAATATGCCGATGCCTTCCGCAGACGGCAGAGGAACAATGCTTGACGTAAGAGTATAAAAAAACACCCGCTGTAAATACAGCGGGTTTAATTTTTATCCTGTATAGTCTTCCTTATTAAGCTCCAGCTCGGTTATACTCCACACCTCGCCGCACAACTCGCACTCTACCTTGCTATCCCGGAGCACTTCCCTGAACCCTGCATTTTTATAGCAATAATATGCAGAGGGATTATTATCGAATACTCCGATAGTCACCTTTTGCGCACCGAATATTTCAAATGCGTATTTTAATGCAAGCTTTATCATTTCCTTGCCGTAACCCTTGCCTCTTTTAGAATCATCCAGAATAACAAAGCCGATACGAAGCACCGTTTTGTTCTCATCAGTATAACGCAGAATAAAATGACCCACAACACCGCTTTCATCAAAGGCGGTCATAGGATAAAAATTATCATCCTCCGCACAATCGCCGTTGCAATCGATATACTTCTCGTTCATATCATCTTCGGTAATTGGATATTTATCATATCTGTCACCTGTCCATCTTCTGAAAGTAAGTTCATCCTTGCACCAGCTTAATATTTTCTTCGCATCACATTGCTTATATGGTCTTAATCTTAACATAATCCACCTCCGTACTTTTTACAATTATACCACCGCTGATCCTTATAGTCAACATAAAAAACAACCCTTGCACCAGCAAGGGTTGTTTTTACGAAAGGAGAAAGTTATTCCTTTACAGAACCTGCAACAAGGTTGCTGTAAATAAACTTTTGTAAGGAGAGGAAAATTATCAGAGAAGGAATTATACAAATGATAATACCCGCAAAGATTACCTCCCACTGCGCACCGTATGGCCCGATAAATCTGTATAGCGCGGTTGAGACAACAGCAAGGTCATCACTGGGCATGTAAAGATTTGCTGTGTAGAAATCATTATAGATACTTACAAACTTGATTACAAGCACTGTCGCAATAGCAGGTCGGAGCATAGGCAGAATAATGCTCCAATACACTCTGAGATATGATGCACCGTCAAGGATTGCGCTTTCATCAAGAGAAATCGAGATATTGTCGAGGAACTGAATGAAAATATAAATCGAGACAATATCCGTACCTATATAAAGTATGCAGGGAGCGAGAATGCTGTCATAAAGACCAAGCTTGCTCACTATCTGGAAAACAGTAACCTGCATGGAAATATTCGGCAGAAGCGCCGCAAACAGAAAAACAGTCTTTACAAGCTTTGTAAATACCATGCTGAATCGTTGGAGAACAAACGCAGTCATTGTACCTGTTACTATTGTGCCGAAGCATGATACCACAAGGATTATTGCAGTATTGAAAAGACCTCTCAGCACATCACCTTCAATAAAAGCTGTTTTAAAGTTTGTAAACTGCGGCACTTCCGGGAGAGTGAATACATTGGTGCCGATATATTCTTCATGGGTCTTGAAAGCGCCGATAAGCACTACAAGAAGCGGTATAATTACCATCAGACAGCAGATAACCAGAAATGTGTATTTAAGCACATTAAGAAGAACAATCACCCATTTCGGTGTTTCACGGAACTTATAATTTTTAAGATCAATTCTTTCACTATTTTCCAAGCTCCGTCACTTCCTTTCCTTGAAGAAAATCTTCTGAATCGCGGTAATTATCAATATAATCGCAAGCAGCACTATGGCCATCGCCGAGGCGAGTCCGATTTTCTGGTACTGGAATGCGGTTTCAATCGTTTTTATAACAAAGGTGCTGGTTCCACCGCGTCCGCCTGTAATGATATAAGGAATTTCAAATACAGACGCAGAACCCTTGATTGCAAGAATAAGCTGTAAAGCAACAATAGGTCTGATACTTGGGAAAATAATATAACGGAAACGCTGCCATGCATTAGCACCGTCAAGATCAGCAGCTTCATAGATATCAGGAGAAATAGACTGGATTGCGCCGATAAACATGATTATATCAAAACCGATATATCTCCATATTGATACAAACACAAGACAGAAATTTACAATATCACCATTGGAGAGCCACTTTACAGGGTCGCCGCCAAACATTTCGATAATACTGTTAAGTGTACCTTCTGTATTTGTAATGCCGTCGCCTTTCTGGAAGAAACGGCGGAAAATAAGAGATACAGCTACACCGTTCATCATATAAGGGAAGAACATTACGCCCTTGAAAATGTTTGCAAACTTTATCTTTGAACAAAGAAGAGTTGCAATAAACAGCGCAAGAGAAAGCTGTATAAATGAACCGAAAAAGTAATAGATACTGTTTGCAAAGGTTTTTAGATAGCTTTCATCCGTAAACAGACGCTGGTAATTTTCAAATCCCACCCATTCAGGATTTACACCAAGCTGGTCACGTTCCTGAAAGCTGTAAATTCCCATATTTACAGCAGGTATCAGAGTAAAAAGAATAAGCAGAACAAGAGGAATAAGCAAAAAAAGTATGGTTGTCACATACTTCTGACCTGTATAGCCTTTGAGCCAACCAATTAAAGAACGCTTCTTTCCGGACTGTGCCGCCATTGTATATCATTCCTTTCTAAGAACGGATTTTAAAAAAACAGTTGATTCGAAAAGCGGAGGCTTTTCGAATCAACCCCAGGGAGAAAGATATGAAAAAATGAATTTGGCTTAATTAAAATAACGTATTGAAATCATCTCAGTTAGCAGACTTGTATGCCTGGAAAGCTTCGTTTGCATTTCTTTCAGCATTCCACTTTTCGTTTGCTGCTGCGTAGATTTCCTTTACCTTATCAATGCTTTCACCTGCAAATGCAGCCTCAGCAATCTGAATCTTGAAGTTAGCGGCATCACCCTGCCATGTACCAACTTCGGAGTCATTGTTGATAGCATCCCATACACCTACAAGACCTTCGGGAGCAGCTGCTGTTACGAATAATTCACAATCAGCAAATGCGTCAAGATATGCAGGTAATTCAGAACCTTTAAGTGTGCCGATAGAACCTTCCTGCTTTGCAAAGCCGGATTCTTCAACAAACCATGTGATATACTTCTTACCGAGTTCCTTGATTGCAGCATCTCTGTTCTTGTTTACACCCATGCAATAGTCAGGAGCAGATTCAGCGAACTGCTTACCGTTTACATTAAAGGGAGCAGGCATATATCCGATATCATCAGGATTTGCACCAGCAGCCTGGAACTGAGAAACAGCCCATGAACCCATTACCATTGTACCGATCTTACCTTCATTGATAGCTGCCTTACAGCCTTCCCAGTCTGTTGTCATAGGATCTTCTTCACGAAGTGTGGGATCAACGAATGCGTTGTACATAAGCTCGTAAACTTCCCAGTAAGGATCACCGTCAACAAAGAGGTCTCTTTCAGAAACGAGAATATCAGTTTCATATGTAGCACTGCCGGAAGCAGAGTTTACAAGAGATGCCCACTGAACAAGTGTCCAGCTTGCGTCTGCGTAGTTTGTGTAAATCGGAATAGCATCTGTGTTATCACGAATCTTCTGAAGAGCTGTTATAAAGTCTTCAGGAGTCTTGGGAAGCTCAGTAACGCCTGCGTCTGCCCATACCTTCTTGTTGTAGCAGATACCACCGGCAACAGAGCCAAGGTGAGGAATACCGTAAACCTGGCCGTCATACATCTTCTTGTCGATCCAGTTGTACTTATCCTTTAATTCATCATAAGAACCAAGAGGTTCAAAGAAGTTTGCAAGATCCTCTACCTTTACAGTATCAGGAATCATAAGAACATCGCCGTATTCAGTTGTATTCATCATTGTAGGAATATCAGTAGAGTAATCTGTAAAGCCCTGGTATTCAACTACGCAGTTGTTAGCAGCTTCAAAAGCATCTGTCATTGCATCAAGAGAACCATCTTCAATGCGGTCTGTACGGTGTGTAAGAACCTTTAATGTAAGTTTTTCACCACTTGCTGTGTTGCCACCTGCTGTTGTTGTTTCGGTATTTGTGTTGCTGTCGCATGCGGACATTGTAAGAACTGTGCTTGCAGCAAGTAAGCCTGCTACGATTCTACGTTTCATCATTAGAAATTACCTCCGTTTTAAATTCGATATAAACAAAGTTTAACAAATTTTAGCCTTTAATTTACCTAAAATTTACTTTACCCTAATTATAGCCAGAATCAACAAATTTGTCAACACTTTTTGAAAACTTTTACACAAACTATAAAACAAAGGTATCATTTTTATGCAAATAAACCGCTTACTTAAAATGTTATTAAAAAAACAAATGGCAATACAATGCCGTTTTTTGTAATTGTAACCGTTTTCAGCTCATTAGTTACACTTAATTTAAGTAAATTATACTTTGCTAATTTACTCACTTAATAAGCTTATAAAGTAAAACCGCAGAAACAGGCTCTATCCCCGTTTCTGCGGTTGTTTCAGAAATATAAAGCCAGCGATTCCGCCGAAAGTGGCTCTTCGGTATACGCTGCATCACATATTGTCATTATATTCTCTTCGCTGTACTCTATCTCCTTTGAATAGTTCTTTGCGAGAATGGAGCAATGTTCAAGATTCGTTTCAGTCTCAGCTCCAAACATGGTTCTTACAACCACCATGCTAATTACGGCGAGGGTTACTCTCGAATAAATTTCCTCATCAAAAACACCCTTCATAAAGTACCGCCATATAAAGTATACGCCGATATTACGGATATAGCCTTCCTGCTCAGAGGTAAGCTCTCTGATAGTTTCAACCCCCATAAGCTCCCTTACATACGGTTTCCAGTTTTCATCAATAGGTTCAAGAGCTTCAAGAAATCCGAACAGTTCCCTTCTGTCTGCCTTCGTTTCTTTACAAACAATCGTTTCTATTTCAGGCACCTCTTCCGTCATCCCGTTATCTATCAAAACCTGAATCTTCTCTGCATAAAGCATAACTGAATAAGCAGCGGTACCAAGAGAGACAGCCCTATCAAGCAGGTACACCGATATTTTATCACGAATCTTGTTCAGAAATCCATAAAGCGCATCATCATAATCGTCGCACTCTTCATCAGGAACATTTCTGTCCCAGTAATTAAGAGTACCGCCTTTTTGAAGTATCAGCCTTGCCGCCTCTTCGCAGCATAAACCAACACCGCCCTCTTTGATTTTTCCGAACCATTCATAATATCTCGGGTGATTATCGCATATGTAACATAATTTATCCTCGCCTGAATTCAGAATAATATCGCATAAATTCCTGTCATTCAGAAACGGACAGCGTTCGTTTTGCAGAATAAAACTATAACCGTCATCTACCCTTATATTTTCCCGTAGTCTTTTACCAAATCCGCCTTCTAAATTCATATAATACTCCGCAGTTTCAGAGTCAATATCAATCTCCCATCCGATACAGCAATTATCACCGCATTTATCAGCGGAGCATCTGAATTCACGGCAATATTCAGGCATACGCAGAATCATAACATTTCCCTCACTAATATATTACCGCACAGGGTTTCCTGTGCGGTAATAGTAATTAACTTTTCCTGTGCTTTTTACGTTCAACCTTATCCAGATACATAGTTTCGTCTGCTATACGGATAAGTTCTTCCAGCTTTTGAGTCTCACCGAGCGGTCTTAAGCAATATCCGATACTTGCACTAAGCTCATAACCCTTTAATGTTCTTCGGTTTTTCTCACCAATATGATAGCGGACAAGATCAGCCTTCGCCTTTATCTTTTCCTCGTCATAGTTTCCTACGCCGATTATGTAGAATTCATCTCCGCCTGCACGCACACCAATCTCGTTCTTACCAAGAACTGTACGTACAACAGAGGATACCTCAATTATTGCAATATCGCCCTCAGCATGTCCGTATTTATCATTTATGATTTTCAGGCCGTCCATATCGACAAGCATTACAAAACAGGAATCGCCTTCCGAAGCATTTTCACGCATTTCCTTGATTTTAGCTTCCATACCGCGACGGTTGTAAAGCCCTGTCATACTTTCGGTAATAGATACGGAAACAAGCTTGTTTCTAATTCTTATCATTTCAAGACCCGTATTTACATAACGCAGCCAGTTTCTGAACATACAGGTAGGCTTTACTCTGAGCTTTGTTTCACATTGAAGAACAGCATAACCCAAAGTATTTTCCTGGAAATGTATAGGAACAAAATAGAAAACGTTAGGATTTTCACACTCTTCATGGAACTGCGGAAGCATCAGATCAGTCTCAAAGCGATAACGCCCATCGTCAAGATAATGAAGCTCTGATTCATCACGGTCTGCCGCATCCTCAGGCACAGCATGTATTACACAGCTCATATATTCGGGATAGCCGCTACACATATTCACATTCATATCAAGCCAATTATCTCTGAGACACAAATAAAAATGATCATACGGGCGAAGGAGATATGTACGAAGATAAATTCTACGCAGACATTCTTCATAACTTACACTTTGAGCAATTTCTTCCATCATATAGCTTTCAATAAGAAGGCTTACATTATTATTGTCCTGTACGAATCCCTGCGTATGATCAAGATTCTGCTTATATGCAGAATTATTGAGATAATCCTTATAATAACCCTCGCTTGCATTACATCCACAGCTTGCAGCAAGACGCATATTAGCAAAATTATCTACATGAGGAATAAGCGGTTCACCCGGTTCAAGTATCTGACGAACACGGTCAATGGTAGAGGCTGCCATATCGGTTACACGAGGAATATACGAAGTAACGCCGATATCGTTGAGGAATCCTTCCTGAGTAGCATCATAACCTGTTACAATTACATCCTCAGGAACTTTTATTCCGTTTTCAACAAGACGATTTATAACTCCCATAGCCATATGGTCACTATGAACAATAACAGCCTCAGGTACAGCAAGCTCGCCGCCTATAATTCTGTCAGCAAGAGCATATCCGCCTGTATACCAGAAATCACCATAAAAAATATTATCATGATTTAAGGTAAGATTACGCTTAGCATAAGCACGCTCGCAGCCTGTGATTCTTTTAAGTGAAGAAAGGTGTCCCTCTCTGCCTGTAAGAATATATATCTTTTCAGGATTACAGCCATGAACATCCAGAACATGGTCGGTCATCTCTTCCATTGCCAAGGTATCGTCGGTTTCTACAAGCTCGTAATCTCCCATAGAATCATCCATGACGATAACAGGCTTTTTACACTTTCTCGAAAGGATATTTTTAATCTTTTCGGCACTTTCCATTCCGCCGTCAAATGCACGTAAAGGCATACTCGCCACAACAACTGCATCTAAATAATCGAAATTAACAAGATTCAGAATATTCTGGTCGCCTTCCATATATTCTTTAAAAAAATGAGATACATCAACCAAGGGTGAAAAAACAGCCATATCATAATCATAGGCTTCACACTGGGAAATCAAACCATCAAGAACTCTCGACTGATATTGAGACTCAGGATTATTTATTATACATCCGATAACTTTTCTTTTTTTCAATTTCCCGCCCCCTTGGTTACATAAAAGTTACAATTCGCATTTTCGTTTTTCTGTAAGTTAATTTTATCACAATTAGTTATATAAGTCAATAGAAAAAAAGCAATTAAATGAAAAAACTTTTTGCTGATTTGGTCAAAAATTATTGACTGTAATAAAAAAATATGGTATTATTTTATAAAACTTAATTAAGAAAGGTTGAAAAACATGAAAATCTACTCTGTTCTCGATAAAGAATTTGCACCCTACGGAAAAGTTCTTGGCGGATATGACACATCCTGTCTTTTAAAGGCACTTGATACCGAAACTCCCCTTCCCGACGGCGTTGGATATGTTCCCAGCGAAGCAGCACTGGAAAGCACCTGCCTTTTTGGTCTTTTACAGAACAATGCTTACGGCGGTATGCCTATCCAGATTGGTTGGTGCAACGGCCATAACACAAAGCTCAATTGCCTTGAATATCACCGCGACAGCGAGCTGAACATTGGTCTTTATGACTTCGTTCTTCTGGTTGCCAAAGAAGATGACATCATTGACGGCAAGCTGGATACATCAAAGGTTATGGCGTTCAGAGCTTCCGCAGGCCAGGTTGTTGAAGTGTATGCAACTACCCTCCATTACGCTCCTTGCAACGCTGAAAAGAACGGCAAGTTCAAGGTAGCTATCGTTCTGCCCAAGGGTACAAACTACGATATGCCCAATATCAAGCCTCTCAACGATGAGGATAAGACACTCCGCGCATGCAACAAGTGGCTCCTTGCCCACAAGGATGCGGCAGAGGCTTCCGACGGCGCTTACATAGGTCTTACAGGCGTAAATATTGATATTGCCGATATATTATAACAATCCACCCGTGTGTTATCCAGCAACACACGGGTTTGTCATTATGCACATAATTGTGTAAAAAAATAGTGAATTTTGTAAAAAATATCATATAGGTATTTTCAAAATATATAAAATATGGTATAATAATATAAATATTTTTGCAAAGGAATGAATATATAATGGCTAAATTAATGCTTGGTAACCAGGCGGTTGCCAGAGGCTTATACGAAGCCGGCGTTACGGTAGTTTCCAGCTACCCCGGCACACCCAGTACAGAAATAACTGAATTCGCTTCCCTCTACCCTGAGGAAGTAATGCACACAGAATGGGCTCCCAACGAAAAGGTTGCCTGTGAAACAGCAGTTGGTGCCGCTATCGCAGGTGCTCGCTCTTTCACAGCAATGAAGCATGTTGGTCTCAACGTTGCTGCCGACCCCCTCTTTACAGCTTCCTACACAGGTGTACGCGGCGGTCTTGTTATTGCTGTTGCCGACGACCCCGGTATGCACTCTTCTCAGAACGAACAGGATTCCCGCCACTACGCCATCGCTTCTAAGGTTCCCATGCTTGAACCTTCTGACAGCCGCGAATGTAAGGAATTTACAAAGCTCGCTTTTGACATAAGCGAACAGTTCGATACCCCCGTAATCCTCCGCCTCTCAACACGTGTTTCCCACTCACAGAGCCAGGTTGAAGAATGTGACAGAATCGAAAAAGCACTTCCCGAATACTCACGCGACATCGCAAAGTATGTTATGACACCCGGCAATGCTATTCCTAAACACGTAGTTGTTGAAGCACGTACAGAAAAGCTTACAGCATATGCCGAAACCTCTTCCATAAATACAGTTGAGATGAACGATACAAAGATCGGTATCATTACAGCAGGTATCTCCTACCAGTACGCAAAGGAAGCTCTCGGCGATAAGGCAAGCTACTTGAAGCTTGGTATGATCAATCCTCTTCCTGTTAATCTTATCAAGGATTTTGCTGCTAAGGTTGACAAGCTTTATGTAGTTGAAGAGCTTGATGATGTAATTGAAACACACTGCCGCAAAATCGGTCTTGACCCCATCGGTAAGAGCTTATTCAAGCTTCTTGGCGAATACTCTCAGACTTACCTCAAAGAAAAGATTCTCGGCGAAACCGCAGAATTTGATACATTCGACGAGCAGGTTCCCGTAAGACCTCCCGTAATGTGCGCAGGTTGTCCTCACAGAGGCGTGTTCTACACATTAAAGAAGCTGGGCGTTATGGTAAGCGGTGATATCGGCTGTTACACACTCGGCGCTGCCGCTCCTCTTAACGCAATGGATACAACAGTCTGCATGGGCGCTTCCATCAGCGGTCTCCACGGCTTCAACAAGGCACGTAAGGGTGAATATGAAAATAAGGCTGTTGCAGTTATCGGCGACTCCACATTTATTCACTCCGGTATCACAGGTCTTATCAATATCGCTTACAATTCCAGCAATTCCACAGTTATCGTTCTCGATAACTCCATCACAGGCATGACCGGCCACCAGAATAACCCCGCAAACGGCAAGAACATCCACGGCGACCCCGCTTCCGCAGTTGACCTCGAAGCAGTTGTCAAGGCTGTTGGTATTGACAGAGTTACTGTTGTTGACCCCGGCAATTTAGCTGAACTTGAAAGCGTTCTCAGAGCTGAGCTTGAAGCTGACGCTCCCAGCGTTATCATTACAAGAAAGCCCTGCGCATTACTTAAAACAGTAAAGCACAATCCTCCCTTCAAAATCAATGCCGATAAGTGCAAGTCCTGTAAGGCATGCATGAAGATCGGATGCCCCGCTATTTCCATGACAGAGGGCAAGGCTAAAATCGACCCCACACTCTGCGTAGGCTGTAAGCTTTGCGAACAGATGTGCAAGTTCGATGCAATCGAAGAATAATCGGAGGTAATATAATGGCTACAAAATCAATTATGCTCGTAGGCGTAGGTGGTCAGGGTACCCTCCTCGCCAGCAGAATTTTAGGAAATACCCTTCTCTCCCAGGGTTATGACGTAAAGGTTTCCGAAGTACATGGCATGTCCCAGAGAGGCGGCTCGGTTGTTACATACATCAAATACGGCAAAGAAGTATACTCACCTGTTATCGAAAAGGGTGAGGCTGATATTATCATCTCCTTTGAAGAGCTGGAAGCTGCAAGATGGCTTTCCTACCTGAAAAAAGGCGGTAAAATCATCACAAATACACAGCATATGTCTCCTATGCCCGTTATCACAGGTGCTATGGAATACCCCGCAGACATCACAGAAAAAATCAAGGCAAAGGGCGTAGATATAACAGCACTTGACGCACTTGCACTTGCAAATGAAGCAGGCTCTTCAAGAGCTGTAAACGTAGTGCTTATGGGCGTTCTCTCAAAGACAATGGATATTCCCGCAGAAAGCTGGAAGAAGGCTCTTGAAGAATGTGTTCCCCCGAAGGCACTGGAAATTAACAGAAAAGCTTTCGCCTTAGGCGAAAACGTATAAAAGGCAGCGACCGTAAAACCGTAAACCATTTAAGAAAGGTGATTTCCCCCAATGAACTACTACAAGAAAGAAATTGAATGTGCTCCCCGTCACGAGCTGGAAGCACTGCAATCCTACCGTCTTTCACAGCAGATAAGACGCGTTTACGACAATGTAAAGCCTTATCGCGAAAAGATGGATGCTGCCGGTGTAAAGCCCGAAGATATTAAGACAATTGCTGATCTTCATAAGCTTCCCTTCACAACAAAGCAGGATTTACGCGACAATTACCCTTACGGAATGTTCGCAACACCTACAAGCGAGGTTGTACGTATCCACGCTTCTTCCGGTACAACAGGCAAGCAGACTGTTGTTGGCTACACTCAGAACGATATTGACATCTGGTCCGAGTGCGCTGCAAGAGCTCTTGCTTCTGTCGGCGGCGACAACAACGACTTCGTACACGTAGCTTACGGTTATGGTCTTTTTACAGGTGGTCTCGGTATGCACTACGGCGCAGAAAAGTTAGGTGCTACCGCCATCCCCGCTTCCGCAGGCAACAGCCAGCGTCAGCTCGAAATGTTCCGTGATTTCGGTTCTACAATCGTATGTATGACTCCCTCCTATGCTATCAGTCTTATCGAACTTATGAATGAAATCGGCATGAGCAAGGATGACCTGAAGCTTAAGGCAGGCGTATTCGGTGCTGAACCCTGGACAGAAGAAATGAGAAAGGAAATCGAAGCAGGTCTTGGTATCAAGGCTTATGACATCTACGGTCTTTCCGAAATCATGGGTCCCTCCGTATCCTGCGAATGTGAATACCAGTGCGGTATGCACATCTGTGAGG
>JAZNML010000017.1:0-4782 GCA_045579565.1 Ruminiclostridium sp.
GGCACGCCACATAAATGTAAGAATCTGTGCTCTTGTGCAGGTATTATCAGGCGAGAAGGTTGTTGCAGATGTTCCTGCTGTAATGCCCCTATCTACTGCCCATTTAACGCTATTTGCATACCATGCATCATCCGCCACATCTGTAAACCGAAGATTTTCTGTTGTAATAAGTTCTACACCATTTACGTCGAAATATTCAGCATCAACCTTATTTTTTGTAGCCTGCGAAACCTGAAATACGTTTGAGCTTTCGTATCCGCCGGTCATTGCAATAAGGTCGGCATTGGTTGATGGATGAAGAACACTTGCCATCCACACAGAGCCATCAGTTCTTTCAAGAAGCTGCATTCGTTTGCTGTCAAAATTCCATGTATAAACATTCGGAAGAAGCGGAATGTTTGAGTCTGTATCACGGCTGTATGCTCTGTATGTAGCAGTTTTTCTGTACATATTGGGGTTGTTTGTTAAATAGTTTTCTGTACATGAGAAGGGAGTAATACCATCCTCGGTCAGCCCCTTGAGTGGATGGCCTTCAAGACCGTAAACCTTACCGTCGGCCCCGTAGTATCCGCCCAAAGTTTCGCATACATATTTTGCTCCGCCCAAAAGGGGACCGTATCTGTAAGCATTGCCGTCACAATATCTGCAGGCGATTACATTGATATAATCCTGATTTTCAAACTTAATACCAACAAAGTTACCATTTTCGTTTGATGAAAATACAGGGAATATTCTTTCCACCTTATCGGTAGAGTTAAAACCTATATGGTAGGTAGAGCTGTATCCGTAAAGCTTACCGCTTTTGCTCTGCACAAAACCGTATATATTCTGATTTCTGTTTTCATCACTGTGTGCCCAGATTTTTGTCAAAAGTTCATACGGGAACACACGCTCTGCATCGCTGCACACTTTAACAATGCCAAGCTTCATTTCGTAGTTCTGAATAACCTCTCCGCTTGCAAAAGCATTCTCGTCAATACCTATTACATTGATTTGGTTATCCCAACGCCAGAAAGCATCCTCATTGGTGATAAGGCCGTTAGGAACAACGCACTTTACCTTTTCCGTCATTTTTGCAAGACCTCTTGCATAGCCGTCCTTACCCTCAATATAGGTATATCCCATATAGAACGAACTGTCATTCTTGATGATACCGATAACCCAGCCGTCGTTGGATTCCTCGTAGTCATATACATCTGTTGCAACAGTTTTACCGCTAAGCTCCTTTACCTCGCCGCTATTTGTAAGGTAATGATTTGCGGTGGCTTTTTTTACATTTGTTGCAATTTTCTTCTTTTCATATTCAGAGGTAACGCCGTAAAGCGTGCCGTCTGCGGTTACAATGTTTCTCTGGGTGTAAAGGGTATCAATCTTGTGCGTATAATAGGAATAGCTGACAACATCCCTGATTTCGTTTTTTATAACGGGGTCTATTTGTTTGAAATCAACACCCACCTGATAATATACGTTATCAGGCGTTACAAATTCCTCATCGCCGAGTATATGGTTTGCATTGTAGTTTGGTGTCACGTTAAGTTCAGGATATGTTTTATACTCGTAGTTTATTATCTCCGCAGGCGGAAGAAGCTTTTCTGCATCAGCCTTATTTGTAAGCATAATCTTATCGGTTACAAACGAGAATGACTTTGTACTTCTGCTCTTATCCTCGTCCGCTGCAAAGAAATTATCTATCTGTGAATAGAGGATTGTTGAGGTTGAGCCAAGGAAGTGTGAAAATGTAATAAAGTTTCCGCTTGCATCCGTTGCCACGATAACTGCGGCGGGAGTAAGCTTTCTTACAAACTGTTTGTTTTCATCGTATATATCTGCGGAAATTACGATGGTATCCTTTGTAAGATTATATACCTTTGCCCAGTCAGATTCCTTTCCGTTCATAACCAAGTCATATTCCGCTTCGTCAATGATACCGAGTCTGGTAACAGCAATTTCTTTACCGACGGTACCGTATGTTCCAAGGTAACTTATTTTGACGTAATGGTTCTGATAATCACTTCTCTTTACCTCCGGAGCAAAGCTTGGTTGTATACCTATCGTTTCGTCATAGAATCGGGTTCCAATATCGAACCGCTGTATAGAGCCGGCTTCCATATTGTAAGGTACGCCGAAATTGGTGCCGTATACATGGGTAATCGGTATGTATTTTCCAAAAAGACTTCCTTCTGTAAGATCGGTAGTCTTGCCTTCTGTTGGACTTGTTACTGTCGGCTCTTTTTCCTGATTGGTTGTTTTATCAGAGTTTGTTTCACTGTCGGTATCCTCGACCTTTATAAACGAAACGTTCTGAGTAGCAGCAAGTCTTGGGTAATACTTGCCCCCTGTCTGCTTCATGGAAGCAAAATCCACAGGCATATAAGATTTATAACCGTTGGAAGCCGTAATTGTCAGGTACACGTCCTTGATATCGGTTTCGGATATTTCTTCATTATATGAGCTGTTGGAAAACGAGTTCTTGCCAACAATTTTGAAATCTTTACTGCTTGAAAAGAACTGAACCCAGTTATTTCCGTTGGAATTATATCCGACACCCATATAGCGGAATTCGGGATTAAGAATATTGGCACGGTGTCCGGGGCTGTTCATCCATGATTCTACAACCTCCGCAGGATTACGCTGACCCCTTGCGATGTTTTCTCCGACATTACTCCAGGTATAAGTGGAAGGAATTGCCGAGTAGCAATCGCTTCCGTCGGGTCTGTCATGAGAAAAAGTGGTTACAAGCTCCTTTTCACGAATATCGCAGATATCCTGAAGAGTACCGTTCATGGAAAGCGAATCAAGACCTTCCTTGGCACGTTCAATATTACAAAGTCTTAAAACCTCCCATTCAAACTCGTTGACAGAAAGCTCGCTGTATTTTGCTTTGCTGAGGTCCCGTGCAACACCTCCTGCCTGTCCCCCTTCGGTTTTACTACCGACGTTAAAGGTGTAACAGATCACAGCCTGCTTTTTATCCTCGGTAAGACTTTTCATTTCAGAAAGCTGACCGTTGATTTTGGTTGTGGATTTAACGTATTTTATATATTTATCCTGACCTGCCTTTATTCTGACGGTAACGGAAACCTTATATGAGTTACCCTCAATAAAACAGCCGTTGTCATCAAAATCGCCGTCCCATTCCACCTTTACAACCTCGGTGCTTGCCGTTGAGGGAACAGAGCCCGAATTTACCGGCTTTTCACCTGTCACCGGCTCGGTTACTGTAATATTGAAAATATTTACAACCGACGCAGCAAACACATTTGTTGGAAGTATGCTGATAAGCATACATAAGCATAAAATTGTACTTAATAACTTTTTCAATGTTCATTCCTTCTTTCTTTATAATATAGTAAATTTTTAATAGTGTACAAAAAACGTGCACTTATTTACAACTCATTTTCTTTGCAAATTCTTTTACCTGTTGTTTTCTCTTTTTAGAGAGTTCTGTCGCAAGACATTTCGGGCATCTTGTAAGTGTTTTTGAACGGCTTCGCACCTGCGTCTGCCACGAGTGACCTTTTTCGCATTTCCACCATACCGGAACAGAACTGCTCGGGCTGACAGTTTCAGGGGTGAACGGCATGTTTTTTTCGTCATCCCACTCTGTTAATAGGTACTCCTTTCTTTCCTTAATGCAATAATCCTTCAGTTTCAAATTTATCACCCTCCACATCTTGAAAAATCAGATATTATGTGCTATACTAATCATACACCGTCCATCAATGGGCGATGCAAGTGTTTTTTGAGAAATTTTTCGAATTTTTTCAAAAATATTTATTTTATACAAAAAACGAGGATTATTTTATGGATAATAACAATTTATTTTCCATCGGCGAGATAGCAAAAGCCGTTGGAATCACAAGAAAAATCATATTGAACTATGAAACAAAAGGTCTTATTACTCCGGACAAAAAAGACGGTGCTACAGGCAACAGATATTACACCATTGATACCTTTACTCAAATCCGTACAATCCGTGTATTTCAGGACTTAGGGCTGTCACTTGACGAAATAAGAGCATATTTCAGCGATACAACGGATTTACAGCCGATGATAAACAGGCTTGAAAAAATGAAGGATGAACTTATTCTGACCATAGAAAAACTCAAAGAGAGAACGCAGAAAAAAGGTGATGTTATACGGGAAATCACTATTGAACCGCAGACGATATACTGCCGTGTGTATAACTCAACCTCTATTGCTGACAAGACAAATCTTTTGAGAGATACGGCTCTTGAAGCTATGAGATTACACGGAACCGATACAACAAGGAGAATGTATTTCACCGAGTATTCTGCGAATGCTCCGCAAGACATTTCATATTGTGTTGCTGTGCCTCAAGGAAGCGAAGGTGAATACATAAAGCATCTCCCCGAACTCAAAGCACTTTCATTTTTCCACCATGGTGCTTATGAGGAAATTTCCGAAGTACGAAAGAGACTTCTTTCCTATGCAGAAGAAAATAATCTGACGCTGACAGGTGTATTCCGTAATATTTATCTTGAAGGACCGCCACAACATAAAGATAAAAGCAAGTTCATCACACAGATTATTGCGATAATTGAATAAAAAAGAATGAGCCTCTAAGATTGACTCTCCTTGGAGGCTTTAATTTTTACTCAATAATTTCTTTGCAAAACAAAATGCAACACCTGCCTGTATCTATAATTTATACACTTAAAAATATAAATCAAACAAACAAGTATTGCATTTCGCTTTACAATTGACTCATGATAGGTTAAGCTTTTCATCAATCGCCATTCTTGCCATATCTGCCATATG
>JAZNML010000018.1:0-14469 GCA_045579565.1 Ruminiclostridium sp.
ATGAAATGATTGTTCATGTACCAATGGCTGTTCACTCAAACATACGTAAAGTCCTTATTATAGGAGCCGGAGACGGCGGTGTTGTGAAAGAATTAACCCGATACGAAAGAATAAGCCACATAGATATAGTTGAAATGGATCCGATGGTTGTTGAAGCATGCAGACAATATCTTCCCGGAAATGCATGTCAGCTGGACGACGAGCGTGTTCATATACATTATGAAAATGCATTGAAATTTATAAGATACCGCGAAAGTGAATACGATCTGATTATTGTAGATTCAAATGACCCTTACGGTCCATCAGAGGGATTATTCACAAAGGAATTCTACGGCAACTGTTACAAATCTCTTAAAGATGACGGAATAATGGTTAATCAACAAGGTAGCCCATTCTATAAACAGGATGCAGACGCAATGCAAAGAAGTCACAAAAGAATTGCAAATACCTTCCCTGTCTGCCGTGTATATCAGGCTCATATTCCAACTTATGCTGCTGGTTATTGGCTTTTCGGTTTTGCGAGCAAAAAATATCATCCTATCGATGACCTTGATGCAGAAAGCTGGAATAAACTTCACTTACGAACAAAATACTACACAACAAGACTTCATAAAGGCGCTTTTTATTTACCTGCCTTTCTTGAAGAAATGCTTGAGGAGGTGGAATAATGCTTCAAAAAAATATTGAAACATTTATAGGCTGTGATTCAGATTACGAAAACGCTGAACTTGTTATTTTCGGAGCACCCTTTGACAGCACCACAAGTTACCGGCCCGGTGCTCGTTTCGGTTCATCTGCAATAAGACATGAAAGCTACGGACTGGAAACTTATAGTCCTTATCAGGACCTGGATTTAACGGAATACAATGTATTCGACAGCGGAGATCTTGAATTATGCTTTGGTTCTGCCGAATCAGCGCTTGGAGATATTCAAAAAAGAACCCGGGAAATATTATCAGATAATAAAATACCATTGCTTATAGGCGGAGAACATCTTGTTACGTTCGGAGCATTTAAAGCTATTTATGACAAATACCCTGATGTACATATAATTCATTTCGATGCTCATGCCGACTTACGAACTGATTATTTAGGCGCAGAATTAAGCCATGCATGTGTTATTAGAAGATGTCACGATTTAATCGGAGATGGAAAAATTCATCAATTCTGTATCAGAAGCGGTGATAAAGAAGAATTCAAATTTGCCAAAAAACACACAAACATGCATAAATTTAATCTTGAAGGACTCGAAGATACAATTAACATGATTGGTAATAATCCGATTTATTTTACTATCGACCTGGATTGCCTTGATCCTGCTTACTTCTGCGGAACAGGAACTCCCGAAGCAGGTGGAATAAGCTTCAATGATATCATGTTTGG
The DNA here is from genome assembly GCA_045579565.1 of Ruminiclostridium sp. Classification (GTDB taxonomy): domain Bacteria; phylum Bacillota; class Clostridia; order Oscillospirales; family Ruminococcaceae; genus Ruminiclostridium_E. Next base: position 1,384 of record JAZNML010000018.1, read on the forward strand.
AATTGAAACTGTTTGCAAAGGAAATATCGTAGGAGCGGATATAAATGAGCTTGCACCTAATCTCGACCAGAGCGGAGCAAGTACAGCCTTAGCATGCAAAATAACAAGAGAACTTATATTATCAATTTTAAAAAACAGAAAGGATAGCTAAAATGAGTAAAGTATTAATTATCGGATGTGGCGGTGTTGCCACAGTTGCAATTCAGAAATGCTGTCAGGCAAGTGACGTATTTACAGATATATGTATTGCCAGCAGAACAAAATCAAAGTGTGATGCACTTGCTGAGAAAATTAAGAATAAAACAGCCACAAATATTACAACAGCACAAGTTAATGCTGATAATGTTGATGAGGTTATTGCTCTTATTAACAGCTATAAGCCTGATCTTGTAATGAATATTGCCCTTCCCTATCAGGACCTTACTATAATGGACGCTTGTCTTGAATGTGGAGTTAACTACATGGATACAGCAAACTACGAGCCTGAAAATATTGATGATCCCGAATGGCGAGAAATTTACGAAAAGCGTTGCAAAGAAGAAGGCTTTTCAGCTTACTTTGACTACTCATGGCAGTGGGCGTATAAAGAAAAGTTTGAAAAGGCAGGTCTTACCGCACTCCTCGGCTCAGGATTTGATCCTGGCGTTACACAAGCTTATTGCGCATATGCACTTAAACATCATTTTGATACAATTGATACAATTGATATTCTGGATTGTAACGGCGGTGACCACGGTTATCCGTTTGCAACAAATTTCAACCCTGAAATTAATCTGCGTGAAGTCTCTGCTCCCGGAAGCTACTGGGAAAACGGTAAATGGATTGAAATTCCCGCTATGAGCATTAAGCGTGAATACAATTTCGACCAAGTAGGCGATAAAGATATGTATCTTCTTCACCACGAAGAAATAGAATCACTTGCTAAAAATATCCCTGGTGTTAAACGCATAAGATTTTTTATGACCTTTGGGCAGAGCTATCTAACTCATATGAAATGCCTCGAAAATGTCGGAATGCTTTCAACAACTCCTATTAATTATGAAGGATATGAAATTGTTCCAATTCAGTTTTTAAAAGCATTACTTCCTGACCCTGCATCTCTTGGTCCTCGTACAAAAGGAAAAACAAATATAGGATGTATATTTACAGGCAAAAAGAACGGCGAAGAAAAAACATATTACATTTACAATGTATGCGATCACGAGGAATGCTATAAGGAAGTAGGCTCACAGGCTATTTCTTACACAACCGGTGTCCCTGCAATGTGTGGCGCAATGATGCTTTTAACAAGAAAATGGAACAAGCCTGGTGTTTATACCGTTGAAGAATTTGATCCGGATCCTTATATTGAAGCACTCGGTAAGTACGGACTTCCCCATAAGGAAAGCTTTACACCAATACTCGTAGACTAAAGAGGAAGAAAAAATTGAATATAAGTACATATAAAAAAATTATTGCCTCTGATTTACCTACCCCTTGCTATATTCTTGATGAAGCCGGACTTATTAAGAATTGTAAAATTCTGAAAGAAATTCAGGATAGTACCAATTGTAAAATACTTCTTGCTCAAAAGGCATTTTCAAATTATGATCTTTACCCTGTTATTTCACAATATCTTGCAGGAACAGAGGCGAGCGGTCTTTACGAAGCCAGATTGGGTTTTGAAGAAATGTCGGGAAAAGAATGTCATGTCTTCTGCGCCGCATATAAAGAACAGGAATTTGAAGAATTATTACAATATGCAGATCACATTGTATTTAATAGTCCGTCACAATTTAAAAAATACGGTTTCCGTGCCAAAAATGCAGGAAAACAAGTAGGTATAAGAGTAAACCCTGAATTTTCAACTCAGAACGGTCACGAAATTTACGATCCCTGTGCTAAGGGGAGCCGCCTTGGTACAACTATTGAACAGTGGAAAGAATTAATGACCGATGAACTTACCGATATCATAGATGGAATTCATTTTCACACATTATGCGAACAAAATTCAGATGCGCTTGAATCTACACTTGAAGTCATTGAAGAAAAATTTGGGTTTATCCTTAATAAAATAAAATGGCTCAATATTGGCGGAGGGCATCATATAACAAGAGATGATTATGATATTAAAAGGCTGAAAAAAATAATTATAGATATAAAGAAAAAATACAATATTGTTATCTATATTGAACCAGGTGAAGCCGTAGCTTTAAATTCCGGATATCTGTATACAAAAGTATTGGATGTCGTTAAAAACGGAGATATAAATATTGCAATAACGGATATGTCCGCTGCATGTCATACTCCCGATGTTATAGAAATGCCCTATCGCCCACCCCTTTATAGCTCTGGTATTGCAGGAGAAAAAACATTTACTTATCGTCTTGGCGGCCCTACATGCCTTGCGGGAGATATAATTGGTGATTATAGTTTTGATTATCAACTAAATGATGGCAGTAGTCTGATATTTGAAGATATGGCTATATATTCTACCTGTAAAAACAACACCTTTAACGGTATGCCATTGCCTGATATATGGGTATTAAGACAAAACGGTGATTTTGAATTATTAGCAAGGTTTGGTTATGAGGATTTCAAATTCCGTCTTGGCAGCAAATCTTGACAGTTATTTGTCATTGTGATATAATAATTTTCTATCTAAGAATAGGAGGATTATTATGGAAATATTCGATTTATACGATAAAAATCGTATTAAAACAGATAAAACTGTAATCCGTGGCAAAAAAATACCCGATGGCTTATATCATATGGTTGTTCACGTATGTATATTCAACAGTAAGGGAGAAATGCTTATTCAACAGCGTCAGCCGTTTAAAACCGGCTGGTCAAATATGTGGGATATAAGTGTTGGAGGAAGCGCAGTTTCTGGTGACACAAGCCAATCTGCTGCTGAGCGTGAAGTACTGGAAGAAATAGGCTATAAAATATCCCTTGATAACATACGACCTGTTTTAACTATAAACTTTGATCATGGTTTTGATGATATTTATACTATTACGGAGGATGTTGACATCAACACCCTGAAACTACAACCGGAAGAAGTACAAACTGTGAAATGGGCAACCGAGGATGAAATTATCAACATGATAGACAAAGGTATATTTATCCCATATCATAAAGAATTTATCAAACTTCTGTTCTTTATGAGAAATCACAGAGGAGCTTTCCATCCTTGGTAAATAAAAAACTCCGAAGATTCTAAAATCTTCGGAGTTTTTTTATGTTTTAGTTTTTGTAGCCTTCAAAAGCATTTTCAGCAGATTTTAATTCACTTCCATCCTTTTTCATAGTAAAGAGACTTACCAAAGGACAGATAATAAGAGAAGAAAGCATTGTGAATGCACCGCAGTTAAGAGGCGACGTAATATTAAGCGCACATAAACCTCTTGCTGTTTCTGCTAATTCCGGGAACCAACCCATACTAAATAAAACAGTATGAACAACAGTTACGCCAACACCCCAGATGAAACAAACTGCAACCGAAACCTTGGATATTTTCTTTGAGAATAAGCCCCAAAGGAATGGTGCTAAGAACGAACCGGCAAGTGCACCCCAGGAGACAGACATAAGAGTTGTTATGTATGCATTTTTATTCATAGCAAGAATAACAGAGAAAGCAAGGAAAACAATAATCAGAACACGCATAATAAATACTTGTTTTTTATCATCCATATCCTTTTTAAAAGGCTTGATCATATCGATTGTCATTGTAGAACTGGAAGTAAGAACAAGAGAAGAAAGCGTAGACATTGAAGCCGAAAGTACAAGCACGATAAGAACACCAAAAAGAATCTCAGGAAGCGCTTCATTCATCATTAACGGTACAATAGCATCATATTCAAGTTTTCCAGATGTTGCATTTTTAATCGTTTCTGCATCTGTGTAAATTCTTCCGAATCCGCCCATAAAATAAGAACCGCCGGCAACAACAAAGGCAAAGAGTGTTGAAATAATACTACCGCGTGTAATTGCAGAATCATCCTTGATTGCGTAGAACTTCTGAACCATCTGAGGAAGTCCCCATGTGCCAAGAGAAGTAAGAATAATAACACCAATAAGATTAATCGGATCAGGTCCAAAAAGTGAATTGAATACTTCTGTATTACCAGCTTCATCAGTAATCGCTCCAAGTTTAGCAAAAGATGCTGTAAGACCGCCCTTGTTTGAAACAACACAAACTACAACAGCTGCAATACCTATAAGCATGATAATACCCTGAACAAAGTCATTAAGAGCTGTTGCCTTATAACCTCCGATTATTACATAAATAGCTGTAAAGACAGCCATACCGATAATACAATAATTATAAGGAATACCGAATGCTGATTCAAATAGTCTGGATAAACCATTGTAAACAGAAGCTGTGTAAGGAATAAGGAATATAAAAATAATAACGGCTGCTGAAAATTTAAGAACTTTTGAACCATATCTTTTTTCAAAAAATTCAGGCATTGTAGAAGCAGATAAGTGCTTTGTCATAATTCTTGTACGTTTACCTAAAAGAAGCCATGCAAGAAGCGAGCCTATAACTGCATTACCAATACCAATCCATGTGGCAGAAGCGCCATATAGCCAACCAAACTGTCCTGCATAACCTATGAAAACTACTGCCGAAAAATAAGATGTACCATATGCAAAAGCGGTAAACCACGGTCCTATATTTCTTCCGCCAAGTACAAAATCGTTAACCGTAGATGTAGCTTTACGACAGTAAACGCCGATTCCTATCATTACAACAAGATAGATAATTAGAATTGCCCACAACATAATAAATATTCCCTTTCTTTTTAGCTTTAAAACACAGAGACTTTAAAGCCGTGTTACTTTAAATCTTTAAAGTTTTGTTGTATTTTTATGGAAGCCGCTATAAACGACTTCCTTTAAATTACATATTATAAACCTGAGCAGCATTAAGAATTTCGTATTCATCCGATATAAGCGATTCTGTTTTTTCAATATCAGATGTTTTAATTACAATTGCAGCATCATCACCGGAAGTGAGAGCATACATATAACTTATATCGATTGAATTATCACTTAATAAACCGCTAAGTTTTTTGAGAGAACCGAAGTGATGAGGAAGCTTAACAGCTGTCACATCAGTAAGTAAAGCGGAAAAACCAGAATTACAAAGTGCTTCACAAGCGGCAGCGGGCTGAGAAACAATCATTCTGAGCATACCATATTCACTTGTATCCGCAAGACTAATGCAAATAATATTAATATTGTTTTTTGAAAGTATATCAGTAACCTCTTCAAGACGGCCCATTCTGTTTTCAATAAAAACTGTAAGCTGTTTCATATAATCAAATTTCCTCCCTTCACTTTTTACGATTATCTGTTACACGCTTGGCCTTACCTTCGAATCTTTGAAGTGTATTTGGAGATTCAAGATTGATGATTGCATCAAGGCCGAGCATTGTTCTGAGTGCATTTCTAAGCTTTAATTTAATATTTTCAAGTGCTTTGTAATCATCAGTCATACTTGCAGGTGCAAGTTCAACACGAATTGTAAGGATATCTGTATGATTCTTTCTGTCAACAATAATTTCGTAATGAGGACCAATTTCTTCGGTTTTAAGTAATACCTCCTCAATCTGGCTCGGGAATACGTTAACACCTCTGATTTTTAGCATATCATCAGTTCTACCGCTAAGATTTTCCATACGAACAGTTGTTCTTCCGCACTTACATGGTTCATACATAAGGCGTGTAATATCACGAGTTCTATAACGAATAAGCGGAATAGCATCCTTAGAAAGACAGGTAACGACAAGTTCACCCTTTTCTCCTTCGGGAAGCACCTCGCCTGTCACAGGGTCAATTACTTCTGCAATAAAGTGGTCTTCATTTATATGCATACCGCAAAGCTCAGTACATTCGCCGGATACACCAGGTCCGATAAGCTCACTCATACCATAGTTCTGTGTAACCACAAGCTTGTCGCCGAAAACCTTTTTCATTTCAGCACGCATAGGCTCTGTCATCAGTTCACTACCGACCAGTGCAGTTTTTATAGACAAATCAGTCTGAGGATTAAGACCCATCTGAGTCGCAACCTCGCCAAGTCTTAAAGCATAGGAAGGAGTTGCAACAAGGAGAGTTGAACCAAAGTCCTTCATATACATAATCTGCTTTTCGGAATTACCGGTTGACGAAGGAATTATACAAGCACCGATATGTTCAAGGCCATAATGTAACCCAAGAGCACCGGTAAACATTCCGTAACCGAAACAAATCTGGCAAACATCTTCCTTAGTAGCACCGCCCATCACTGCAAGTCTAGCTACACATTCAGACCATACATCAAGGTCCTTCTTTGTATAACCAACAACAGTAGGCTTACCTGTTGTACCGGAAGAAGCGTGTATTCTTGCAAGTTCACTTTTATCAACAGCAAATAAACCAAAAGGATATGTATCACGCATGTCCTGTTTTGTGGTAAACGGAAGCTTTTTAAGGTCATCAAGAGACTTCACGTCTTCAGGCTTCATTCCGATAGCGTCCATTTTGTCTCTATAATATGATACTTTATCATAGACTCTTGCAACAACTTTTTGTAACTTATCAAGCTGAATAGCTTCAATTTCCTGACGGGATAAAGTTTCCTCCTTAGCCCATATCATTTATATCATCTCCATTTAAAGTAATAAATTGCCAAAATCATTTATATTTTAACATATTTTAAATCAATTGTCAATAACCTGGTTCTCTTTTTTATCGGAAACAATATTTGATAACCAGACACCTTTCTTAATAAGAATTAAACCTATTATACATTTAACAATTTCTACACTTTGACAACAAAGGTAAAGAGAAATGATATCCATATCAGTAAAATTTGCAAGGCAAAAAGCAAGAGGAACGCTTACACCCCAAGAAAAGCCGCAATCAAAAAGGAATGTAATTATTGTTTTTCCTCCTGAGCGTAAAGTAAAATAAGTTGAATGTAACGCTCCATGGATAGGCATCAGAATAGCACTGATGAAGATGAACGACGACGCCAGTGAGCGAACATTATCAGAAGTATTATAAGCGAGAGGAAATAATCCAGACAAGCAAGCCATTATTGAACCTACTACAACGCAAAGCAAAAACGAAAAGAATATAAGCTTAGGAGCTGATTCCCTGGCCTTTTCAAGTTCATTTGCCCCTAATTGCTGACCAATTACAACGGAAACACCTGAACCAAAAGCAATAAACATCACATTAAACAAATTAATTACTGTGTTTGCTATATTCAGACCAGCAACAACATCAATACCACGCAATGAATACGATTGAACAAGGGCAGAAACACCGGCAGACCAAAGACATTCATTAATCATAAGAGGAATAAGACCTTTTAATGTTATACGTAACGCCAGGTCCCTTGGAACACGCATAGAGCGGTATAATCCTTTTATAAATGGAAGCTTGTTTCCATTTAAATGTGTCCATGTGATAACAATCACAATTTGTACAAATCTTGATATTACTGTTGCAATGGCGGCACCCTGAACACCCATTTCAGGAAATATTCCTATACCAAAAATGAGAAAATAATTAAGCACTGTATTCACAACAACCGCGATAATACCGGCTACCATTGGTGGAAATGCAATTTCTCCTTCTCTTAATGTACTTGAATACGTTTGTTCAATGGAAAAAGGAATAAGTCCGATAATCATTATAACCATATATTCTTTGGCATAATTAAAGGTCTTCGCAAGATCTATCCCTTCTTCTGCATCATGGAGATAAAGGGTTATAAGATTATCCCCAAACATCAAAAATACGAAAATACCTACACACATCAATACAGAAACTGTAAGTATTTTAAATCTGAATGTATTTCTTACACCCTCGATATCTCCTTTACCGAAAAATTGCGCACAAAAAATACCGGCACCTGAGATCGCGCCAAATATAGTTAGGTTGTAAACAAAAAACAATTGGTTTACAATAGCAACACCGGACATTTGTTCTGTTCCTACCTGCCCTACCATTATATTATCAACAAGCGCAACCAGGTTTGTAATCAGATTCTGTATCATTACAGGAATTGCAATCATAAGTGTTTTTTTATAGAAGTTCCAGGAACCGATTAATTTCTTCATAATACACCTCTTTTGTTTTTATCACACAAGTGAGTATTATATCACAAAATAATACTATTGTAAAGTTATATGTAAATAAATATAAATATGGCATTGCGCTGATGAAAAAAATATGATATAATAAATTTAAATAACTTTTGAAAGGAAATATTTAATATGAGCACTGCTTTCAAACCTGCTAATATCCTTATTCCACAAAATACTGATATGAAAAAATGGGCAGTTGTTGCCTGCGATCAGTACACAGGACAGCCTGATTACTGGAAAAGAGTCGAAGAAACAGTTGGTAACGCCGATTCTACATTAAAGCTTATTTTACCAGAAGTTTATCTTGAATCTCCCGACTCAGAAAAAAGAATAGAAAAGATCCATGTTGAAATGGATCGTATTCTCTCCTCTGATACACTTAAAGAGTACAAAGACACTATTGTTTATATTGAAAGAGTTCAGTCCGACGGAAAAATAAGACAGGGAATCATAGGTATGATTGATCTTGAAGAATATGATTATCATAAAGGAAGCACTTCCTCTGTACGAGCTACCGAAGCAACTGTTGTTGAACGTATTCCTCCAAGAATCAAAGTAAGACAGGGCGCCACCATGGAGCTTCCCCACATTATGATTTTAATTGATGATGAAAACAAAACTGTTGTTGAACCCTGTGCATCAATAAAGGATACATCATCCGCTATATACGATTTTGAACTCATGGAAAAAGGTGGAAAAATCTGCGGATATTCACTTGATAAAAAGCTTACAGATTCAGTTTTAAACGCGCTTGATAAGCTTAATGACAACGATGCATTCAACAAGAAATATAATTTAAACGGTTATCCTACACTTCTTTATGCTATGGGCGACGGTAACCATTCACTAGCAACAGCAAAAGAATTTTATGAACAGCTGAAAAAAGCAAATCCTGATAAGGACTTATCTGATCATCCTGCACGCTATGCTCTTGTTGAAATAGTAAATTTACATAGCCCCGCTCTTGAATTTGAAGCAATTCACAGAATTGTAACAAACGTAAATACTGATGAGCTTATGAATCAGATGACCGAAGCTCTTGATCTCCGAGAAGAAAATTCTGAACAGGCATTCAGAATTATTCTCAAAGGAACTGAGAAAACAGTTTATATCCATAAACCCACATCTCAGCTTACAGTAGGAAGTCTGCAAGAATTCTTAGATTCATATTTAAAGAAAACTCAGGCTAAAATTGACTATATCCATGGAATTGATGTTGTTAAATCCCTTGCTGAACAGGAAAACAGCATTGGTTTTATTCTTCCGGATATGCTCAAATCCGAACTCTTCCCCACCGTTATAAAAGACGGAGCACTCCCCAGAAAAACATTTTCAATGGGACATGCAGAAGATAAGCGTTTCTATATTGAATGCCGTAAAATCAAGTAACGGAGGAAACTATGGATAACAATCTTCAAAAAATAATTGATTTAAGAGTTGAAAAAACCATAAAAGCTCTTGAAAAAAACTGTATGAAGGGCTATTACGTAAAGTCCGAAATTGAGCTTATTTCATTAATCGATACTCTTATCGCTGATGACAAGCTAATTACAGCAGGTGGATCAATAACCCTGGCTGAAACTGGCGTTATACCGCATTTGAACGAAAAATATAAGGGTATTTTTGCAGATCGTGCAAATTGCAATAGTACGGAAGAAATTGAAGAAGTATTCAGAAAAGCATATATAAGCGATACATACTTTGCAAGCACAAACGCTGTAACAGAAAACGGTGAACTTTACAATATTGACGGAAACGGGAATCGTGTTTCTGCTATGATTTTCGGACCAAAACAGGTTATTCTTGTCGTAGGAACAAACAAAATCGTGACAGATCTCGATGAAGCAAAAATTCGTCTTGCGAAATTTGCCTGCCCTGCTAATACTGTACGTCTTAATTGCGATACACCTTGTAAAATTGTTGGTGAATGTCAGAACTGTCATTCACCGGCGCGCATATGCTGTTCATATGTAACACTTGCTCAGCAGCGTAAAAAAAATAGAATAAAGGTAATCTTTATTAATGGAAACTATGGATATTAATAATGATTTAATAGTTAAATGTACAGATTTAATAAATGATGACAAATTTCCAATAGATTACACAGGTTATGGTAAAAATATGTCACCTGAGTTTATTATTGATAATTTATCGCCTTTTGCAAAGTCATTCATTATAACACTTGAAGATTTAGATCATCCAATTAAGAATTTCACACATTGGATCATTTGGAACATACCAGCTTCATCAAAAATACCTGGTAATATTCCAAAAGGAAGAAAAGTTCCATTCTTAAATAATGCAATACAAGGAATTTCATATGGATTTCACAGATATGCCGGCCCTAAACCGCCAATAAATAAAACGCATAAATACTGTTTTACAATTTATGTACTGGACGCATATCTGAATTTAAATAGTTTTTCGCTCAAAAGTATAGTTTTAAGTAAAGCACAAAAACATATTTTACAAAAAGGTACACTTTATTCATTTTACAAGTGAATCAAAAACCTCCTCAGAAACTAATTACTAGTCTCTGAGGAGTTTTTTTATTCTACTGAATATAATGTAGCATTCCCTTTTTTTCCAGTTCTCTTAACCGCACCGACATACTCCAATATTTCAAGCATAATCGACGGATCGGTGGCTCGACAAAGCTTTCCTAAATCTTTCTTTGTAAACTGTTCAGGTAAACCATCAGGAATGAACTGCACATAATCATCTTTACTATCAAGACAAATTTCTCTTATATATTTAACAGGAACTTTTTCCTTAGGAATACCCTTATATCGAATCCTACGATTATCCTTATAATAAGTTTTCTTATTAATTTCTAATTGAGCAATACAAATGGTGAGGTTAGGATTAGTAAGAAATCCTTTTATTCTGTATAACTCCAAGAAAAATTTAGAATAAGAATTATTGGTTTTATTGGATGAAGATATAACCTCACCAGTGCGTTCATTTATCGAAAAATTATGCACGATTTTCTCGTAAGGATAAACAACTGTAACATGACAAGCTCTGAGCATCTTAGAAAGCTTTTTGTTTAGTTTAAGAAAATTTGCAGTTTGTATTTCTACAATTCCATTTTCCCCCGCTGCATCTGCATAAAAGTCCCCTATTTTTGCTTCATGGCTTAATTCCTCTGAATAATAATTCTTTAAAGAGTTATGTACCGCCTTTTCATTAAGTGTTCCAATCGTAGTATATTCACGAGTCAAAGCCTTGTCAACAGCCTGGGTAAATTTTCTGTCATCAGGAATATTGTTTTCAGATCTTGTATAATCATACTTTTCAAAAACTTCATTTTCCATAAACAAAGGAACACCAAACGCATCATTCGATGCTATTACACCGTCTGCAACACACTTAACTTCATCGGTTGCATTTTCAACTGCATAACATCTATCAGATACGGCAAACATGGGCAAATCATTATCGCTATCTCCAAAGCATACAACTTCATCGGCACCGGTTATTTCCTTTAATTGCAACACAGCATTCGACTTGCTTGCAGTTATGCTGTAAACCTCATACCAATACTCGTCCTTATGATAAACATCTCTGTAATAGGTATGAGAAAAACCGTTTTCGGATACAAATATCTTATCTAACTCCTCCTTATTGACAGGATTTATAAAAACAGCATAAAAAACTTCACCTTCGAATAATTCTTCATATGTATCCACAGGGCGCATGCTATTATCATTTTTTCTGTCATCGACATATGTTTTCAACGTCTCAGATCCTTTTAGGTAGCTATTTCTCAATTCACCGTTAATAATTGCATGAATCATCGGCTTTTCATTAAGACGAATAACTACTTCTTTCAATTTAGAAACAGATTCACTTGTTGGAAAATTTTTTCTTATATACTTGTTCTTCAATGGATCGTATATGAACACACCATTCATAAGCGCAACCGGTAATTGTAATCTTATGTCTTTCATCAAGGGTCCTGCCGAATGAATACGCCTTGCCGTGCAATATGTAAAAAGTGTACCATTGTCTATCATATCATTAAGCATGTCAACAGTACGTGGTTTAAGCTTTTTTGAACTATTCACCAATGTACCGTCAAGATCACTTATATAAAGGGTCATATTAATTCTCCTTCTATCGTACTTATACTATATATTGTATCATATAATTTAAAAAAATCAAGATGTATGTCAAAATGCACAAATTTCAACAGCATATTTTTACACTTATTTTCCCATAAATTACGTTAATTTTTTATCAAAACACTTGATATTCACGACCAAATCTTGTATAATAATAGAGGTACAAAGTATCAATAAATTTCAGGAGGAATATTCCAATGTCAGTTAAAGTTGCTATTAACGGTTTCGGCCGTATCGGTCGTCTTGCATTCAGACAGATGTTTGGTGCAGAAGGCTACGAGGTTGTTGCTATCAATGACCTTACAAAGCCCTCCATGCTTGCTCATCTTTTAAAGTATGACACAGCACAGGGTGGTTACTGCGGTAAGATGGGTGAAAACCTTCACACTGTTTCCGCTGATGATGAAGCTGGTACAATCACAGTTGACGGCAAGACACTCAAAATCTACGCTAAGGCTAACGCTGCTGAACTTCCCTGGGGCGAAATCGGTGTTGACGTAGTTCTCGAATGCACAGGTTTCTATTGCTCTAAGGACAAGGCTCAGGCTCACATCGATGCTGGTGCTAAGAAGGTTGTTATCTCCGCTCCTGCTGGTAACGATCTCCCTACAATCGTATTCTCTGTAAACGAAAATACACTTACAAAGGACGATACAATCATTTCTGCTGCTTCCTGCACAACAAACTGTCTCGCTCCTATGGCTAAGGCTCTCAACGATTATGCTCCTATCCAGAGCGGTATCATGAGCACAATTCACGCTTACACAGGTGACCAGATGATCCTTGACGGTCCTCACAGAAAGGGCGACCTCAGAAGAGCAAGAGCTGGT
>JAZNML010000019.1:0-36419 GCA_045579565.1 Ruminiclostridium sp.
CTCGGCTTACGGAGGAAACGTTCTCCTCGGTAAAAAATGTTTTGCTCTTCGTATTGCTTCATACCTCGGCAAAAAAGAGGGCTGGATGGCAGAGCATATGCTCATTTTAGGTCTTCAGAATCCTAAGGGTGAGGTTAAATATGTTGCAGCTGCTTTCCCGTCAGCTTGCGGTAAAACAAACCTTGCAATGCTTATTCCGCCTGAATATTTACGCAAAAAAGGCTACAAAATCTGGACTGTCGGTGATGACATTTCCTGGATGAAGATAGGTCCTGACGGCAGACTTTATGCTATCAACCCTGAAAACGGTTTCTTCGGCGTAGCCCCCGGTACTAACGAAAAGTCTAACCCCAACGCTCTCGACTGCACAAAGAAGGGCACAATCTTCACAAACGTTGCTATCAACAATGATGATATGACAGTTTGGTGGGAAAAGCTCGATAAGAATCCTCCTGTTAATGCAACAGAATGGAAGGGTGCAAAGGTTAACGGTGTTGAATACACAGCTGAGGGCAACAACTTAGCTCACCCCAACAGCCGTTTCACAGCTCCTGCTGAAAACTGTCCCTGCATCTCCCCCGAATTCAACAATCCTCAGGGTGTTCCGATTTCCGCTATTATCTTCGGCGGCCGTCGTGCATCTACAACTCCTCTTGTATATCAGTCTTTTGACTGGAACCACGGCACATATATCGGCTCCGCTGTTTCCTCTGAAACAACAGCAGCTGCTACCGGTGCAGTAGGCGTTCTCCGTCACGATCCTATGGCTATGAAGCCCTTCATCGGCTACAATGTTGGCGATTACTGGGCACACTGGATCGAAATGGGCGAAAAGCTCGGCGACAAGGCTCCTAAGATCTTTAATGTTAACTGGTTCAAGCAGGACGAAGACGGCAACTTTATCTGGCCCGGCTTCGGCGACAACATGAGAGTTCTTGACTGGATCATCAAGAGATGTGAAGGCACAATCGAAGCTGACGAAACAGCTATCGGTTACCTCCCCAAGATGGGTGATATCAATGTTGAAGGTATCGAAGATGAAGTAACTCCTGAAATCATGACAAAGCTCCTCGCAGTTGACAAGGATCTCTGGACTAAGGAAGTTGCTGAAATGAGAAGATACTACAAGGAAGAAATCGCTGATAAGGGCGGTAGACTCCCCGCAGCTCTCACAGCTCAGCTTGATGCTCTCGAAGCAAGACTTGCTAAGTAAGTTAATTAATTACGGCGTACCGTCTGGTACGCCGTTTCGTTATAATATAACCGAAACGGCACCGTGCAATACGGTGCCGTTTTCTTAGCTTATAATGTCTTCCAGATTTGATTCCACGGGATAATTTCTTAATGTGAGTCCCGCAGATTCGTTTTCATCACTGTCTGCCACGCCGCTGTCTGTAATGATATCCTCAGTTGTAAATCTACATAAAAAGATTTCAGGTTTTGTATATTCGTTTTTCATCTTTTGCTCCTTATTTATTGAATCTGAATTCAGAGAATGAAATTTCTTTGCCGTCAGGAATGTTATCTATAATAAATACAATGAACGCCTCGTCTTTGTCACAGGTAATTTCAAGCCCGTCAATGCTTACCTTATTGTAGTAAGAATCAGTAGTTAACTCAACGTACTTTCCGTCAACGTTAATTACCATGGTTGTATTCTTAACATTTTCAAGTTCTGAAAGCTTCATCTTCTGAACAAAACGCAGAGCATAGGTTTTCTTGCCCTTATAATCCTTTTTCCCGCTTCGCTGGATATAAAGCTTTTTATATTCCATATCGGAGGATTTTCTCGGTCCTTCATGCTCGTGCTTTACATGATGCTTATTATTTTCAAATTCTTTATCAAGCTCCTGCTTCTTTGTATCATCAGGCTTCAACTCCTCTGCTGCAGGAGGTGCAGAGTCGGGATCGGGAGAGAATACCATCTTCACGTACTTATAATACTGTCCCATAATAGTCACAGAGCTTTTTCTGAACTTTTCCAGCATTTCCTCGTCAATTTCTATTCTGATAATTCCGTCCTCCGGGATCAGTTCAGGGTCAGTGTCGCTCCAACTTACATCAGAACCCTGATCCCAGAGAGTTGAATCGTTAAAGCCTAACTGATAATAAGAACCTTTCTGTGCGCTCTTATCAGGCTCGGTATATATTTTCAGTACGCCTGTTGTCTGCATAAGTCCGAAGGTCTGATAATCGATTATAAGTGAGTTATCCCAATCACCGATATTGATTTCTGATTCATCAATAAGAATATCATTGGGCTCTATGGGTACTTCCGGAACAGCCTCGGTATTAAGCTTTATATTGCTGATATAAAGAGCATTACCTCTGCCCATCCATGATGCTACAAGACGTCCGTCTGATACAATCTGCCCTCTTATGTTTCTGGTTATTGTAATAGGTGTGTCGGTGGAAGAGGAAATATTAGAGCTGTATTCGGTACCATTTTCCTTTGTACCCTTAATCATAAGGGCACCGCCATATTGACCTGTCTTTATATCAAGCGTTATAGACTGGATATCACTCCATTCAACGCCCTCAGGCAATAAGTCATCAAGATATATCGTACTGTCTTTTTCATTTACAGCACCGCCTGCCCAACAATACATATGACCGTAGTACCATGTACCGTCATCAAGCTGCACCCATTTCTGTTCGGTAAATAATTTTTCATCATATTTTTCCGTATGGAATGTAAGATTTTCAAAATGAATCGTTACGCCTGATTCGATAATATAAGGCATAAAATTCAGCCAGTTAATTGTTTCTCCGTTGGTCGGGAGGTCTATAACCGTTTTTACACGGGTCTTACCGTCATATGTTGATGTAGCATTGATGTTTCTGCTCTGCCCGTATGAAAGATCGGGAGTTGAATACTCAAACCATGCATAAACATCATCAGGATAGCCGGTTTCAAAATTGGAAACCAAATCTGATTCTGTCCAGATTTCTGCGGTTATGTACTGTATCTCAGACCAGTCTTTTACAGAACTTATATCAAGTTGAAGTGCCGAAAAATCCTTGTAACACTCCGCTTTTCTGTCAAGCGTATTAGTATATGACCATACCCCGTTTTCTTCTGTCCATTCATCCTTTTCTGCTTCTTCAGTAATAACCTCGATTTTTATATTGCTCACCGTTAAAGTAGAATCGGCAGGAATTTCCCAGGGAATAAAAGTAAGCTCCTTTAATTTTCTGCCGTCTGTATCAAAAGAAATACTTTTTGGTTCTGTACCAATGGATAAATCTGCACCCTGATCCCAGTACTTGTTTTCGTGGTCGCAGCCCTCCTGATGAAAACAGACAAACGCACCGCCTGTACCTTTTTCGCAGCTAACCTCGGCTGTTATAAGATAATCAACGCTCCAATCTGTAATACTGCTTATATCCAGCTTTAATGCGGGATATCCGGATGACTTTATAACTTCTGCTGTGTCATTCGTGAGAGTGTATGTACCCTCATCAGCTACCCAGTCAATAAGATAGGTTTCTGTCTCAGTATCAGACTCAGCATAAATGGTTTCAGGTATATAGGAAGCTGTAAAGCTGAATACAAAAGCTCCCGCAAATAAACCCGAAATAAGT
Organism: Ruminiclostridium sp.; assembly: GCA_045579565.1. GTDB lineage: Bacteria > Bacillota > Clostridia > Oscillospirales > Ruminococcaceae > Ruminiclostridium_E. The sequence continues at coordinate 3,586 of JAZNML010000019.1, forward strand.
TTTTTCAGTTTCATTGTATCCTCCTGTTTTATGAAAATCCTTTAATTATACGTTGGTATTATACTACATATTTTTCCCATTGTGTGAAATGATGGAATGAAGTGCATGAATGATGTAACGAAATGCATTCATTTGACAAGATGATTCTTTTTTTGTATAATTATTTCAAATATTACATTGGAGTTACATTTATGAACATTATAATCTGCGATGATAACCTTAAATTCGGTGAATCACTTGCAAATAAAATCAAAAAAATAAGACCCGAAACAAATATCAGCATTTACGGAAGTCTGAACGAGCTTTTATTCAAGCTTGAAGACAATGCTGAAAAAACCGATGCTATATTTATGGATATAAAACAAAAAGACGGCAACGGAATATCCGCCTGGTCTGAAATCAACAAAAAATACCCGGACCTTAGTGTTGTCTATGTCACAGGCTACGGAGAAGAATTTTCACAATCAATCTTCATGGTTGATAATTCCGCTAATCCTACCGCTTTTCTTACAAAACCAATAAATGAAAAATTTCTTATAAATGCACTTGATAAACTGAAAGCTTTGGCAGAACAAAAGGAAGCATCAATCGGAATAAAGGTTAATGAAACAATAATTTTTCTTCCGGCAGAGGATATTTTTTCTGTTTCAAGCAAAGGAAGAAAAATTACCATAATCTGTAAAAACGATACATACGAAATATACGGTAGTCTTTACGATATGAAAGAAAAACTCCCTAAATACTTTGCTCAATGTCATCGCAGCCACCTTATCAACATGCGCTGCATCAAAGAAATTGACAGCAATACCATTTTGAAAATGAAAAACGAAACACAATTCCCTATCAGTCGTACATATAAGACTGAGCTAAAAACGGCAATCACAGAATACTTCAATCAGGCGGGAAAAATATGAATAGTCAGCTTATAATCGATATTGTTTACTTTTTTGTTCACTATATATTTCAGATATTTTTGTTTCACTTTTATTACAGCCTTTTCATTACTCCAAAAGATAACAAGAATAAAATTCTGGCATTCATTATTTTCCCTGCCGCAAACGTTATACTGAGTTACATAGGAATCGCCGCCGGAAATGATTCGATTATTCATTTTCTTGCAATTATGATATTTACTATGCTTCCCTCGGTAATTTGCTTCAAGGAATCTAAACGACAATGCTTTTTTGCGGCAGTTATTCTTTACGTTGCTTTAATAGGTGTGGATTGTCTGTATTCCTCAGTAATAATGGAAACTATCGGGTACTTCCCCACAAAGCTGGAAACTAAAACATGGGCATCTGTTGCCATGTCTGTCGGGTACATTATTTTACTTTCAATTACCGTACTGGCAATCAGTTTTATCTGGCGCAAAAAACTGAAAAAAATACAGATTAAAAGCATTGGCTTATTCATGCTTTTCCCTTTGGGACAGCTTTTATTCCTTGCAGCCTGCGGAGCTCCCACAATGACAGGAGATTATCAGATTTTCAGCAACAGCTTTGTTGTTCTTGCCTTTATTATAGCCATTGTTTCAGATATCGCCATGTTCCACGCAATGAAAGAATCCTCAAAAATGGAGGAAATGAAACTAAGAATGCTGGAAATGGAACATAGCCTTGAAATGCAATACCAGTATTACGACAACCTGATGAAAAAACAGGAAGAAATACGTGAATACCGCCATGATATAAACAATCTTGTATCAACTGTCGAAGCTCTGGTAGAAAAGAATATTTCTCTCCCCGAAGGCACCGCTATGGTTGAAGAGTTGAAAGCAAGAACGCAAAATACCGTTATACCCCTTTATTGTTCAAATCCTATTGTAAATACTGTACTGTGGCAAAAACAAAAGGAAGCAAACGCTCAGGGAACTGAATTCTCTGTAAATATTGACAGCAACGAAGACTTCCCTATTGACAGAATTGAAGCCTGCTCCTTATTTGCAAATCTTCTGGATAATGCTATACGGGAAACCGCAGGGCTCGAAAACAGCTTTATTCGTGTGTCCTCTTCGAGAAAAATAGGCCTTTTATTTATTGACATATCAAACACATGCAAAGAAAATAAAATTATTACAAGTAACAAACCAAACTCCACAAAAAAACGGAGAAAACCACGGCCATGGTATTGAAATAGTTCGGAAAATTGTTGATAAGTACAATGGAGAATTTATTTTCAAGTGCGAAAACAAAATGGCAGAAGCAATGATTTCGCTGGCACTACCCGAATGTAATAAAAACACGGTAACAGAGAACTGAAAAAACGGTCTGCGGGCTGTTCCGCAGACCGTTTTTCAAAAAATGACATAAAATAAAAATATTTTCAAAAAAGGCTTGACAACATATACACTTTGTGATATAATAATTAAGCAATGAAACGCTGGTGTAGCTCAGTTGGTAGAGCAGCTGATTTGTAATCAGCAGGTCGGGGGTTCGAGACCGTCCACCAGCTCCATTTTTATTTTACAGCAAAATTCAATATCCGGAAGCGTTCCCGAGTGGCCAAAGGGGGCAGACTGTAAATCTGTTGCGTTTCGCTTCGGTGGTCCGAATCCACCCGCTTCCACCAAAAAGACTACATCCCTGATGTAGTCTTTTTTCTGTTTCCCGTTGAAACAATCTATTGACTAGATTCTTTTTTAGTGCTAAACTTATACTTGTGCTATGAAAAGAGGTATAAAAATGACAGCAACAGATGTTTATTATAAAAAAATGACTGAGACTCCTGTCTCAAAACTAATTGTTTCTCTCGGTATCCCTACTACAATTTCAATGCTGGTAACAAGCATTTACAATATGGCTGATACCTATTTCGTGGGTGAGCTCGGAGAAAGCCAGCAAGCCGCAACAGGTATTCTGTTCACCTTACAGGCTATTATCCAGGCAGTAGCCTTTATGCTGGGACAAGGCTCAGGAACAATGGTTTCAAAAGCACTTGCCGACAAAAACAAAAAAGAAGCCTCAGAATACGTTTCAACCGCATTTTTTACAGGTCTTACCGCAGGAAGTATTCTTATGATAACAGGCTTTATTTTTATGGATCCTTTTATGAGGCTGTTAGGCAGCACCGAGACAATCCTTCCTTATGCAAGGCAATATGGATTCTGGATTCTTGCCGCCGCTCCCTTTATGACCTGTTCATTCATTCTTAACAACAATCTACGTTACGAAGGTAAATCGTTTTATGCCATGATTGGTCTTGTAACAGGCGGTATTCTTAACATTTTCGGCGACTATTTACTTATCCGTGTATTAGATATGGGGGTTTTCGGAGCCGGTCTTTCAACCGCCATTTCTCAGGTTGTTGGTTTCTTTATGCTGCTTATTTTTCACAGAAAAACCGCACAGGGTGTTATCAGCATAAAGCATATATCTAAAAAAATTATTGTTATTTCCACCATAGCAAGAGTCGGCTTCCCTGCCCTTATCCGCCAGGGTCTTGCATCAATATCAAACGGCCTTTTAAACAACCTCACAAAACCTTTCGGCGACGCCGCAATTGCCGCTATGAGCGTTGTAAACCGTTACTCTATGCTTGTTATGTGCGTGGGACTCGGTATCGGACAAGGCTTTCAGCCTGTGGCCTCATTCAACTATCAGGCAAAGCGCTATGACAGAGTTAAAAAAGGTCTGTTATTTACCATGACTGTCGGATTTGTACTGGTGGGTATCATGTCAATACCGGGACTTTTATTCCCTGAACAGATAGTTGCACTTTTCCAGAAGGAAAAGGCCGTTCAGGAAATCGGCGGTCTCGCCCTTCGTTGCGCAAGTATCGGCGCATTGTTCCATCCTCTGTCTATCCCTGTTAACATGCTGTATCAGAGCATTCGTAAAGCGGGAATTTCCTCGTTCCTCTCTATAATGCGTTCAGGTCTTATGCTGATTCCTACACTTATCATTACAACAAGCCTGTGGGAGCTTACAGGTATTCAGATTTCTCAGCCCATTGCCGATTTATTCACGGGACTTATAAGTATTCCCTTTATTATCGCATTTTTACGAAAGACTGATGATAAGATGTTATCAGAAAAGGAGACTTGACATGAACATAATTATCAGACAATTCAATGACAATGACCTTCCGCAGATAATTGAAATCTGGAACGAAATTGTAGATGAGGGGATTGCTTTTCCTCAGGAGGATTTGCTCACCGTTGAAAGCGGAAAAGAGTTTTTCGGTTCACAGACTTATACAGGTGTTGCGGAGGATACCGAAACAGGAAAAATACACGGACTCTACATTCTCCACCCCAACAACATCGGCCGATGCGGTCATATCTGTAACGCAAGCTATGCTGTTTCCTCGACGGTGAGAGGATTGCATATCGGCGAAATGCTTGTGCTTGACTGTATGAATAAGGGTAAGAAAAAGGGCTTCCGTATTCTGCAATTCAATGCCGTTGTATCAACCAATATTCACGCAAGACACCTTTACGAAAGACTGGGATTCATTCAACTGGGAACAATAAAGAACGGCTTTCGCATGAAAGACGGTCACTATGAAGATATCTGCCCTTATTATCACGAATTATAAGAAAAAGACCTGAGAATTTTCTCAGGCCTTTCTTTATTTAGTATTTGCATCGCTTATGCATTTTTCAACCGCCTTGAAAAGCTGGGTAAGGTTGGAGGCACCTATTACTCTTATTCCCTCGCAATCCTCTTTTCTGAGAGAAGACAATGCGCTTTTGGGAACAATACAGGTATCAAAGCCCATTCGCTTACATTCTCTTATGCGTTCGCCTGCATGAGCAGCACCTCTGATTTCACCGCCAAGGCCTATTTCACCGAATACAGCAACCCCCTCGGGAATTACCCTGTCGCAAAGGCCGGAATACAAAGCAAGTGCCACAGCGGTATCAGCCGCAGGCTCATCGAGACGCAGACCGCCTGTTACATTGATATAAACATCGAACTGAGCGAAAAGGTAGCCCGTGCGTTTTTCAAGTACTGCTAAAATAAGGCATAATCTGTTATAATCAAAGCCTGTTGATGCTCTTCTGGGAGTGCCGAAGCCTGTTTTAGTAACAAGTGCCTGCACCTCAGATAAAAGCGGGCGTGTACCCTCCATTGTACAAAGAACACTTATACCGCTGACATTTTCAGGTCTGCCGGACAAAAGCATTTCAGAAGGGTTGGGTACTTCTTCAAGACCGTTGCTGCACATACGGAAAACGCCCATTTCATTTGTTGAGCCGAAACGGTTCTTAACCGCGCGAAGAAGCCTGTAAGAAAGCTGTTTGTCGCCTTCAAAATAAAGCACTGTATCCACAATATGCTCCAATACCTTCGGTCCGGCAATTCCGCCGTCTTTATTAACATGACCGACGATAAAAAACGGGATTCCCATTGTCTTTGCCGTGCGCAAAAACAGAGATGTGCACTCACGCACCTGTGTGATGCTGCCCTGGGCTGATGAAAGCTCGGTTATCTGCATTGTCTGGATAGAGTCGATTATTACCACATCTGGCTTTTCCTCTACAACCGCCGCATTTACAGCCTCGCAGTCGTTATCCGAAAGAAGATACAGGTTTTCTCCGTCAACTCCGAGACGATCCGCACGAAGCTTTATCTGTCGTTCGCTCTCTTCTCCCGAAACGTACAGTACCTTACATTCTTTACCGAGATACTTACATATTTGAAGCAGAAGAGTGGATTTGCCTATGCCCGGGTCACCGCTTAAAAGCACCAGCGAACCTCCTACCAGACCTCCGCCAAGTACCCTGTCAAGCTCTGTGGAACCCGTTTTATAACGCATATCATCAGTTACGGATATGTCTGACAAATTCTTAGGTTTCAGCGTTCTGCCGCTTTTCACCTTGGCGCGAGGCAATTCCTCCTGTTCGGTAACGCTGTTCCACTCACCACATTCAGTACAACGGCCTACCCACTTGGGATAGATATGTCCACACTCATTGCATATAAAGGAAACTTTCTGTTTCGCCATAGCTCTTTGTACTCTCCTTGTTTTCAACTTCCGTAAGGTACTCTGTGAGTCCTCTGTAAATAGTAAATGCCACCTTCTTCTGATACTCGGAATCGCTTAAATTCGCAGCATCCTTCTCATTTGAAAGAAAGCCGCATTCTATCAGAAGCGCAGGCTGTTTTGTATCCTTGAAAAGATACAGGTTGTTATCAATCAGCTTTACCTCACGGTCGTTACCTGTCTGCAACTCGGCAAATTTATTCTGCATAATTGTTGCAAGACGGAAATTTCCACTATTGTTGGTAGTATAAAACATCTGTCCGCCGAAATACGCCTTGTCGGTATACTGATTCTGATGAATTGACAGGAATATGCTGTCGGGGTAGCGTTCCACTATTTCAAGACGGTTTTCCATATCTGAAATCTTCTGATTTCTGATACCTTCAACCCCGTTATCATATATGGAAATATCTTCCGTTCTTGTATAAACAACCTCATATCCGCTTAAAGTAAGCATTGAACCTAAGTATTTGGCAATACTCAGGTTTATATCCTTTTCATACACTCCGTTTATACCTACGCCGCCGCTGTCTATCCCGCCATGCCCGGCATCTAAAAGTACAACCTGCCTATCTGTCATCTGTGCCATTGCGCTTTCAGACTCTTCCGCGGATTTTACCGCACCTGAAATTGCAAACACTACAACGCAACAGGACAAAACTGCAAGAAAAGGTATTTTTTCTCTTAATGCTCCAAAATTTTTCATAATCAACCGGCCTTTCAATAGCTTTTTTGTAAATACTATGATACAAGCCTTTGAATTATGTTAATTGTTTTTCTTATTTTATCATATTTTTCCCTGTTCTTCAAGTCTTTTTTGGGACAGAAACAGTTACTAAGGAATTATTTTCAAAAAACTCTTGACTTTTTATTCAATTTGTGGTAATATATATTGGTAGTTTGGTGACATCGGATATGGAGAGGTGTCCGAGTGGTTTAAGGAGCTGGTCTTGAAAACCAGTGATCCCGCAAGGGACCGTGGGTTCGAATCCCACCCTCTCCGCCAATTTAATATCTTTAAATCGGCACTTGCAGAAATACCCAAGTGGTGAAGGGGCTCCCCTGCTAAGGGAGTAGGTCGGGAAACCGGCGCGAGGGTTCAAATCCCTCTTTCTGCGCCAGAAATAAAGGACACTCTTTTGAGTGTCCTTTATTTTTGTTTACAAAAGGTTTTTCCTTATTCTTGAAATTACTCATTCAATATGCTATAATATGTAAAAAATTAAGGGAGAAAAGTATTATGTCAAACGAAAATACAAACTTCGGTCAAAGCGTCACCGCTGTTGTTATCAATGACGGCAAAGTCCTTTTGGCTCGGCACACATACGGAAGCGGAAAAGGTATGCTTATAATCCCGGGCGGTTATGTAAACTTCGGTGAAACACCTCAGGATGCCGTTAAACGCGAATATATGGAAGAAACAAATGTTGTTATAGAACCAAAAGACCTTATTGGTATACGTTTCAATATGCACGATTGGTATATTGCTTTCAGAGGCGAATATATTTCGGGCGAAGCAAAATCAGACAGCAATGAAAACAGTGAGGTAATATGGCTCGATATAGACGAAGCATTAGCCCATGATGACGTGCCGGACCTTACAAAAAAGCTTATCGATAGTGCTGTTTCAACCTCAACAGGATTACAGCATAAAGAATATAACGGCAGCACAAAGCATGCACCCCAATCCTTATTCTGCATATAACAACAAAAGCCTGAGTTAATTCTCAGGCTTTATTTTTTTATCACCGATTTCAACCCATGCAGGTCTGAAACCGCTGTTCAAAGCAATATTCCAGGAATGATAATTTGATAGACTTGTACCATAAAAGGCTATATCACCATTTTCAGAAATCTTATTCTTCAATAACGTCACAAGATATGTACCCACGCCTTTTGAACGGTATTCGGGCATCACATCTATACCTATCTGCTGCCAGCCCTTTGCGTCCTCGGAGCAACCTGCCATACCCATAATTTTATCGCCGTCAATAGCAACCACAACAATCCTGTCGGGGCGTTCAGGCTTAAACTTATCACATATAGCATTCGGAAAACGCTCATCACCGTAGAAACTCATTATCTCGCTGTCATAATACCATTTGACAGGATAGCTTTTTCTCGGCTCAACCTGTTCATATGGCAAAAACATATGATGAGACTGGCTTAATGTTCTGCCGAATCTGTTAAGCTCCTTTTCTATGGGCATCAGATTAGGAAGTTCAAAAAGCATATGACCTTCCCTGCTCTTTATATATTCCGACAAAAAAGGTTGCAGACACTCATCTGCGGTAACTACCGCATTCCTGCCTGTTGTCACCATATGAAAGAAATATTTTTCAGGGCTGTAAACCCGTCTGCCCTCAATTTTTTCTGAAACAGTAAGGACATTTTCGGATTTTGTAAAATCCTCAGGTGAGCAATTGAATTCAAGAGAGAGTAGTTCTGAAAGACATTCGAAGTAATTACTATTCATATCCTTACTCACCTTTATTTATCATACATAAAGAAATCATCTTTCAAGAACATATTCATGATTCTTGTAATAACCCTTGAAGAACGGGAAAGGAAACGTTCCTTCATTTCCTTGGCTTTTTCCTCATCGGGCGCAAACACCCTTGTATCAAGGATTATCTCCCCGTTTACCTCATTCAGAAACTGAACGCAGAGGTCATAACGTTTTCTCTTATAATCGTAATTGATAAAGCATTTTATGGATTTTTCACGTTCAATGCGCTTTAACACGTCATTACCCATTTCGATTGTTTTCTCACGAATGGAAAGAGGTACATGGGAAAGAAATTCATTGGCAAGCGTTTCGCCGTCAGGAAGAAGGGAGTAAACATGCTCGCCCTTATCCTTGTCATTTCTGACGGAAATAAGCTGTTTTTTCTCCATCTTACCGATTTCGCTCATAAGCTCAAAATAATTTACGCTTTCAAGAGAAATAACAATTTCACTTATAAAGCTGTCGGTTACATCACCGAACTCTTTAAGCATAAAGCAAAAATAAACGCATATATCAAAGCTGTTGTCAACCTGTATCTGTGGAATCATAATAATCCTTTCATATTAAAAAAGACAGAAGCGCAATATTAGTTGCCGCTTCAACTACCGGAACAGCACGAGGCACTATGCAGGCATCGTGTCTGCCCTTGATTTCGAGAACGGTGTTTTCCATCTTTATATAATCTACTGTCTGCTGAGGCTGTGCAATAGAAGGCGTAGGCTTAATTGCAACAGTAAACATAACCGGCATTCCACTGGTAATACCGCCCAATATTCCGCCATTGTTGTTGGTGGTGGTTTTTATGGTTTTACCGTCTGTGGTAAAGGGGTCGTTTGCAACAGAACCGCACATATCCGCAAATTCAAAGCCCTTGCCGAATTCAAGACCCTTTACAGCGGGAATACCAAATACCGCCTGAGAAATACGGTTTTCAATTCCGTCAAACATAGGAGAACCAACACCCGCAGGCATTCCCGTAACAGTACACTCGATACGGCCTCCGATAGAATCAAGCTTTTCACTTGCCTTCTTTACAGCATCCTTAATTGCCTGCTCCTTAGAGGAATCAATAAGCGGGAAATCCTTCGCTTTTACTGCATCAAGAACACTTTTATCCACCTTTATACTGTCAAAACGTTCATCCCATACATCGCCGATGCTTAAAATATGAGCGCCGCAGGAAATACCCTTCTGTTCAAGTATCTGTCCGCATACCGCACCCGCAAATACAAGGGGAGCTGTGATTCTGCCCGAGAAATGACCGCCGCCACGAATATCGTTTGCTCCGTTGTAACGCTCGTAGCCTGTGTAATCAGCATGGCCGGGACGTGCAACAGCGCTTATATTGTTATAATCAGCTGAATGCTGATCGGTATTCATAATTACAGCCGCCAAAGGAGTTCCGGTGGTTTTACCGTTAAGATAACCGGACATGATTTCGGGGTAGTCCTTTTCGTTACGGCGAGTGCTGATTCCGTCTTTTTTGGGTGCTCGTCTTGCCATAAAGTCAAGAACCTTATCAAAATCAATTTTACATCCGCCGGGAAGTCCGTCTATTACAACACCAATTCCCTTTCCGTGCGATTCGCCGAAAACGGAAACGGATAAATTTCCGAAATGTAAGTTAGATGACATCTGCTATACCTCCAAGCATTCTGAAATCTTCAAAGAAAGTAGGATAAGATTTGGAAACACATTCCGCACCGCGCAGAATAACAGGATTCTCGCAACGCTGCGACGCAACCGCAAGAGACATAGGAATTCTGTGGTCTGTATGACAGTCACATTCTCCGCCTTTAAGGGACTTAACCCCTTCAATTACAAGTATGTCGCCGTTTTCTACTCGTACCTTTGCACCAAGCTTACCCAGTTCCTCAGAGGTTACGGCGAGTCGGTCACATTCCTTTATTCTGAGACGTTCACAGCCTCTTATGTATGATGTTCCCTCAGCAAAGCAACCGAGAACTGTAAGAACAGGTACAAGATCGGGAATCTGAGATGCGTTTACATCAAAAGCCTTACCTGTTTTCATAAACTCATCAGTTATACGGAGTATTTCACGGTCACCCTGTAAACTGTTGTAATTAAGCCCCCAAATATCAAGCTCAGCTCCCAGAGCCTTTGCTACGCAGAAGAATGCCGCCTGGGACATATCCGCTTCAACAGTATAATCACAAGGCTTGTACTTCTGACCTCCCTTTATGCGATACTCGTTTTCACCCTCTTCAACAATAACTCCAAAGGTTTTCATTGCATCGATTGTAAGATCGATATAAGGCTTTGATTCAAGCTTTGAAGTGATTTTTATAACACTGTCCTCTGATAAAAGAGAAAGAGCAAAAAGAAAGCCTGTAATAAACTGAGAAGAAATATTCCCGGCAATTTCATACACGCCGCCTGTAAGCTTACCCTCTGTGATGTAAGGCATTTTGCTTGTAAGGAATTTTACGCCATGCTTTTCAAACTGGTCGAAATAAGGTGTAATGGGGCGGTTAGGGAGATTTGCTGTACCGTCAAATGAACTACGGCAGCCAAGAGCTGCGGCAATAGGCATTATAAATCTAAGCGTAGAACCGCTTTCGTGACAATCTATATCTGCTGTTTCGGGAGCCTTACCGATACCTCTTACTCTTGTATAGCCGTCGCATTGCTCGATTTCTGCACCAAGGGCTGTAAGAGCACCTATGGTTGCATCAGTTATATCCACACAGTCAAGAAGGTTATATATCTTGCTTTCGCCGTCTGCAAGCGCAGCTGCAATAAGGGCACGGTGGGATATGCTTTTTGAAGGGGGAACAACAATCTTTCCCTTCAACATCTGAGGTTTTATTTTAATATCCATACTTAACCCCCGATTATATTCTTGAATTCGTTGATATTCATCTTCACAATATCAGCCTTACCGATTTCACGGCAGAGAATAATGCTGATTGTATCAGAAAAACGCTTCTTATCATTTACCGCACCGCCAAAAAGAGCCGAGGCGGGAGTTTCCGATTCAAAAGGCATATTGTTTGCAATAAGGCATTCCTTTAACTCATCGCTGATATTATCCTTGATAAGACCAGCCTTTTCGCCGATAACTGTAATAAGGTACATGCCCACGGAAACAGCTTTTCCGTGTGAAAAACCGTGGTAATTATAATACTTTTCAATAGAATGACCCAGTGTATGACCGAAATTCAGAATCATACGAAGCCCTGTATCAAATTCGTCAGTTTCTACCACCTGTCGCTTTATGTCAACACACTCTTCTACGATCTTCGGAAGGTTTTCCTTTACCTTACCAGATTTTAAAAGCTTGAAAAGGTCCTTTGACCAGATCATGCCGTACTTTACAACCTCACCCATACCGTCTGTGAAGATTTCTTCGGAAAGGGTAGAAAGAGTATCAATATCAGCAATTACAATATCAGGCTGTTTGAATGCGCCGACTAAGTTTTTACCTGCGTCTATATCAACAGCTGTCTTTCCACCTACGGAGCTATCTACCTGAGCCAAGAGCGTTGTGGGAATCTGGACATAATCGATTCCTCTGAGATATGTAGCTGCCGCAAAGCCTGTAAGGTCGCCTACTACACCGCCGCCCAATGCAACAAGGAAATCTGAACGGGTAATGTTCTTTTCTGCAAGAAAATCATAAAGTTCCATAAGGGTTTTATGGCACTTACTTTCTTCACCGTTGGGAAAAACAAATATATCGGTTGTAAAACCCGATTCATTCATTGATTTAATCAGCTTTTCAGCATATAAACCATTTACTGTATCATCAGTTACAATTACTGCTTTTCTGCCCTTTACCGCATCTGCTATAAGGCTTCCCGCCTGTGCAAGAAGTCCATTTCCGATTACCACATCATAGGGCTTCGAAGCATTTACACAGATTTTAGTCATTTAAATCACTCCATTGTTTTAAGGGTATTTATGGGCTTGTACCTGTTAGAATACAAGCCCTTGGTTTTTATTGTTTTACTTCCTTCATTGTCTTATTCTTTAAGAAAATGAACAGCTTGGGAGATATCTTCTTGATAGTGCGCTTAGCAAAAATGAAGGCATCTTCCTTAAACTTAGCCATCTGATAGATAAGCTTTCTGGGATAGTGCTTGGATGTAATCTTCTTATCCAGTGCCGCTTCCTTCTTCTTTGCCTGCTCTTCGGGAAGTGCATAGATAGCCTTGTATTTCTTTACAAGCTTATTGAAATTGTATGCCATGTAAAGAATGTCATACTTGGGATACTGAGGCATTCTTAACTGAACAGGGTCGTTAGGATCAACGCTGTCATCCATAAAGCCACCTTCTCTTGCTGTTCTTTCAAGAATGGTCATAGGATAGGGATAGAAGATATTGGGAATAACCTTATCTACATCAAGCTTCGCATTAAGCTTTACTGTTTCAAGAGATAATTCAAGTGTTTCATAAGGCAGACCTACGATATTATAGGTAAGTGCAGTAATCTTATACTTTCTGAACCACTTGGAAACCTGAATCATGTGGTCATTCTTCATGTTACGGTGGAGGTACTTACGGCGGAATTCCTCATTACCGTTTTCAAGACCGATATCAATCATGTAACAACCGCCGTCTTTAAGCATCTTTACCATTTCCTCGTCAAGTACGTCGAAACGGAGATTACAGTTAAAGGGAAGGTGGATTTTTTCAATATACATAGGCATGAATTCATAGAACCATTCCTTATACATATTGAAAATAGCATCACGGAACTCAATAAACTTGATAAAGGGGTATTTCTTTAAAAGAAGCTCTAATAACTCAATAGACTTTTCAGGGCTTCTGAAACGGCAATATTTCTGCTTATTGGGGTAGATGTTTCTGAACTGGGAGTTGCCGCAATAGGTGCAGCTGAAAAGACAACCGCGGGAAAGCATTACCATTGCGGTAAAGTTCTTGGAACGGTCGAGATTTTCAAAGTCGAAAAGCTCAAAATCAGGGAAAGGAAGAGTATCAAGATCCTCAATAAGAGGTCTTACGGGATTCTTTATGATTTCGCCACTTTCGGTTTTGAAGAAAATGCTTTCAATATCGGTTCTCTTTACACCGTCACGAAGATCGTTCATGTAATCGAGCCAGGGATATTCACCCTCGCCCACGATAACCATATCAATTCCGTCAATTTTGATACATTCCTCAGGAACAAGGATAGCGTGATAACCGCCGACACCAACGGGAATTTCAGGCATTTCCGCTTTAAGCCAGCCAGCCATCTCTGTTACAAAGGGAACAGCGGTAGTTCTCATGGAAAAGCCAATTGTATCAGGCTTAAAGCTCTTTACCTTTTCGATAAATTCCTTCTTATCGGGCATGTAAAGCTGGTGGTAAAGCTGAACATCATGTCCTCCCTGCTTTAAAACAGCAGAAATAGACGCAAGACCTTCGCTGTAATTACCTAATTTCTTACGGTTGAACTTCTCTTCTTCGAGAAAATCGGGATATATCAAAAGTAATCTTTTCTGATCAGACATTTTATTTTTCCTTTCATTTTTACATTAAACACTTAATTTATTTTACCGCAAAATCACAAATATGTCAATAGAAAACAATCAATTACCATTTTAAATTTATATACATCAGGAATTTTGCGGAATAAAAAGGACAAATTCAAATATACATTACCAAAAAGCAATTAAGGAGCGTTCAGATTGAGTAAAAGTTTTCTTAAAAATACTGCGGTAATGTTTATATCAATGATTATTGTCAAGCTTCTCGGCGCAATATTCAAAATCCCGCTGGGAAATATCCTGGGCGGTGACGGAATGGGTTATTTCTCCACCGCTTTCAGTATATTCTCACCCGTTCTTGCCTTTACCTCGTCGGGTATCCCTATGGTTGTTACCCAGGTCACAGCCAAAAGAGCTTCCAGGGGTGAATTCAGTGCTATTCAGGATTTTCGCAGATGCGCCGTTATATTGTCATCAGCTCTCGGAATTGTAGGAACAGCTGTAATTTTTATTGCCGCATTGCCTTTTTCCGATTTTGTCGCAAACACACCCGAAGCTCTGCCGGCAATTCTCTTTATTGCGCCATCAGTGTTTTTCTGTTCTGTTACAGCGGTTTACAGGGGCTATTACGAAGGGCTTTCGGATATGACCCCCACAGCCGTTTCTCAGATAATAGAAGCCTTCGTGAAGGCAGCGGCTGGAATTTTCCTCGCATACGCATCATACGAGTATTTTTTACACAAACTGGGCAGCGAGGAAAAGGCTCTGCCCTACTCGGCTGCGGCAGCGATACTGGGTGTAACTATAAGTGAGCTTTGCGGTATGGTATATATTCTGATTTACAGCAGAAAACACCGCAAAAAAATCAGAACAAGCCGCAATGCCGATGTTTACGGGATAATGAAAGAGATTATCAAGGATTCCATGCCTGTTGCCGTCGGTGCCGTTATCGGAAATCTCATTTCCTTTACAGATTTATTGACAATCTCTAATTGCATAAACCTGTCCTACAACCTTTTCCCCGACCAGCTGGCAAGTGGTACTGTTTCCCTGTTGGGTACCACAGCAATGAACGACCCCGGGAATTTCCTGTATGGCAGCTACTCGGGAATAATAATGTCGGTATACATGCTTACAGCTACAATTCCTATGTTAATCCCCAGATGTTCACAACCGAGGCTTATATGTACAATCGAGCTTAACAAGGATACCAATATCATTGCTGTAAAAAAGGATATTTCAGTGATTCTGAAAGGAACAATGCTGATTTCGGTTCCTGTTTCACTGTTTGTTGCCGTAATGTCTGAGCCTGTACTTAAAATACTTTACCCTGTGCGTGAATTGGAGGCAGCGGTAGGAGTAATCCCACTACAAATCCTGAGCATAGGCGGTATTTTCGCTTCATTCTCCGGCGCACTTATGAACGTTTTTCAGGGGTACGGCGATTTCAGAACACCTGTAAGGCTTATGCTTATAACAGGGCTTGTGAAATTTATTCTGAACATTACTCTTATTATGATACCATCCGTCAATATCTGCGGTGCCGCCGCCGCAACATCAATATCACAGATTTTCTGCGTTATATACACTCTTAAAACAATCCGTAAGCGATTCAGCATATCTATTTCCTTCATAAAAGAAGCCTTTCCTATGCTTATTTCCGGTTGTATCAGCGCAATTGCTGTATTTTATTGCTATAACGCATTTACAACAGCCTTGCACCCATTGATTGCAATTGCTCTGTCCTGTATGACAGGTCTTCTGCTGTATCTGATGATTCTATTCATAGCAGACAGCGGTGAGCTTACTCACACTATAAAAAGTATCAGAAGCAAAAATTGTTGACAGGACTTGTAAAAATATCAGAAAAGTTGTATTATATTAATAATGACAACAGGAAAGGAATTAAAAAAATGTTTGAATTCAAGGAAAAATACAATATTGACGATTTACGCCTTATAATGAAAGAACTTCGCAGTGAGCATGGCTGTCCATGGGACAGAGAACAGGTACATCAGACCATTCGTAAGGATGTTCTTGAAGAAGCATATGAGGTTGCAGACGCAATCGACAGTGATGATATGGAGCTTCTTAAAGAAGAACTGGGCGATCTTCTGCTTCAAGTGGTTTTCCACAGCGAAATGGAAGAGGAAAAAGGTGTTTTTGATTTTGACGATGTTGCTGACGGTATATGCAAAAAGCTGATTTATCGCCATCCTCACGTTTTCGGAGATGTTCATGTGGAAAACTCCGATGAAGTGCTTAAAAACTGGGATTCCCTCAAAAGCAAGTCTAAAAAGCAGGAAAAAGCATCTGAACGACTGGTTGATATCGCCAAAGCCCTCCCCGCTCTTCAACGTGCCGAAAAAGTCGGCAGCAGAGCTGCCAAGGTAGGCTTTGATTTTGAAAACACAGAAGAGGTCATTGACCGCCTTAAAGCCGAGATTTCCGAGCTTGAAACGGCTTTAAAGGAACATAGTGACATAAAAATAGAGGAAGAATTAGGCGATATTTTGTTTTCCTGCACAAACTTGTCAAGATTTTTGAAAAAAGATAGCGAAAAAGCCTTGACATTTGCGATAAATAAGTTTATAATACGATTTAGCAGTGTTGAAGCTTTGCTTGAGGCTGATGGAAAAACTTTTTCCGACTCAACTCAGGACGAACTCAATAACTATTGGGAGAAAGCGAAGAAAGACACGGTTGAATAATCCGATTAATTCGGTGTACTTTTTATTTATTTTTTGGAGGTATAAAACCATGACAAAGGCAGAATTCATCACAGCTGTTGCAGCTAAGTCTGACATGACAAAGAAGGATACAGAAAAGGCTATCGCAGCAGTAATCGACACAATCACAGATACACTTGCTAAGGGCGAAAAGATTCAGCTCGTAGGCTTCGGTACATTCGAAGTTCGCGAAAGAGCAGCTCGCGACGGTATCAACCCCCAGACAAAGAAGAAGATCAAGATCAAGGCTACTAAGGTTCCCGCATTCAAGGCTGGCAGCGCTTTAAAGGAAGCTGTTGCTAAGTAATCAGCGGTAAGTTGAATATAACGGATTGCGATGTTCATTGAACAAAGCAGTCCGTTTTTATTTTGAAAGGATTTTTTATGAGACTCGACAAATATCTTAAAGTTTCCCGACTTATTAAAAGAAGAACTGTTGCAAACGAAGCTTGCGACGCAGAAAAAGTTACCGTTAATGGCAAGGTTGCCCGCGCTTCCTACGATGTAAAGGTCAACGATATCATCGAAATAAATATCGGTAAATCCCCTCTGAAAGTAAAAGTGCTGAAAGTTGTGGAAGTTGTCGGCAAAGATGGTGCTTCCGAGCTTTACGAGGTTGTATGATGTTCTAAATTGTCCCGCTTCTGAATACAATTGAATATTACATTTCATATTCAGAGGTATTTATGAACAAACATATTCTGATAATTGAAAACCGCGAAGTAATGAGCATTTCAGGGGTAAAAAAAGCAGACAGCTTCTCACCTCTTGAAATTGCTGTATTCACTGAGCAAGGTGATATGCTGATTAAGGGCACCGATCTGATTGTTGAAGAGTTCAATGAAGAAAAAGGCGAGATAAAAATAAACGGAAGGATTAATTCCCTCTCCTATCGGTCAGACAAAGGACATATTCCGGACAATTTCTTGTCACGGTTGTTCAGATAGGAGGAGCTATGTTTCAGTCAGATACACAGATTCTTCAATTAATCGGTCAATTTGCAATCACAGGCTTCTTTCTTGGTATGTTCTATGATGTAATCCGTTGTTTCAGAATTGCTTTTGACAGTGGTAAGGTGTTCACCTTTATAACCGACTTTCTGGCAGTTGTCTTTTCGGGATATGTATTGTTTTTTACCGCAATCGACACACCGACAGGAGACCTACGGCTGATGTATGTAATTTCCGCCGTATTTGGCATGGCGGTATACCTTATTACAATCGGGAAAATTACCATTTACCCTGCCAGACTTTTATCAAAGTTTATCACCCTTATTAAAAGAACAATCGGAAAGCTGATTTTAAAACCATTATTCAGCGGTTTTGTTTCCCTTAAACAAAAATTAATATCACATTTTGGTGAATTGCGCCAAAAAATGAAAAAAAAGCAAGAAAACTCTCATTTTGGGTTGAAAAAATCACCTCCTTTGTTGTATAATAGTAATAATAATAAAATGAGCAAATTATGTCAGATAGGTGGTGAAGAAAGAAATGTCATTAAAGCAAAAATCCGAAAAAAAGCATAGACGTTCTTTCTTATTCGCACTTGTTGCAACCGCTACCCTGATTTATGCCGTTGTTCTTCTGATTTCTACACAGGTTTCTATCGCTCAGAAAACTACCGAATATGAAGAGCTCTCTGCGAAGCTTGTTCAGGTTCAGACGGAAAATGAACAACTTAAGCGTTATTCAAGTACAGAATATCGTCTTGATTATATAGAAGAAATTGCTCGTGATGAGCTTAACTACTCATACGCAGATGAGAAAATCTATTATTTCGTTCCCAGCAACTAAGAGGTATATCATGAAAAGTAAGGACAGAGAAAAGCTTTCAATTGCGTTCAGAATAGGCGCGCTTGTTATTGCCGTAATCATTGTTTTAAGCTTTGCGCTTCAATCTTTTATGGCTTTCTGAATCTATATTTTTGATAAATATGCGGATTTTCGTAATTTCTACGGAAATCCGCTTGATTTTTGTCACAATTAGTTGTATAATAGTTATGGTAAAAAATTCTGACATGGAGGATAAAAACAATGTCTAACAAAATTTTAATCGAAACATCTGCTCGTCACGTACACGTAAGTGCTGAGGCTCTTGAAGTATTATTCGGCAAGGGTGCTGAACTCACAAAGAAGAAGGACCTTTCCCAGCCCGGTCAGTACGCTTGCGAAGAAAGAGTTACAATCGTAGGACCCAAGAAGCAGCTCGCTAACGTTTCCATTTTAGGACCTGTCCGCCCTGCTACTCAGGTAGAACTCTCCGCTACTGACGCTCGTTCCATCGGCGTTCCCGTAGTTATCAGAGAATCCGGCGATATCGCTGGTACTCCCGGCTGCAAGATCATCGGACCTGCCGGCGAAATCGAAATCAACGAAGGTGTTATCGTTGCTAAGCGCCACATCCACATGATTCCTGAAACAGCTGAAAAGCTCGGCTTAAAGAACAAGGATATCGTTTGGGTTAAGGCTGAAACAGACGGCAGAACTGCTATTCTCGGCGATGTAGTTGTACGTGTTAGCGAAACTTTTGCTGATGCTATGCACATTGATACAGACGAATCCAACGCTATCTGCGCAGCTCCCGGTATGTTCGGCGAAATCATCAAGGAACTTTAATTTAAGGTACATAAGTAAAGCCTGCGGTTATCCGCAGGCTTTTGTGTTATTAAGAATTTTTTATAAAACCAGCTCAAAATATAATTCAGCATGTTCATTGTCGTTATATTTGTCCGTTTCCTGAAAACCGCTGCTATGATACAGATGCTGCGCTGCCGAAAACTGTTTTCGTGTATCTAGACATATTTTATTATATTTCTGCTCTTTTGCATATGTTATGGCATGATTCAAAAGAGTTCTGCCGTAACCTTTACCCTGATATTCAGGCAATACAAACATACGTTTAAGTTCAACAACTTTATTTTCGTTGTCAATTATGCGTAACGCAACTGTACCAATCAGAGTCTGCTCATAAAATAAACACCAGAAAATACCACTCTTCATATAATGATTTTCCACATCAGCGATATCAACGTGCCTGTCAAGCGGCGAATATGGTATACCAATATTTGAAAAACATTTTTCAAAAAAAGCTCCTACCGATTGTTGCATATCAGGTTTAAAAGCTATAATATTCATTTACTCCGCCTCCGCAAATTCATGTTTTATGAACAAATTATAACAAATATAAAGATAGAAGTCAATGAGAACCTTTTTAATTCATATTGCAGATGTGATATTTTTTCAAAAAGGTATTGACAAAACTATATTTTTCTGATATAATATTAATGTTCTTTGAGTAACACTCAGCTTGAACTTATGAGCCACTAGCTCAGGCGGCAGAGCACCTGCCTTTTAAGCAGGGTGTCCCGGGTTCGATTCCCGGGTGGCTCACCACGGCCCGTTGGTCAAGAGGTTAAGACATCGCCCTTTCACGGCGGAATCATGGGTTCGATTCCCGTACGGGTCACCAATAACACAAAACCGGACACTCTTTTGAGTGTCCGGTTTTTCTTTTGTCTTTGCACATGATTTTTTATGCATAATACAGAGCAAATTCATTTTCCACGCATTATTTTTATGAATATTATCACTTGACTTTTACCCTTCGAAAGAAGATAATATAGTAGTAATTTTTACAGTATTCAAGCCGAAAGGATAACATAAATGAAATACACAACAGATATGACAACCGGTAGCGAATTCAACCACATAATCAAGTTTGCACTTCCCATGCTTGCCGGTAATATCTTTCAGCAGATATATAATATTGCCGATTCGGTAATCGTAGGCAGATATTTAGGTGCCGATGCTCTTGCCTCAGTCGGTGCAACAGGCTCTATTACCTATTTCTTCTACACGCTATGTATCGGTCTTGCCACAGGAATCGGTATCCTTATTTCCCAGAGCTTCGGTGCGGGAAATCACGAAAATGTTAAGAAATATATCGCAAATTCAGCTTATGTATTAGGCGTTTTCGGTGTTGTAATCAGCCTTCTGTCCGCTCTTTTCACTCCGTTTCTTCTGAAACTACTGAATACTCCTCCCGAAATATTTGACGCATCAGTAGGATATATGCGCATTTCCTGTATCGGTACCATTGCCGTAGCAGCATATAACTGGATAAACTCGGTAATGCGCTCTCTGGGAGATGCGAAAACTCCGCTTGTTTTTTTGGTTGTAGCAAGTATTCTGAATGTTGTTCTTGACCTTTTGTTTGTGGTAACCTTTAAAATGGGTGTAAACGGCGCTGCTATCGCCACAATCACAGCCCAGGCTGTTTCAGCAATTGGAAGTATTATTTTCGCATTCCTTAAAAATCCCCTTTTCAGAATTTCAAAAGAGCATGCCGTTTTCAGCAATCAATACGCTAAAAAATGCGTTACAACAGGAATACCCATCGCTTTACAAAATGCAATGGTTTCTGTGTCGATGATATATCTTCAAAGTGTTGCAAACCATTTCGGCAAAACCGTCGTGGCAGCCTATACCGCTACAATGCGTGTAGAACAGCTTATTCATCAGCCCTTCTCTTCCCTCAATGCCGCTATCTCCGCATTTACAGGACAGAACGTCGGCGCAGGAAAGCAGGAGCGCGTCATAAACGGTTACCGCACCAGTATCAGAACAGGCTCCGTTTTTGCTCTGTTTTTACTTGCAGTATTCATGGTGTTCTCCGAAGCTATTGTGGGAATGTTCGTTGACGAAGCAGAGGTTATTGAAATCGGTGCAATGGCACTTAGAATCTCAGCATTATTCTATGTTCCTCTTGGGTTTATCCATATAACAAGAGGACTTCTCAATGGTGCGGGAGATGTTAAATACGCTATGATAAACGGCTTGGCAGAGGTCGGCGGCCGTATAGGTTTTGCTATTCTTCTTCTGAATATTCCGGGTACAAGCTATTTTGCCGTATGGGGAACTACTTGTCTCACCTGGCTTCTCACAGGAATAATGAGTTATATAAGATACAAAAGCGGTGTTTGGAAGAAATACACAAATATATAGTAGAATCGTATGATTACTTGACAATAGTTCACAAATATGGTATAATATCGTTGATAATTTTATACATTTTTACAAATAATTACGGAAGGGCGCGTCTTTTATGAAAAACAAGCGTATCATTGGTGTATGCATCACCAAAATACATGATACAACCCGTGCAGATTTCATGCACAGGCTACATCATCTTGCAATAAAAAAAGATTATAAGCTGTTAATTTTCAACAGCTTTATTGACTTTTACAACAATGACGCTTTTGATAAAGGTGCTGCCGCCGTATATGATATTATAAATTTCGATTTAATTGACGCACTCGTTATTCATACGGAAAGCTTTTGCAATAAATCCATTATCGAAAATATCATCAATAACGCAAAAGCTCACAATACTCCTGTTATCCTTATAGATAAGCTTCGTGATGACTGTTTCTCTATCGTAGGAGACTATGAAGCAGCTCTGAAATCCGTTATCAACCATATTGTAAAGGATCACGGCGTAAAAGACCTGTTCTTTATCGGCGGAAAAAAGGATAATGACCCTTATACCGAAACCCGTCTGCGCTACTATAAAGAAGTACTCAACGAAAACGGAATCAAATATGACGAAAGTCGTGTAGGTTACGGTGAATACTGGTCTGAACCTACTAAAAAAATCATCTGGGATCTGATTTCAGACGGCAAAAAGCCTCCTGAGGCTATAATCTGCGCTAATGACTATATGGCATTTGCCGCTTGCGAAGAACTCACCATGAATGGATTCAAAGTTCCCGAGGATGTTATTATTACAGGTTTCGACGGCGTTCCCGCCTCCGAACATTTCGGTCCTAAGCTTACTACCTGTGTGGAAAGCCTTGAAAATCTTGCGGAAATCTGTCTTGACGCTGTTGATAAGGCTATTAGCGGCGAACAGCCCTGTGTCCTTAAAAATACTTTTATTCCACGCATCTCTGAATCCTGCGGTTGTAATCCCCTTACTCAAAAGTATTTCCGTGATACCGCAGCCGAATTATACACCACTCTCGACCAGATACAGATACACGAGGATTTCATGTATTCCTGCATAAATCATATGCTGAACATTCGTGACCTGCATGATTTATACTCTTCTCTTTCCGAAACAATACTTCAGAATTCCTATATCTGTTTAAACAGTGATTTTGTTGCTTCTGTCATTAACGGAAAACAAAAAACAAGAAGCTGTCCATCAGATGAGCTTATCGTTATTCCTTCGAAATATTCCTATGACGAAGCAGGAAAAGAAGGAAAAATCAGCTTGTCTGAACTTGTACCGAATTTCGATAAATGGATAAACGACGAAAACTCTTTCGTTCTTAATACAGTTTTCGTAGGCGATAATGTCTGCGGTTACTACGCCTTCAAAACCGACAATATCATCGGTGCAAGCCATAAGATAAAGCGCGTTCTCAACACCGTAAACATCGCTTTTACAGTAGCAATCAATTATTTCAAGCAGCTTAGCATGAAGCTCAGTATTCAGAGAGCAGTTGTCATCAACCCTCTTACAGACCTTCCGAATCTCAAAGGTACAGCTACCTGGTTTGAAGAATTTGCAAGTCCTGAAAACCGCGAAAAAACATTTACAATTTCCGTTTACGGACTCCCGAAATATACATATATTCTCGAAAATTACGGCATTGCTGCCGCTGATGAAGCTGTAACTCTTGCCGCTAATGCGCTGAAACTGGCAAATCCGGATAAATGCTTTATCGGTCATATTGCCGAGGATGAATTCGTAGTCATCAATTTCTATGATAACCCCGAGGATATCAATGACGTCATCAACAGTGCAACC
Organism: Ruminiclostridium sp.; assembly: GCA_045579565.1. GTDB lineage: Bacteria > Bacillota > Clostridia > Oscillospirales > Ruminococcaceae > Ruminiclostridium_E. Next base: position 27,083 of record JAZNML010000019.1, read on the forward strand.
TCTGTGTTTTTCAGCGTTATTGAAGGCTACAACTCCGAAAGCGGTAAAAAATACTATGTAGAGGTGAATTGCGGCTGTACCGTGGTAAATCCCGGCTGGAACGGTTCTCTCGAAAGCTTTATCAAATTCGCAAACAGCGAAATGTATATGAACCGGCTGAAATTCGGTATGGGTTCGGCTGTTAGGGAAGAAATTGATCCTAAGACCCACTATAAAGCCTTTGAACTTCTTATTGAAAAGAACCTTTTCAGCTACCATTTCCAGCCTATTGTAAATGCAAAGAACGGTGAGGTTTTCGCTTATGAGGCGCTTATGCGCACCGACTCATCAATCGGCATGAGCCCTCATGATATTCTTGAAGCTGCGAAGGAATACAACCGTCTTTATGACATTGAAAAGGCTACCATGTTCAACGTCATGGAGCATTTCGCAAATAACAAGGATAAATTCGGCGATAAAAAGGTGTTCATAAACACCATTCCCGGTCATTTCCTTTCAGACGAGGACCTTGATACACTGATAGAAAAGCATAAGGATAATATGAGCAGATTCCTGTTTGAACTTACTGAACAGGATACTGTCCCTGATGACGAGCTGTATAAAATCAAAAAGCTCAGCGGTGCATCAGACCATAATCCTATTGCTATCGATGACTACGGAACAGGTCATTCAAATATCGTAAACCTCATGAGATATTCTCCTCATATCATCAAAATTGACCGTTTCCTTATTACCGATATTCATAAAAATCAGAACAAACAGCATTTCGTTCGTAGTACTATTGAATTTGCAAAGCTCAACAACATCATGGTACTTGCGGAAGGTGTTGAAACCTCAAATGAGCTGCATACTCTGATTGACCTGGGTGTTGACTATATTCAGGGCTTCTATACAGGCAGACCTGCTCCTGAGCCTATTCTCTCAATAAGTGAAGAAATCAGACAGGAAATTATCAGTGCTAACCCCTTATATTAAACCAAAAGCTGTAATCCGTAAGGATTACAGCTTTTTTCAATAATGATACTTTTTACGCTTTATAACAAGGAACATCGCACTCAGTAATGCCGCCATAAATTCAGCAGCCACAATAGACCACCATACACCGTTTATTTCCCAGATAAGCGGGAGAATAAGAACCGCCGCACACTGAAATACAAGAGTTCTTAGAAATGAAATTATTGCCGAGGTAATACCGTCATTAAGTGCTGTGAAAAAGCCTGAGCCGAGGATTGCAAAACCCATAAAAAGAAAGCCCATGGCAAATATGCGGAAGCCTGAAACAGTCAACTCCATCAGCGCGTTGTCATATCCCACAAACAGCATCGACAAGGGCTGTGACAGTAACAATGCAATAATCGTCATACACACAGACAACACCGCAATAATCCTCAGACTTCTTCTAAGTAATCCTTTAAGCTCATCATAATTCCCTGCACCGTCATGGAAGCTGACAACAGGAGCAAAACCAATGGAATAGCCGATAAACACGCTTGCAAAAATGAAGCTTACGTACATCATTACGCCATATGCAGCAACACCGTTTTCGCCCGCATATTTTAAAAGCTGGATATTATAGAGCATACCGATAAGACTCATGGATACATTGCTCATAAACTCCGACGAACCGTTTATGGTTGCTTTCAGAATCGCTTTTCCATCAAAACTGGTTTTTCCGAGGCGAAGCAGACTGTCATTCCTGCGTGCAAAATATATGAGCGGTAATATTCCACCCACAGCCTGACTTATTGCGGTGGCTGCCGCCGCGCCTTCGATTCCAAGAGAGAAAACCGCAACCAACAGCGCATCGAGAACTATATTTGTTATTCCCGCAGCTACCGTGGAGATTAACCCCAGATTAGGCTTTTCAGCAACTATAAAAAAGCTCTGAAATTCAAGCTGCAACACAAAGAACGGTAGTGCTAAAAGTATTATTCTGCCGTATCTAACACAGTTGTCTATCATTTCTCCCTCAGCGCCCAGCAGAATTGATACCGGCTTCAAGAAAGCTATGCCAAGCGCTGCTAAAACAACAGCGATTGCAGAAGAGAAATAAACAAACAATGAAAAATATCTGTTTGCCTTTTCCTTATCCCCTTCACCCATTGTTTTGGCAACTATTGCGCTTCCGCCTGTACCGAACATAAAGCCTACTGTTCCCAGAATCATGAGAAAAGGCATTATAAGGTTTACTGCGGCAAAGGGAATCTTACCTGTATAGTTAGATACAAAATATCCGTCAACAACACCGTATATAGATGTAAAAACCATCATCGCTATCGACGGTAATGTAAACCTGAGAAGCTTTTTTGTGTCAAAATGCTCCGAAAGTTGTATGTTCATTTAGTTATCTCCGTTATGCAAAAAATACTATGCTTAGTTATTAAGACGCACTTTTTTATTATAATCTTTATTTCGATAAAAGTCAACAAAAAACAAAGGACTTGACTTATTATTTTTTTCATGCTAAAATAGGCAAAAATACTGTAAGGGGGAAATGCTTTATGAACGAAACAGAAGAAATCATCAATATTCATACTACTGATGAGCTTTTCAGACTTATTCAAAGCTCACCCCAGCTGTTTTTTGATGATGAGCCTTTCAGTATTCAACATAGCAGCGCCGAGCTTTTTTCCAATTACCTTAAAGAGCTTATATTCGAAGCAGGTATATCTACACATGAGCTTATTGTAAAATCCACTCTCGGAAAATCTCATGTTTATCTTGTTCTTTCCGGCGAAAGAAATCCCGGAAGAGATGTTATAATAATTCTTGCTCTTGCGTTAGGGCTTGATCTTCCCAAAACCCAGAAGCTCCTGAAACTTGGACAGAAAAGCTCCCTTTACCCTAAGGTAAGGCGTGATGCAGCCATTATATGCTGCATAGAGCAAAAGCTTTCTCTTTCAGATACCAATGATTTTCTTATATCAGTTTCGGAGGAAGCCTTGCTATGACGAACGATATAGTCGGATTTTTTTCCGAACAATATGAAGCACCGACTTTCCTGCACGAAAAAATAACAGCAGAGTATAAAATTCTTTCCTGTCTGAAACATACTGATGAACGACAGGTTTATCTGTTAAGCCGTCTTTGTGATAACAACAAATTCATTCTTAAATGCGGCACAGGTATAAACGGAGAACTTCTCAGACGTGAATACGACATTGTAAGTAAGCTCACCGGAAAAGAAAAAGAATTCAGTGCAATGCCTAAACCTGTTGATTATTTCCATAGTGACGGAAAGCATTTCTACATAAGACAGTACGCAGAAGGCAAAACTCTTGCATCTATGATTGAAAAGGGTGTTCAATTTTCCGAAAAGGAAATCTGTCGTATTATGGGGCTTATATGCGAACAGGTACATCTACTCCATTCACAGAACCCGCCTGTTATCTGCCGTGATATAAATCCTCGGAATGTTATTATCTGCAATGACGGAACACCAAAAATCATTGACCTCGACTCTCTCAGAGAATACGACAAATCCGCCTCCTCGGACACCATCTGCATCGGCACAAAAGAAATGGCGGCACCGGAACAATTCGGATATACACAGACAAATGTCCGTACCGATATATATGTCCTGGGAATGCTTCTTGTGTATATTTCAACGGGCACCTATGACAAATATGTTAAAATGCCTGCTCATATAAGCAAGATTGCAGCAAAAAGCACTTCCTTCAATCCCGAGGACAGATATGCTTCCGCTCTTCACATGAAGAGAGCACTTGAACACCGAAACCACAATAAGCTTATAGCTGTAACCTGCGGTATTACAGCTGTACTTATTGCCCTTTCCCTGTTATTATCAGGAATAATCAGACAGGAAAACAACACACATGCGGAAACAACAACCACTTCTCAGATAACTACTACCCCAAAAGCTACTACCACAATTGCAACAACAACCGCTGCAACTACGGCTGCTACCACAACAACAACCGTTGCAACTACCACTGAGCCTGCTGTTACAACAAGTGCTGTTTCTTCTGTAAGAAAGAAGGTAAATGTTCCCAAAGACGGACAGTGGCACGAACTCGAAGATGGTTCCTTTGCCTTTTATCAAACAACCGAGGGTAATCCTATACCCGCTATCGAGCTTGATGAATGGATACCGGTAGATTGGAGCGAAATCAAGATGATCGCCGCCGATGTTTCAATCAAAAACGGCTTGGGTGAATGTGTCATAGACGGCGGAAAAGACGGAAGATACTGTCATTCTGACCCCTTATACTTAGGTGTAAGACCTGCTACGGTCTATCTTGAAACAGAGGGTAAACAGATAGAATATCCCAAAATAAGTTTCTGGTGGGCAAACAGCAATACCACTATTATCGTAGAAAACATAAGAATTTCTACCGAAGAATACGACGGTCCCACAGAAGGAAGATGGCAATATAGCAGAATCGGAGTTTACACTTACAAGAATATTGGCGAAGAAACCAGCGGCCACAACACTGCACCATTAAGATTAAACACCAAAAATTTTGGAATTGCTGATCCTTCGAAAATCAAGACAATAAAGCTTGATATCGAAACAGACGGATACCTCACAGCTTTCCTGGGTGCAAATGCTCCTGAAGCTATTCTCAGCGATGCTCTCAGAGTAGAACAGCGCAAGCACACCCTTACTCTCAATGTTGACGGGAAAATGACAAGCAAAGATTTCTCAATTTATTTTAACGTTATGTCTGCAAACGCCAACGTTAAAGTTGATAATGTAAGATTAATTACAGAATAACCGTTTTCCACAATTTGTGTACCAACAATCTCTATAAATATGATATAATCCTCTTTGAATAGGTTTGGCTATGCCATTTTTCAAGGAGGATTTATGTTTTTTAGGAAATTAACAGCAGCTGTTACCGCAGTTATAATTGCTGCATCAGCTGTTCTGAGCAATGCACCCGCAAATATAGTTTTTGCGGATGTAGCGGAGTGGAGTCCGGAAGGTGATACCTACACTTACACTTCCGTTGAAACAGATGACTCAAAAGGCAAATCGGCTAATATTAATATAAGCACCACAGAAAGCTGGGAAAATATCAAATATTTAGCTGTAGATGTTAACGTACAGGGTAAAGCCTCACCTGCACTCGGTGCAAATCTTTTACCAGGCGTTGGTGACACCTGGAATTCAACAGAATGGATTTCTGTAACCAACAATACAGTTACACTTTATCTTGCAACAAATGGAAAAGAAGTTCAGAGTCCTCAGATACAGATTTGGAATATCGATGCGAATACTACCGTTACCGCTTATAATGCAAGATATCTCACAGAAACACCCGACGGCGTATGGGTTGAAGAGTCTGAAAATGTATGGACATACACACATGGCAGTAATGCATCAGCTAATGTTCCTACTCTCAATCTCAGCAAGGTTTTTAAAGACGTTGACTGGACAGGAATAAATAACGTTTCCTTAGAGGTTAGTGTCGATGGCAAGGCAAAACCGGCAATCTGCGGAAATGTCGGCGGAGTCTGGACAAGCTCAGGCAAATATCTTGAAAATGATTCAACCCTTTTATATATTTCCACAAAGGGAAGCGTATACGATTCCGCGCAGCTTCAATTATGGGGCTTCGGCGAAAACGACGGTTTATATGCAGAAGCCGGTACAAAGATTACAGTAACTAATGTTAAAGCGTCAACAGAAGTTATTGTTCCTCCGGCAGGCACATGGTACGAAGAAAGCGACGGCGTGTGGAAATACACACACGGTGATGACCCTTCCGTTGCAATACCCGGTCTTGTACTCAATAAATATTTTGAAAGCACCGACTGGACAACCACAAAAAACATCGCTCTTGATATCAAGGTAGAAGGTGAGGCTCGCCCTTCTCTTACAGCAAAAGTCGGCGGCAAGGATGTTTTCAACGATAATAATTACAGAACAACAACCACAGCAGACGGCACAAGAGTTGTTTACATCTATACAGGTGGCCAATCTGCAAGTGATTTTTATCTTGGTTTCTGGAGCTATTCTGAAAATGTCTACGCAAAAGCAGGTACAACCATCACTGTAAGCAATATCAAGGCTTCATCTGATGAAGAAGTATACAAGCGTACACAGGGCGAATGGCTTAAAATCGGCGAAAATGATTATTACTACAATCACGGAAATCTCGCTGACGCTTTTGTATGGCTTCAGGGAATGGTTGAACCCGACTGTGATATAAGCCAGGTTCAGAGCGTTAACCTCACATCAAGGGCAGTGGGCGGAAGCGTTAATATGAGTCTTAACGGCGATACTGCCGAGGGAAAACAAACCTATATAAGCACCTTCCCCGCTTCCTCAACCGAACGATCAATTAAAAGAAATGTAAATGGAAAGCTTACAGCTACACCCGCATTGGCTATCAGCTGGATCACCACAGGAACTGAGGTTTATATTTCTGATATTACATATTCTACCGATCCTGTCGAACCCGGTTTAATCGAACCTAACGGTCTGCTTATAAACGCAGATGAAACTGAGGTTTATAATATCGTGACCCTTCCTGAACAAAACGGAGGCACATTTAACGGACAGGTAACCATTGCTCAGAGAGATATGGAAAACATCGACACAACCGGTGTACTTCAAATTTATATAGAAAGTCTGGGTAACGGCAACAGCTGGTGCGATTTTGCTATAAATTACAGCGACGGCAGAACAAACTTCGAGGACGGCGACAAGAATTACACCGGTAACGGTTGGATGCCTCTTCCTATGGGCGCTCCCAAATATAACATCCCTATAACAGATGATGGAATTATAGAGATTGAAATCCCTCAGAAGCTTGTTGATGATATGGGTTCACTCGTTATTCAGGGCGAAAACTTCAAATATTTAAAAGCTGTATTTGTTCCTACACCCGACTCTGATAAACCCACAGCTTCTGATAATGTAACAGAATCAGATAAGAAAAAATTCGGCAACTGTGATTTCAGAGAAGAAAACAAAGCCCCTAAGAAGAGCGGAGACTTTGAATACAACAAGCCTCAGGCACATCGTTCCGAAATTAAAACTAATAGTAAGGGCGACAGATACTACGCACAGCGTATTGTACAGAAGGTAAAGAAATCAGACCTTGAAGGTGCAAAGAGCGTTACCATCATTGCATGTGCTAAGGGCAAGTATGTTAAGTTCACACTTACCGACTACTATGTTGACCTCAACATCAATGGCGGAAAGGTTGAAGCAGAAGACGACTGTGCATTCCTTACAGTAATCTTTGATAACATTCCTGAAAACGAAGAGCTTACCTTCACAGAATTCACAATCAACAAATAATTTGGAGGAAAAATGAATAGAAAATATATAACACCTGATATTGAAATCACATTCTTCTCTACAGAAGATATAATCACTTCAAGTGATGTATCAGGCGGTACAAATGACAGCAATATCTCAACTGCTTCTCTTGAACAGGCAGGTACACCACAGGTTAATGATTTCACACAGTATTTCAATTAACAAAAAACGCATACAGAGTAAATACTCTGTATGCGTTTTATTATTTGTTTTCTGAAAGTTCTTTATGTATAGCTTCAACCTTATCTCTTGCTTCAATAAACACCTCTGCAATTATTGGGTCAAAATCCTGACCGCTTCCCTGGGCTATTATTTCAAAACACTTATCCATAGGCATTGCTTCACGATAGCAACGGTTTTCCGATATTGCATCAAATACATCAGCCACCGCCATTATTCGTGCCGAAAGCGGTATATCCTTTCGTTTCAGACCATCAGGATAACCTTTTCCGTTCCATTTTTCGTGATGATAACGGGCAACCTCAAATGCCATCTTACGATAATCCTCATCACCTAAATTGCGGAAAGACTCTCTTATAATATCTCCGCCCTTCGATGCGTGAAGCTTCATCTGTTCGTATTCCTCATCCGTTAATCTGCCCGGCTTACGAAGAATTGCATCAGGGACAGCTATTTTACCTATATCATGCATAGGAGCCGCTTTTACAAGGTCGCCGATATAATCACTTGTAAGAACATCATCATAGTATCTGTGGCTGTAAAGCTCATCTGCAATTAATCTCACATAACGACTGGTTCTCTTGATATGACCGCCTGTGTTACCATCGCGGTTTTCAACAAGATTCGCAAAGCTCATTACCGTTTCGCGATGATACTCAGATAGCGTGTAAAGATGCGGGTCCTCCTGATTCATATACAAGCCGATTATAAATACTGTTACCGCAATACATGAAAGCAAGGTCTCAGGGAATAACATCTGTATTGTCGCCACAAGCAATAAAACAAGAAGATATGTAAACAAGCTTACTCTCTTACCGGTTGCTATATAACGCCAACCCTTTAAAAATACAGCCAATGACATAAGGAAATAGATTCCGGCGGTTATAAAGCAGGTGTAGGCTGAAAATCCTCTTGAATAGAATGTTGTGTTGCCCTGAATAAATTCAACAGAACCTAAATTTGTAAATACAAGTATTATGTTAATAACAAACGGTGCATAAATAAGTGCTTTGAAAAGCTTTTTTCTCGGAAGCATTCCCGTTATATTTGTCATATACAAGAACATGGCGAATATAACCGTGTCGATACTTACATAGAAGAAGCCGTGTAATACCATATTCAATACAGGATTTACTGTCTCGATATTATTAACGGTATATGCGGTAATTCCGTCGAGAATTACGCTTATTATTCCGATTATATATATCTCATCAAAGAATGTGGAATTCAGGTTATGATTACACTCCCTGCATTCTTTGAGATAAATTACGCCTATATAAATAAGTATAAAAAGACATCCTATCTGTAATTTACAATGTTCCATTTTTACCCCCGCTCATTATTTTTATTAATTATATCACAGATAACATATAGTGTCAACAAAAGAAACAGGACTGCTTAGCAGTCCTGTTTTATTATTATTCTTCGTCCTTGCGACGCTTCTTTGTTAAGAGAGCTGTCACAGCAGCTGCACCTGCACCAAGTAATGATGCCACAGGAGCGGAAACGCCTGTATCAGGATTTGCAATGCTGTCTGCATTTGCTGCATTTCCAAGCGGAACTGATAAATCATCAAATTCAGCTATATCAGAATCCATATCTGCGGAATCAGTGTCGGGAGTGCTACCAAGCGGAACATCTGCATCATCGAACGCCTCTGTTTCAGCTTCACTTTCAGGTGTTACTATTTCGTCTGCATCTGTGTCGCCTTCAGGTGTTACTGTTTCGTCTGCATCAGTGTCGCCTTCGGGTGTTACTGTTTCGTCTGCATCTGTGTCGCCTTCAGGTGTTACTGTTTCATCTGCATCTGTGTCGCCTTCAGGTGTTACTGTTTCGTCTGCATCTGTATCGCCTTCGGGT
>JAZNML010000020.1:0-23724 GCA_045579565.1 Ruminiclostridium sp.
AACCATAAAATCCGCTTCTAAGAACACTATGCCTATACCGATAGCGGCAAGTGCAGCACAGCAGACAAGGTCAAGTATATATAAGAACGATGTTCCCACAACCTCATAGCCATAAAGACCTGCGCCTGTTGCTAAAATAGCAGCTTCTCCCACCATCGACATTAAAATTTCGACGACGGTTGATGCAAAAATCAAAAGGGGCGGAATAACAAGTACTGCCCTGATAACCGCTATTTTTTTGTCTATGCTTTTTTTCCGCATACGGCAGTTATAATACATTTCTTCGCGTTTCTTATCTATCAGCATTGGTTTACTCTCCTTAATTTCATAATACCGCCGTGGGTTACACGGCGGTATATGTATTTATGTATAGATTATGCCTTTGTCACAGGAGCTTCGGGAACAACAGGAGCATCTGCGTTTACAACGGGAGCTTCGATTTCCTTACCTAAGTATTCGGGCATATTGAGTCCAGCCTGCTTGAATAATTCATTCATAGGGGGAATGGACTTCATAAGACCGCTTACAAAATCAGCAGTGGAGTTCTTGCCGTCTGCGCCTGAACCGCTGTCCCAGACAGTGATCTTATCAATCTTGATATTCTTGATAGCGTCAACCTGAATACGCATGAGTTCTTCCATCTTGTCAGCCATGAGGAGCTTAACAGCGTCATCAGCGGAACCTGCGGAAGTAACGAGGGACTGCATACCTTCTGCCTGCTTCTGAAGGATTTCACGGGCACCGTTAGCCTGAGCTTCGAGCTTTGCGAAAATAGCATCAGCTTCACCCTTTGCCTTACGACGAAGAACTTCTGCTTCTGCTTCAGCAGCGATTTCAGCCTGCTGCTTTGCAATCTGAGCCTTAACGATAACGTCAGCTGTCTGTGTAGCCATTTCGAGCTCAGCTCTCTGGTTTTCAGCTTCCTTCTGAGCAGCGTAAGCTTCTTCCTTAGCCTTAGCAGCCTGAACAGCTTCGGCAGCCATAGCAATCTTTAATGCTTCGGCTTCCTTTTCACGTCTTGCAGCGTCGGACTGAGCAATAGCAACCTTAGAGCTGTTTTCGCCTTCTACGGCAGCAGCGTTAGCAGCAGCAACCTGGATTCTCTGGTCTCTTAAAGCATCAGCTTCACCGATAGCACCGTCTCTGCCTGTCTGAGCGATAGCGACTTTAGCATCGTTAGCAGCCTTTGTATCAGCTTCTGCTTCCTTAAATCTACGATTAGCTTCGGACTGAGCAACTTCAACCTTAGCAGCGTTTTCACCTTCGATAGCGCTTGCGTTAGCAGCAGCAACCTGGATTCTTTGGTCACGCTTAGCATTAGCTTCACCGATAGCACCGTCTCTGTCCTTTTCAGCAACAGATTTCTTAGCATCGTTGATAGCCTTAGCAGCAGCTTCCTTACCGAGAGCTTCGATATATCCGGATTCATCACGGATATCAGTTACGTTTACGTTGATGAGACGAAGACCGATCTTACGGAGTTCGATTTCTACGTTGTTGGAAACGGCGATAAGGAACTTATCACGGTCTGTATTGATTTCTTCGATGTCCATTGTAGCAATTACAAGACGGAGCTGACCGAAGATGATATCCTTAGCGAGTTCCTGAATCTGTTGGAGTCTGAGACCTAACAGACGTTCAGCAGCATTCTGCATTACACCGGCTTCTGTGGAGATACCTACTGTAAAGCTTGAAGGTACGTCTACACGGATGTTCTGCTTGGAAAGTGCATTACGTAAGTCTACGTTAATAGAAATAGGTGTTAAGTCCATGTACTGATAGGACTGGATAATGGGCCAGATAAACGCGGCACCACCGTGGATACAGCGTGCGCTTCTTGCCTGACCTGTCTTGTCGCTGCCTACTTTACCGTAGATAACGAGAATCTTGTCGGAAGGGCACTTGCGGTAACGGGATAAAATACCTGCAATAAGTGCAAAGAGTATTACAACCGCTACGCATATTACAATAATAATTTCTTCTGGCATAGTTGATTTCCTCCTGATTTTGTTGAATGCCGCAGAATTGCCGTTCTGCGTGTTTTTTATTTATGAAAGCCCTGAGGCTTATCACCGTAGTTGTTCAGCTTATGAAACCGCTGAAATTTTGAGAGTGGGCGGACAGTACAAATCGTAACCGTAACGCCTGAGTTTTAAGATAACAGCTTCTCTGAAATCTTCTTTCAGAGTATCGGGATCTTCTCCTTTATAAGCTTTCATCAGTTCGCTTAAAACTGTATTAAGCTCGTTTGTAAGAAGTTCACATACAGTCTCCTGCTTTATATCTTCCATTATACTGTACAGATACTCGGCAGAGGCCTGAGCTGTTGTTTCGGGGAGATACAGAATAGCAACTGTACCGGCATTGTACGTTTTTCCGTCTGCTGCAACTGTTTTGTCAATAAAGCAATCAATTTCAAAGGGTCCCTTTTCTATATATATGGGTTTTCTGCCTATATTTTCAAAGAGACTTGCTTTTCCGGAATTGAAAAGCTTTCCGTCGCGGACGACGTAACGGTAGCAATTACTTTTCTCTTCTTTCAGTTTATTTTCCTTGGGACAGAGAATCAAAATAGCTACAATTCCGCCGATTATTACAAGTCCTATAAAGGAAAAGTAAATTATATCCAGGGTTGTAAGTTCCATAATTTCTGTCCTCTCTGTTTAATCTGTGTTTTCAATAATAGTGAAGGTAGGAATATTTGTAACGGCATGACCCGCTTCCATAGCGCATAAAAGCGACTTTGCGAGAAACTGTTTTTTCAGTTCTTCCTTGGGAACAGCGCCTGCCTGTTCCTTTACAAGATTTTTCAGAACCGTAGAGAAAGCAATTGTAAGCTCCATATCAACGTCACCGTCGCAGTTCGTTTTTTCTTCCTTGCTGTCTCTTCTGGAAGACATATCGACCTTACCGCGCATCATCTGTTTAAATATATCATCCGAACCTGCCGCATACAGTGCGCTTCTTTCTGATAGATAATCTGATATATCTCTTTTGCCTGTATTGGATTTTGTTGACAATAAAGCTGCTATATCATTTTTATTTTCATTCTGCTTTGATTTTCCGGACATCATAATGGCCATAACCTCAGCATTGGAGAGGTCTGCTTTATTGTTGTCAAAATACCTTTTGCAGACGTAATCGATTCTGTCTTCCGGCAACACTACTGTAACCAGAGCAAGAGCACGGTAGCTTTTGCCATCATCTGCTTTTATTTCGTCAAGCGAGACTTCAATATTGAAAGGATCTTTTCTCAGATAGTAGAACCTGTTAAGTGTTCTGAACAGGTTGTTTCTGTCTGTGATAGAATATCCCATAGGTGTCAAAGCAACCTTGTAGTACCCTTCGTGTTCCAGCAGATCAGGTGAAGTGTCGGTTCGTATGTGCTTTCTGTAAAAGTACACACACACTATGAATGCCGCAATCAGAACAAGCACGCAGACAGTAGTGACAGCATCCTTTTCAAAAAATTGTTTTAGTATGGAAAACGGATTAATCATTTTACACCTTTTCGACTACAAGCAATGTTTCGGAACGAACATCGGTAACTCTTACAGATTCACCGCTTTTAATTTCCACGCCTTCTTCTGTAATTGCTTCAAATTCCACATAGCGTTCGCCAAGGGCAATATTGACTTTACCTGTTCCCTTTGCATCAGCAGGAATGGGAATATATACAGTACCTGTTTCGCCCAGGTATTTCTTAGCATTGATGTTACCGCTTTCTGCAAGCTTACCCATAAGCTGAATAATTTTTGCAACACCGAACATTGCGCCTGCACCGAGAACAAAGCCCACGATAAGAGCTACAGGAACAAGCTTACATCCCATATAAGTAAGGATACCGGACCAGGCGAAAACGCATAAGAATGTAACGATACCCTGGAAGGTAAAGAGGTGTAATGCGCCTGCATCTGCGGGATTAACAACATCACCGCCTGCTGAATCCAGTGCTTCTGTGGGATCACAGCCTGCACAGTCACAGCCTGCAGCATCAAGACCTGATGTATCCGATACATTTATATCGGGTGCTCCGTCACCCATACCAACTATAATAAGTATAGACTGAATGACGAGAATAAGAGTTGAAGGTATAGCTACGCAGTAAAGAGCCTGTGTGAATATATCAAGACTTCCCCACCATGTTGAAAACCATTCCATATAAATACCACCTTTCGAATTTTAAGTGTTTCTCCGAGTAGATTGTGTCTGAAATGCCTTCTTGTAAATATCATTTACCACAATTATATCACATTTTCATCAATTGTCAATATGTTTTCGCATTATTTCTGAAAATTGTAAAATTCGCATATTTTAGGCTTTTCCGTTTGTGCAATTCGACAAAAACAAGATTTTTTTAATAATTTTACTACAAACCTATTGATTTTTATTTCAATTCATGGTAAACTAAATGTAAATTAAATTTACATATGAAATGCTGAATTAAATATCATTTAAACTAACGCACATACCTTTATTATTTAGAAAGGAGATTATGAAAAATGAATTCTGTTGAACTCGGAAAAAGAATAAAGGAAGCCAGACTTGCTCGCAAAATGACTCAGTCTGATGTGGTGGGTGACTTTATTACAAGAAATATGCTGAGCCAGATTGAAAGCGGAACAGCAAACCCATCAGTAAAAACATTGACATATCTCGCTAAGGTGCTTCAACTTCCTGTTAATTATCTGCTTCCTGATGAGCTGGAAACCTTTGATGACAGTGAAAATGCTGCTGACGCAGATTTCCAGGCACTTATAAAGATGAAAAACGCGTTCAAGCGTGAAGATTATATTATGGCTGCAAAGCTTGCGGAGGAACATCTTGAAAAGGACAGCGTAATCTATGATGAAGCTAATGCGGTTCTTGCCCGTTCATATCTTGAAGCGGCAAAGAAAAGCGATAATCCCCGTGAGGCTCTGGGTTATCTCAAAAAGGCCCAGGATGCCGCAGACAAGGGTATTTTCAAAAGCCGTGAAATCAGAACAGCTGTGCTTGTTCTTACAGATGAGCTTTCTGAGAAATTATAAACAACTTACGAGGGCGGATATTATCCGCCCGAAAACATTTAATTTATTACAAGGAGTATAATTATGGGATTATTCGACAAACCGGAAAAGAAACCGGACAGATTCAAGGAGAAATGTTCACAGGGCTACGCGCTTGGTGCAATCAGCGTTATGGTTGATACCGAAACCGGTGTAAACTATATTTTTTCGTATATGGCAATGGACGGTGGTTTTACAATTACACCTCTTCTGGGACCTGATGGTAAGGTTGTAGTTGACGAGCTTCCTATAATCGACGAAAATTAAGGTGAAGAAATATGGGATTATTCAGCAGGGAAGAAAAAGCACCTGACAGATTTAAAGTCAAAAGTGAACAGTATATAACAGGCATGGGTATGTATTACATGGCTGTTGTAGTTGATACTGAAACAGGCGTAAATTATGCTTTAATGGGCGGTGACAGTCCGTCATTGACTCCTCTCGTTGACGCAGAGGGTAAAATTATAGTTGATAAAATAAGTGAAAATTTAGGCGAAAAGATATACTGAATGTAAAAATGAAATAATATTATACAAAATGTTGGAGAAAAACCGCATATTTTGTGCATATTTTCTGAAAAGAGGAACAAAATGGCTAAGAAAAAGACGATTACTACTATTATAATAATTGCGGCACTTTTGTTGGTTGTTTATCTTGCAGTGTCAATTGTTGTGCCCAGAGTCATGCTGCACAATATGATACAGGAGACTCTTGCTGGCGTCGGAAACGGAGCAGAGTATTATTCAAATGATAAGACCATAAAGCTGGAACAAACAATTACAGCCGATAACGGACATATACTTATTGATATTCCAAGTGAATGTGTACGGCAGGACAACGTTTTTGAAACAACACAGCTTTACAAGGAAAACAACGAGCATATGGTCATTATGATGAAAGCTGAGGAATTCGGTTCTGAAATGAACCTTATCAACCCTGAGAATTTTGACAGTTCCGATTATAAGGTGAAAATCGGACTTGATCAGCTTGCCAAGGGATTTGAAAGCTTCGGCAATGGGCTGCCCGATTCGGCGTACGGTACGTACAAGTGCGCTTATATGCTTGATAAAGAGGATTATAATCCAATGAGCCTCGATAATCAGGTTGCGTACTCGGTTATGGGAGTATTAAAGGTTTCCCTTCCTCAGTTCGGAAAGCTTTATGTTTATGAGGATGAAGAAATCTGCGGTTTCATTCATGTAAATGACAGAACAGATCTTGCTGATATGAGTGATTATCTTGTTTGCCTTGAAATCTATACAAAGGATAACCTTAATAAAGTGACCTCGATTATGGTTTCTACTGACAATCCCGAAGAAGCATATGCAATTCTGGATTCTGCAAGACCTGTTGTTTAAAAAGTGGGAAAAATTACCACCAAAAAAGTTGTCGTAACGAGCGAAACCCAAGATGTTGTGGATATCCACCCTCCAAACCGCAATATCTTGTAAAAATCAATATATTTTTTGACAGAACTCTCAATTTGAGAGTTCTTTTTTTGTTTAATCTATACAAATTAAGGTTAAAAATTTTTCTGTTTTTTCTTCTGTGAAAAATAAAAACGGTCTTGATTTTTGATTTGACGTGTAGTATAATAATCATAAAGTGGTTTTTTGTCCACTTTTTTGGTGAAAAGTTCACTTTTTAACCTTTTCCACAGAGTTTTCCACCGTTTTCCGAATGAAAACGGAAAAAACCAAGTTGAAAATGTTGAAAGTGTTGAAAACTCGCTCAAAAAATCAGCACAAAGGAGGGATAAAGTTTGAGAGGCGAATTCAAAAGTACACTTGATGCAAAAGGCAGAATGAACTTTCCGATAAAGCTACGTGAAGAATTCGGCACAAGCTTTATCATTTCCAAGACAATCGGTGCTGAATGTATAAAGGTATACTCAATGAGCGACTGGGCGGTTCTTGTTCAGAAGATAAAGGATATGCCCCAGACTCAGACAGCTGCTATTCAGCGTTTCCTGTTTGGTTCCGCTTTTGAAATCGAACCCGATAAGCAGGGACGTGTTCTTATCCCTGCCCCCCTTCGTGAATATGCAGGTCTTACTACGGATATAGTAATAGTAGGTCTTGAAGGACGTGCAGAAATCTGGGATAAGGCGAAGTGGGACGAGCTCAACGCAGGTCAGGATACAATGAACCTTGCGGAAATTGCTATGGAGCTTGGTATCTGATATGGAATTTGTGCATAAATCGGTATTGCTCACCCAGACGGTTGACGGTCTCGGCATTAAGCCCGGCGGTATTTACATTGACTGCACAGCAGGCGGTGGCGGACATAGCTTAGAAGCTGCAAAGCGTATGGATGAGAGCAATAAGCTTATCTGCTTTGACCAGGATAAAGAGGCAATTGCTGCTGCAACAAAGCGTCTTGAAGGGTACAATCCCATATTTATTAACAGAAATTTCTGTACTATCCGTGAATCTCTCAGGGAAATCGGAATTGAACATATAGACGGTGCAATGCTGGATTTAGGTGTTTCCTCCTACCAGTTGGATAATGCCGAGCGTGGTTTTTCATTCCACGAGGATGCTCCCCTTGATATGCGTATGAGCGGTGAGGGAATGAGTGCCTATGATGTTGTCAATGATTATACCACAGAAGAGCTTGAACATATTCTTTTCAATTACGGCGAGGAAAAATTTGCACGCGGTATTGTAAAGGGTATCGAAAAGGCAAGAGCTGTTGCGCCTATAAAAACCACAGGCGAGCTTGCCGAAATTATAAGAAACAATGTGCCGCTTAAAGTGCGCAGGGAAAAAAACCCGTGCAGAAAGACATTCCAGGCAATCAGAATTGAAGTAAATCATGAGCTTGATGTTCTGAAAACGGCACTTGATGATATTTTTGAGATGCTGAATCCGGGAGGAAGGATTTCGGTAATAACCTTCCATTCTCTTGAAGACAGGATTGTAAAACAGCGATTTAAGGAACTTACCGAAGGGTGCACCTGCCCTAAGGATTTTCCCGTATGCGTTTGCGGGAATACACCTAAGGCGGCTCTTGTAAACCGAAAGCCTATTGTGGCGGATGAAGAGGAGCTCTCAGACAACGTAAGAAGCAGAAGTGCAAAATTAAGGGTTATAGAAAAATTGTAAGGAAGTATCTGGATGTATAACGGAAATTCAAACTTAGCTTATGATCTTTCTCTGTTCGAGGTAGACGAAGAATACGAGCGGAAGAAAGAGCAAAAGCGTGAAGAGAAGAGCCATATACGAATGACCGAGAAGAAGGCTGTCGCAAGAAACGGCAGTATCTTCGCGACGGTTATTTCTGCCGTTTTATGCATTGCTATTGCCTTTTCCATTCTTTACAGTAAGGTTGAATTAGCGGAATATACCGCTATGATAAGCGAGGTAAAGACTCAGCTTGAAACAGAGCAGAGGGAAAATGACAGACTTAATGCAGAACTGGACAGTATGGTTACTCTTGATAACGTAG
The DNA here is from genome assembly GCA_045579565.1 of Ruminiclostridium sp. Classification (GTDB taxonomy): domain Bacteria; phylum Bacillota; class Clostridia; order Oscillospirales; family Ruminococcaceae; genus Ruminiclostridium_E. The sequence goes on from JAZNML010000020.1 coordinate 8,499, forward strand.
AAAGTATAGCTGCGTCTGAACTGGGGTTGCAGAAAACCCAGAATTCGCAGATAAACTTTGTTACACTCAACACGGAAAAAATGACAGAGGTAGCCAAGACGGATACCAATATTTTTGTATCCATTAAGGACTGGTTCTATGATGTTCTGGAATATCTCGGCTTCTGATTTAATATATTTAATTACGGGCGTGTCCTGCCATGGATGATCGCCCGTATCGTTGTATTAACCCCACAGCAGAAAAGAAAGGAAATGCAGATGGCACAGAAGAAAATGCCTGATAATTTTGACAGCACACCGATGCTTGCGCCTACAAGCTCCATGAAAAAACGTATGTTTTTCGGCGTATTTACAGCAATCCTCCTTTGTGCTGCATACATAATATTTGTGCTATATGATGTTGCTATAAATAAGTCGGAATATTACCGCGCAAAAGCAAACCAGCAACAGACAAAGGAATTTACTATAAATGCAAACCGAGGCACTATCTATGACCGTAATGGTAAAATTCTTGCACAGAGTACGACTGTATGGGATGTTATCGTAAACCCATATCAGATAAAGCATGTTGATGCCCTCGATGACAACGGAACCGAGGATAACAAAGAAGATGACAAGGTTGATGAGGATAAGGTAGAGGATATTGCAAACGGTCTTGCTGCAATTCTTGAAATAGATGCTGAGGTTCTGTTTGACGAGATAATGAACAGCGACCTGCAATACTATATAGCTAAGAAGAAAATCGATCGTGAAACGCAGGATAAGGTAGAGGCATTCATTCTTGAAAATGATATAAACAAATTCTCCGTATATCCTGTTGAAAACAGCAAGCGTTATTACCCCAACGATTCCCTCGCATCCAGTGTTATAGGCTTTACAAACTATGACAATGACGGTGTTTACGGAATTGAAGCATATTACGATGATTATTTGAAGGGCGTTGACGGTCTTGTAGAAATTGCTACCGATTCAAGAGGCGGCGCAATGCCTTATGACTATGAGAAAAGATATGAGGCAAGCGACGGAAACAGCCTTATTTTAACTATTGATGAGGTAGTTCAGCACTATCTCGAAAAAAACCTTGAAACAACACTTTCGCAGCACAAGGTTGCAAATCGCGCTACGGGTATTATCATGCATGCAAAAACAGGTGCCATTGTAGCAATGGCGACTGCGCCCGGATATGACCTTAACAATCCTTCTGAGCTATCGGAATATGATAAGCAGCTGCTTATTGACCTTGAACAGGATCTTATCATGGACTATGCGGCCGGCAGTATGACAGATCAGGACGCAATCAACAAGCTGATTGAAGAAGAGCTTATTGCTACCGAAGCGGCAATGCGTGAAACCCAGTGGAAGAACAAGGCGGTTTCGGAATTATACTTCCCCGGTTCAGTTTTTAAGGTAATTACCTGCGCATCTGCTCTTGAAGAAGAGGCAATCAGTCTTGAATCCACTTTTGAATGTTATTATAAGGTTACTGTTGCAGATACCGACTTCCATTGTTGGAGTGATATCGGACACGGCACCGTAAACTTACAGAGCGCAATTACCGCATCCTGCAACCCTGCATTTATCGATGTAGGTATGCGCCTCGGAAAAGAGCTTTTCTGCGATTATTTTGAAGCCTTCGGTTTTTCCGAAAAGACAGGTATTGACCTGCCCGGTGAGGCAGCGCCTTTATACATGCCCAGAGAAAGAATGGGTATAGTCGAGCTTGCGTCCTCGTCATTCGGACAGACAAATAAGATTACTCCTATCCAGATGATATGCGCTTATGCAGCGGCAATCAACGGCGGCTATCTTGTAACACCTCATGTTGTTGATAAGATTGTTGATAGTGACGGAAATGTAATCAAGACAACCGATACAACCATAAAACGCCAGGTAATAAGTGAAGAAACCTCTCAGCTTATGCGTTCGATTACAGAAAATATCGTAACTGCGAACGGCGGTACCAACGCTTATATTCCCGGCTTCCACATCGGCGGAAAATCCGGCACATCACAGAAGCTGGATGAGTATGCCGACCACAGCATGCGTTATGTTGGTTCCTTCTGCGCATTTACTCCTGCTGATGACCCTGAATACATAATGCTGGTATGCGTTGACGAACCTCTTGGCGGTTCTTATTACGGTTCTGCGGTTGCGGCGCCGGTAGTATCTGCGGTATTCAGCGAATGTCTCGAATATCTCGGCGTTTATCCTCAGTATACTGCGGAAGAACTTGCACAGCAGGATACGGTTGTTCCTTATGTTTATGATATGGCTCTTCTTGATGCTATTTCAAAGCTCAACGAAAAAGGTCTTAAATACGAGATTGTGGGTGATGAATCTGCGGGTATTGTCGATTATACAATACCTCTCGCATCAACCAGTATTCCCCGTGACGGTACGGTTATAATCTACATGATGGGTGCGGAAGAGGAAAAGGTTACTGTACCTAATGTTGTGGGACTTACCGTAGAACAGGCAAATCTCAGACTTGTAAATGCAGGTCTTAATATTTCTCTTGACGGCGGTGCGGTAAGTAACGCTACCGCAAAGGCATCATACCAGTCCATTGAGGCAGGTACGGAAGTTGACAGAGGTACAGTAGTTAATGTTACCTTCCTTGTATCAGGCGATATCGGTTAAAAAGAAAGGCGGTGAGTACCGTGAATTTGTTTGATATTGTATACGAAGATGAAAGAAGCGGTCTTACCGACTGCGAAATCGGTAAGGTTACCGATGATAATCGTCTTGTTGAAAAGGGCGATGTGTTTGTTGCAATCGCAGGCAGGAATTTTGACGGCCACGATTTCTGCAAGACTGTTCTGGAAAAAGGAGCGGCTGCGGTAGTTGTTGAGCGTGATTTAGGGCTGCCTCAGCAGATAATCGTCAAAAACAGCCGTGAGTATTTCAGTGTTTTAGCCTCCCGTTATTACGGAAATCCTACAAAAAGGCTGAAACTCATAGCGGCAACAGGCACTAACGGAAAAACTACAACAGCTAATCTTATAAAGGAAATAATGAATCTGTCGGGTCATACCTGCGGGTATATCGGTACGTCAGGCTATGATGTATGCGGTAAGGTTTATGAAGCCCGTCTTACAACACCGAGACAGATGGATTTATACCGTTATTTCAAGGAAATGGCTGATAACGGAGCTGAATATTGCGTAATGGAGGCTTCCTCCCAGGCTTTATCTCAGCATCGATTTGCTGGCGAACGGTTTGTCTGCGGGATTTTTATGAATTTAACCCAGGACCATCTTGACTGGCACGGTACAATGGAAAATTACTACAAGGCGAAGAAGTCGCTCTTTAAATTCTGCGACAATGCGGTTATAAACACGGATGACAAGTACGGAAAGCGTCTTTATGACGAGCTTTCCAAGGCTAAGGAAAATATAAATCTTGTATCGGTTTCTTCCCGTGATGTTGCTGATTTCTTTGCGGTCAACATAAAGCTGAGAGCAGGCGGAGTTTCCTACTGGCTGTCCTCTATGAAGGATGAAAAATCATTTCCTGTTTCTTTCTCAATGCCGGGAAGATTCAATGTAGAAAATTCACTCTGCGCCGTTGCATCATGCTGTATGGCGGGACTGGATATAAAGACCGCCTGTGAGAAATTACAGCAGGTCAAAGGAGTCTGCGGCAGAGCAGAGGTGCTGTACGATGGCAAATTTACCGTTATCTGCGACTATGCTCATACAGAAGACGGCCTTGAAAAAATCCTTTCCACTGTAAAGGAATTTGCGAAAAAACGGCTTATTGTCGTATTTGGTGCAGCAGGTGAACGTGACGCAGGAAAACGCAGGGCTATGGGTGAATGTGTTGCGAAATATTCGGATATAGCCGTTGTGACATCAGATAATCCAAGGTTTGAAGATCCTCAGACTATTATAGATATGGTGCTTGAAGGCTTTTCGGACGGCTTATGCCAGGTGCATAGCTTTATCGATAGGCTGGAAGCTATAAAGTTTGCGGTAAACGAAGCTGATGACGGTGATGTTATCGTGTTATGTGGTAAAGGTCACGAAAAATATCAGGTTATAGGCGATGATTATCAGCCTTTCAGCGAACATGATATTATAAAAGGGCTTACTGAAAGCATTTCGTAAGAAAGGAATTTACAAATATGCTCTGGACAATTCTTATAACAGCAGCAATTTCTATTGCAATAACCGCGCTTATGGGTTTCTGGGCAATCCCCGTACTCAGAAAGCTCAAATTCGGACAGACAATTCTTGATATAGGTCCTATCTGGCACAAGAAGGATAAACAGGGTACTCCCACTATGGGCGGTATTATGTTTATAGCCGGTGTTGCCGTAGCCTTTGCGGCCGGGTTTGCCATGGCGAATGCGGCGGGGCTTATAAGCTTTGAGCAATCGGGACAGATGAACATAATCACCTCTGTTTCGGGTATTATCATGGCGGTTATGTTCGGCTTTATCGGATTTCTCGATGATTTTATCAAGGTCAAGAAAAAACAAAATGAAGGTCTTACTGCGAATCAGAAGATTATCCTTCAAGTGCTGGTAATTGCGGCGTATTTTACCGTAAGAGTTCTTGCTGGAGATACCTCTACTGAGATAAACACTCCATTTTTTGGCAGCCTTGATTTATGGTATTTCTACTATATTATCATGGGTCTTGCAATCCTTTATCTTGTAAATGCGGTTAATCTTACAGATGGTATTGACGGACTTTGTTCTTCTGTTACATTTGTTTATTCAGTAATCTTTATTATAATTACCGCTATGCTCGAATCCTACGGCCTTACAGTTCTTGCGGCTGCAACAGCAGGCGGATGCCTCGGTTTCCTTATCTGGAATTTCCATCCTGCAAAGGTATTTATGGGTGATACAGGCTCCATGTTTTTCGGTGGCATTGTAGTAGCCTTAGGTATCGGTGCAAATGCGGAAGTTTTAATGGTAATTGCTTCTGCTGTTTACATCTGGGAAGCACTTACTGTGCTTATTCAGATGATATATTTCAAGCTTACACACGGTAAGCGTCTTTTCAAAATGACTCCCATACATCACAGCTTTGAAATAAGAGGCTGGAAGGAAGTCAAGATTGTAATAGTATTTTCCCTTATTGCTGCGGTAGCGGGTATTGCTGCTGTGGTTCTTGTGAACGGTTTATGATGCCGTATCTCTGAAAGGAGAGTTTATGGAATTTTATAACGGACAACAGAATAACCGTACCCGTCAGCAAAACGGCAGACCGGCAGGTTCGCAGAACGGCTCTTCTCGAAGAGTAAATTCCGCAGGTCGTAACCCCGGCGGAGCTGTAAAACGTCAGAACACTTCTGTAAAACGCCCTGTGAGGTCTCAGAAGTCCGTCAAAGTAAGCGACATGCAACGTCCGAAGCTCGGAAGCTTCCTTGAACTTATCAATCCCCAGAGATTTGATTTTACTATGTTCCTCATAGTAACAATTCTACTTGCTTTCGGTCTTGTAATGCTGTTTTCGGCAAGCTATGCCTCTGCAAAAAATTCTTTCGGCGACAGCTTTTATTACATAAATCGTCAGCTTGCATTCGCCATAGGCGGTTTTGCGGCTATGATATTCGTTTCTTTTATCGACTATCGTCTTTACTGCCAGAAGTTTATTGTATTCCTTGCGGTAGTAGTTTCTGTTTCGCTGATGATACTGGTTTTCGTAATGGGTAAAACCGTAGGTGGTGCACAGCGCTGGCTTGAAGTTGCGGGTAGTGCCTTCCAGCCGTCTGAAATTCTGAAACTGGCAACAATTATCGTATTAGCCGATTATATGCAGCGAAATTATGACAACCGTAACGATTTCAAAAAAGGCTTCATGCCCTTGGTAATAAGAATTGTAATCGCCTGCGGACTTGTTATTATTCAGCCTCACCTTTCCTGTACGGTTATTATCTTCCTTACGTCTTTCTGTATGCTTGGTATAGGCGGTACAAACCCGAGACACCTTGCGCTGATAGGTATTGCCGTTGCCGTAGGGCTTTTTATGATTGTAAAAGTCTTCCCGATAATCGGTTTTGACTATGTAACCGACCGTCTTCTCAGCTGGCAGGATCCGGAAGCGGACATCGGTGATGCTACATATCAGACATATCAGTCTCTTGTAACCATAGGCTCAGGCGGAATGTTTGGTCTCGGTCTCGGTAACAGCCGTCAGAAGTACGGCTATCTTCCTGTAACCCAGAATGACTTTATCTTCTCGGTAATCTGCGAGGAGCTGGGTTTTGTAGGTGCAATTGTAGTTATTCTTCTGTTTATAGTTCTTCTTTTCAGAGGCTTCTATATTGCCTCTGCGGCACCTGATAAATTTGGTATGCTTCTTTGTTCGGGAATCGTAATTCACCTTACAATTCAGGCGTTTCTTAATATTGCGGTGGCTACCAATGCGATGCCGAATACCGGTGTATCTCTTCCCTTTATCAGCTACGGCGGTACAGCTCTGATGATGCAGATGGCTGAAATGGGTATTGTGCTTAATATTTCGAGAAAGGCGGCAATGGATTAATGCGGGTTATTCTTGCGGCAGGCGGTACAGCAGGTCATATCAATCCTGCGCTTGCTATTGCTGATAAAATTAAATACGTTTTCCCTGAAAGTGAGATACTTTTTGTGGGTGCTCCCGACGGCATGGAGGCGACTCTTGTCAAAAAGGCGGGATATGATTTCCGCGCCTTTAAAATGGCCGGGCTTCAACGTAAAATATCTGTAAATAATCTTGTAAGAAACGTAAAAGCGGCGTATTATTATATAACTGCCCGTAGTAATGCCAAAAAGCTTCTTAAAGAATACAAGCCCGATGTGGTAATCGGCACAGGCGGATATGTATCTGCGCCTGTTTTACTCAGTGCGGCAAAGCTTGGCATAAAGACAGTTACCCACGAGAGCAACTCTCTCCCCGGTATGACAACCAAGCTTCTTTCAAAGAATGTGGATAAAGTTTTTGTAGTTGACGAAGCGGCAATATCCCATCTTCCTGTAAAGGAAAATGCCATAGTTACTGGAAATCCGTTGAGAAACAACATTCCAATCGAGGACAGAGCGGCGGCAAGAAAAAAGCTTGGACTTCCTGACGGACTTACTATTCTGTCATTCGGCGGTTCTCTGGGTGCAAATAAGATAACCGAAGCGGTTGTAGAGCTGCTCAAATGGGAAAACGAAGTGGGCGGAATAAACCATATCCATGGTTACGGCGGTAACGGAAGGGATATGTTTGACGGCTTGATGCAAAGTGAGGGTGTAACGCCTTCTGAACGCATGATTTTAAAGGAATACATCGACAATATGTATACCTGTATGTGTGCGGCGGATATTATCGTTTCCCGTGCGGGTGCAATGACTCTTACGGAAATAAAGGCAATAGGCAGAGCTTCTGTTTTGATACCTTTTCCCCAGGCAGCGGAAAATCATCAGTATTATAATGCCTTGTCCATGGCTGATTCGGGTGCTGCGGTGCTGATTGAGGATAAGGACCTTGAAAAAACAAAGCTGAAAGAACTTATCAAGGATTTTTACGAAAATCCCCATAAGCTTCGTGAAATGGAAAAAAATGCCGCATCTCTCGGTACAACCAATGCGGCAGATGTAATTGTAAGCAACATAATTGATTTAATAGGAAAATAATATATTGGCAAAAATCTCCCTTCCTGCATAATCTGTAAGGAAAAAGCGGGAAAGGGTGATAATATGTCGATGAAACAGAGGATTGCGGTCCGCGGCGGTAAACAGCTGGAAGGAGAAATAAGAGTGCAGGGTGCAAAGAACAGCGCTCTCCCTATTCTTGCGGCGGCGGTGCTGTGCAAAACACAGGTAACTCTTTACAATTGTCCCCGTCTTACCGATTGCGACGCTGCAATGCGTATTCTTACGACCTTAGGCTGTAATTGCAGACGGGAAGGGAATTGTGTAACTGTAAATCCGTCTGTTATTTCAAAGGTGGATATACCGTCTTCTCTGATGAGAGAAATGCGTTCATCGGTGATTTTTTCAGGTGCCCTTCTGGGCAGAGAAAAACGCTGTCGTCTGAGCTTTCCGGGAGGCTGTGAAATAGGTGCGAGACCTATTGATTTTCACATTGCCGCATTCAGAAAAATGGGCGTTTCGGTGAAGGAGGAGCATGGCTGTCTCGATTGTCACGCGGATAAACTTTGCGGAACGGTTATAAGACTTCCCATTGCGTCGGTAGGTGCAACTGAAAACATTATGCTTGCTGCTGTGCTTGCCGAAGGGGTAACGGAGATACATAATGCTGCGAGAGAGCCTGAAATAGAGGATCTCGCAGGTTTCCTGAAAAAATGCGGAGCCAGAATCAGCGGCGAAGGTACAGGTCTGATTGTAATAGAGGGTGTACGTGAGCTTTACGGCTGTGAATACAGCATTATGCCCGACAGAATTGCGGCGGCAACTTATCTTTGCTGTGGTGCAATAACCCGCGGTGAACTTATTTTAACAAAAGCAGATTTCCGCTCATTAGAACCCTTTTCATCTGTTCTTGAACAGATGGGCTGCGGAATTTACAGCTTCGGTGAAGATTCGGTATATCTGAATGCAAGGAAGAGACTGAAATCACCTACAACTGTAAGAACGGCGGTACACCCGGGATTTCCCACTGATGCTCAGCCTGTTCTGATGGCGCTTTGTTCAGCGGTTCAGGGTACAACTATTTTCGTAGAGACTATTTTTGAAAACAGATATCGTCATGTAAGCGAGCTTTCAAGACTTGGTGCAAAGATAAATGTAGAAGGCAGAGTTGCGGTGGTGGAAGGTGTGGAAGAGCTTTCAGGCGCCGAACTTATGGCAACAGACCTTCGGGGCGGTGCGGCAATGATTGTTGCGGGACTTTTTGCCGAAGGGCAGACACAGATTGGAAACGCGGGATATGTTTACCGCGGCTATGAGGATATAGAAGAGCGTCTGCGCAGCATAGGTGCAGATATAAAGGCTGTTTAATTATATGCTTTCAGGAGTTGTCTGATTCCTGAAAAAGGACAGCGAAGCAATCCTTTTTCGGATTGCTTTGCGGAAATAAAAAGGAAAGGACTGATAAGGATGCCTGAGTTTCACAGACTGAACAAGTCTCACACCACTCAGATGAGCAAGGAAGAACTCAACAAAAAGCTCAGAGAAGAAGTGGATAAGTCTGCGTCGAAGCCTGCGAAAAAGCAAAGTGCATTGGCTGAAAGAAAACAGCGCAAAATCTCGGAGCAGACAAAAAGTCAGATGCCTCCCAGAAGTCCTGCCAAGAAAAAGCGTGAGGAAGAGCTGAAACGCCGTGAAAAAGAAGAAAAAAAGGCAAAAAAGCGTCGTAAAAAAAGAGGCAACAATGTAATTTATCACATTATGCTTGCAATTGTAGCATTTATAATTTTTGCCATTCTTTCTGTAACTGTTCTTTTTAATTGCGAAGAAATTATAGTTGAGGGTGAAAGCAAATACACCAGTGAGCAGATTATTGAAGCCAGCGGGCTTAAAGGTGACGAAAATCTTGTAAAGCTGTCTCTCGTGGGAATAAACGAACGTATTCTTGATGAGCTTGTAAGTCTGGACAGTGCCGTTGTCACCAAGGTTTTCCCGAATAAAATCAAAATTGTAGTAACGCCTGCCGAACCCATGGCGAATTTCTATTACGCAGGTAAAAACTATGTAATTTCTCACGTTGGTCGTGTTATGGAAATTGAAAGAAATGCGGCGGACTGTATGGAAGTTATCGGCTACCAGCCCGGTGATAATGTGGTTATCGGCGACTATATAACTGCTGCTAATCCCGAACAGGATGAAACAATCAAAACCATAAGCGCAGCAATAGACCTTGTTGAGCTTGATAAAATAACCGAGCTTGATATAACGGATATGCTGAACGTGGGTCTTGTGTATGATGACAGGGTAGAAATTAATTTAGGCTCAATGCTTCAACTCGAAGAAAAATTGACTATTGTCAAGGAGCTTACCGGAAATTATATTTCAGAAACGGAAAAGGTAACCCTGGACGTATCAAACCCGGAAAGAGTGGTTCAGAGACCTATTACTCCCCATGGTTCAACAGTTACAACCACAACGGCAGTTACGGAATTGCCTGAGGATTCAGAGAGTGATGGTCAGACCGATATTCCCGAAGAGGAATAAATAGGTAGTTAATTAATCTCATTTCACGAAAAAACACAATATTTTGTGTTTGTTGGTAAAAAATAAATCAAAATATTCAATTTTTTTAAAAAAAGTATTGAAATTTTGCTTGAAATCTGTTACAATTAATGTAAGCAATTATGCGGTGTACCCCTGTCTGTTTTTCAGGGGGCTTTGCCGTTAAAAATACAGGAGGTATAACAGTGGCTATTGAAATTGATGAAGAAGGCTTCGCAGTAGAAAGTGAAGAACCCGAATTCGACCATCTTGACGAAAGCGCGGTTTATAATATTCAGATTAAAGTATTCGGTGTCGGTGGCGGCGGCGGAAATGCTGTTGCAAACATGGCACAGAAGGGCCTCAGAGATAAGAATACCAAGGATGTAAGCGACGATGATGTTGATATTGAATTCGTTGTTGTAAATACTGATGTAGCTGCTCTCAAAGATAAGGACAAGACTCTTATGCGCCGTGTTCAGATCGGCCGTAAATGTGCTAAGGGCAGAGGTGCAGGCGGACGCGCAGAAGTAGGTGCTGAGGCTGCACGTGAAGACAGAGAAGAAGTTGAAAAGTATTTAAAGGGCTCCTCTCTCGTGTTTATTTCCGCAGGTATGGGCGGCGGTACCGGGACAGGTGCAGCGCCTGTTATTGCTGTAATCGCACGTGATATGGGCATTCTTACAGTTGGTGTTGTTACAAAGCCTTTCGAGTTCGAACGTGAACAGAAGATGAACCAGGCTATGAAGGGTATCGACGAAATGCGTAAGCATGTTGACGCTCTTGTAATTATTCCTAACCAGAGACTTTTACAGCTTAACGAAAAGCAGCTTACATTCCAGCAGGCTTTCGTTATGGTTGATGATGTTCTCCACCGTACAGTAAAGATTGTTTCCGACATGGTAAACAAGACAGCTGTTATTAATGTTGATTTCTCCGATTTAAGCACTATTATCAAGGATGCAGGTGATGCACATATTGCTATCGGTATGGGCAGCGGCGATAAGAAGGTTGAAGAGGCAGTTCAGCAGGTTGTAAACAGCCCTCTCCTCGAAACATCTATCAAGAATGCAGGCAGACTCTTAGCATACATAACACTTTCTCAGGATGCTCTTATGTCCGATGTTGACGATGCTATGCACGCAATCACAAAGGCTTGTGGCGCTGATGCAGAAATTATCTTCGGTGCTAACTATGGTCCTTCCGAAATGAAGGATTCTATCGCAATCTCTGTTATTGCTACATGCTTCAAGGAAGATGCTCAGGTTTCCGGAGCTCCCAGTGTTGCTGATGAAATTATCGGTAGCTCCGTAGGTGCTTCCGCAGGCAGCAGCTTCACAGATTTCCTTTCAAGAACAAATACAATCGGTACAGATGATTCCGGTTACAGTGATTTAGAGGCAATCTTCAAGAACAGAAACTAATATTATAGCCGCAGACGATAGTCTGCGGCTTTTGATTTGTCTATGTTATACCATTATAATATATAATAAAAGCCGACCCATATGAGTCGGCTTTAACTATTCGGTTAATTATACACAAGAGTGGCTCTTAACGTATTCAACAACCTCATCAACGTTGCAGAATGCCATGGATACGCAAGTATCAGCGCAGCCGTAGTAAATTGCGATTCTGCCTGTATCGCCGTCGCAGAGTGCTGCGCAGGGGAATGTAACGTTCTGAACGTCGCCCACGCACTCATAGTACTCACGGGGATTGAGGAGGTATTCAGAGCAGCGGTACTTAACAATCCAGGGCTTGTCGATGTCGAGGATTGCAGCGCCGAAGCTGTATACGAAACCGTTGCAGCTTTCGAGTACGCCGTGATAGAAGATGAGCCAGCCTTCGCTTGTTTCAATCGGAATAGGACCAGCGCCGATCTTCTTGGATTCCCAACCCTTGTTGGGAGCCATAACGTGTCTGTGCTTGCCCCAGTATGTCATATCCTTGGAGTGAGAGAGGTACATATCACCGAAAGGTGTGTGGCCGCTGTCAGAAGGACGGGAGAACATTACATATTCGCCGTTGATCTTTCTGGGGAAGAGAACGCCGTTTCTGTTAAAGGGTAAGTAAGCATTTTCAATCTGGTGGAATTCTACGAAATCCTTTGTCCAGCCCATACCGATTGTGGGCTTCCAGCCGTAAGCGTTGCACCATGTGATCCAGAATCTGTCTTCGATCCATACACATCTGGGGTCATAGCCGTACTGCCAGGGGTTAGCAGCAGCTGTTTCGGGATCATCGTTGATCCATTCAACCTTCTTTTCGTTGATATCCCAGTGGATACCATCCTTGGAGAAACCGGCGTGGATAGCCATGTTTCTTTCCTTATCGTCAACACGGAATACACCTGCAAACTTGTAGTCGCCCTTTTCAAAGGGAACAACAGCACTGTTGAAGATGGAGTTGCTTGTAGGGAGTAAATCTCTGGGGATTACAGGGTTAGCGTCGTAGCGCCAAACAACGTCTTTGCAGCCTTCGGGTCTTTCCTGCCAGGGAATATTGGGAAGAGAGGGCTGGTTAAAAATCTTTACGCTCATGATTTTTTATCCTTTCTGTTAGGAACAGCACTTACGTCGGCTATTCCGTGATGAATGGCGGTTATTCCGCCTTACATTCTCATTATATATAATAAAAAGCGTTCTGTCAATACGATAAAATAAACAAAATAAAAACAGGTTTTAGGTAAACATGCACAATCTTTTAACTTAATTTAAGTAAATTAATCTGAAATCGTTTTCATATAAGTCAAGTATACGATTACAGAAAGAAGTAATATTTTGAATATTATGGTAACAAAAATGTAACTTTGATGGAATAAATAATACTTTTTTCACAAAATAAAAGTAAGATTTTTGTAAGAGTACACTATTGTTATATAAAGTTTACTATGATATAATATAATTACATACATAGGCGCATAAATAAATTGAACGGAGGGTGTACATGGCATATTTCTCATATGTTGCTACTGATGCCAACGGTGCTAAGGTTAAAGGAAAAGAATACGCAGAGGATTATCTCGATTTAACGTCAAAACTGCGTGAAAAGAATCTTTTCTGTACACAGTATACCGAAATAGAAGAAAAGCAACAGGACGCAAAGTACAAATTCAAAACTGCCGATCTCGCATTCTTATGCAGACAGCTCGCATCAATGCTTACGGCAGGTATCAGCCTTGTAAAAAGCTTACATATCCTTTATACTCAGGAAGAAAAGAAGAAGGCTAAGGCTGTTCTTCTCGAAATCTACGAGGATGTACAGAAGGGTCGTTCTTTTTCAGAGGCTATACAGTCACGCCCCGGCGTATTCCCCAACCTTTTCGTAAGTATGGTTGCTGCCGGTGAAGCTTCAGGTAACTTGGACTCTATTATGAACAGAGTTGCCGATCACTACGCAAGTGAAAACAAAACAAACAACAAAATCAAGGGTGCTATGACATACCCTATGATTCTGGGTATCCTGCTTATCGGTGTATTCTTCGGTCTGTTTATTTTTATCATGCCGATGTTCCGTGACCTTGCAGGTGATGATCTTCCGCCTCTTTCCGCGGCAATGTTCTCTATATCCGACTTTATGATTGCATACTGGTGGGTAATTATCATTATCGCAGTTATTCTGATTCTTGTTATCAGAATTCTTCTCAAAGTTCCAAAAATCAAGTTCAAGTTTGACCAGGTGCTTACTAAGATGCCTAAGGTAGGACCTCTTATGTGTACTATTTACACATCCCGTTTTGCAAGAACAATGTCCAACCTTTTCGCTTCCGGTCTTCAGATGGTAGACTGTATCGAAAAATCTGTTGATACTCTTAACAATCAGTACATTGAACAGACCTTCCACGGCCAGGTTGTTGAAGACGTTAAGCACGGTGAATCACTTTCTTCTGCTATTGCCAAGACAGCAATATTCCCCGGTATCTTTACTTCCATCATCATGGTCGGTGAAGAATCAGGTGCTCTTGACGATATCCTTTCAAAATCCGCTGATTACTACGAGGATGAAGCAGACTCTGCTATCGCAAAGTTAGTAGGCTTGCTTGAACCTTGTATGATTATCTTCATGGGTCTTATGATCGGTATGATTCTTGCCGGTGTATTCCCCATCCTCTACGGCGGTATGGCAAACATGGGCTAATAATTCAAAATACGAAACTAAATCTTAGAGAGGTGCAATAAATGTTATCAATTGATATTACCGACAAGCAGGTGAAGCTTGTCAGAGGAACACTCAGCGGCAATAAGATCCGTGTTCTTGAAGTAGAAACACGTGATCTTACAGTAGGTAGTGTAAGTAACGGTTACATTACCGATATTCCTATGGTTGCCGGCGAAATCACAGATATTATCGCTACAAAGAACATCAAGGAAAAAGAAGCGATTGTCTGCATCAACTCCGGTTCCATTCTTTACAAGGAAATGACAATTCCGAAGCCCAAGAAGATTACAAACACAGCGGCTATCGAAACAATGATACTCAACACAATGGGTATTACAAATGAATATAATGTATCATATTCAATTATCGGTGAAACAGTAGATGAAAACCAGGCTCCTGCACTCAAACTCCTTGCAACTGCCTGCCCTCAGAGAATGGTTGATGGTTATATCCGTCTGTTTACACAGCTCGGTCTTAACTTAAAGCAGATCAATATCTCCAACAACTGTATTTCCCGTCTTATTCTCAATACACCCAAGCTTGAATCAGCTATGCCCCTCATGCTTGTACAGGTTGATAACGACTTCGTAAACATCAACATTTACGAAGACGGCCAGGCAACACTCAACCGTTACCAGAGAATCGACCCCTATGATTACGGCAATGACGACGATTATGTAAACCAGGCTGTTTACAACGAAGTGTTCCGTACAACACAGTTCCTTTCACAGAGAAAGGACATGAAGCCCCTTAAGGAAATCATGTTCTACGGTCAGGTAAGAGACTTTATCGCTCTTTCAAACGCCGTATCCTCCTTCAACGTTCCTGCTCACATTCTGAGCATGCCTAATAACGTTGTTACATTCTGCGACTTTGACTTCTCAGAATATGCAAACGCAATCGGTGCTTTCTTCAAGGTAAGAAAGGATCTCGACCACGTAAACCTTCTCGATTCTTC
>JAZNML010000021.1:0-111940 GCA_045579565.1 Ruminiclostridium sp.
TGAGCGCACAGAGTATCCTTCGCTTCTTTACCCTGTAACCCTCGGTGCAACAACTGTGTGGGAGTATTATAACAAATCCAATTCTCTCAATCAGTATATTCAGGGTGCACCTGCTGCATGGCTTTATTCAGACATACTCGGTATATCACACGATTACAGATCGGGAAACGAAGGATACCGCCATTTTGTTCTTCGTCCCACTTACGGTGGAGGACTTACATATGCCAAAGGAAGCTATAATTCAATAAACGGTATTATAGAAAGTTCTTGGGAATTATCTGAGGATAATACCGTCTTTACCTATTCCTGTACAGTACCTGCGGGAACGACAGCTACTCTTATGCTTCCTATAAAGAGCGAAAATGCAGTCATCACTGAGGGTGGAAATTCTATAACCGATTCCGATGGAATAAGTTTTGTTGGTTTTGAAGATGGCAGAGCTGTTTACGAAATTACATCGGGTAAATATATATTTGAAGTTAAAGAGGAAAAAGTATGATGAAAAAGTTTTTATCGGCAATACTTGTTGTATCCTTTGTTCTTTGCAATTTGAGTTTTATAAGCTTTGCTGCTCCGCAAAGCTACACGGTAAACGGAGAAAAAACGGTGTTTCTTTCAAACACCGAAACCGTTACATATGGCGATAACACATATTTCGCTTATTCCTCGCTCGCTAATGCTATATCGGCGCTTGGCACAGATGGAGGAAAGGCAATAGTATGCGGAAGCTTTATACCCGATGATAACAGCACGGATGTTTCGTTTGTTGATCCAAACCACGGTACTGTTACAATAACGGGTGCTGTAGGAGCTGACACTGATTCCATAAAGCAGAATGGTACACTTAATTTTAAGGGCGGTAAGGTCATTTTTGATGATGTAACACTCAAAATGGGTTCTACAAGATATCTCGCCGCACCGAATATCGTTTTTACAGAAAGATTTAAAGTTGACTATTCCGGAGGAAATCTATATTTCACAGGTCTTAATAACGGTCCTGCTGCAAGTGTAAATGTCGAAATATCGGGCGGTACCTTTGCACAGATAAATATGGCTGGTATAAATTCTGCAACCCTTGGAAATGCAGCAACTCCCGGCTATGGCATTATGACCATAAACGGAGGAAAGATCAACCCCGTTTTAAACTTCGGAAGCGGATACTCGGTCGTCACGGTAAACGGAAACCTGTTCTTTGTTATAAACGGTGGAGAATATGTAAATAAAAATCACGCTGTTATACAGCGGGATTTTCTATTTGTTTCTTATATACATAAGTTTTGAGTGTTTTTTACTGTATTCGGTAAGAAGCTCTGTAATTTTTTCACTTTCATTTTTACTATTCAGATAGTGTATTGCAATTTTTCTGCCGTAGCGTTCTTTACGGTCAATAAGTATAGCAGGTATTTCTTCCTTTGAAGCTTTTTCAAAAAGCTTGATAGAATTGGTGTTAAGAGGTTTATCTGCGATAATTTCTGATAATTGCTCCTTCTTAATGAGTTCATATTCCTTGTCTGAGCATGATGAAGAGGCGGTAATTATCCGTGGTTTAACCATAGATTTAGAAATCTTATGTTCATACAGAGCAAGAGAAGATGCTTTGTCTGAAAGGATAGCAACTGTCTCAAAGCGGGCTTTGAGTGTATTAAACTCGTTACCTGGGTTTTCTTCTGCGTATTTACAGATTTCCTGTATTTTAATAAGCATAAGTTTTTCGGATGAACGCTGAATAAGTGTATCAGGGGCTATTCTTGAAATAGTGTCATAATTACGCCGTGAGCCTATAACATGTAACGGACATCTTGAAAAAGAACAATAACTATATATTTTCTTATAAATCTCATCGTTTGCACATGCATTTTTCCTAAAAATAAGGCAAATCAAAGCGGGATATCTGGAAGGATTATTAAAAACTCTTTTGGAATTTTTATTAGTGATAAATACTGCTCTGATTCTTCCTTTGCAACGGTTAATTAACTCAATGCTTCTTTCTTCGTCTCCGCAAAAACATATATAAGGCTTTCTCATTATGTTTTTATTACCATGTCACTCGGAACAGGTTCCTGAGTAACAGTTGTGAAGTCCTTTGCGGTATTAATACCAAGAACAAGCCAGTCGATTTTGCATATATCGTTAAAACCGAGCTGTTGTCCTTTTTCAACCATAACCTTGTATTCTCTGTTTTTGATTTCGCCTGTAAATACATGAGCTTTTCCTGTTTTTACGTAATCATAAAGCTTGGCGGAGATAGTATCTGTGCCGGTTTTACAGTTTTCTGAGAAATCTAAAAGTCGCGCTGTTCCAGCCGCAATACCGCCCTTATGAACAGAAGATACAAAATTTTCTGCGATAATTGAACGAACAGTATCAACAACAAAGGTTGAAGAATTGAAGAAAAACCCTGTAAGATGCTGCGTAGGAGCAATTTCCGGTAAGTTGCAGGAGTTTGCAATAACACGAACACCGATAGATTCGCAGTATTCCGCAGCGTAATCACTTTCTGTATAACACATTATGATGTCACTACCCTGAGAAACAAGATCGTCGACAGCTTCTTCTATTTTCGCTTCGTTATCAGACCATACCCAGTTGAGACGGACATCTGTCTGTGCTCCCCAGATTTCCTTTGCTCCGAGCACATAGGAATTTACAACGCCATAAACGTTGTAAGAACTGGGATCGGCAATAATACCGAGTATATTTGAATCGGTATTGTATGCAGCGGCAATACCGCATACATTTGCGGTCTGATAAAGCTCTCCGCCAAAGCATGAGATATTGCTTCCGCTGGTTTCACCGCCGAAGCTGATGTAATATGTATCGGATGAGCCTCTTGCTTCCTTTTCGATTGAATTAGCAAATTTAGCGCTACAAGAAATAATAATATTACATCCGTCATCCTGTAAAGTACGGACAGCGGTAGGAATTTCAGAAACAAGCACACTTTCGAGATAGCAAGTCTCAACACCTAAGGTTCTTTCAAGCTGATCTCTTGAATTTTCGAAAATAGCAGTGGTGCTTCCTGCTGTTACTGGGTTATTGTATATGAAGCCTACCTTGTATACTATTTCTTCTTCGGGTTCTGCGGGAATCATATTTCCTTCTTCATCCGTTACGGGATTGCCGCTTTCGTCAGTGGCGGCAGTAAGAGCAGGGTCCTCTGTTGCGGTGGTTTCTTCAGGATTACCGTCACATCCGCCGGAAATCAGCATCATAGAAATGGCGATAAAAGATGAAATGCCTTTAAGTATTTTTTTCATTTATATCAATCCTTTCGGTCTGAAATTCACATTTATTTCATTATAACACATTTTTTCAAAAAAAACAGCACTTTTTTTAAAAAAACACATATTTTTTAAAAAAATATTTTGATTTTTTCATATATCTATGGTATAATGGCTATGTTATACTGAAAAGTATGTTTTTAATACTTATCTGTTCATAAAAAATAACAGAAATGAACAAAATGAAAGGGAATAAAAAATGAAAAAGAAAATCTCAGTTGCACTTGCAACGATATGGCTGATATCTACAATTGCAGGATGTAGTAACAATGAAGGTAAAACTGATGCAACCGATTCAACTGTTACGAATTCAGGAATCAGCGGTGAATCATTTAAAAAGTGGGATGCTATTGATCGTGATACGGTTATTGCGCATGTTGAAGGCGCTGATCCGGAGAAATTCAATGTTACATTCGGTGAGTTTTACAGTGAGTATCTTTATTATCTCTTATCCTATAATATAACAGATGATATGAATGCGCAGTATAAGGAGACTTGTGAATCTTATCGCGAGGATATAATTACTTACCTTACGTTTGAAAAAACATTTTTACAGGTAGCTGAGGAGATGGGCTGCGGAAAAACATCGCTTACTGATGAAGATAAGGCTGTTATAAATGCCAATATTGAAACTACTAAGAATAACTTTGTTTCAAATTATACAGCCCTTGCAGAAGCTGAGCTTGGCGAAGGTGCCAGCGAGGATGATATTCTCAACCGTAGTACAGAAATGTTAGTTGCAGATCTTGCAAGAGCCGAGCTTACAACAGATATATTCGAAAAATGGGAAACCAATAATTTTATTCAGGAAAAGCTTATGAAAAAGCTTACTGAGAATGTTGAAGTCACTGATTCTGATGTTGAAGAGATGTTCAATCAGTATGTAGAAATGGCTAAGGCAGCGCTTGAAACTGATAAAATAAGCTACGAAATGGATGAAACTCTCACTTGGGTTTATGTTCCTGATGGTACACGTCTTGCTGATCAGATATTGGTTGCGTTTGATGAAGAAACCCAGACAGCAATCCGTGAAGCACGTTCCACGGGTAATGATGAAGAGGCTGATAAGCTTCGCACCGAAGCTTATGATACAGAAATGCAGGAAAAGGTGAATAGTATTTATTCTCTTTTAGAAGGCGGTTCTGATTTTAATACTCTCCAAACAACATATAATGAAGATGGCACAAATGATCCTTATTCAGTTATTCCCGGTTCTGCACTTTATGTATCTGAATTTACAGAAGCAATATTCTCGGTTGAAAATATAGGTGATATAGCTGAACCCGCAATCAGCGATTACGGTGTTCATATTATCAGATACGAAGGTAACGACAGCGTAACAGAAGAAGACAAGGCTGAGATATATGAAAGTATGAAGAGCTATATTGTATATCAGGAGGAATCTCTTATTCAGCAGGAAGCTTATGAAGAATGGACAGAGCTTTATCCTTATACAATAGATTATGATCTTATTCAGGTAACTCCCGATGTAACAGAGGAAGATGTAATTACAGCACAATAATTTTAAAACAGCGGTTTACAAAACCGCTGTTTTGTTATATAATGGTATGGAAGAATATTTAATTAAAGAAAGGAAATACTTATATGAAGGTAATAGCAATAAACGGTAGTCCCCGTAAAGACGGAAACACATATCTTGCTTTAAAAACGGCATGTGATGTTCTTAATGAACAGGGGATTGAAACTGAAATAGTAAATGTAGGTTCAATGTTAATTACGGGATGCAGAGCCTGTGGCGGTTGTGCCGGTAAAGGTAAGTGTGTATTGAATGATGGGTTTAACGAAGTTGCAGATGTTGTTGCTGCGGCAGATGGCATAATTGTTGGTTCACCTGTATATTATGCCGGCGTTAATGGAACATTGAAGTGCTTTTTAGATCGTCTTTTCTACGTTCACAGTGCAAAGATGCGTTTCAAACCCGCTGCTGCGGTAGTTGCGCTCAGAAGAAGCGGTGTTACTCACACATATCAGACTATTTATAATTATTTTACAATTTCTGAAATGCTTATTACTCCTACAAACTACTGGCCTGGTGTTCATGGCGGAGCCAAGGGAGAAGCTGAGCAGGACATTGAAGGAATGCAGATTGCCCGTACCATTGGCAAAAATATGGCATATCTTCTGAAAATGAAGGCTGAAAGTAATGTTCCTGTACCGGAAAAAGAAGATAAGATCAAATTCAGTTATATCAGATAAGAAAGGAAAAACCATGGCAGAAAAGAAAATACCTCAGAGAAGTGAAATTTCCAGTGAGCATAAGTGGAAACTTGAAGATTTATATGAAAGTGATGAAGCTTTTGAAAAAGCACTTGAAGATGCGGGCTGTTATCCAGACAAAATATCTGCTTTTCAGGGTAAAATTTCACAGAATGCGGCAGCTTTACTTGAATACTTAAAACTTGATGATGAAATTACTGTTATAGCGCGTAATCTTATACATTATTCAAATCGTAAAAGCGATGAGGATACCCGTGTAAGCAAGTACACAGGCTATTGCGATAAGGTTGAAATGCTTCTTACCTCTATCAGTAGTGCCGCAGCATTTGCTGTTCCTGAGATTTTAACTATTTCTGATGAAAAAATGCAGGAATTTTATAAGCAGGAAAATGATCTTAAATTGTATGAGCTTTGTTTAAGTCGTATTTTTAAACGTCGAGAACATATTCTTTCTCCTGAGGAAGAACGAATTTTAGCAATGTCCGGCGAAATGAGAAGTACACCTTCAACTGTATTTTCAATGCTTGATAATGCTGATATGAAATTCCCTGATGCAATTGATAAGGACGGCAAGGCGCATCAGGTAACACATGGCAGCTATATTCCTCTTATGCAGGGCGAGGACAGAGTGCTCAGGAAATCTGCATTTGAGAATCTTTATCACACATATAAGAGCTTTGAGAACACATACAGCGCCATTCTTTCCGGTCATTTAAAGACTTTAGGCTTTAATGCCAATGTGCGCAAGTATGAAAATACTCTTGAAGCGGCACTTGATAGCACAGAAGTACCACAGAGTGTATATCATAGTTTAATTGAAGCTGTTCAGAGTAATATGGATAAGATGTATCGCTATGTTGAGCTTCGCAAAAAGCTTTTAAAGGTTGACCAGCTTCATTATTATGATTTGTACGCTCCTATGGTGAGTGATGTCAAAATGAAAATCACTTATGATGAAGCAAAGGAAATGGTTCTTAACGCTGTAAAGCCTTTGGGCGAAAGCTATGTAGAGCTGATGAAAAAGGGACTTACAGGCGGTTGGATCGATGTATACGAAAATGAGGGTAAATGCAGCGGTGCATATTCCGCAGGAGCAAACGTTCACCCATATGTTCTTCTTAATCATACAGATGATTTACAATCTGCATTTACATTGGCACATGAAATGGGTCATGCGCTTCATTCTTATTATTCCAATGAAAATCAGCCTACTGTTTATTCCGATTATGAGATATTTGTAGCTGAGGTTGCTTCAACGTTTAACGAATCACTTCTTATGCAATATCTATTAAAGACAACAAATGATAAGAAGCAGAAGGCATACCTTATCAATTATTTCCTTGAACAGTTCAGAACTACACTTTACCGCCAGACAATGTTTGCGGAGTTTGAGCTTAAAATCAACGAAGCTCAGGCGGCTGGTGAGGCAATTACCTCTGATTTTCTTTGTGAACTTTACGGAAATCTTAATAAGCTCTATTTTGGTGAAGCAATTACTCATGATGAGGAAATCAATTACGAGTGGGCAAGAATACCCCATTTTTACTATAATTATTATGTTTATCAGTACTCCACAGGCTTTGCAGCGGCAATAGCTCTTTCTCAGAGAGTTCTTAACGGCGGTGAGGCTGAGGTAAATGATTATATTGGTTTCTTAAAGGGCGGTAATTCAAAAACTCCCGTAGATTTGTTGAAGGGAGCAGGTGTAGATATGACCGATCCTAAGGTTGTATCCGATGCGCTTAAACTTTTCGGTGAATTACTTGACGAAATGGAACAGCTTGCAAACGAAATTGCATAACAAAAAGCACAGCAGAAATATCTGCTGTGCTTTTTTGTGTAAAAATCAGAATTCGTAAAGCTTATCATTGATTTCAATACCGATTGCGTCAGTTAAATCGACAGCAATATGGTCTATAAATGCTCCTCCGCCTTCGATTTCTTCATAATAACTGCAATACTTGTATGTAAATGAGTAATCTTCGCTGTATCCACCGTGACCAGAATTCATTATCATTAAGATTTTGCTTCCGTCTTTACGTACAAGATATGCTTTTTCAATATCAGGGAAGGGAATATCTCCGTTTTCCAGCTCATTATACTCCATATCAAAGGCAATTGTTGCGTAAGTGCTTGTAAATTTCATATCGATGAATTTAACTGTACAATCAAGTTCGGTTTTATTACCATTATTATCATATATGTGCGATTTGCACTTCAATTCATCATCAGCGCTGAAATAGCTTCTTGTAACAGTTTTGAGCGCTTCCTCACTGGGAACATAAGTAAATTCAGCTGACCAGAATAAATCAAGATAGTGAACAGGACTTGTGTCGATTTCAACGGTTTCATCTGTACCATTTTTATAGTATACGAGTTTGCCGTCTTTAAACCATGCCAGAGCATTATTGTCTTCGCATAAAAAGTCAAAATATTTATCTGTGGGATAAACCTTAGCACCGTTAAGTATAATTTTTTCATTTGCAACAGGATCGGAGCCTATATCGGTGTTACCGATAACATATACAATTTCAATGTTACCATCATCATTGATTTCGTATTTTCCGGTACCACCTAAATCTTTTTTATAACCTTTTGATTTATATGCTACCAGATTTTCATTATGGCCGTAAATTCCGTCGTTTTCATTATATTCGTTTACAAAACTGTCGACCACAGGTGTTCCGTCAATTCTTGAAATTTCAAGATTAGCGATAATTTCTGTGCCTGATCCAGAAATACCGTTCAGCTCGATTTTGTAATCATCATCTGAAACGGTGTAACTGAAATTCTCAGCTTTACACATTAGTGCTTCACCAAGGTCAATATTTTCTGCTTTGATTCTGATGCCGAAAATGTCATCAAAACTGAAAAATCCTGCCGCAGCCGCGCCTGTAACACCGAGAGTTGCTGTAATAGCTGCTGCACAAATTGCAATTACAGGCTTCTTAAAGCTGATTTTCTTCTTGCTTGTCATATTTTCCATGTCACTACTCCTTCTAAGAACATACGAGAATATCTCGTCATTGCTCCGTACAGGAGTGATTTTTTCAAAAGCCTTCTTAATATCATTCTTCATAGTACCCCTCCTTCAAGAGCATTGTTTTAAGCTGTTTTCTTGCACGTGAGAGTCGTGTTGTTATAAGTGAATGAGAAACTTTCAGAATCTGCGCTATTTCTTTTGCTGAATACCCTTCATAATAATAAAGCAGAATAACTGAACAGTACTCGGGTTTAAGCCTATGTATACAGTCAAATATAATTCCTTCATCCTTATTTTCATAAGGAATATCTCTGTAGAGTTCAGTTTTTCCTTTGAACCATGATGATTTAAGCATATCTTTTGCAAGATTTATACTTACTCTTATAAGCCAAGCCTTTGCATTTTCATCGGTATTAAAAGTAATTTCTGAATTATATAGTTTCAGAAACGTTTCTTGTACAATATCTTCTGCATCCTCATGATTTTTTACATAACTGTAAGCAACGCGAAAAACTGTACTATGATATTTTTCTATATAATATCTTACTTTGTCTTCATTCACACTCTCACTTCCGTTCTTTTTTGAAGTACTTCTGATAATAAGACGATTGAAAGTATCGGATTGTCACACTAAAAAACACGGTACTGTTGTCAGTACCGTGTTGTTTTTACTTTACTGTAAGCTGAGCTTTAAGCTCTGCTACAATTTCCTGAACCTTAGCTGCTGTATCGGCAACCAAGGGCTTATGAGCGAAGCTCTTGTCTCTTGCTGTAATTTCACAGCAGCCTTCTTTCAGATTTCTGGGGCTAACTGTTACTCTTACAGGACAGCCGAGAAGGTCGGAGTCTGAGAACATAACACCTGCGCTTACATCTGCTCTGTCGTCATAGATAACTTCAATGCCCATAGCCATAAGCTTTTCATAAAGCTCGTCTGCTGTTTTCTTTACTTCGGGATCATCAGCGCGAACCGCACAGATATGAACCTCCCAGGGAGCAATTGAGATAGGCCAGATAGGACCGTAATCGTCATGCTTAGCTTCGCATACGGAAGCAGCAAGTCTGCCTACGCCGATACCGTAGCAACCCATAATGGGATTGTGGCTCTGTCCCTGAGCGTCAAGGTAGGTCATATCCATGGATTTTGTGTATTTTGTTCCAAGCTGGAAGATGTTACCTACTTCAATACCTCTGGAAATATTGATAGAGGGTTTGTTACAGCAAGGGCAGATGCCACCTTCGGAGATCTTAGCAAAGTCGTTATACTGAACATCCTTGCAATCACGGTCAAGATCAAGACCTGTGTAGTGGTAATCAACCTTATTACCACCGCAGATGAGGTTATTTGTATTTTTGAGGGAGTTATCAAAGAGAACGGTGCAATTATCAGTAATACCAACAGGACCGATAAATCCGGCAATAATGCCACATTCTTCTGTGATAACAGCGGGGTGGAAATCAAACCCAAGGTAATTTCTGAGCTTTGTTTCATTTACATCCAGATCGCCTCTGATGAATACAACGATGTAGCTGTCATCTTCGTTTTTCTGGTATACAACAGCCTTACAGCTCTTTTCAGCAGGTGCTTTAAGGAAGTCACATACTTCTTCAATTGTATGCTGATCAGGAGTGTGAACAAGCTCCATTTCAGCGGAAACATCATCCTTTGTGTTATTAATGATGCTTTCTGCTGCTTCCATATTAGCTCTGTATCCGCATTCGGGACAGATAGCAATACTATCTTCTCCGATAGGAGTGAGAAGCATAAATTCGTGAGAGATGCTACCGCCCATCATACCTGAGTCGGACTGAACGGAAATAACCTCGGGAACACCTGCTCTTGCAAAGACATTTTCATATGCTTTGTGACACTTTTCATAATACTGTTCAAGGTCCTCCTGGGATGTATGGAATGAATAAGCATCCTTCATGGTGAATTCACGTACACGGATAAGGCCACCTCTGGGTCTTGCTTCGTCGCGGAATTTTGTCTGGATCTGATAAATCATAAATGGATACTTTGTGTAACCCTGGCCGTATTCACGCACGAGATGAACAGCTGCTTCTTCGTGAGTCATACCAAGAACATGAGGTGCCTTGTTTCTATCGCTGAAACGGAGCAACTCGCTACCGATACTTTCATATCTGCCGGATTCCTGCCAGAGAGAAGCAGGCATTACAACAGGGAACTGAACTTCCTGTCCGTCGATTTTGTCCATTTCGTCACGGATAATATTTTCAATTTTTCTTGTGATTCTTTTGAGAGGCATATATGAGGAGAATATACCGTTAGCTACATACTTCATGTAACCGCCTCTGAGCATAATAGCGTGGCTGTCAATCTGGCAGTCAGAGGGACGTTCTTTAAAACGATCGCCTACGAGTTTTTCTAATTTCATAATAAATCCTTCCTTTGTAAAATAATAAAAGCCCCAAGCACAATGCTCAGGGCGAACAGGGAATAATCCCGAAAGTCCGTGTTACCACCTGAATTCGGAAGAATCTTCCGCGCTTCAGCTCTCTTTAACGGGAGAAACCGTCGGTAAATACTGAAATTTCCTTACCGCAGCTCAAAGACGGGTTCGGTTTTACTTTAATAAGGACTCGCACCATCCGTCCTCTCTCTGAAAATCCATAAAACCTACTATTTCTTATCACAGCCTTTAAAATATACTGTGATTATAACATAAATTAACATTTATGTCAAGTGAAAGTTGCTTTTATGAAGCCATTTTCTCGCAATTGCTTCTCCTTGTTGATTTAAGAATCAGTATATTTCTGTTTGAATTAGAATCAGTGGTAACTTTTTTGCGGTGTTTTTTGATTGCATCAGATACTTGTTCCAGAAGGTAACCTGCGAGAAAAGTAACAGACAGCCATAAGAATACAAGTGCAAGAATAATAATTTTTTCCATAATTTCATTTTCCTTTCTTTTTATTGCAATTCCTGATTGCAAACATATTATATAAAATGATATGTCCGAAAAAAAGGGCAGAAAATTTATAAATAAAATTTTAAAAAACACTTGCATTTTTTTGAAACCTGTGATAATATTAGTATAGGTAGAAGTATACCTGTGTGTTTTGTTTGAAAATCTCAAAAAATCTTTACGAATGGAGGGTTTTGAATGACATTAGGTAAGTTACAGGCAAATTCTGTCATATCAGCTTATCAGAATTCGACAAATCAGACCCCCCACGCGTCCGAAGAGGCTAAAAAGCTTGGTCTTAAAGACGAACAGACCGTTGGAAAAAATGAAAGCCGTTATGAGCTTGACGGTACGCTGAAAGAGGAATATGCTCCTATTGGCGCGAAGAAAACTGATAAGCTAGAAAAAAGCGGTGAAGCTGATGAATCCTTATTCCCGTCGGATAAGGACGAGAAGGCGGTCGGGCATAACGAAAAGCATGATGGTTTTGAAAAGGATATCCCTGATTGTCAGTGTGAAACCTGTAAAAACAGGCGTTACAAGGATGATTCAGATGATTCCTGTGTTTCATTCCAATCTGCTACAAAAATGACTCCCGGTGCTGCTGCGTACAAGGTGCGCGGTCACGAAATGGAGCACGTTCGCCGTGAAAATATCAAGGCTGAAAATGAAGGAAAGAAAGTTGTTTCCCAGACTGTTCAGATTAAAACTGATACTTGCGACGAGTGTGGAAGAATTTATGTTGCGGGCGGTCTTACAAGAACACGTACCCGTATTGACATGACTGATTTTCATAAGACATTTATGCTCGGATTTGACGGTTCTGATGTTAAAACAGGCTGAATATGAGAGAATCAAAGGCGGTTGCAAATGCAACCGCCTTTTCCTTTTTATAATAATAATTATGAAAACTTATAGTAAGATGTTCAGTTCTTCCATAACCATTGTACCAATTCGCTTGAATCCTTCAATTGTTCCCATATCCATAGGTTCAATATTTCTTCCATAAACCAGCAGGGGAGTGTACTCTCTTGAATGGTCTGTGGAAGGTGTTATTGGGTCACAGCCGTGATCAGCTGTAATCATAAGAACATCATCATCATGAAGCTTCGGCAGAAATTCTCCTAACCACTTATCGAATTCATTAAGTGCATTAGTATAACCTTCTACATCGTTTCTGTGACCATAAGACATATCAAAGTCCACAAGATTTACAAAGCAAAAACCTTCCCAATCCTTTGTTGCAAAATCTTCTGTTTTCTTCATTCCGTCTGCATTGTCTGTGGTTCTCACAAAGCCGTTAAGTCCGACGCCGGCAAATATATCATTGATTTTACCGATGCCATAACAGGTAAGGCCATATTCCGAAATAATATCAAGAGTGGTTTTTCCTGTGGGTTTCAGTGAAAAATCATGTCTGTTTTTTGTGCGTGTAAATGGATATTTGCTTGTGAAAGGTCTTGCAATTACACGCCCTACACCATGTTCACCTACAAGGATCTCTCTTGCAATTTCACAGTATCTATATAATTCTTCAACAGGAACAAGATCTTCATGTGCGGCAATCTGAAAAACGCTGTCTGCTGAGGTATATACGATCAAAGCGCCGGTTTCAAGGTGCTCATTTCCGTAGTCTTTGATAACCTCCGTGCCGGAATAAGGCTTATTACAGATGACTTTTCTGCCGGTTTTCTTTTCAAATTCAGTAATTACATCGGCAGGGAACCCTTCTGGATAAGTTGGGAACGGTTTTTCTGCTATAATTCCCATCATTTCCCAATGACCAGTTGTGGTGTCTTTCCCCTTGGAAAGTTCTTTCATTCGTGCAAATTTTCCTGTTGGCTTGTCAACTTTACCGCCGTACTCATTACCTTCAATGTTAAAGAGACCGAGTTTTTTCATGTTAGGAAGATAAAGCTTTCCTGTATCGAAACAAGCTTTTAAGGTATTGCTTCCTTCGTCGCCATAATCTTTCGCATCAGGCATTTCGCCTATTCCTACGCTATCAAGAACGATTAAAAATACACGTTTAGCCATATATCCTCCTTAGTCGGTAAGTGCTTTAACCGCACCGCTTGTACCGATTCGTGAACATCCGAGCTCAATGAAGTTAATCATATCTTCTTTTGAACGTATACCGCCTGCCGCTTTAATTTTGACATTTTCACCGATGTTTTCCTTGAAGAGTATGATATCTTCTGTTTTTGCACCTGCTGTACCGAAGCCTGTTGAGGTTTTGATATACTCTGCACCGGCTTTGGTAACAAGACGACAAAGTTCCTTCTTTTCTTCGCTGGTTAGATAGCAGGTTTCAACAATTACTTTCAGAAGCTTATCACCGCAAGCTGATTTAATTGCTTCAATCTCAGCAAAAACCTTATCAAACTGTTTGTTTTTTATATAGCAGATGTTTACAACCATATCGATTTCATCAGCACCTTTTTGAATTGCATCCTTTGTTTCGAAAACCTTTGTTTCAGTAGTGCAATAGCCGAGAGGAAAACCTATAACAGTACAGATGTTAAGAGAAGGGAATTCTTTTTTTGCAATTTCAACGTAGCAAGGTGGTATGCAAACACTTGCTGTGTTGTATTTTATAGCTTCATCACAAAGTGTGCGTATTTTATCAATGGTAGAAGTTGCAGCAAGTTTTGTGTGGTCAACAAACTTAAAAATTTCGTTATTGTTCATTGTTTATGTTCTCCTTTTCGGTTATAAAAGCAAAGCTGATTTCTGAATTCTTTGCCTGGGTATATACCATACGATAGTCACCTATATCTTCTGCAAGTGGTGAAATATGTATATCTATTTCTTCGTCTTTTTCTTTGCAGGTCGCAAGTCTTGATTTTTCAGACAGCTCAGATAAGGGATAGTATATATATATTCGTTCATTTGTGTTATTATTGATTCTATAAGCCGGGGTAATAAATTCTCCGTCGATGATTCCATTACCGTCATATTCTGAGGCATCAGGCATAACGGAAGGTGAAAAGCTTACAGTATCAGGGGCATTGTCAGAAACATAATAATAAAAATTGTCATGTTTTCCAAGGATGTATTCATTGTGCTCGACTTTGTCTTTTTCGAATACAAGACTTTCCTCGATCTGAATAGCATGTTTTTTTATTCCTGTAAAGTCTGTATAGACGTTATAATCAGGTCTTTCCTGATAGTCTTTTTCCGAGCGATAAGAAATCAGATATAAATTAGTTCGTTCGTTTGTTAAAAGAAAATCATAATTTGTTTTATTGAGATTTCCGAAATCGGAATTAATATAATCTACGGTAATATTACACATTCTGTCTTTGAAAATTTCCGCAAAATTATCACCATCAAAATATTCGGAGTAGAGGTTTTTGGTATTCCATTCTACATCGGGATAGAAATCCTGTACCATTCCCCCGTCAACATTTATGCTTTTAATATCACCCGCATACCAATCTTCATTCTCGCATACATGTGTTAATTTTTCTGTCAGAGCTGAAATTATTTCACTTTGCTGATAATTATCTGCTCCTTCAGTGTTTTTATCTTTGCCGTCGATATATACGCTGAATTCTTTACCGTTATAGCTCATTTTAATCATGGCGGTAGTATCCGGCGAACTACCAAACAGACCAGCCTGTCTTTCAAGCTCGGATTCAATTATTTCAGGTGTAAATCCGTATTTGTTTTCGATATAGCTTATGGCATTGCTTTCAGCTTGCCTGAGATTTTTATCGTTTTCAACTTTTTGTTCTTTGCTGTCACAAGCCGAAAAGAGCAGGGAACAGCAAAGCAGCAAAGTTGTTATTTTTGTTTTTTTCATTTTCCACTCCTGTAAAAAATGGGCGGACAGTAACAGTCCGCCCATTGAATATTTTTACTTAGTACCGAAAATTCTGTCTCCGCCGTCGCCAAAACCGGGAACAATATATAAATCCTCGTTAAGACGCTCATCAAGAGCACCGCAATAAATATCAACATCAGGATATTTAGCCTGAACAGCTTCAACGCCTTCGGGGCAGGTAATAACTGTCATAAGCTTGATAGAATGTGCGCCTGCTTCCTTTACCTTTTCGATTGCCTTTAATGCTGTTGCGCCTGTTCCGAGCATAAGGTCCATAATGATAACGTCACGTTCGTTAATATCGAAGGGAAGCTTGCAATAATAAACAGAAACATCGCCGTTTTCAGAATTTTCATCACGGCAGATACCGATATGACCAACCTTAGCAGCGGGTACAAGAGCAACTGCACCTTCAACCATGCCGAGACCTGCACGAAGAACAGGGATGAATGCAATCTTACGACCTGAAATGACGTTAGAATTTGCGATTGCGATGGGAGTCTGAACCTTCACAGCCTTTAAGGGGAGGTCTCTTGTTGCTTCATAGGTCATGAGCATAGCAACTTCGGATACAAGTTCTCTGAACTCTTTTGAACCTGTGTTTTTATCGCGAAGAAGAGTTACCTTGTGCTGTAAAAGCGGGTGATTTAAGATGTGAAGTTTTTCGTTTGACATGTTTCAGTCCTCCAGTTTTTTGATTTTATTAATACGGACAGCGTGTCTGCCGCCCTCAAATTCGGTTTTTAAAAATACGTCGAGCATTTCAACGGCCGAGCCTGCACCTGTTGTGCGGCCACCCATACAGATGACATTTGCATCATTATGAAGTCTGGTATACTTTGCAGAAAACCAGTCAGCACAGAGAGCTGCACGTATTCCTTTGATTTTGTTTGCTGCTATTGAAATTCCGATTCCTGTACCGCAAAGGAGAATACCTTTATTTTCAGGGCTTTCAATAACTTTCTTGCAAACTACTTCGGCAATATCGGGATAATCAACCGCCTCGCCGTTGCAACCAATATCGGTATAGGTAAAGCCATTGCTATCAAGATATTTCATAAGTTCAAGCTTTAACTGATAACCGCCATGGTCACAGCCGATAAATATCATTTTCATACTTCCTTTCGTATGGATTAAACATTTTCTTTTGCTTCTTTTGCAAGTCTTTCGCGTTCAGCCTGAGGCAAACGGAGATAAACAGGCATAAGAGCGTCGGCGCTCAAATCTGAGCAATGCTCACTTGCGAAACAAACGCCTGTACCTGTCTGAAATTTCAGAGCAGGTGGAGCAAGCTCAATAAGACCATCACTGATTTTGCTGTAAACGAGGTCTGCGCCATCACCTGCAAGGATAATTCTTTCATTGAATTTTGCAAGCTCAGATTTCAGATCCTCAATAAAAATAGCACGGTCATCACAAAGTCTCATAACGATTCCGTTCTGAATGCGGAATAAAGCATTATATACCTGATTGCATCTTGCGTCCATAACAGCGCAAACAATTGCATCAGTTACTGTGAAGTTATGTGCGATAGCTTCAAGCGTTGAAACAGAACGTACTGGTTTATCAAGTGCACTTGCCATGCCTTTAATAACGGAAACTCCGATTCTGAGTCCTGTAAAGGAGCCGGGACCGGCTGAAACAGCAAAGACGTCAATATCTTTCAGGTCGAGACCTGCGCTTTTTATTATATTTTCAAGAAAAGGGACAAGTGTCTGAGAATGGGTAAGCTTGGTATTGAGGGAGCCGGAGGCAATAACCTTGGGATTTTCACCTGTTTCACATACGGCACATGCGGAAACAACAGCAGAAGTGTCAATACCTAAGATCTTCATTGCTTATTCACCCTTTCTTTTTATGGTAATTTCACGGTTTTCATCACCGGTTTTGGCGATGTCAACAAGCCATACATCTTCAAGATAGTCTGAAAGATTACTGATATTTTCGCTCCATTCAATTGCCAATATACCATCTCGGTCAAAATAATCAAAAAAACCGATGGCGTATAAATCATCATATGAATTAATGCGGAATAAATCAAAGTGAAAAACATTGATATTATTTCCGATATATTCATTTACAAGAGCGAAAGTCGGACTTGAAACACCTTTTTCAATACCAAAATACTTAGCTATTCCCTTGGTAAAATGAGTTTTTCCGGCACCCATTTCACCTGTATAGAGAATAGTATCGCCCGCTTTAAGATCAGCAGCAAATTTTTCGGCAATGTTTATTGTTTCTTCGACAGAATTGGATATGAATTTCATTTTAGAATAATCCTGAAATTGTGCCATCGCAGGCAACATCAATATTGTTTGCAGCAGGAACCTTCGGGAGACCCGGCATTGTCATAATATCACCTGTGAGCGCAACAACAAATCCTGCACCGGCAGAAAGTTTTACATCACGTACTGTAATTTCAAAGTTTTCAGGTTTTCCAAGCTTTGTAGGATCATCGGAAAGGGAGTACTGAGTTTTTGCAACACATACAGGAATATTGCCATAGCCAAGTTCTTCAATTTTAGCAATTTCCTTCTCAGCCTTGGTAGTAAAGATAACGCCGTCTGCACGGTAGATTTCTTTTGCAATTATATTGAGCTTTTCCTTGATAGGAAGCTTTTCGTCATAAAGAGGTTTGAAGTTGCTAACATTGTTTTCAACCGCATCAACAACAGCCTTTGCGAGCTCAATACCGCCTTCGCCGCCTTTTAAGAATACATCGGAGAAAGCAACAGGAGTATTGTTTTCTTTGCAGAAATTCTTTATGTACTCAATTTCTGCTTCTGTATCAGTGTAGAAGTGGTTAATAGCAACAACAACGGGCACACCGTATTTCTTCATATTTTCGATATGCGCTTTAAGGTTAACAATACCCTTGCTGAGTGCATCAAGGTTTTCTGCTGTAAGCTCAGTCTTGGGGACACCGCCGTTATATTTAAGTGCGCGGATTGTAGCAACAAGTACAACGCAATCAGGCTTTAAACCGGCGTAACGGCACTTGATATCAAAGAACTTTTCTGCACCAAGGTCAGAACCGAAACCTGCTTCGGTAATGCAATAATCACCGAGCTTTAAAGCAAGCTTTGTAGCTCTTACGCTGTTGCAGCCGTGAGCTATATTAGCAAAGGGACCGCCGTGAATAATAGCAGGATTGTTTTCAAGAGTCTGAACGAGGTTAGGATTGATAGCTTCCTTAAGAAGAGCTGTCATAGCTCCGACAGCGTTTAAGTCTCTTGCATAAACGGGTTTATTATCATAAGTATACGCAACAAGAATGTTGCCGAGTCTTTCTTTTAAGTTGTCGAGATCGGTAGCAAGACAGAGAATAGCCATAATTTCACTTGCTACTGTGATCTGGAAATGGTCTTCTCTGGGAATACCGTCAAGACGGGAGCCAAGACCGACAATGCAATTTCTGAGAGCTCGGTCGTTCATATCAAGGCAACGTTTGAGCTGAATCTGGCGCTGGTCAATACCAAGCTGATTGCCTTGCTGCATGTGGTTGTCAAGAAGTGCACAAAGAAGATTGTTTGCTGCTGTTATAGCGTGCATATCACCTGTAAAATGAAGATTGATATCTTCCATAGGGACAACCTGAGCATAACCGCCGCCTGCGGCACCGCCCTTAACACCGAAAACGGGACCGAGAGAAGGCTCTCTTAAAGCTAAAACTGAATTAATACCGAGCTTCTGCATGCCTTCGGAAAGACCGATACTTGTTGTAGTCTTACCTTCGCCCGCAGGAGTAGGGTTAATTGCAGTGACCAGAACAAGCTTTCCGTCTGGCTTATCTTTTTGTCTGTCAATATAAGCCTGTGATATCTTAGCTTTGTAATGTCCGTATGGTTCAAGCTCATCGTCCATAACGCCGAGCTTTTCTGCAATATCCTTAATTTTAAGCATTTTAGTCTGCTGTGCAATTTCGATATCTGTCAGCATATTTTTTCTTTCCTTTCGAATAGGAGAAATTCTCCGATAATACGATAAAAAACACTATTTATCGTTGATAGAAAATTTATAATATCATTATATCATAAATGAGGAAAAAATTCAACACTTTACGAAAAATTTATTCAAATTTGAGTTGCCTGAAATCATTTTTCATAAGGGTGCCAGCTACCGGAACAGTTTTTGTAGTATATGTTTCAGGATTTTTTATTAATCCTTCTTCATACAGTATAGCGGATTCAAGTTGGGCTTTTGTTAGTCTCATTACCTGAACGCCCTGGGTATTTCTTGAAGCCTTGGGAAGAACAAGAACAGAGGAGAAAATAAGGACTTTTCCTGCATCTGAACGAAGAATAAAATCGGCATCACCGTCAATTTTATACATTGAAACCAACTCGGATACATCGCTGTATGCGTTTGCCAGTTTCTTTCTCTTGGTTTTTGTCTCAAAGGATTCAAGGGGAACCTTTGCGCATTTTCCGTTTTTGAAGAACATAATAAGATTTTCGTGATAATCATTTGTGGGAATCATCGCTATAATCTTTTCGTCGGGCTCAAATTCCAGTTTTGCAGGAATATAATCACCGAGAGTACTGATTTTTGTGTCAGTAAAATCGCTTACACGTGACTTATAAACCTGATGTTTGTTGGTGAAGAAGAGTAAATCTGTTTTGTTGGACAATTCTTCTGCAAATACAAGGCTGTCACCCTCTTTCAGCTTATGTTCACCACTCATTCTTAATGACTGAGGAGTAACACGCTTGAAATAACCTTCTTTGGTAAGAAAAATATTAAGAGGGTAATCAGGGATTTCTTCTTCTGCTTCTTCTTCCTCGGGAATAATTTCAGCAAACTTTGTTTTTCTGGTCTGACCGTACTTTTCGCCGATTTCTTCAAGTTCCTTGATAATAAGCTTTTTAATTTTTCTGGGACTTTCGAGGGTTTCTTCCATATCAGCTATATCATCACGTAAGGTTCCTATTTCATCGGTACGTTTGAGAATGTATTCCTGGTTTATGTGACGGAGCTTGATTTCAGCAACGTATTCAGCCTGGATTTCATCAATTCCGAAGCCTATCATAAGGTTTGGAACAACTTCCGCTTCTTCCTTGGTTTCGCGTATGATTTTGATAGCCTTGTCAATATCGAGAAGAATCTTTTGTAAACCGAGAAGCAGATGAAGTTTATCCCTTTTCTTGTTGAGTTCGAAATACACCATTCTCTTAACACATTCGATTCTGAAAGCAATCCATTCGTTCAGAATCTCATATACGCCCATAACCTTAGGATTACCGCCGATAATGATGTTGAAATTCGCAGAGAAGGTATCCTGCAAAGGAGTAAGTTTAAAAAGCTTCTGCATGAGCGAATCAGGGTTTACGCCACGTTTCAGATCGAAGGTGAGTTTTAGACCGGAAAGATCTGTTTCATCTCGCAAGTCGGAGATTTCTTTGATTTTTCCTAATTTAACAAGCTCTACAACTTTGTCGATAATTGCTTCAACTGTGGTTGTAGGCGGAATTTCAGTTACATCAATACAGTTTGCGTCTTTGTCATAGCTGTACTTTGCTCTTACCTTGACACCGCCTGTACCTGTTCGATAAACCTTCTGCATTTCTGCTTCATCATAAACTATATAGCCGCCACCGGGGAAGTCAGGTCCCTGTAAGGTTGAAGAAACATCATGTTCAGGGTCTTTCATAAGTGCAATAGTGGTTTCGCAGATTTCTTTCAGGTTGAAAGGGCAGATGTTACTTGCCATAGAGACCGCGATACCGATATTGCTGTTAACGAGAATAGACGGGAAACGGACAGGAAACAGCGTAGGTTCTGTAAGTGTGTTGTCATAGTTAGGTACAAAGTCAACGGTATCCTTGTCAATATCACCAAATATTTCAGCGCAGATAGGTTCAAGCTTTGCTTCTGTATATCGCGAAGCGGCATATGCCATATTTCTTGAATATGCTTTACCGAAGTTACCTTTACTGTCTACATAAGGGTGTAAAAGCGCTTCATTTCCTCGTGCAAGACGCACCATAGTTTCGTAAATAGCCTGGTCGCCGTGAGGATTAAGTTTCATTGTCTGTCCGACGATATTGGCGGATTTTGTACGAGCACCGTTAAGAAGTCCCATTTTATACATAGTATAAAGAAGCTTTCTGTGTGATGGTTTAAATCCGTCAATTTCCGGCAATGCTCTGGAAATAATGACGCTCATGGCATAAGGCATATAGTTTTCTCGGAGAGTATCAACGATATTTTGTTGTTCAACTATACCTGCGCCTTCAATGTAAGCATCAATCTTTTTACTGGGAGCAGACTTTGGCTGTTTTTTGTTGTTTTTCTTCATTGTATATCAATTCCTTCTTAACTTAAATCAAGGTCATCAAGGTACTGGCTACCGTTTTCGCGGATGTATTCTTTACGCCCTTCAAGGTTATTACCAAGGAGCATTTCGAACATTTCCTGAGTAGCTTCAACATCTGTAGGAAGTACCTTAATAAGTCGTCTTGTTTCAGGATTCATGGTTGTAAGGGACATCATATCCGGTTCGTTTTCGCCGAGACCTTTTGAACGCTGAATTGTGTATTTCTGAGAGCCGATTTCGGTTAAAATACGTGTCTTTTCAGGTTCGGTATATGCGAAATAAGTTCTGTCTTTTGTATTTATTTCGTATAGAGGAGATTCCGCTATATAAACATAGCCTTCATTAATAAGTGTAGGTGTAAGACGATACAGCATAGTTAGTACAAGGGTGCGTATCTGGAAGCCGTCAACGTCGGCATCGGTACAGATGACGATTTTGTTCCAACGGAGATTATCGAGACTGAAGGTAGCAAGTTCTTTATTTTGCTTTGCGGTAACTTCAACACCACAACCGAGGACTTTCAGCAAATCTGTGATAATTTCACTCTTGAAAATTTTATCATAGCCTGCTTTAAGGCAGTTAAGA
Organism: Ruminiclostridium sp.; assembly: GCA_045579565.1. GTDB lineage: Bacteria > Bacillota > Clostridia > Oscillospirales > Ruminococcaceae > Ruminiclostridium_E. Next base: position 22,163 of record JAZNML010000021.1, read on the forward strand.
ATCTTACCTCTGATAGGCATAACTGCCTGATATTCAGAGTCGCGGGCGAGTTTTACAGAACCCAGAGCTGAATCACCCTCAACGATATATATTTCTCGTTTGCTGATATCCTTGCTTCTGCAATCAACGAACTTTTCTACTCTATTACTAAGGTCAATTGTGCCGGTAAGCTTTTTCTTTACGTTCTGGCGTATTCTGTCGGCATTTTCTCTGGCACGTTTGTTAATGATGATCTGTTCACAGATTCTTATTGCTTCATCGGGATTTTCAATAAAATAAACTTCAATGCAATGTTTGAGCCATTCAGTCATTGCTTCCTGGACAAACTTATTTGTAATGGCTTTTTTTGTCTGGTTTTCATAGCTTGTCTGAGTAGAGAAGTTAGAGGAAACAAAAACAAGACATTCTTCGATATCGGCAAAGGTGATTTTGGCATCATCCTTGTTGTATTTGTTATTCGCTTTGAGGTAGCTGTCAATCTGTGAAACAAGTGCATTTCTCATGGCTCTGTCGGGGGAACCGCCATGTTCGAGCCAGCTGGAATTGTGATAATGTTCAACAAGCTTCACTTTATTTGAAAATGCAAGAGCGACATGTAGTTTTACCTTGTATTCATCCTTGTCATCACGGTCACGACCCTGTTTTTGCGTAGACCAGTCTTGAAGTGTACCGATAGAGCTGTCACCGACAATTTCGGCAAGATAATCTGTAATACCATGTTCATAGCAATATTCTTTTTCAGAGAAGGAGCCGTCTTGCTGCTCAATGCGGTAAATGAAGAGCAGACCATCGTTTACAATTGACTGTCTGCGGAGTATATCGTCAAAATATTCATCACCTATGTTGATATCCGTAAATACGTCGAGGTCGGGCTTCCATTTGATAGTTGTACCGGTTGTACCTGTGGAACGGCTTTTAACAAACCCTTTTTCTTCCTTTTCCTGAGTAATATTGAAGCCTTTTTCAAATCTGAGTTTATAATGCCAGGTGCCGTTATCAGCTTCAACATCCATATATTCAGAGGAAAACTGTGTTGCGCACAAACCAAGACCGTTAAGACCCAGTGCGAACGAGTAATTGTCACCACTGTTGTTATCGTATTTGCCGCCGGCATAAAGTGTACAGAAGGCGAGTTCCCAGTTGTATTTTTCTTCGTTTTTATTGAAATCAATCGGGATACCGCGTCCGTTATCGCATATCTCAACTGAATTATCCAGGTAACGTGTAACAGTTATTTTTTTACCGTAGCCTTCGCGGGCTTCGTCAATGGAGTTTGAAAGAATTTCAAAAACTGAATGACGGCAACCCTCGATTCCATCCGACCCAAAAATAACAGCAGGACGCTTGCGGACCTGATCCGGACCTTTGAGAGCGACCAGACTATTATCATCATAATTTTTTTTACTCATATAATCATTCCTTAAAAGTGAAATTTAAAAATACAAATTAAAGTATACCATAATTTGAAATAATTTACAATATTAATTTTAAACAATTTTGAATGTGGGGATACTATTGACATTTTCCCCGTTTTAGTGTAGAATACTATATAATATTATATTGGAGAATTGTGTAATTTTTACTTTTTCTTGGTTTTCTGTAATGAAAAAACAAGGTGTATTTTGATAATATTACACAAATTTATTCTTAAATTGATAAAATGTATTGCTTAATTTGTTTATTTATGGTATAATTAATAAAATATTGTTAATTAATTTCTCATGACTATATTATTAAATTTCACAAGGATGGTTGAAATATGAAAAAGGTCAGCATTAAGCTTGTAATCTCATCAATAATTATTGTCCTGGTAATACAAGGTGTATTTGGCTTCCTGGGTGTTTCTTCCGCTCTCAAAAAGAGTGAAGAATCAGCGCTTATCACCAGTCAGAAATCAGCTGAACTGGCTTCTGCCTATATTTCCTCTCGTATTCAGGAAGTAATGAGAATTACATATGAAATCGGCTGCGCTAACGATTACAGCTCATATGGTCTTAAAACTTTTGAAAAGCAAACAAAGCTTGATCTGAAAATTGAGAAGAACGGCTATGCTTCATATGACCTTACAGATGATGACGGTAAAAGTATTTTTGATGATCAGAAATTATATTCTGGAACTCCTCAGTTTGAAGCTGTAATGAAATCCGGAACTTATTTATCAGCACCCGAGGCTGATGAAGAAGGCAACATGATCATTAATTTTTATGCACCTATCTGGACCAAGGGTATGGATGAATCCGCTCCCAGCGGTATGGTACGTATCGGTGTTGATTCCTCTTATATAAACAGAGCACTCAGTAGTCTTTCTGTTACTGAAAATGGAACAGCGTATATCGTTGATGAAGAAGGCTATACAATATTTGATGCATCAGCAAGTGTAATTACAGATCCTGAAAATATTGAAGAAAAATCATTCGTTGACACCAGACTTGGTGATCTTGCAGAACTTCACAAAAAAATGCGTGAAGGTGAAATCGGCTCGGGTAAAGCTTATAGTGGTGCTCTTTCTACCGAGTGCTATGTGGGATATGCTCCTATTGCCGGTACATCCTGGAATATCGTTGTGTTATCACCCAATGATGATTACATGACTGTATGTAATGATCTTGTAAGTGTTGAAGTAGCAGCAACAATTGTTGGTTTAATTATTGCAGTTGCGCTTGCAATCTATAATGGTCTTAAAATCGGTAAGGCTGTTACTACATGTACAAAACGAATTGAAGCTCTTACAGCAGGTGACGTTGCATCTCCCGTTGTAGTTGTTAAAAACGCTGATGAAACAGCCGAACTTGCACGTTCTGTGTTCCGTCTTGTAGAAACTGTCAAGGCCCTTTCACACGACACAGAAAAGATGATGAATCAGATGGCAGAAGGCAATTTCAATCTTTCTAATGATGAACAAAGCAGAGTTTATGAAGGAAGCTTTGCAGATCTTTACAACAGAACTTATGCATTAAGTGAAAAGCTTAGCAATACATTGAGTGGTATTGATAATTCTGCTTCTGTCGTACGCGGCGGTGCTGAAAGAGTTTCAAATGGCGCACAGGTATTCAGCGATGGTTCTGTTGCACAGAAGAATAACATTAATGAACTTGCTGGTTCTGTAAGCAATATCGCAAGTATGATAAACGGTACAGCTGATAAATGTGCTGGTATGAAGGATATGGCCAATAATGTCAACGGTGACCTTGTTGATGTTAATGAGCAGATGAACAGACTTATGGCTTCTATGAACAGAATCACTGAGGCTTCTGAGGAAATAGAAGAAATTGTAAAAACAATTGAAGATATTTCTTTCCAGACTAACATTCTTGCTCTTAATGCGGCGGTTGAAGCTGCAAAGGCCGGTCATGCAGGCAGAGGTTTTGCGGTAGTAGCTGATGAAGTAAGAAATCTTGCTGAGCGTTCATCAGAGGCAGCAAAGACTACAACCAAGCTTGTAAAGGATACAGTTGTAGCTGTAAGAGAAGGTGGAAGAATCGCTGGATTAACCGCTAAGTCAATTACAGAAGCATCTGAATCGGCATCTGAGGTTGTAGTAAATATGGATAGAATCGTAAGTGCAAGCGAAGAACAGGTTTACACCATTAAGCAGGTTACAGCTTGTGTTGAACGTATTAATTCAATTATTAACAGTAGTTCAATCGCATCAGAAGATAGTATAATCTATGGACGTGAACTTGCAGAACAGGCTCAGGTTTTAAAGAAGCTTATCTCAGGATTCAATCTTCGCGAAAATTAAATAATAATTGCTGCACGCAAAAGCGTGCGGCAAAGTTATGCAGAAAGGCAATATATGTTAAAATCGGATTTTTATTATGATTTACCGGAGGAGCTGATTGCTCAGACTCCACTTGAACCGCGTGATAGTTCGCGACTTATGAAAATTGACAGAGAAACAGGCGCAATTACTCATGATAGATTTTATAATATAGCAGATTACCTGCGTTCGGGAGATTTGCTAGTTATGAACGACTCTAAGGTATTTCCTGCACGTATCATGGGTGTGAAACAAGATACTGGTGTTGTATGTGAGTTTCTTCTTCTTAATCAGCGTACACAAAATACATGGGAAACACTTGTCCGTCCTGGCAGACGCTTAAAGGTAGGGGCTAAGGTTGTTTTTTCTGATGAGTTGAGCGCAGAAGTAATTGAAGTAATTGATGATGGAAACAGAATTGTCCGTTTTGATTATGATGGAGTTTTCTTTGATATTCTTGATCGCATCGGACAGATGCCGCTTCCACCGTATATTACAGAGAAGCTTGAGAATAAAGATAGATATAATACCATTTACTGTAATGAAACCGGTTCAGCTGCCGCACCAACAGCTGGCCTTCATTTCACCGATAAGGTTTTTAGTGATATTCGTACAAAGGGTGTTGATACAGCTTTTGTTACTCTTCATGTAGGATTGGGTACATTCCGACCTGTTAAGGAAGAGAATATACTCGATCATAAGATGCATGTTGAACATTTTTCTATTCCCCAGGAAACTGCTGATAAAATTCGTGAATGTAAGGCAAGGGGAGGTCGCGTTATTGCTGTTGGTACAACAAGCTGTCGTACACTTGAATCTGCTGCCGGATTATCTGAGAATGGTGAAATAAAAGCTTGCACACACGATACAGGTATTTTTATCTATCCCGGGTATGAATTTAAAGCGATTGATGCATTGATTACAAATTTCCATTTACCTGAAAGTACATTGATAATGCTTGTCAGTGCATTTCTTGGTAAGGATAAGACTTTTTCTGCGTACAAAACCGCTATTGAAGAGAGATATAGATTCTTTTCTTTTGGGGATTCAATGTTTATTAGCTGAAAAAAGCCGTTAAGTTTTCTTAACGGCTTTTTTTAATTCAGGCGATATTTGATTTTTTGATAAATTCAACGAAATCTTCTTCCGGGATAGGTTTTGAGTAGAAATATCCTTGGATATAATCACAATTAAGTTCTGTAAATTGCTCAACCATTGTCTGTGTTTCAATGCCTTCTACTACAATTTCCATATTCATATCTTTGAGCATTTTCACAGTATTTTGAATTGCAATCCACATTTTAGGATTACTCTGTTCATCTACAAATGATTTGTCCAGTTTAACAATTTTAAGAGGGAGCTGGATCATTCGCTTCATGTTTGAATATCCGGTGCCATAATCATCGAGGGAAAAACTTACTCCGGCAGAACTCAGTTTTTCAAGGTTTTGTTTCATTATGGATTGTGCATATGAAACAGCGGTTTCAGTTATTTCAAGATTAATTTTATCTGGTGTAAGATTATATTTATTCAGCGTTTCAAGTACCTTATCAGCCAGATTTCCGTGAATACATTGTGCGACAGATAAGTTTATTTCGATATAATCAATACCTAATTCTTTGAATTTGTCGCTTGCGATAAATCTGCAAACCTCTTCGAGAACATAGTCGCCTATTTTGTGTATTGCTCCGTTCTTTTCTGCTGCTGCAATGAACATATCGGGCGGAACGAATCCGTATTCGTCATCGATTAATCTTAGCAACGCCTCTGCGGTAGCAAACTTACCTTTTTCAACGGAATATATAGGCTGGTAATAAACTTTGAAGCTGTTGTTTTTCAGGGCTTTTTCAATAATTAAATCTATATTGTTTGCCATATCGAAACGATCCTGTTTAAACAGCTCTGATGCATAGAGTACGCCGCCCGTGTTATAGCTTTTATCGTGAAAGTTTTCGCCTAATGCGAGGAGTGTTGTGAAATTTTTTACATCACCGGGGCAGTTTGCGACACAAATGTTTGGTGTAAATTCCATTGCAAGTTTGTTAATTGTTTTGTTCATATGAAGTTTAGCCATCAATGATTCAGCCATCTGAGAAACTTTTGGGTAATCACGGCTGTTTATTACGACGCGGAATCTACCGCGGTCGAGATAGTAAACATCGGCATCAATTTTAGAATTTCGTGTAGCTTTACCTATTTCCTCGCCTACTGCACGAAGAAGGGTAAGGGTAGAGTCATAGCTCAGCATTGATTGAATTGAAAGGAAGCTTCCTATGTTGAGCATAATAACAGTAAAGTTTTTTTCGTTAGCGAAGGAACGTTTTATGTTTTCTATATAGGCGTTGTAATTACCAAGTCCTGTACGGACATCGATAAGTTCCTCGGGTCTCTGAGTTGTCATTGTGATAAGGAGTAAAGAGATTGCTCCTGCAAACATTTCGATAACAAGTCTCGGATAAATGAACTGTATAAGAATTGCTGTAATCATAAGCGGAACCATTGCACTTATTGACATTATTTTGGCTCTGCTTAGTATTTTCCGGCATCTGAAAAGATAAATGACGCCAAAAGCCATATAATATACGGCAACTATATAAAGTATGAAGAAAAGCTCTCCTCTGATGTATGTATGATTTGATACTTCAAAAACGCAATCTGTAAAAAGGTTTATTATCAGCAAGACTGTAAGTATAGCAAAAGGTGAAATTAGAAGAACCATCTGAGGTTTATTTTTCAACATTTTATGCCATGTGTCAGAAAGACTGATAATATACAGAACATATGCAGGTGTAGTCATGTTGTGAGTAAACAGGTATCCTGTATGAGCAAAATAAAGGAGAGTGTGACTGGCATTTCCACTGTTATCAAGTGTTACAGCCCATATGTTGAATAGGGTAGAGGCAAACATTGTTAACATAACCACAATAAACATACGATTTGTAATACCATTTGTCATTTTTCGTATCAACACAGAAAAAAGTAATACAAGGAGTAAAATAAGCGCACATATATCAAAATGTATTAGCTTATCCAATACGACACAACCTCCTTTGTTTCAAAATTGTTACAAATATATTCTTATTATATCACAATTGCACATTAAAGTCAATAAATCCAATAATTGTAAAAACAATTTGTGCAATATCAATAAAAATCGACAGGCAGTTTTGTAATTTGGGTTTTTGCCATCAGTTGACTTTATAGGTTGGTTTTGGTATAATTTAAAGGTACATTTTTCAGAAAGACGGTTATTATATGATTAACGACATAATTTCAGCAGTTAATGATGCTTTGTATAGCTACATTCTTATTATAATCCTTATTATAGGAGGCATATATTTTACAATACGTACGCGTTTTGTTTCTTTCCGGTTATTTGGTGAACAGCTGAGAGCGGTGACCGAAAAATCAGAAGGCGGAGTTTCATCATTTCAGGCGCTGATGGTATCTACCGCATCAAGAGTAGGAACAGGTAACATCATAGGAGTATCAACCGCACTTTGTCTCGGCGGATTCGGTTCGGTTTTCTGGATGTGGTTAATTGCTATTATAGGAAGTGCATCGGCTTTTATAGAAAGTACCTTAGCGCAGATTTATAAAAGAAAAGGTCCTGATGGATGTTATGGAGGACCGGCTTATTATATAGAAACGGCTCTGAAAAAGCGTTCTCTTGCAGTAGTTTTCTCGGTGTTGTTGATCCTTACTTATGGTGTAGGTTTCAATATGCTTGCATCATATAACCTTCAATCCACTTTTTCAGCATATGAATTTTACGATCCCGGTACATCACCGATAATTATAGGAATATTACTTGCAGGAATTGTCTGTTATTGTCTTATGGGCGGCGGCGAAAGAGTAATCAAAGCAACAAGCTTTCTTGTTCCGATTATGGGTATTGCGTATATTCTTGTTGCGTTTATAATTGTTTTAATCAATATAACTACTTTGCCATCGGTTATCTTAAAAATCTTTTCTGAGGCATTCAATTTTGAGGCTATTTTTGGTGGATTTGGCGGTTCATGTGTTATGTACGGTATAAAACGTGGATTGTTCAGTAATGAAGCGGGTGTAGGCTCAGCTCCAAATGCTTCCGCATCAGCTGAGGTTATTCATCCTGTAAAACAGGGCTTGGTACAGGTGCTTTCTGTTTTCATTGATACAATTCTTGTATGCAGTGCAACAGCATTTATGTGTATGTGTTCAGGTGTAGAACCGACAGAGGAGCTCTCAGGTGCAGCCTATGTCCAGAAGGCATTATCTGAAAATCTTGGAGAATTTGGACCCATATTTATAACTGTTGCCATGATACTGTTTGCTTTTACAACATTACTCGGAAATCTGTATTATGTAGATAAATGCATAATTCATATTATGAAACGCACTCCCGGAAAGAAATTTATGATAGTATATCGTATATTAGCGTCTCTTGTTATTTTTGCGGGATGTTGTCTCTCAGCTGATTTACTTTGGAATCTGGCTGATGTTCTTATGGGCGGGATGACTTTGATAAATATGCCGGTAATATTTATTTTAAGTAAGTACGCTATTCGTGCATTAAAAGATTATGAGACACAAAGAGAGGAAGGAAAAACTCCAGTTTTTCATGCCGAGAATATTGATTTGCCGCATGAAGTGGATTGTTGGGAGTAATTGTTGCAATTTAAAGAAAAATACGTTATAATGATTATAAGAACAAATTAAGGAGAAAGTTATGTATAAACTTATTAAACAGGAAGGGCTTGCTCGACGCGGTGAATTCCATACACCTCACGGAGTTATTCAGGCTCCTTTCTTTATGAATGTCGGTACATCTGCGGCAATAAAGGGTGGTATTTCATCTCTTGATTTAAAGGACTTAAAATGCCAGGTAGAGCTTTGTAATACCTATCATCTCCATGTTCGTCCCGGCGATGACGTCATTTATAAAATGGGTGGTCTTCATAAATTTATGAATTGGGATAGACCTATTCTTACAGATAGCGGCGGTTTCCAGGTTTTTTCACTTGCAAAACTCCGTAAAATCAAAGAAGAAGGCGTTTATTTCAGCTCTCATGTTGATGGAAAAAAGATTTTTATGGGACCGGAAGAAAGTATGCAGATTCAATCACACTTAGCTTCTACAATTGCCATGGCATTTGATGAATGTGTTGAAAATCCTGCGAAATATGAATATGCAGCTCAGTCTATTGAGAGAACTACTCGTTGGCTCCATCGTTGTAAGGTTGAAATGGACAGACTTAATTCACTTCCCGAAACTATCAATAAACAGCAGATGCTTTTCGGTATAAATCAGGGTGCGACATATGACGATTTACGTATCAAACATATGAAGGATATCAGAGAGCTTGACCTTGATGGATATGCGATCGGTGGACTTGCAGTTGGTGAGCCGGCAGAGGTTATGTACCATATTCTCGATGTGGTATTGCCTTTTGCTCCCGAGGATAAGCCTCGTTATTTAATGGGTGTTGGTACTCCTACTAATATTATCGAAGGTGTTTACCGCGGTATTGATATGTTCGACTGTGTAATGCCCAGCCGTAATGCCCGCCATGCAACTGTATTCACATGGCAGGGAATTACTCATCTTACAAATAATTGTTATACTCTTGATGACAAGCCTATTGATGAGGAATGTGACTGTCCTACATGTCGTAATTTCTCCCGTTCATATATCAGACACCTGTTCAAAAGCGGAGAATCTCTTGCAGGCAGACTTGCGGTACAGCATAATCTGTATTTCTACAACACACTTATGGAGAAAATCCGTTATGCTCTTGATAACGGAACATTTGAGGATTTCCGCAATCATTATTCACCCTTACTTGCACAGAAACGAAAATAAATGTTCATAAAATAAAAGCCACAGGAAAATCTGTGGCTTTTAAATTACATATTTTTATTTCTGCGTCTGAATATCAGAAAAAAGTTCACCGCTGTACTGCAATTCAAAAGTGAAATCAGAACGTAAATAATTTCCATTTCAATTATGCTGACAATAAGGTATATAATAGCAATTATTAAAAATATGGATCCGAAAATCAGCGGAAGATAATATAATTTACTGTTTACTGGTTCACTTGTTTTAATGCTTTTGTTAACAAATGTATTATTATCAGCTTCATAATCGTTGCGGATCAGATAATCAGCAGACACATCGAATATTTCGCTTATTCTGAGAAGATTAGGTACATCGGGCAGAGTGTTGCCCAATTCCCAGCGTGAAATTGCTTGTCTTGAAACATCCATCATTTCAGCAAGTTCTTCCTGCGATATACCTTTGGATTTTCTTAGCTTAATCAATTTATCGTGAAATTTCATTTTTAATTTCCTCCTTGATTTGATAGCTTAATTCTATCATTTTGCCATGAAGAACTCTACCACTGTTATGTGGCAATTCCGCAATTGAATGTAACATTTCCTTTTGTAAAGCCATTTTAACATAACAATAAGTGGTTGTCAACAACAAAAAAGATTGTCACCGGTTTTATGAAGTAAGTTGACAATTTTCTCCTTATGTGATACAATAAACTATCAACAAAAACGAGGTGTTCACGAAATGGCAATTAAAGAACAGATTTTAAATATACTTGAATCAGCAAAAGGTAGCTTTGTTTCGGGAGAAGAAATTGCCGAAAGACTTTCCGTAAGCCGCAATGCAATATGGAAGAGCATAAATGCGCTGAAAAAAGATGGACATATCATTGAAGCTGTTACTAATAAAGGGTATTGTCTTTCCGAGAAAAGCAATGTGTTTACATCTCAATCAGTTTATGCAAACTTATCACCTGAATTGAATAAAAGATTAAAAATAAGTGTTTTAAAAACCGTTGATTCCACTAATACGGAACTTAAATTAATGGCTGAAAATGGTAGTTCAGAAGGTACGATATTGATTGCGCTAGAACAGACAGCGGGTAGGGGGCGACTAGGCAGAAGCTTCTATTCCCCTAAGGATACAGGTCTTTATATGAGTATTCTTCTGCGGCCAGAATTTTCTGCTTCGGAAGCACTTAGTATAACCGCTTGTGCCGCTGTTGCGGTTTCAGAGGCAATTGATAAAATTACAGGGGTTGAAACGCAGATAAAATGGGTTAATGACATTTATTACAATGGAAAAAAAGTTTGCGGAATATTAACAGAGGCTTCTATGGATTTTGAGAGCGGAGGTCTTAATTACGCAGTACTTGGCATAGGTATTAATCTTTGCACAGACAATTTCCCCGAGGAATTACAGAATGTTGCAACATCTGTTTTATCAGAAAATTGCGATATCAGGGCCACAGTATCAGCTAATATTCTCAGCAATTTTTTTGAGTATTATAATAATCTTTCAAATCTTTCCTTTTTGTCTGAATATCAAAGACGTTCATTATTAACGGGAAGAGAAATAACTTTTGCCAGAGGAAATGAGATTTTTAACGGTATTGTTACAGGGATTGATGATGAAATGCGATTATGTGTAAAATTCATAGATGGCGAAGAAATTGCCTTTTCATCAGGAGAGGTTCAGCTCATAAAGGGAGAAATAATAAAATGAAACGAATGAAAACTATTGATTTAGTTTTAATTGCTGTGTTTTCTTCGCTTGTTGCTGTGTTTTCGTTGTTTTCGATACCAAATCCGATCAGTGTTCCGTTAACATTGCAAACGTTTATAATTGCCTTAAGCGGCTTTGTTCTTGGTTCTTCGAAAGGTGTTGCGTCTGTGCTTGTTTATATCGCAGTGGGTACTATCGGAGCTCCTGTATTTACTGGTTTTCAGGGCGGTTTTTCTGTTTTGTTCGGAATGACAGGTGGATTTATTATGGGTTTTATTCCACTTGTTTTTTTATGTGGTATAAAAACAGATAAGCTGATTGTCAAGCTTTTATTTTCGTTTGCAGGAATTATTTCTTGCCATGCATGTGGTGTTTTATGGTTTTCGAGGTATTCGGAAAATATAATCAATGCTTTTTTGACTTCATCATTTCCATATGTTTTAAAAGATTTGGTAAGTGTTGTTTTAGCCATGATTATATCGAAAAAAATAATAACTATTACGCAAAAGTTTAATTAACCATTGCATTTTTTATTGAAATGTGGTAAAATAATCACAATATATTTATTTTTAAGGAGAAGACTATGTTTTCAAAAGAAGCATTTTTAACAGAATTTAATAAGATTCTTTCCGAAGATTACGGTGTTGAACCTGCAAAGGCTACCGCTCCGCAGATTCATGATGCTGTTTCACGCGCTGTTATGCAGAGTATTGGCGATGATTGGGCAAAAAGCAAGAAAGCACATCAAAATGGTAGAAGAGCATGCTATTTTTCTATGGAATTCTTAGTAGGACGTGCTGTTTATAATAACCTCCTTTGCCTCGGTATTGAAGAGGAAGTTCGTGAGGCTCTTGACGAAATCGGCGTAAATCTTTCTGATCTTGAAGAAATAGAAGATGCTGCTCTCGGCAATGGTGGTCTTGGACGTCTTGCAGCATGCTTTTTAGACAGTGCCGCAACTCTCGACTTGCCTCTTGATGGCTACGGAATCCGTTATAAATACGGTCTTTTCAAGCAGTCAATCAAGGATGGCTTCCAGTGTGAAGATGCTGATAACTGGACAGAGTATGGTGATCCATGGAGCAAGCGTATTAATACAGATACTGTAACTGTTACCTATGGCGATCAGGTTGTGAAGGCTGTTCCTTATGATATGCCTATTGTTGCTTATGGCACCAAGCATATAAGTACACTCCGTCTCTGGCAGGCCGAGCCTATTAAAGAATTTGATTTTGGATTATTTAATGACCAGAAATACGATCAGGCATGCAGAGAACAGCGCATGGCTGAGGATATCTCTCGTGTTCTTTATCCTAACGATGACACCAGAGAAGGTAAGATCCTTCGTTTGAAGCAGGAGTATTTCTTCTCTTCTGCGTCTGTTCAGGATATTGTAAAGAAGCACAAGGAAAGCGGATATGATTTAAAGAAATTCTATGAGAAGGTTACTATCCAGCTTAATGACACTCACCCTGTAATTTCAATTCCCGAACTTATCCGTATTCTTGTCGACGAAGAAGGCTTTGGATTTTTTGAAGCACTTGAAATTGCAAAGAAGACATTCAACTACACTAACCATACTATTATGGCAGAAGCTCTTGAAAAGTGGAGCGTTGATATAGTTAAGGAAGTAGTTCCGAGAATTTATGAAATCATCCTCCAAATTAACGAAGCATTTATTGGCGAAATGTATAAGGCTGGTAAGCTTCAAAGCGAAATCTATGATTTAAAGATGATTTCAGGTGACCTTATCCATATGGCTAAGATGGCAATTTACTGCTCAACTTATGTTAACGGTGTTGCTGCTATTCATACAGAAATTCTTAAGAATGATGCTCTGAAAGAATGGTATGATCTTTATCCTGAAAAGTTCCAGAACAAGACAAACGGTATTACTCCTCGTCGTTGGATTGCTCTTTGCAACAAAGAGCTTTCAGCACTTATTTCTGAACTTAATAAGGGCGATGAATGGAAGACTGATCTGGATCAGCTTCAAAAACTTAAATGGTTTGCTGATAACAAGAATGAGCTCCAACGCTTTATGGATATCAAGCGCACAAAGAAGGAGCAGCTTGCAGTTTATATCAAGGAACATGAAGGCGTTGAAATAAATCCCGACAGCATTTTTGACATTCAGATCAAGCGTCTCCATGAATATAAGCGACAGCTTCTCAATGCTTTTGGTATTCTTTATATTTACTTTGGTATCAAGGATGGTTCTATCAAGGATTTCCATCCCATGACATTTATCTTTGGTGCTAAGTCTGCTCCCGGATACAGAAGAGCAAAGGGTATTATCAAGTATATCAACGAAATTGGTAAGCTTGTAAACAGCGATCCTGCAACCAAGGATTTATTGAAGGTTGTATTTGTTCAGAACTATCGTGTATCCTATGCAGAAAAGCTTGTTACAGCTGCGGATATTTCCGAGCAGATTTCCACAGCAGGTACAGAAGCCAGCGGAACAGGTAACATGAAGTTTATGCTTAACGGTACTGTAACTCTCGGTACTCTTGACGGCGCAAATGTCGAAATTGTTGAAGAAGCAGGCAAGGAAAACAACTACATCTTCGGTGCAACAGTTGAAGACCTTGAAGAAATCATGAAGATTTATGATCCTCGCTATCTTGTTGAAGAGAATGAGAAGATCGGCAGAGTAGTCCGTACACTTATTGATGGTACAGTAAGTGATGGCGGTACAGGTGTATTCCGTGAACTCTATTTCTCCCTTATGGATGGCGCAAGTTGGCACAGACCTGATAACTATCACCTTATTGGTGACCTTGAAAGCTATGTTGAAGCTAAATTAAAGGTTAATAAGGATTATAAGGATAAGTTTGGTTTTGCTAAGAAATGCTGGATGAATATGGCTTGCTCAGGTAAGTTCAGCTCAGACAGAACAATTGCAGACTATGCAAAGGAAATCTGGAAGATTGAAAAGGTAACTCTTTAATAAAAACAGCCTCCGTACATTTGTGCGGAGGTTTTGTTGACTTTTTATGATATTGTTGTTATAATAATATTGAATATAGAGACATTTTTTTGGGGGTGTATTATGAGCCGAAGCTACAAGCACTTTACTGTTTGTAAGGATAAAGATGAAAGCAAGTATAGTAAAATCCGTGCTAATCGCAAAGTGCGTCGCAGCAGCTTGTTATTTGCAGGAAAATCCAACAGATACCGCAGGTTATTTGAAAGCTGGGATATCTGCGATTACCGTTTTGTTAAAACAAAAGTAGATACAATATCCGAATATGAACAGGATATTAAAGCGTATGTAAACGGACAGCGAACAGGTAAGGTATCGTATTTATGGAAGAAGCGGAATAATACATTGAGAAAACGTCTTAATAATTGGGAAAAGTATTATTACCGTAAGTGAGGTTTAGTATGAGAGAATTATTTTTAATCGACACAAAAGACTACAACCCCAACGGTACTATCGGCAAACGCCCTTCTGTCAGAGGCATAGTCATAAAAGACAATAAAATCCTGATGATACATAGCCTTAAATATAACTATTATAAGCTTCCCGGCGGTGGCTTAGAAAAAGGCGAATCCTATGAGGAAGCATTAATCCGTGAAGTCGGTGAAGAGAGCGGATATATTTTAAAACCCGATTCAATCAGGGAATTTGGTTATGTCCGCAGAAAATCAAAAGGAATGATTGAGGATATATTCATTCAGGATAATTATTATTTTGTTTGCGAAACGGATGAAACACAGGTTTTACAGAATCTTGATGATTATGAAGCAGATGAACTTTTTACTCCTGAATTTGTAACAATTGAACAGGCTATAAAAACAAATATAACTGCTGACCACAAGGAAAAAGCCCTGTCGCGCACTTTTGAAGCTATGATTGAAAGGGAAAACAGAACGCTTGAACTGATAAGTAAGGAGTTGCTTGGCTAAGGATGAATAATAAAAAATCCCCCGAAAAGATGATTTTTGAAACAATAATCTGCGGAATAGCCCTCGCCTTGTTATTTGAGCCTGTTTGGCGTCTTAATGATGTACTTAGTATGAAGGTTGACGACGTAGCAGTTTGTTTCTTTGTTGTACCAATCATCGGGGCGTTACTTTATTGCTCCGTGCTTTTCGGTGATACACTGAAACAGGCTTTAATAAAATATGTGATTTCTCTTCTTGTAAATTTTCTGCTTTTCAGCTGGTTTTTAAAGATTAATTTTTCTGGCCGTGCATTGAACTGGATTTTCCCGTATTACGGCGAATCCTCCGCAGGCGGTAATTTTGCTGGATTTATCATGTTATCAGCTTTTGGGTTCACATATATTATTGCGATTGTTGCAGCGCTATGCTGTACTAAGCTTGTTAAAAATGAAAAAGTAAGAGCCGCATTTTTTGTAATTCAAAAATGCGGCTTGGTAATAAGTATATTGGTTTTAATTCTTACGTTTTACATAAATGCGATTATGCGTCCGAAGTTTCCATTGGCAGGATGATTACCATTTCCTGTCCTCATGCGGACATCTGCGTATTTTCTGCAAAGCCCTTAGCTCTACATAACATCCGCATTTACCACACATACCGTTAATAAGCTCATCACAGCTTTTGCAGATATCAAGTCGCTGACGATACAATGTATCGTCAGCTTTTTTATCATCTGGCATTGTTTCAATAAGCTCTCTTACTGTCTTTTTAGTGTCTTCATCACTGATTTCTGATAAAAGACAGCGTTTACATATTACGTTCACTGGGGAATAACCTCAATGCTGATAATTGAGCAAGGAGGAACAGCAATTGCAAGCTTACCGTTATCGTTTTTAACTTCATAATCGGCAGGTTTAACCTTTTCAACTCCGCCGAAATCGTTGTAGTCATGTGCATCACCTGTAAGAATGCGTGCGGAAACGGACTTTACGTCTGTATCAATGATGCCGAGGTCGATTTCATAATTTTCACTTAGTGAACAGTTGGAAAGGGTGATATGAATTTTACCCTCATTGTCAACAGATGCAGAGTGAGAAATTGCGTTATAGTACTGACCTTCAATTTTCTCGTTATCAACGTAGCTGTATAATAATGTGCTGTCCTGATGACATTTGTAGAGGTCAAAAACATGATATGTAGGAGTAAGAATCATTTCCTCTCCTTCTGTGAGAATAACAGCTTGAAGTACGTTTACAACCTGTGCTAAGTTAGCCATAATAACACGGTCGGAGTGTTGATTGAACATATTAAGATTGATAGCGGCAACAATAGCGTCACGCATGGTATTCTGCTGATAGAGGAATCCGGGATTTGTACCTTCTTCAACATCAAACCAGCAACCCCATTCATCAACGATAAGACCTACCTTGTGCTCAGGGTCGTATCTGTTCATAATTTCACTGTGACGTGTGAGCAGCTCTTCCATTCTGTGTGTTTCGGAAAGGGTTGCATAGTAATCATCGTCGGAGAATACGGTTGCAAAACCTTTGTGTTCCCAATTTGAATAAGGAACTGTGTAGAAGTGAAGAGAAATACCCTTCATATGCCAAGGGGTTATTTTTTTCATGATTACTTCTGTCCAGTTATAGTCGAAAGCGTTAGGACCGCAAGCAATCTTAAAGAGCTGATTTCCGCTGTAATCACGGCAGAATGACTGATAGCGACGGTATTCGTCTGAATAATATTCAGGTGTCATATTTCCGCCGCAACCCCAGTTTTCGTTACCGATACCGAGATATTTGAGTTTCCATGCTTTTTCCTGGCCATTGGCTCTTCTGAGATCAGCCATAGGTGAAATATCATCGGATGTCATATACTCTACCCATTCAGAAAGCTCCTGGACGGAACCACTTCCGAGATTTCCGGCAATATACGGTTCGCAGCCCACAAGCTCGCAAAGCTTGAAAAATTCATGTGTACCGAAGCTGTTATCTTCGGTAACACCGCCCCAGTGAACATTTATCATCTTTTTTCTGTCTGCTTTATTGCCTATGGCGTCTTTCCAGTGGTAAGTGTCGGCAAAACAACCACCCGGCCAGCGAAGTACAGGCATATTTATTTTTTTGAATGCTTCTATTACATCATTTCTGATACCGCAGGTATTTGGAATTGATGAATCTTCACCTACGTAGATGCCATTGTAGATGCATCTTCCAAGATGCTCGGAAAAATGTCCGAATATTTCCTTGTTGATATGGCTTTTCTTGTCAAGAGGGTTTACAATCATTCTGATCTTTTTCATGGCAGAAATCCTTTCGAAATAAATTTGTTACTTAATAGTTTACACCTTGACGATTTTTTTTCAATGATGTATAATATTTTCATAACTGATATATCCTACGATTTAAAGAAGGAGAATGCAATGAAACTACATGTTCTTGGAATAGATTATCACCATGATAGAGAGTTCAGCATTGAACGACCGTCTGGTTCAGGTGATAATCTGCTTATTGTGTTCAAAACAAATGCGCAGGTTCGTACTGATTCGGAATATTATGATGTATTACCTGATTCAGCGATTTTATATTCAAAGAGTTATCCTCAGTATTATCGTGCTTCTGGTGATAATTATATAAACCATTGGGTACATTTTGATATAGAAAATGATGAAAATTTTCTGAACAGGATGAGAGTGCCTGTAAATACGGTTTTTCACGTTTCGGACATTTTGAGTATTGAAAATATATTGCTACAATTGAACCTTGAAAATGTATCGGATAATCCTAATAAAACTGAAAGCATTAATTTGTTGTTGAGACTTCTTATGGCTAAGCTCGGCGGTGCTGATGAAAAATCTGAGCATGTATCACCTCATTATGCTTTGCTTCGTTCATTAAGAGCAGAAATATATCGTAATCCTTCTCAAAAATGCCACATATCTGATTTTGCATCAAAGCTTTCGCTCAGTCCGTCACATTTCCAGGCTTTATATAAATCGGAATTTGGCGTAAGCTGTTACGAGGATGTACTTAATGCGAGAATAGAAATGGCAAAATATTACCTTTTAAATACAACTTTTACAATCAGTCGTATTTCTGAGTTGTGCGGTTATGAAAATGATGTTCATTTTATTAGACAGTTTAAATGTCGTGTTGGCATGACAGCAGGGGTGTATAGGAGGGGCCAAAACTGATTGTTAATGTGGTAATGCGTTAACAAATTACCATGGTTAAGGCAAAAACTTACAGACAAAGTTTGATAAAAAATCGCAAAAAAGACTTGTAAAAGTTAAAAAAATGTGATATAATTAACAGGTGCATATGCTGATTATGGAGAAATAACCCTTTCAGCTGACAAATTGACATATTTAAGGAGATGAACGTTTTGGATTCAAAGCTGGCTTTTTATATTGTAAAACGTGTATTGCTTGCGATTTTTACAGTATTTCTTGTCATCACTATCACTTTTTTCGTTATGAAGGCCATCCCTGGCGGTCCCTTCCTCAGCGAAAAATCCCCCAGCCCTGCTGTTACAGCGCAGCTTGAAGCTAAATACGGCTTGGACAAGCCTGTATTCGAACAGTATACAACATATCTTGGTGATGTTGTAAAATTTGATTTCGGTCCTTCTATCAAAAACCGAGGAAGAAATGTTACCGACCTTATGCTTGAAGGTTTCCAAACAAGTGGTAAGCTTGGTCTTATCGCTGCTGCTATTGCAATTGTATTTGGTCTCGTTATGGGTTCAATTGCAGCGGTATTTCATAATAAGGTTATAGATAAAGTGATAATGGTGCTTTCAACGGGAAGTGTTGCTATGCCATCGTTTGTCATAGCCACGATACTATTGCTGGTGTTCTGCGCGAAGATTCCGATTTTCCCATCAAATGGTTCCACAGCAGCAGGTCTTGTTCTTCCTGTTGTTTCTTTAAGTCTTTATCCAATGGCTTATATTACACGACTTACTCGTTCAAGTATGCTTGATGTACTTGGTCAGGATTACATCCGTACTGCAAGAGCAAAGGGTGTTTCTCCTAAGGGAGTTATTTTCAAGCACGCTCTTAAAAATGCAGTTACACCTGTTATTACTTATGTAGGACCCATGATTGCTTATATTCTTACAGGTAGCCTTGTGGTTGAACAGATTTTCAATGTTCCCGGTATCGGTAAGTATTTCTTTTCAAGTATCATAAATCGTGACTATCCGATGGTAATGGGAACAACAATCTTCCTTGCAACCATTATGGTAATTATGAATTTAATTTCTGATATCTGCTACAAAATCTTCGACCCACGTGTCGATTTATCTTAAAAAGGGGGTTGTATAAATGAATAAAGATATTAATGCAATGCCCAAGAAAAATCCTTTAAGCTTACAGCTTGATCTTCAAAGTTTTGAAAAGGCAACTGATGAAGAAAAGTTCATGCAGCAGCGCATGCGTGAAAGCACTACTTTCTTTAAAGATGGTATGCGCCGCCTTAAAAAGAATAAGATTGCAATGATTTGTCTTGTTATTGTTGTAATAATTGTTCTTATTGCTGCATTTGTTCCTATGTTCTATCCTTACAGCTATGATGACCAGTTAGGAATTGTTGCCGGACAGGCATCAGACGCATCTTATAATAACCTTGCACCATTTGAATATGGTGAGACTGAATTGAAACGTATGGAAGAAGGGGAATTTATTTTCCCGCATATTTTCGGCACAGACTCTTTCGGCCGTGACTATGCAATCCGAGTAATTTATGGTACGCGAATTTCACTTCTTGTAGGCTTCTTTGCAAGTATCATCGTTCTTATTATAGGTGCACTTTACGGCTCGATTGCGGGTTATTATGGTGGCAAGGTTGACCTTATAATGATGAGAATAGTCGATATTATCTATTCACTTCCTGATCTTCTTATGATAATTCTGCTTTCAACAGTATTAAAACAGACACTTGCCCCCTTGCTTGAAGATACTTTCCTTGAAAAGCTTGGTGTAGGTATGATCAGTATATTTATTGTATTTGCACTTCTTTACTGGGTAAGTATGGCACGTCTTATCCGTGGCCAGATTCTTACAATAAAGCAGCAGGACTATGTTCTTAATGCGCGTTCAATCGGCGCAAGCGGTAGTCACATTATCAGACGTCACATGCTCCCTAACTGTATAAGCGTAATTATTATCTCAACCGCACTTCAAATTCCTTCTGCGATTTTTACAGAAAGTTATCTGTCCTTCCTTGGCCTTGGCGTTTCAATGCCTATGCCTAGTTTAGGTTCTCTTGCTTCTGAGGCACTCAGCGGTGTATATTCTTATTCATACCGATTGATTATTCCCGCAGTAGCAATTTGTCTTATTGTTCTTTCACTTAACCTTCTCGGTGATGGTTTACGAGATGCCTTTGACCCCAAGCTTAAGAAATAAGGAGAAATAAAATGCAACTTTTAAAAGTAACTGATTTACACACCTCCTTTTTCACACCTGCGGGTGAGGTAAAGGCGGTAAATGGACTTTCCTTCTCTCTTGATGAAGGTAAAGTTCTTGGTATTGTAGGTGAATCAGGCTCTGGTAAGAGTGTAACAGCCTACTCTATTCTTCAAATTTTAGCAAACTCCGGTAAAATTGTATCCGGTAGTATTCTTTACAGAGGTCAGGAGCTTGTCGGTGCTTCTAAGGAAGAAATGACAAAAATCCGCGGAAATAAGATAAGCATTATTTTCCAGGACCCTATGACAAGCCTAAATCCGGTATTTACAATCGGTAACCAGCTTATGGAAGCCATTATGCTTCACACAGACCGTGACCGCAAGCAAGCAGAGGAGAGAGCGATTGAAATGCTTCGTCTTGTTGGTGTAAATGAACCGGAAAAACGTATTAAGCAGTACCCTCATGAGTTTTCAGGCGGAATGCGTCAGCGTGTAATGATAGCAATGGCTCTTGCATGTGAGCCTGATATTCTTATTGCAGACGAGCCTACAACAGCTCTTGACGTAACAATTCAGGCGCAGATTCTTGATCTTATCAAGGACTTACAGAAGCAGCTCGGAATGTCTGTTATGCTCATTACTCACGATTTAGGCGTTGTTGCAGAAATGTGCGATGAGGTTATAGTTATGTATGCAGGTCAGGTATGTGAACGCGGAACTGCTGATGAGATATTCTATAATCCCAAGCATGAATATACAAAGGGTCTTATCCGTTCTATCCCTACGGCAAGTGATGATGATCACCGTCTTGAACCCATCGGTGGTACACCTGTTGATCTATTAAATATGCCAGACGGTTGTCCTTTTGCTCCCAGATGTGATAATGCTATGAAGGTTTGCCTTACACATAAGGCTAAGGAACTTTTAATCAATGACTGTCATGCAGCAAGCTGCTGGTATAACTTCAAGGATGCAATTGCCGAAGGCAGACTTACAGAAAAAGAAGTGGAGGAGATGTATAAAGATGAGTGAATCAAAAAATCTTCTCGAGGTTAAGCACCTCAAACAACATTTTGATGTTCCCAATGGTTTCAGTTCATTGAAGCTAAAAGCTGTTGATGATGTTACTTTTGATATCAAGGAAGGCGAAACACTTGGTATGGTAGGTGAATCCGGATGTGGAAAGACCACTGTCGGCAGAACAATTCTTCACCTTTATAAACCGACATCGGGTGAAGTGTGGTTTGACGGTAAGCTTATCAAGGATAAGAAATCCATTGCTGATTTCCGTAAAAAAGCTCAGATGGTTTTCCAGGACCCTTATTCTTCACTGGACCCACGTATGACCGTAAGCGATATTATCGGTGAACCCCTTGATGTTCATAAGTTATATCAGAATAAAAAGGAACGAGAAGAAAAGATCCGTTATCTTATGGATCTTGTCGGACTTCCTAATGAACATGCTACCCGTTATGCACACGAATTCTCCGGCGGTCAGCGTCAGAGAATCGGTATTGCTCGTGCACTTGCGGTGGATCCTAAGTTTATCGTATGTGACGAGCCTGTATCTGCACTTGACGTATCTATTCAGGCGCAGGTTGTAAATATGTTTGAGGACTTACAAAAGAAATTAGGACTCACATATTTATTTATTGCTCATGATTTGCTTGTTGTAAAGCATATTTCTACTCGAATTGCTGTTATGTATCTTGGTAAGCTTATTGAAATCGGACCTGCGAATGAGCTCTATCATAATCCGATTCATCCTTACACAATTTCATTACTTTCAGCTGTTCCTGTACCGGATCCTAAGATTGCACGTGCTAATCAGCGCATCCATCTTAGTGGTGACGTACCCAGTCCTCTTCACATGCCCAGCGGTTGTCCTTTCCGCACCCGTTGTCCCAAGGCTACTGAAAAGTGTGCTGAATGTATGCCCGAACTCAGAGAAATGTCAGGCGGTCACTTTGTTGCTTGTCATAATATTTAAATTATAGTTATTATTCTCACGTTTGTGAGTTTATTAAATTTTTTTGGAGGAAAAAAATATGAAGAAAATCCTTAGCGCATCACTTGCTGCTGCAATGATGCTTGGCTGCATGGCTACTTTATCCTCATGCGGCACATCAGACGGAGGTATGGTGCTTAATGTAGGCGCATATCCTGATACAGTAGACCCAGCTTTAAACTCTGCCGTTGACGGCGGTACCTACATTGTTCACGTATTCTCAGGTCTTATTGGTTATGAAGATGACGGAAACGGTAACGCAGTTCTTGCTCCTCATTGTGCAACTTCTCTTGAAGAAGGCGTGCTTCTTGAAGATGGCAAAACAGCTTACACATTCACACTTCGTGACGGTCTCAAATGGAGTGACGGTACAGATCTTACCGCACAGGACTTCGTATATGCTTGGAACAGAGCTGCTGACCCTGCAACAGGCGCAGACTACGGCTATATGTTCGAAGTAATCGATGGTTACAATGAAATGATGGAAATGTACGACGATGCTGGTAATCTTGTTGGTGAAAAGAAGTCCCTCAATGTAACAGCTTCCGAAGATGGTAAGCAGCTTACAGTTGTTCTTACAGTTGATGTTCCTTATTTTAATGAACTTTGTGCATTCCCAGCATACATGCCTGTAAGACAGGATCTTGTTGAAGCTCACGGTGATGCATGGGCAACAGCTGCCGACACATATATCGGTAACGGTCCTTACAAGGTTACTGAATTCACACAGACACAGATGGTTCTTGAAAAGAACGAATTCTACTTTGATGCAGATAAGGTTGTAACTGATAAGATTACTTTTGCATTCAACTCTGATGATGCATCTCTCCTTACAAACTATCAGAATGGCTCATACCTCTTTATCGATTCCGTTCCTAATGATGAAATTGCTTCTCTTCAGGAAGGCGAATACAAGGATGAATTCTTTGTTGAAGGTCAGCTTGGCACTTACTACGTTTCCTTCAATGTAAATGATACAGCACTTGCTGAATTCACAGAAGATGAAAAGGCTAAGATCCGTAATGCTCTCAGCCTTATGATTGACCGTAACTATGTTTGTGAAGAAATTGGTCAGGCAGGTCAGGTTCCTGCTGCTGGTTTCGTAGCAATGGGTCTTACAGAACCCGATGGCGCAGAATATATTTCTAAGAACGGCCCTGCTGGTGATGGTAAGGGTTATTACAGTGTAGCAAACGAAGATTACCAGGCTAACTGTGATGCAGCAGTTGCTCTTCTTGAAGAAGTTGCTGCTTCTTCTGGCAAGTTCACAATGGCTGATGGTAAGGTTTCCGGTTTCCCCACATTAACTTATGTAACAAATGACGGTTCTGGTCATGAAGCTATTGCAACATATCTCCAGCAGGTATGGGGCAACTATGGTTTTGATATCCAGGTAGAAGTACAGGAATGGAACACATTCCTTAACACACGTAAGGATGGTAACTACTCCGTAGCACGTAACGGTTGGCTTGGCGACTACAACGATCCTATTTCCTTCCTTGATATGTGGGTATCAGGCAGCGGTAACAACGATAGCCAGCTTGGTAAGGGTGAACATGCTTCTTATGCCGGTTACGATGGACTTACATGGGCTGATTCTTACGATGCAATTATCGCTTCTGTAAAGGCTGAAACAGATCCTGTTAAGCGTTTTGAACTCATGCATGACGCAGAAGATATTCTTATGGAAACTGGTGCAATCTGCCCCATCTACTACTACACAGATATCTTTATGTGTAGTTCTTCCATCCAGAACTTCTTCTCCAGCCCTCTCGGTTTCAAGTACTTCATGTACTCTTCCGTGGCAGCTGAGTAATTTAATTATAAAAGAGCATGGTTTCAAACCATGCTCTTTTTATATTATAGGAGGTGAAAAAATGGATATATGGGAAAAATTATATCTTAAAGCAAAAGAACAATATCATCCAGAGGACATATCGCCATTTATCTATGCTCATCATGTTGTATGTGCACTTGAAGCGGAGAACGGTGAAATATTCACCGGATTTTGTATTGAAGGATGTAGTGGTGTAATAGCAATGTGTGCAGAGAGAGTTGCGGCACTTAATATGTATGTCAACAGTGGACAGAAGATTGTTAAAAGAATGATTGCCTTTCGTGATAAAGCACCTTATGGAGAGGGAAGCGGAATGCCATGTGGTGCTTGTCGAGAGTTTTTTATGCAATTAGCACTTGAAAATAAGGATATGGAAATAATGGTTGATTATGAGAAACGAGAAACTATAACTCTTGAAAAGCTTATTCCTCAGTGGTGGGGAACAGAAAGATACGAACAAAGATAAAAAATCCCTGAAATGCATTGCATTTCAGGGATTTTACTTTTAAATAAACTTTACGCTGTCTGCCAGCCATACTTTAATATCAATTTTTGATATGCCACTTCCGCAATATTCGCATACGGATGATGTAACAGGAGCACCACAGTTCGGACAGTTATGACCTTCAATAACTGAACCGTCGGCAAGTGCCTTGCCATGATTAAGAACGATTGAACAAGCAAGCTGATTAGGAGCATTAAGTTTTTCTTTTTCCTGGAAGAAATGATAACATTCGAAGGAAATCTCAAACACAGCATCAACAACCCCGCCTGAATTAATATAGTTTGCAAGAGCGATGCGGTGAATTTTGACATTGTCAAAATGTTCAACACCTCTGCTTGCGTTGTCGGTGAGTCTGTCATAAACTTGTTGTGTTAAGTTGAGAGAGGGTTCATAAAGCTTGCTTACATCTTGTTCTTCAATGGCGGTAAGATATCCGGTAAGAGCATTTTTTGCCATTGTTTCGATTTGCGCATAACTCATATCCGGGAAATCTTTTTGAAATTTTGGTTTATGAATAGAGGTCATAACCGAAATTGTTCGAGGAGGTTGGGAGTCATCATTCAGCCCCTCTTTGATTGCTTCGCCGACTTGTTCAAGATTCCTGCCAAGATATTTCTGAGTTACTTTATTCAGCTTGTATCGGATAACCGCTATGCCGATTACAATTGAAATAACAATAATTCCTATTACAATAAGTGTTGTTATAATTGCGCCCATAACTTATTAATTCCTTATTTAATTCGTGAGTCAACATTAAGCTGATCAAGAGTTGTTTTGAGTCTCTTAGCAGTTTCTTCGTCGCCTTCATAGATTGTACAGGGCATGCTTTCTGTCATTTCTTTTGCTTCTTTAAGTCCGCAGCCTGTAAATCTTCTGATAATTTCTATTACCTGTATTTTTACACCAGCATCAGCAGGGAAGAACACGAGATCAACCTTTGTATTACCCGTTTGAGGTGTGGAAGCAGACTGAGGAGGGTTTTGGGAAGGTACACGGATACCATCATCCTTTGTATCATTTCTGATAGTTGTGAAATCGCTGAGTACCCAGCTATACTGACCTGTTGAAACAACAGAACCACAGTATGCACACTGACCAGAACTGGACATTTCAAGAGGAGCACCACAGTTAGGACAGTTATGACCGGTAGCAAATTCGCTTGCATTAGCGTCATTGGACTTCATACCAACAGAACGCATGAACTTCATTTTATAACGGAAATCCCAGCGTGTATTTTTGTCACCGCGGATAATTGCACCTGATTCCTCATTTGTCTGATAGTCGATGAAGCGTGCGTTAAGATAAACTGTAAGATATTCGTATTGTTCATCACGTACAAAGCTTGTAAGATAAGCTGTATTGATTGCAATACTTTCGTAGTGGTAAATAACCTTCTGTTCAATTTTGGACTGAACCTGTTTCTGAGTAGTATTGTAAAGGTTTGTATGCATTACGGGGCGAACAGGTGTGAGGTCACGTTTGCACCATGCATTCTGGATGTCTATATAGACATTCTTAGCGAATGCAGTGAAATCATCAGCTGTAAAGTTAGGATCATCCTGTTTGATAATCTGTTCAATTTGTGATGTACGATCGGGAAGATTGACATTAAGACCTTGACCACCGTTTGCAGGTCTTACTCCGCCGCCCATACCAGTAGTAGAGCCGCCGTTAGTTTTATTACCATTCTTTTTGGAACTTGCAACAACGATGATGATAATGACAATTACGATAATACCGCCGATGCTTATACCACCACCGCCGCCACTACTTCCGGATGAAGTGGAGCCGGAAAAGTAGTAATCATCGTCATCCCAGTCGGAAGAACTCCAATCAGAAGAACCCCAGTCGGATGATCCCCAGTCGGAATCAAAGCTGTAATCATAGTCATTCGCATCAAAGGCACTGGCATTAATGCAGAATGTGAAAATTGAAGCGATGGCGATAAGTAAAGATAAAATTCTCTTTTTCAAATCAACCTCTCCTTTAATGTAAAAATTCGGTGTTATAATAAAATACCGTTATAGTAATGATACCATTTTTTTGTATAAAAGTCAAGAAAAACAAGAGCTCAGATTATAATAATAATTAAAACTGAAAATCAGCTTGATTTATTATTATAAACATGGTAAAATAAAGAAAATATATTTTTCGGAGAGGAAATATGCGTGCATTTCACTGAGGTAAAAAGAATACTTTCACAACATAATGGTATGAATCTCTACCGAGGTTGTACTCATGGCTGTATTTATTGTGACAGTCGAAGCAAGTGCTATGGGTTTACTCATGATTTTGAAGATATAGAGGTTAAACGTAATGCGCCAGATTTACTTGAAAAAGCATTGCGAAGCAAACGCAAGCTTTGTATGATAGGAACAGGAGCGATGTGTGACCCGTATATGCATTGTGAAAAGGAATTGAAATTAACAAGGACATGTCTTGAAATAATTGACAGATATGGTTTCGGTGTAGCAATTCAGACAAAATCCGATCTTATTTTGCGTGATCTCGATTTGCTTAAAAGCATAAATGAAAAAGCTAAATGTGTTGTTCAGATGACACTTACTACTTATGATGAAGAATTATGCAGAATTCTTGAACCTGATGTATGTACTACACAAGAAAGAGTAAGAGTGCTTAAAACATTACGTGATAATGGTATCCCTACCGTTGTATGGTTGTCTCCTATACTCCCGTTCATAAATGACACAGAAGAGAACATTAACGGGATACTTGACTATTGTATAGAGGCAGGAGTTCATGGAATTATCTGCTTTGGAATGGGTGTTACTCTCAGAGAAGGTGACAGGGAGTATTTTTACAATGCTCTTGACCGTTATTTTCCCGGAATGAAGGAGCGTTATCACAAAAAGTATGGTTTTTCTTATGAATTGAACAGCGATAACAATATAAAATTGATGGAAATATTCAAAAGAAGATGCAAAGAGAATGGAATAATCTGCGATGTGAATGATTGCTTTTCGTATCTGCATGAATTTCCTCAAAAATATGAACAAGTATCATTTTTTTAATTAAGACAGAAAGGAATATTTATGGCATTACCTGATTTTAAAAAAATTCAGCAGGATAAGTCTGCTGTACCAGAATGGGCAAAATATCTTGGAGAAGACGATTTTATAAGTTATTCTATTACCTATAAAACGCGTACATATCTTGATTTATTTGATGACTATATTTTCCCTTGTGAAAAGACGGGAAACATACGTTATTATGTTTATGATCCTATAAAGCATGGTGCTCCCTCTGATAAAAAATATCCTGTTACAATGTGGTTTCACGGTGCAAGTAACTCACTTATGGTTAAGGATTGCATTATGTGTTGTGGGGCTGAACAGTATGCTTCGCCTGAATTACAGAAGCTTATGGGAAATGCATACATAATTGTTCCTCTTGCTAACGAAACAAGAACGGAAGAAGGGCAAATCCTTAATGGTTGGTCTGAGGAATATATTGAACCGATTATGAGTATTTACAGACAGTTTGTTGAAGAACATTCAGAAAATATATCAGCAAAGCTTATTATGGGTGCTTCCTCAGGTGGCTATTTCACCTGGAAGCTTCTTGAAACCAATACGGATTTCTTTGATGGTGCTTCTCCCATCGCCTCCGGTTATTTTCCGTCATACGATAAACTTAATGATATAGAAAGAGCAAGTATTAATCTTCTTATTGCACACGGAAAGCATGATGAAATGGCTGTTTTTGATGATTGTGTTGCGCCTCATGTTGATAAGCTTACTAAAATTAAGAATTGTATATGCTTTTTTCCTGAATGGGTTTACAACGGCGATGGCGGTGTAGCCTCAGTGTTTTATGGTTTTGAAATGGGTCAGCACTGTATGATTAACTGGATTCAGCATAATCTTATATTTGATGATGGAAAGCTTGCAGATGAACGTTTACCATATGGTTTTGCAGGCTGGATAAAAAGTGTAGGTGAGGATAAATAATGCCCAATATAATTGAAATAACAGATTTTTCTGCGCCAGAACTGGATATTTATGCAAGACTATCAGAAACTCAGCTTCTTCATTTTTACGAACCTGATACGGGTATATTTATAGCAGAAAGTCCCAAAGTAATTAATCGGGCTCTTGATGCCGGTTTTGAACCTGTTTCTTTTCTCATTGAACGCAAGCATATTGAAAATCAAGCGCAGAGTGTGATTTCCCGTTGCGGCGATGTACCTGTTTTTACATCTGATCCAGACGTTCTGACTCAACTCACAGGTTATAGTCTTGCAAGAGGTGCGTTGTGTGCAATGCGAAGAAAAAAACTACCGACGGTTGAAGAAATTTGCAGCAAGGCATGTAGAATTGTTGTTCTTGAAAATATAATGAATTCCACAAATATCGGTGCAATCTTCCGTTCAGCAGCTGCACTCAATATGGATGCAATTATTTTGACTCCCGCATGTAGCGACCCACTATACCGCCGAGCTGTAAGAGTAAGTATGGGCACTGTATTCCAGGTTCCGTGGACTTATTTTGAAGGAGATTTCAATAGTTCACCTCAGTTAAGTGCTGAAATACTAAGAAAAATGGGATTCAAAACAGCTGCAATGGCTCTGCGCAATGATACAATTCCTATTGATGATCCTAAACTAAGGGAAGAAGAAAAGCTCGCTGTCTTTCTTGGAACCGAAGGAGACGGTCTTGCGAATGAAACGATAGCAAACTGTGATTATACAGTAAAAATTCCTATGTCTCACGGTGTTGATTCTCTTAATGTTGCTGCGGCAGGAGCGGTTGCATTCTGGGAACTTGGAAAGCGTAATTGAAAGGAGAAAAAATGATTTATTCTGAAAACAATAAGCTTATTATAAAAAATGGTAATAGCCAGGTGTGGATAGAACCCTGGGGAGAGGATTCATTACGTGTACGTATGACTGCTGTTCCTGAAATGGACTCTCACGATTGGGCGCTTTGTGAACCTGTAAAAAACTGCGAGGCACAATTCCGTACCGAAACTGTTGATACCACTGATCCTTGGTATAAAAGCGAGGAATTTGCTCATTATCATCAGACAGGGGTTAATCACTACATAACTAATGGTAAAATTACTGCAAAGGTTGATTTTGAGGGCAGAATCAGCTTTTATAATCAAAATGGTAATCTGCTTACAGAGGAATACTGGCGAAATAGAAACCGTATAAATCGTTATTGCGTTCCGCTCAGAGTAGATGCACGTGAGCTCAGATGCAGACAAGGCGGGACAGATTATGAGTTAACAATGCGTTTTGAAGCTTTTGATGACGAAAGAATATATGGCATGGGACAATATCAAGACAGACATCTTAACAAGAAGGGTGCTGTTCTTGAACTTGCGCATCGTAATTCTCAGGCAAGTGTGCCTTTTATGATTTCCAGCAGAGGATATGGATTTTTATGGAACAATCCTGCTATTGGTACTGCGACATTTGGTACAAATAAGACTGAATGGTATGCTAAATCAACACAGAAACTGGATTATTTTATAACAGCAGGTGATTCTCCGGCAGATATCGAAAGGAATTATACTGCTGCTACTGGCAGAGCTCCGAGAATGCCTGAATATGGTCTTGGATATTGGCAGTGTAAACTTCGTTATCGTACGCAGGATGAAATTTTAGCTGTTGCAAGAGAGCATAAGCGCAGAGGACTATCCATGGATGCCATAGTTGTTGACTTTTTCCATTGGACAAGACAAGGTGATTTCAAATTTGAGCCTCGCGACTGGCCTGATCCTGATTCTATGGTAAAGGAACTTAAAGAGCTTGGAATTGAAACAGTTGTTTCCGTCTGGCCGACCATTGACGAGAAGAGTGAGAATTTCTGGGAAATGGCTGATAAGGGATATCTTGTATCTGCAGACAGAGGAAACGGACTTCATATGACATGGATGGGAAATACTGTTTTCTATGATGCAACTCATCCCGGTGCACAGAAATTTGTATGGGAAAAATGTCGTGATAATTATTATAAAAAAGGAATACGTACTTTCTGGCTTGATGAAGCTGAACCGGAATACGGTCCGTATGATTTTGATAATTACAGATACTATGCAGGTACAGCTCTCCAATGTACCAATATTTATCCTTTGATGTACGCTAAGGGATTTTTCGACGGCCTCAAAGCCGAAGGAGAAAAGGAAGTACTCAGCCTTGTGCGTTGTGCATGGGCGGGTAGCCAGAAATATGGCGTTCTTACATGGTCGGGAGATATTCATTCTTCTTTCCGGGCAATGCGTGAACAGCTTCAAGCCGGTCTTAATATGTGTGTTGCCGGAATTCCCTGGTGGACCTCAGATATTGGCGGTTTCCTTGGCGGTGATATATCTGATGAAAAGTTCCGTGAATTACTTGTGAGATGGTTCCAATGGGGAGCTTTTTGTCCTGTATTCCGCATGCATGGAGAAAGAAGTCCCTGGTATGAAAGAGAACAGGAATTCATTGACGGTGTCCGCCAGCTGACATCTGGCCAGGATAACGAAGTATGGAGTTTTGGAGAGGATAATTACGAAATACTTAAAAAATATCTTTTTATCCGTGAAAACCTCAGACCGTATATCCGTGAAGCTATGGATGAATGTAGCAGAAGTGGTCTTCCTGTTATGAGACCATTATTCTTTGATTTTAAGGATGATATTAAAGCCTGGGAAACAGAAGATCAATATATGTTCGGAGATGATATCCTTGTTGCACCTGTTATGGAGGCAGGCGCAGAGGAACGTAGTGTTTATCTCCCCGAAGGTGCCGAGTGGACTGATGCTTATACTAAGAAGGTTTATAGTGGTGGACAGCGTATAACAGTTCCTGCGCCTATTGATATTATTCCTGTATTCTTTAAAAATGACGCAAAGTATGATATTTATTGATAATAAAAACCTCTGCTGTATATTCAGCAGAGGTTTTTAACTATTGCTTTATAAATCTATTGTCTCACAAAATTTGTATAAAAGACTTGACTTTAAAAATAGTGTATGATATAATGTATAGGCAGTTTGTTGTGCGGATATGGTGGAATGGCAGACACGTTGGCTTCAGGTGCCAATGGTAGCAATACCGTGCAGGTTCAAGTCCTGTTATCCGCACCATTTTATTTACATCGAGATGTGGCTCAGTTAGGTAGCATTTTCCGAGAGCGCTGCCTGTTGCAGAAAAAGCGAACGGAAAATGGCGTAGCGGTCGGAATTTTTAATTCCGGGCACCGCAAGTGTAGGCTGCGTAGTAGCGCTTTACACAAATTTGTAAAGTAAAAAATTTAAAATTAAATATAATAATATCGAGATGTGGCTCAGTTTGGTAGAGCGCTGCGTTCGGGACGCAGAGGTCGCAGGTTCAAATCCTGTCATCTCGACCAGAAAACAGCCCGGCTTTTTGCCGGGCTGTTAATTTTATTCCATTTTATTAATAATGTCAATCAACTCTTTCCAATCGTGAATATGTAAGTACTTACATTGAAGCGTTATGTTTTCTGAAGATTTTTTATATTCTTTATCTGTATCGTTATCATAAAAGACAGGAAAAATGCCGGCCTGAGAAGAACCCTCGATATCGGCTTTTAAATTATCACCGCAGTACCAGACTTTATCTGCGCTAATTCCTGCTTTTTGAAGGGCAATATCAAACAGAATGCGATTCGGTTTTCGCATAAAGTAATCGCTTGATGTCATAACAAACTCAAAACGATTATTTGGTAAAAGTCGATTCAATCGCTCTGTTAGAGCTTCGCCAGACCACAATAGATTGCTTATTACAGCAGTTCTGATACCATTTTCATTTAAATAGTCCAGCACTTTGTCTGCGTCAGGCATAATCGCTCCCATAGACGCTCCGTTCCAGAATACCGTTTCCATTTCAAGAGGAGTAAGTGAAAATTCAATTCCAAGATATTCATATAGTGCTCTGTTGCCAATTTGTCCGCTGATATCATATCCGATTTTACGCACACTTTCAATGTTTTGTCCGAAAATCAATTCAGCAGCTTTTCTAACATCATCAAGTGTGTAATTATTTGGGTTTCTCGTTGTATATTTTAATAATTCCGCATTTCCTCTGATAGAATCCCAGTTCGGCTCATATAGAAGAGTATGCCCATAATCAAAAATAATCATTTCAGGTCTTTTCATTTCATCCCAACCTTTCAAGCATAATTATACCGCATTTTCCACCCACATGCAAGCAAATAGTCAAAATCTCACATTTTTTTGCACTTGTTTTAAAATTTTTATTGCATTTTACCATTTTTTGTGATATAATACTTTATGTTAGTTGTTCGTATACAACATGAATTTTAAAAATCCGGAGGTTTTTATGGCAAGAACAGTAAGTGAGCTTATGGCTATGATCAAGGATAATGATATCCAGATGATCGACTTTAAAATTGTAGACATTAACGGACAGTTCCGTCATGTTACAATTCCCGCAGGTCAGTTCAATGAAGATACTCTCAAAGAAGGTATTGGCTTTGACGCTTCCAACTATGGTTATGCAGTTGTAGAAAAGAGTGATATGGTATTTATCCCTGATCTCGATACAGCACTTGTTGATCCTTTCTGCGCAGTTCCCACTTTATCAATCACAGGTAATGCGATGGTTATCGATTATCCCGAAAACCGTCCTCTCGATCAGTATCCCAGAAACATTGTTCTTGCTGCTGAGCAGTATATGAAGGATACAGGTATTGCTGATACAATGCTTATTCTTCCTGAATTTGAGTTCCATCTTTTCGATGATGCAGGTTGGTCTGTTACACCTGAAAAAATCAGCATGCATGTTGATACATCACAGGCTTATTGGAACAGTGACACAGAAGGTAAGGGCTGTGTAGTAGCTCATCAGAAGAATTATCATATTGCTAAGC
The DNA here is from genome assembly GCA_045579565.1 of Ruminiclostridium sp. GTDB lineage: Bacteria > Bacillota > Clostridia > Oscillospirales > Ruminococcaceae > Ruminiclostridium_E. Next base: position 55,983 of record JAZNML010000021.1, read on the forward strand.
CCTTTGATACATCCTATGAATGCCGTTCGGAAATGTGTATAGAAATGCAGAAGGCTGGTATTCCCATCAAGTATCACCACCCCGAAGTAGGTGCAGCAGGTCAGTTTGAAATTGAACCGATGCTTGGTCAGATGTCTCAGATGGCAGATGCTACAATGATGATCAAGTATATTATTCACAATACTGCTCTCAAATATGGTAAGGTTGCAACCTTTATGCCCAAGCCTGTATATGGTGAAGCTGGTAATGGTATGCACGTTCATATGCTTTTACTTAAAGATGGTGAACCCGTATTCTCTGATGATAACGGTTATTCTCACCTCAGCGAAACAGCACATTACTTCATGGGCGGTCTTTTAAAGCATATTTCTTCTCTTTGTGCAATCACAAACCCCAGCACAAACTCTTTCAAGAGACTTGTTCCCGGTTTTGAAGCACCTGTAACAGTTGGTTATGCAACATCCAACAGAAGTGCTGTTATCCGTATTCCTGCTTATGCTAAGACACCTAAGCTCAGACGTTTCGAAATCCGTAACCCTGACGCTACATGCAACCCCTATCTCGCTTATGCAGCTATCCTTATGGCAGGCCTTGACGGTGTTAAGAATAAGATTGATCCTCACGCTAATGGTTGGGGTCCTTATGATTTCAACCTCTATAAGCTCTCCGATGAAGAAAAGGCTAAGCTTTCCTCTCTTCCTACAACTCTTGATGCAGCTCTTGATGCACTTGAAGCAGATCACGACTACCTTACAGCAGGTGGTGTATTCCCTGAACAGCTTATCAAGACATTTATTGCTAATAAAAGAAAGGAATGTTTCGAATTATCCAAGATTCCTCATCCCGCTGAATTTGACAGATACTTTAATCTTTAATATCGCGAAAATAGACAGCTGTGCATATTGCACAGCTGTTTTTATTGATTGACAAAATTTGTTTTATATGGTTTAATTATAGTTATAGATTATTTATAGGAGATTACATATATGGAAAGACGCGATAAAATAAATTACTATCTTGATATTGCTGAGGCTGTTTGCGAACGTAGTACCTGTATTCGCCGTCAGTTCGGAGCTATAATTGTAAAAAATGATGAAATCATATCAACAGGATATAATGGTGCATCGCGTGGTAGAAAGAATTGTTGTGATGTTGGTTGTGTTCGTGAGGAGCTGAATGTTCCAAGAGGCGAAAGATATGAACTCTGCCGCTCTGTTCATGCCGAAGCGAATGCGATCATTTCTGCTTCCAGAAGTAATATGATAGGTGCAACAATTTATCTGGCATGTCACGATGCTAAAACAGGGGAACAGGTTGGAAAGGTTGAGCCATGTTCAATGTGTAAACGCCAGATTCTTAATGCTGGTATTGAAAAGGTAATTGTTCGTGAAAATAGTAATGAATACCGTATTATCGATGTTCAGGATTGGATCGATAACGATGAAAGTCTTTTTGGAAGGGATAGCTACTAATGAAAAAAGCAATTTTTATATTAGTGGCATTTAGTAGGAATAGCAATTCCTTTTTTGATAAATTCTGGTGATGAACTGGTTTTTTCATCGGTAAAAAAGATAGAATCAGAATCGTATCTTCTTGAAATAGATACGAGGAAGTTCGATTTGAACACACAATGTTATTTCAACATTGAAAAACAGCATATTGGGGATAATTATTATCAATACAGATTTGTTTTCAACCAACAGATACTTGAAACGCTAATTCCTGTTTACAGTGTAGATTATCTTAATGTATCTTTTATGCTTGGTAATGGTGATGAAATAATGAATGGTTTTGCAACCTGTGATAAGTCATTTGGATACAAGAAAATTAAAGCTGATAAGGGGATATTAAGCTTTTCAGGAGATAGTGGTTATATGGAAATTTATTTTATACTTTACGATACTACTCCTGATAATGAAATAAATCTGAAAATAAATTGTTCTATCAAAGGAAATGGATTTAATTCTCTGAATCGTATAAATGGGATTGAACATGAAGTAATTATATGATAATAAAAAGCTGCATTATTGCAGCTTTTGTTTTTATGTATAAATTTTATATCAGCTATTGAAAAAAGCTTTTTTATATGGTAGAATAAAATAAAAACTGGAAAGAGAGTATTAGAATGGAAAACATTTATAAAGCTATCCCTGAAAATGTTAAGCTTGTGGGAAGAACATATTTTGACGGCGAAAAGTTATGGTGCGGTCTTTCAGGAAGCGGTATCAGTTTTAAATTTAAGGGAACTAAGTGTAAAATAAAAATAGGTGGCGATCATATCGCGTTATGTGATGATGATAAAAACAAGGCGCGTTTTGCTATTCTTGTTAATAGCGACCGTGTTATTGATGATATAGTAGCTTATAATGAAAAGGAATACTCTGTTATTGATTCCGATTATGAGGTTACATGTGTTGTAACTGTTATCAAGCTTTCCGAAGCGGCAATGTCTGCGTTATCCGTAAATGAAATTGCTGTTTGCGGTAAAATAGTACCTGTTGAAAATAAACCGGTTTTAATTGAATTTATTGGTGATTCTATTACTTGTGGTTATGGTGTGGATGATGAAGATGAAAACCATAATTTCAGCACTTCAACAGAAGATATGACTAAGGCGTATGCTTATCGTACTGTAAAGGCGCTCGACGTTGATTATAGCATGGTATCATATAGCGGTTATGGAATTATTTCAGGGTATACAGGTGACGGTGTACGAAATGCAAATGAGCTTGTACCACCGTATTATGAAAAGTTAGCTTTTACATATGGTGCTTTCGGAGATAAGAAGCCCCATGAACTTAACTGGGATTTTAATGTTCGTTTGCCTGATATTATAGTTATTAATCTTGGAACAAATGATGACAGTTTCTGTCTTGAAGATGAAGAGAGAAGAACAGAGTATTGTGAAAAATATGTTGATTTTCTTAAAGTGGTACGAAAAAACAATCCATCTGCAAAGATTGTATGCTCACTTGGTATAATGACAGATCGCCTCTGTTCTTATGTTGAAAAAGCAGCATCTGAATATAGCAAACAAACAGGCGACGAGAATATTTCAACATTCTGTTTTGATGTTCAGCGATTAGAAGATGGTTATGCAGCTAATTATCATCCTACTGCTGCAACACATAAAAAAGCGGCAATAAAGCTTACATCGTATTTACGGACATTAATTTAATTTCAACAGAGGTGTTATATATGAACAGGCTGCTTCTTCGTCTTGTAAGAATTTTTGGCGAGGGAAATCCGATAATTCATAAAGCAATAGAATACTACGGTAATCCAGAAAATGTCTGTGTTGAACTTGATAAGGGTGATTACAGATTTCTGTCTGATAAGCAGATGCGAGAAAGGGTTAAAAGTGTAACTTTTGATAAGATTGATAAAGTGATATCCTGGTGTGAAAAGCGAGAAATCAGACTTGTTAATCTTTATGATAAGGAATACCCCAGAATGCTTAAAGAAATTTATAATCCTCCGGTTATTCTTTTTTACCGTGGAGATTTAAGTTGCCTTGAAAGCATTCCTCTAACTGCTGTCGGTTCAAGATATGTAACTCCATATATGGAAAAACTATCATTCCGTATTTGCAGAGATTTATCTAAGTATGGAATGACACTTATAAGCGGTATGGCTAAAGGTGTAGACAGTGTTGTGCATAATGCTTGTGTATATGAAGGAAATCCTACTGTGGGAGTACTGGCCTGTGGAATTAATTATGAGTATCCTTATGGAAGTAACATTTTACGTCGTAAGATAATTCTTAATGGTGGAGCGTACATATCGGAATTGTTTCCGGAGGTTGCTCCTACTCGTGAATATTTCAGGGGTAGAAACAGGATTCTTGCAGGATTATCAAAAGGAACTGTTGTTTTTCAAGCAGGTGAGAAGAGCGGTTCTCTGATTACAGCTGAGTATGCACTTGATGAAGGAAGAGATGTGTTCTGTGTTCCACCACCAAACCTTTTGGACCGAAGATATGAAGGTGTAATTCCGTATCTTGAAGATGGTGCTGTTCCGGTATTCAATCACGATGATATAATTGAATTTTATCGTCATAATTATTGAATAGTACATAAAAAAGCTCCGCAGATTTTCTCTGCGGAGCTTTTATCAGCTTATGTTTTCCATTTTGGTGTTGCTTACAATACGGTCAACGTTTTCTCTGTAATTATCCATTGCCTTGGCGATTTCTTGTACTGAACGGTGATTTTCTTCGGAGTGGATACGCATGTCCGAAACTTTATTTTTAAGGGTGCCGAAAATATCATCAACTTCATGAATGTTTGAGTTCTGTGCTTCGATGTTTTCATAAAGCTTTTCAAAGCGTTTTGTAAGCTTTTCAAAGCCATCGTTAAGGTTATTCATTGTATCCTCTGTGCGTTCAATCGCATCAGTTGTTCCTTTGAATTCCTTGGCGGTATTGTCAACTTCAACAAGAAGATCACGAACAGCATCAGCTACCTGATCTGCAAATTTGTCACTGCTTTCTGAAAGACTTTTCATTTCAGTGGCAACAACCGAGAATCCAGCGCCTGCCTCGCCTGCGTGAGAAGCCTCAACAGAAGCATTGAGTGAGAGAAGGGTAGTTTTGAGTGCGATAGAACTGAGTTGTTCCGCAATACCGGCGACAGCATTGATTTTATGTTTCATTTCAGCGAAAACTGAGTTTGTGCGTTCAACAATTTCTGTAACTTCTTTAAGTTGTTCTTTCATTGATTCAATGTTCATCTGATTTTCAGAAAGAGCAATTTCAAATTTCTTCACTTCATCGTTAAGTTCGTCAATATGGCTTTCAGCAGAGTGAATTTTCTCCTGAACGTCATTGCAGCTTTCAGAAACAGTTTCTGTTTCATTGATAATCATTGTGGAACCATCTTCAAGACCTTGTGTGCTTTCTTCGATGCTTCTGGATGATTTATCAAAGTCATTCTGAATATCATCACCCATGCGTTTCATTGTGTCAATGAGTCCTTCGGCAGCAGCGGTCTGCTTTATAGTCATGTCTATAAATGCGCGACCTCTTGTAATCGCCAGTAAAATAAGCCATGCAGCAAGATTAAAGATAACAAAACAAAGAATATATTGTCCTAAGCTTACTGATTTTTCAGGATGAATTATGTACATGGCCACAAGAGCAATATCTGCAACAACAATCTGTATTTTAGTAAATTTTGGCTCCAGGTACATACCAGTCATACCGATTGCTGCCAGAAGGAGAGGGAAATCATCGCTATACCAGTCTCCGCTGAAAAGGGAAATGGCAAAAATAAGGATAATCAAGCAAATTGAGAGATAAAACTCAACTTTAAGCAGGTCTGCCTTTTTAGCTTTCATTGTTTGAAGCATTGCAAGTGTAGCTATAATGCTTACTCCAATAGCTAACATACCCGGGATATTCATGTCTATCAGGTTTTTAAGGAAGAATGCACCGGATGCAACATACATGACGATCTGCATGATCTTGAATATTTTTTCGTGGGTGATCGGTGGTTTTGATGATGTTGTTTCAATTTTCATAATAATTTCCTCCATGGTTAATTTGTAATATATTTTTTATTATATTCTATCTAATTTCACTAAGCATTCCACATGCCTTGTCCGACTGAATAAATCAACACCCTGAACGCTTATACATTTGTATCCTTTTGATTCAAGATATTTACAATCACGTGCAGCTGTGACTGCATTGCACGATACCATGACTATTCTGTCTGGTTTGAATTTAACGATATTTGATAAGGTTCGTTCGTCACAACCTTTTCTCGCAGGGTCGACTATAACAACATCTGCATTTATGCCTTCTTTAACAAGAATATCCGTGGCTTGTCCGGCATCGCCGCATAGAAAACGTACATTAGAGGCATTATTGATTTTTGCATTTTCCTTGGCATTTTCTATAGCACTTTCGACTATTTCAATTCCAATAACGTTTCTGGCTTTATCTGCCATAGTCAAACCGATAGTACCTGCTCCACAGTAAAGGTCGACAACTGTTTTGTCCTTTGGTTGAGCAAGCTCAGAAGCTTTTTGATACAAAATTTCTGCCATAGGCGTATTGACCTGGTAGAAGGAAAGGGGAGAAATGGAGAACGTTTTTTCACACATGTTGTCGGTAATTGTTTTTTTACCATAAAGTAATATCTCTTCGTCTCCGTAAATAACATTAGTTTTATCTTTGTTAATATTTGCAATAATTGACGCTATTTCAGGAAAAATTTTTTTCAATTCAAAAGCAAGTGCTTTAAGCTGGGGCACATTACGTCTGACAACGATTGTAACACAGATTTCGCCTGAATGATATCCTTTTCGTACACAAATATGGCGTAAAACACCGCTGTGTTCACTTTCGTTATAAGCGGAAATTTTATATTGTTTTGCACAATCAAGAATAAACTGCTTGATTTCACTGAAAATTGGAGGTTCAAGCTGGCATTTGTCACAAGGAATAATGCGATGGCTTCTGCCAGCAAAGAATCCGCAGATTAATTCACCGTCATCTGTTTTTCCAACAGGATATTGCGCTTTATTACGGTAACCGTTCTGTGAAATGTTTCTGATTATAGGTAAGAACTGCGGATTAAGACCGCCGATTCGGGAAAATGCGTCATTAATAAATTGTTCTTTTGCTTTAAGTTCAGCTTCGTAGGTTATGTGTCTGAAATCACATCCGCCGCATTTACCGAATACATTGCAATCAGGTGATATGCGGTCAGGGGAAGGTGTAATAATACCTTCTATTTTTCCATAACAATGATTTTTATTAACTTTAACTATACGTACTTTAAGTTTATCCCCAATTGCTGAATACGGAATAAATATAACAATACCTTCATACTTTCCAATACCACAAGCCTCGTTGGTGATACCTGTAACTTCAAGGTCAATTATTTGATTTTTATTAAGCATATTAATCATTCTTTTCAAGGGCTTTGCATTTAAGATAAGCGTTTATAAAGCCGTCTATATCACCATCCATAACGGCCTGGATATTACCCATTTCGTAACCGGTTCTGTGGTCTTTTGCAAGAGTGTAGGGCATAAATACATAAGAACGAATCTGTGCACCCCATGCAATTTGAAGCTGTTCGCCTTTGATATCGCTGATTTTGTCGAGATGTTCACGCTCTTTAATTTCAACCAGCTTGGAAACGAGCATTCTCATGGCGTAATCTCTGTTTTGGAGCTGGCTTCTCTGGGTCTGGCAAGCGCAAACAATACCAGTAGGTTTATGAATAAGACGTACAGCGGAGCTGGTTTTATTGACTTTCTGTCCGCCTGCACCACTGGCACGATAAACTTCCATTTCAATATCTTCGTCACGGATCTCAACTGTTGTATCTTCGTCGATTTCAGGCATTACTTCAAGGCTGGCAAAGCTTGTATGACGTCTTCCGGATGAATCAAAGGGGGAAACACGAACAAGTCTGTGTACGCCGTTTTCTGATTTAAGGAAACCATATGCGTTCATTCCTTCGACAAGAATAGAAGCACTCTTGATACCGGCTTCATCCCCTTCGAGATAATCTAAAAGAGATACCTTGAAATTATGACGTTCTGCCCAGCGGTTATACATTCTATAAAGCATTTCTACCCAGTCCTGTGCCTCTGTGCCGCCAGCACCGGCATGGAAGGTGAGAATAGCATTTTTTCCGTCATATTCTCCTGAAAGCAGAGTAACAAGTTTTTGTTCTTCAAGAAGAGATTTTGTTTTTTCAGCTAGTTCCATTATTTCAGCAAGTACAGATTCGTCTTCATCTTCATTTGCAAGTTCAGCCATAGTAATTACATCATCAAAATTCTCTTCAAGTTTTTCAAACTGAGAAACCTTAGCTTTAAGTGCACCCATTTTCTGTAGAATTTTCTGTGAATTTTCGCTGTCATTCCAGAAATCAGGTTGTGCTGATTCTTCTTCAAGCTTTGCAATTTCAGAGCGGAGTTTATCAAGATCAAGTGCGGCCGCAAGCTCCTTTAATTGCGGCTTTAATCCGTCAAATTCAAGTATAAGTTCTTCGTACTGAAGCATAGTATTATTTCCTTTCAGTTGATTAATTATAATTTTTATAGTATAATAGCAATATTATACACATTATACTACAAATACTACTATTTGTAAAGATTATTTTTACAGGTTTTTACTGTTTTTTCAGTATAAATTATAAATTATCTCTTGACAACCGAGTTTGAATGTGATATAATATCAAATCGATGAGTGTCTGTGGGTTGCTCCCCACAGCAGTATTTTTTAAGTATAAGGCGGTGACAGCATGAAAAAGGATATCCATCCCAACTATGAAGCAACAACAATCAGATGTGCTTGCGGCGAAGTTATTGAAACTCGTTCCACAAAGAAGGACATTAAGGTTGAAATCTGCTCTAAGTGCCACCCCTTCTTCACAGGTAAGCAGAAGCTCGTTGACTCCGGTGGACGTGTAGAACGTTTCAAGAAGAAGTACAATCTTGGCAAGTAAGCAATTTACCCTCCGTTTTTACGGAGGGTTTTGTTGTTTATTATTGATTTTTTTATCTTAATTGTATATAATTGTAATAATGGAATAAGAAACGGAGGATAGTAATGAATTTATTGCATCTCAAATATGCTGTTGAGGTTGAGAAAGCGAAATCAATAAATAAAGCTGCTGAAAATCTGTATATGGGACAACCTAATCTCAGCCGCGCCATAAAAGAACTTGAAGAAGAACTGGGAATAACCATATTTAACCGAAGCTCACGCGGAATGACAATAACTGTTGAAGGTGAGGAATTTCTGAATTATGCCCATAGGATACTCGAACAAGTTAATGAAGTGGAAATGATGTACAAAACGAAAAAGCATGACCGACAGAAATTTACCATATCGGTTCCTCGTGCAAGTTACATTTCATATGCCTTTTCGGAATTTTCAAAATGTATTGATTCAACAAAGCCTGTTGATATATATTATAAGGAAACCAATTCTTCAAGAGCAATAACAAATTTGCTCCAAAATGATTACAAGCTTGCTATTCTTCGTTTTCAGGATACCTTTGATGAATATTTCAATAATCTTATAGAAGAAAAAGACCTTGAAAGCAGGTTAATAACTGAATTTTCGTATAGACTGATGGTGAATAAAAATAGTCCGCTTGCGCAAATGGAAAAAATTACCGCAGATGATCTTAGCGATTATATTGAGATAGCACATGCAGATCCATATGTTCCTTCTTTACCATATATAGATGTTATGAAAAAGGAATTTGCCGATTATACAGATAAACGGATATACCTTTTTGAAAGAGCAAGCCAGTTTGAACTTATGTCTGCAAATGAACGCACTTTTATGTGGGTTTCTCCTATTCAGAAAAGCATATTAGAGCGTTATAATCTTACAGAAGTTGAATGTGATTTCCATAATAGATTATATAAAGATGTTTTGGTTTATAAAAGAGGGTATGTGCTTTCCGAACTTGATAATTTGTTCATAAATAAATTGGAGGAAGCACAGAGAGAAATAATCAAATAATAAAACCGTTTATTGCTCTTGCATGCAATAAACGGTTTTAATTTATATAAAACTACAAATAAAAAGAAGAATTACTAAGAATACAAAATTGAATAGTGAGAACATTCCTACATAATACCCTGTTTTGCCGGGATTGTGGCTTGTGTATTCACGGAAAGTTATTAGGCTTGCAAGAGAAGCGATGAGTGTACCTGTTCCACCTATATTGACACCATGTAGCAAATCTGCATAATTGTTTGTAAATTGTGATAAAAGCACTGCGCTTGGAACATTGCTGATCACCTGGCACGACAGTGCGCTGAATATAAGCGTATTTTGTTCTAAAAGCGAGGATAGGATATTTCTTATAAAATCAATTCTTGACATGTTTCCAGCGAAAACAAACATACAGGCGAAAGTGCCCAGTAAGGAATAGTCAACTTTTGCAATAGCTTTTCTATCTGCAATCATTAAGCCGATAAAAATAACAATAAGTCCAAGCCAGTAGGGGATTACTCGGAAAACAATAACTATCGAAAGTGCAAACAGAATCATGTATAACGAAGCACGCATTTTGGGTATATGTTCACCTGTTTCAGAAACAAGAACAATCCTTTCTTTGCTTATAAACAAACAGCAAATCAGAATCATTGCTGTTGCGGCGGCAAAAGGGATAAACATTATTTTTACAAATTCATGTGTAGGAATGTTAAATTCTGTATATAAGTAAAGATTCTGTGGATTTCCAAAGGGTGTTAGCATACCACCGAGATTAGCGGCAATGTTTTGTAGAATAAACGTATAAGCCATCCATTCTTTTTTATCTGTTGCTTCAAGTACATAGTAGCCTAATGGCAGAAAGGTAAGAAGAGCCATGTCATTTGCTATAAGCATTGAGCCAAAAAAAGTGATAAAAATTATAGTTGTTATTGCAGCTCTGAGTGTTCCTGATTTTCTTACAATGCTGCGGGCTAGAATTGTAAAGAATTTTATATTTTTAAGAGCACATACAACGGCAAGTGTGCAGAAAAGACAAGTTAATGTTTTGAAATCGAAATATTCTATGTACTTGCTGTCTGGTGGGATAATGAAACATGTTATGATTGCAAGCACAGCTGTTATACAGAAAACAGCATTATGTTTTATAAAAGCAGTTGTATATTTTAGAGGTTCATTAATTATAGCAGGCATATTTTTACTTCCTTATTTTTATAGCAAATGGAATTATATCACAGCTGTATTATCTCTGCAATAGGCGTTATGCTGAAAAAAGCTGTTTAAAACTTACTTTTTTGATTTATTTTGCACCTACATAAAAAATTATTTGAAAAACCCTTGACAAATCTGCGATTTATGATATAATAATACATGCTGTAAACAAAAAATGGTTTACACCTGTGGAGGTAACAAATGGCAAAAGATTTACATTTTACAATGTTACTTGATGTTTATGGCGCACTTCTTACTGATAAACAACGTGAAACACTTGATTTTTATTACAATGAGGATTTGTCTCTCGGAGAGATTTCCCAGGAAACCGGTATAACACGTCAGGGTGTTTTAAATTGTATAAAAAAGTGTGAACAACGTCTTGTTGAGCTTGAAGAATCCTTGGGTCTTGTTGAAAGATTCAGACAGTTGAAAGCAGACACGGAAAAGCTTGAAGAAATTGTTTTAGAAAGTGAAATAGTAAGAAAAACGGAAGTGCTTGATATTATAAAAGATATAAGACAAAAGCTTTAAGAAAGGAGAAGCGTTATGGCATTTGAAGGTCTTTCTGAGAAATTAGGAAAAGTATTCAAAACCTTAAAGGGATATGGTAAGCTTAACGAAAAGACTGTTAACGAAGCGATGCGAGAAGTTAAGATGGCGCTTCTTGAAGCTGATGTTAGCTATAAAGTAGTAAAGGATTTTGTAAAAAAAGTAACAGAACGTGCTGTTGGTTCTGAGGTAATGGAAAGTCTTACACCTGCTCAGCAGGTTATTGATATAGTGCATGACGAACTTTGTAAGCTTATGGGTGAAACTAATGCCCGTATCAATTTTCCTTCAAAGCCGCCTTGCATTATTATGATGTGTGGTCTTCAAGGTGCTGGTAAAACAACTCATGCAGCAAAACTTGCAAAATACCTTAAAGGTCAAAACAGACGTCCCATGATTGCAGCTTGTGATATTTATCGTCCTGCTGCTATTGATCAGTTGAAGGTTGTTGGCGAAAAAGCAGGCGCAAGAGTTTTTGAAATGGGGCAGGAAAACCCTGTAAAAATTGCGAAGGAAAGTATCAAATTCGCTAAGGATAACGGTTATGATGTAGTAATCCTTGATACAGCGGGTCGACTTCATATTGACGATCAGCTTATGGATGAGCTTAAAAACATCAATGCTGAGGTTAACCCTGATGAAATCTTGCTTACCGTAGACTCAATGACTGGTCAGGATGCGGTAAATGTGGCTAAAAGTTTTAACGAAGCTTTGGAAATCACCGGTGTTGTTCTTACAAAGCTTGATGGTGATACAAGAGGCGGTGCTGCTTTATCGGTACTTGCGGTTACAGGTAAGCCTGTAAAGTTTGCAGGTGTCGGCGAAAAGATTGATGACCTTGAACAGTTCCACCCTGATAGAATGGCAAAAAGAATTCTTGGAATGGGAGACGTGCTTTCTCTTATTGAAAAGGCCAAGGATACCTTTGATGAAAAAGAAGCAGAAAAACTTGCCAAGAAAATGCAGACCAATAAGTTCGATATGAATGACCTTCTTGTTCAATTCGAGCAGATTGAAAAAATGGGTAGCATAAGTTCTATAATTAATATGATTCCCGGTATGAGTGGTAAAATTAAAGAAGAAGATATTGATGAAAAGAAAATGCCACGCACAAAAGCGATTATTCAGTCTATGACAAAACGTGAACGCGAAAAACCGTCAATAATTGATGCAAAACGCAAGCGCAGAATTGCTGCTGGTTCTGGGACAAAGGTTGAAGATGTCAATGTTCTTTTGAAGCAATTCGATATGATGCAGAAAATGATGAAGCAAATGGGCGGAAAGAAAGGAATTCCGAAGCATATGCTTAAAAAGTTAGGCGGAGGCATGAACGGTTTCCCCATGTAAAAGACTTCATTGCAGATAATCTGCTTTGATATATAAATCTATGAAAGGAGAAAACTAAAATGGCAGTAAAAATCAGACTCAGAAGAATGGGCGCTAAGAAGGCTCCTTTCTATCGTGTAGTTGTTGCTGATTCCCGTTATCCCAGAGATGGTCGTTTCATTGAAGAAATCGGCTACTATGATCCTACAAAGGAACCCAATGTAGTAAAGATTGACGCTGAAAAGGCTCAGCAGTGGATTAAGAATGGCGCACAGCCCACAGATACAGTTAAGAAGCTTTTAAAGAATAACGGTATCGGTTAATCGGAGGCACATATGAAGGAATTGTTATACGCAATGGTAGGCGAACTTGTCGAGGATGAATCGGCAATTGAAATTACCGTTGATGAGCCCAAGGAAGACGGAACTATTGTGTATCATTTACATGTTGCTCCCAATGATATGGGCCGTGTTATTGGCAAGCAGGGTCGAATTGCTAAGGCAATCCGTACAATCATGCGTGCCGGCGCTGTAAGACACAGCGAAAAGGTTATGGTCGAAATCGACTAAACAGAATGAGAACCGTTCTGCTAAGGTAGAACGGTTTTTTACTTTTAATTCAACACTTCGTTCAGTGAAAGGAAGAAAAATGAAGAAGTTTATTAATAAAATATCAGCACTTTCTCTTTGTGCAACAATTATTCTTTCAGGTTGTGCAAGTAAGCTTGAAAGCAATCATGAATATCCCGAAGGATATGTTGCAGTTGAACCTGTAACTAAAATGACTATAACTGAGGATGATTCCGATTTTATGGGAAATGTAGGCAATGTTTCTCTTGAAAGCGGTGACACTTACGCGGTAATCAGAATAAAGAATTATGGCGATATAACTGTCAAGTTATTTCCTGAGGCTGCGCCCTATGCGGTACAGAATTTTATTGATCTTGCTAAAAGCGGCTATTATGATGGAAAGAATTTTCATAGAGTTATTAGTGACTTTATGATTCAGGCTGGTTCTCTTAATGGTGATGGCACAGGTGGAACGGATTCACAAGGCGGGGAATTTAAATGTGAAATTAACACAAAGCTTCGTCATTACTATGGCGCTCTTTGTTATGCGAGTGCAATGGGTAATAACACTTGCCAGTTTTATATAGTGAACAAAAACACGGAAGCATCTGATCCTTTAATGCAATATGAAACTTATGGTGCGTATTATCTTTCGATGGCAGAGCAATATACTTCGATGCAGTCATCATATGGTGAAGACAGCGGTGAATACGCGTTTATTCAGAGTTATATTGATTATTATAATGATGCAGCAGCTGCTGTTGAGGCAATGTACAATACAACAGATAATGCTGTAAAGGAAAAATATACTGAATATGGCGGTGTTCCATTCCTTGACGGAGGTTATGCTGTGTTCGGTCAGACTGTTGAAGGATTTGATGTAATTGATAAAATATCATCAGTTGAAGTAACTGAAAATATGGGTGGAGAAGCGAGTTCTCCTGTTAAAGAAATAACTATCGAAACTGTTGTAATCAAAATAGCTGATTAAAATGGGGAAATCCGTGTTGTGTAATTTACAGCACGGATTTTTTTGTATAAAATTAAGAAAAACACTTGAAATATGTACTGATTTATAGTATAATATGTTTATATTTTTGTGTATTATAAATGAACCATTGTATAATTTGAAAGGCTATATATGTTTTTTAACAAATTTTCGCTTCAATTAATTTGTTGTGATATATATAAAAAAGATCCTGTAATAAGAGATTTATATAATTGCGTATCTGATAATTGCGAAACCGCTCTTGATGCGTATTCTTCGCTTTGTTTTAAACTTGCAGGGAAGGGTGTTACACTTAGCGATTATATATTTAATCTTATTGTTAGTTTTATTAATCCGGCATTGAAAACATATATGGCGACTCGTAATTGCAATTCTTATGATGTATTTTCTTCGGATATTGCAATTTTATCATTGGTATCTAAACTAAGAGCTGATGATATTATAAATTATCTTGTTAATAAGTTTAATTTATCCGAGTTGTCATTTCCTCGTTTTGAAACAGGGGACACAGATGTTTCAACAGAAGTTGTTCTTGCTTACGTTGAAAATTATGGCACTTCGCTTTTTGCTGAGAATAAAGCTTTTGTTTACGAACATGATAAACTCAGCGGTATAGTTAGTTTCGATGGTATTTGCTTATCATCACTTAAAAATTATGTTACTCAACGAAAGAAACTTATAGATAATACGGTTTGTTTCATGAATGGGTACAAAGCTCATAATGCATTGCTTTATGGTGATAGAGGAACTGGTAAATCCAGTACTATAAAAGCGATTGCAAATGAATTTGAAGAAATAAGAATAGTTCAGATTTCTAAATCTTCTATCCGGGAAATTTATAGGTTATATGATATTTTACGTGATATACCTCTGAAATTTATATTGTTTATCGATGACATTACTTTTGGCGAAAATGATGAGGATTACAGTTTTTTCAAACAGGTGCTTGAAGGTTCTGTCGTTCCTATGCCTGGTAATTGTGTTATTTATGCAACTACAAACCGACGTCATGTTATAAAAGAAACTTTTTCGGAGCGTAGTGGTGATGAGTTACATGCTTCGGATGCACGCGACGAGAATATGTCTCTTGCTGACAGATTTGGTTTGTATATTACTTTTCTTTCTCCTGATAAGAAAGAATACTTAGATATTGTTTATCAGTTAGTAAACGATACAAATATTGATATTGAAAAAAACAAGTTGGAATATTTAGCAGAACGTTATGCATTAAAAAAATGCGGTCGTTCACCTCGTACAGCCAAGCAATTTGTCGATATTTTGAAATCGAGAATAAGGCTTGGTATGGATATTGAAAATTTATAGATTAAAGGTGATTTTTTGAAAAAAATACTCATATTTCTTCTGAGTAGTTGTTTTATTTTGTGCGGATGCGAAATAAGAATGGAAACAAAAGAACCGGCAGAATCAACTGTTCCGGTAATTGCTACCACTGTAATAACAGAGAATGTTCTTGATGAACCATTACCTTTTCCTGTTGTTGTAAATGATACAGTAATCGAAGCATCGCCTGAAAAGGTTGTAAGTTTGTCGCCATCATTAACTGAAATAATATGTGAAATGGGTTATGATGATAAAGTTATTGGAAGAGGTAGTTATTGCGATTATCCTGAAAATATTGCTTCTGTTACAGATGTCGGTAGACCTTCAAAGCCGGATATAGACATGATTATTTCTCTTTCGCCGGATATTTTGTTTACAGCAACAACTATTCCTACAAAAGATTTATATAAATTAGAAGAATGCGGAATAAAAACTGTTTATATACCTTATCCTGAAAATATGGAACAGTTTGAAAATATATATTGTGCAATAGGAATGATTTTTGAAGGTATATTTGATGGAGAATCTTGTGGGAAAAAAGCTTTTGAAAGCATTACCGCCGCTATTTCTGATAATAGCATTAATTTAGGCGATTATGTTTACATAACAGAGGGGCTTACTATTGCTACAGGCGACACTTTTGAAAGCTCAGTTCTTTCTAATTTTGGAACAAATATAGCTGAAAACAGTAAAGATTATAGTTACCCTAAGGAATTTCTTGTAGAATTTCAACCTGAATTTATACTTTTGAATGATAATTACACTATTGATGATTTGTTAGCTGATGAAATATTCAGTCAGCTTACAGCCGTTCAGGAAGGAAAAATTTATACTATCAGCAATATCTATTTCGAGCGTCCTTCTGGAAGACTTGTAGATTTTATAGGAGCTTTGGATATTAATACTTGATTTACAGCATGAAAGGGGTTTTTCGATGAAACTACGTTCGATAAAATTACCGCACTTTAATTCTGCCGCAGAGGCAGCCTCTACTGAGATAAGGTTGCCTGAAAAAGTTATAATCAGTATGTCACAACATGGCGGTGTGCCTTGTACTCCGATTGTAAAGGTTGGAGATACTGTAAAAACCGGACAGTTGATTGGTAGCAGTGATGCTGTAATTTCAGCCCCTGTACATTCAAGTGTTACTGGTACAGTAAGTGCAATAACTGAAATAATCAATGTTTTTGGCAAGCGCAATCAAGCGGTTGTTATTGACACTGATTTACGTCAGGTTCTTCATGAAGATATAAAGCCTCCGGTTATTGATAATAAAGAGGATTTTATAAATGCTGTAAAAAATAGTGGTTCAGTAGGTCTTGGTGGTGCCGGATTTCCTACATATGTAAAACTTAATTGTCCTGATGAAGCTGGTGTTGATACTCTTGTTGTCAATGGTGCGGAATGTGAGCCGTACATTAACTCGGACTATCGTGCATTTATGGAAGATGGGGAAAAGATTGCTGCCGGAGTCCGTGTTATGTTGGATAAGCTTGGACTTAAACGTGCGGTTATTGGTATAGAAGCAGATAAACCTCTTGCTATTAAAAAAATGCGTGAGCTTACAGATAAGGATGAAAATATAACTGTTATTAAGCTTGAATCGAATTATCCTCAGGGAGCTGAGAAAGTACTTATTTATAACGCTACTGGAAGAACTGTTGAAGCTGGTAAACTTCCTATGTCAGCTGGCTGTATTGTAATTAACTGCTCAACCGTTGCTTTTATTTACGATTATATTAAAACGGGTATCCCTTTAATTAAAAGAAGAATAACAGTTGATGGTTCAATTGTAAATAAGCCTGCAAATCTTATTGTTCCTGTGGGCACAAGGATAAAAGATATACTTGATGCTGCAAATACAAGAAAACAACCTGACAGGGTGCTTTTGGGCGGTCCTATGATGGGAACTTGTATTTATGATGAAAATACTCCTATTTCTAAAACAAACAATGCTGTTCTTCTTTTTTCTGATACTAAGGTAATTGAAGCTACTTCATGTATACGTTGCGGAAGGTGTGTCAATGCTTGCTCAATGGGTCTTATGCCTACTGATCTTGAACATGCATATGACGCACGTGATGCTGAGCTTCTTGAAAAGCTTAATCTAAATCTTTGTATGAATTGTGGAGCCTGCACTTTTGTATGTCCGGCAAAACGCAATATTTCAGAAAAGAATCAGTTAGCAAAACTGTTTCTCAGGCAGAGTAAGAACTGAAAGGAAAGGAAATATCGATGAATAATTTTCTGATTGAACCTTCACCGCATATCAGAAGCTCATTAACAACGCAGAAGGTGATGCTTCATGTAATAATTGCACTAATGCCGTCTGTTATTGCATCTACAATTATTTTTGGATTGAAAGCATTGCTGCTTATTGTTCTTTGTGCAACGTTCTGCGTGTTATCTGAATATATATTCAATATAATAACAAAGCGTAAGCAGACTGTTTCGGATCTTTCCGCTATTGTTACAGGCGTACTTTTGGCTCTCAATCTTCCTGTTACAATGCCTGTTTACATGGCAGCAATCGGCTGTATTGCAGCAATTGTTGTAGTTAAACAGTTTTTCGGAGGTATAGGTCAGAATTTTGCCAATCCCGCTATAACAGGTAGAATTATCCTCATGCTTTCTTTCACTACTCAGATGACGACATGGGTTGAACCTTTCTGGTATCGTAATGGCACAGATGTCATAACAACAGCTACACCGCTTGCTATGGATAGTAATCTTCCGTCATATCTTGATATGTTTCTTGGTGTTCGTGCAGGCTGCCTTGGTGAAACTTGTGTTGCTGCAATTTTATTGGGTGGAATTTATCTTATATCTTTAAGACTTATTAATCCTGTAACTCCAATTGCATTTATTACTACTGTTGCTGTATGTACTGCTTTGGCTGGCGGAGACGTACTTATGGAAATAATATCCGGTGGTTTAATGATAGGCGCTTTCTTTATGGCTACCGATTATGCCACAACACCTCTTACCGCAAAGGGTAAGTTTATTTTCGCAGTGGGTTGTGGTCTTATTACTTTTGTGATACGTGAATTCGGTACATATCCTGAGGGCGTATCATATTCTATTCTTATTATGAATATTCTTACTCCTCAGATTGATAAGTTCACTATGAACAAGCCTTTCGGTGTAAAGAAAGGAGAAAAACAGAAATGATTAAATATATAAAGCCTGTTATTGTTCTTTCTCTCATTACAACAATTGTTTCTGTTCTTCTGATTGTTACATACAATCTTACTTATGTTGATACCTCCGGGATAATTACAGATGATTTAAGAGAAAAATGTGTTTATCTTATGGGGGAAGGTGACTTTTCAATTGTTACTGATTGGAAAGCAGAAGGATATGCTATCGAAAAGCCTGATAATGTTGAGAAACTAATCAAAAAATCTGATGGTAGTCTGGCTTTTCAGATAATTACAAGCGGATATAATAAAAATGGTCTCAATTTACTTGTTGCCATGGATGACCAGGGTGCAGTAAAAGGAGTATCTATTGTATCCATTACAGAAACTCCCGGTTTAGGCACCAAGGTTGACAGCGAAGATTTTCTTGCTAAATTCTCTGGTCTGAAGGATACAGTTGAGGTTGTAAAGAGTGCTCCTTCTTCTGATAATGAAGTTGAAGCAGTTACAGGTGCAACTTATTCCTCTAAGGGTGTTGTTAGTGCTATTAATATTGCGATTGAAACATATAAAGAAATGGGGGCGGTAAAGTGAGCTACATGAAAGAATTTACCAAAGGTTTGATTAAAGAAAATCCTAACCTTGTTATGCTTCTGGGTATGTGTCCTACACTTGCCGTTACTGTAATGGCTAAAAATGGTCTTGGTATGGGTCTTGCAACTACATTTGTTCTTGTGTGTTCTAATTTAGTTATTTCTCTTCTTAAAAAAGTAATTCCCGATACTGTAAGACTTCCTTGCTTTATTGTTATTATTGCAGGTTTTGTAACATTTGTAAGTCTTTTATTAGATGCTTTTTTGCCGGAGCTTGCTAAGGAATTAGGCGTTTTTCTGAGCCTTATTACAGTTAACTGTATTATTTTAGGTCGTGCAGAAATGTTTGCATGCAAAAATAAGGTTATTCCGTCAATTCTTGATGGACTTGGTATGGGACTCGGTTTTACAGGTTCATTGTTTATAGTTGGCTCAATCAGAGAAATTCTCGGTACAGGAATGTGGATGGGGATAAAAATTACTCCTGATTTCTTACAGCCTATGACATTATTTATACTTCCTGCTGGCGGTTTCTTTACTCTTGGATGTGTTATTGCTATTGTAGGAAAGCTTACCGGAAAGAAACCTAAGAAAATCAGTTGCGAGGGTTGTCCCAGTCGAAACAGCTGTGAATTTGCAGTAAAGGAGGAATCAACAAATGGAATTAGCTAAAAATCTTATGATGATTCTTCTTACTGGTATTTTAGCAGAAAACTTTATATTAAGTAAATTCTATGGTATCTGTCCTTTCCTTGGCGTTTCCAAGACACTTTCAGGTGCCGTAGGAATGGGTTTTGCTGTTACATTTGTAATGGTGGGAGCGAGTGCCGTAACATATCCTATATATCATGGTGTTCTTGTTCCACTTAATATTACATATCTCAATACTATTTGTTTTATATTGGTAATTGCTACTTTTGTTCAGATTGTTGAAATGGTATTAAAAAAATATATACCGCCGCTTTATAAATCATTAGGTGTTTATCTCCCGCTTATAACAACAAACTGTGCAGTTCTTGGTGTTACTATTCTTAATGTTGATAACGAATATGGATTCCTTGAATCAATAACAAATGCACTTGCAGGTGGTATAGGTTTCTTACTTGTAATGATTATTTTTTCAGGTGTTAGAGGCAGAATTGAAAAGTGCAATGTTCCAAAGGCTCTTGAAGGAACACCGATAACACTTATAGCGGCATCAATAACCTCGTTATCCTTTGTTGGCTTTGGTGGCCTTGCTGATGGAATTTTCGGTGCCTGAGTTTCTGAAAGGAAGAATTGATTATGGAACAGTACGTATTGCCGATTTTGTTCTTTGTTCTTATAGGCGCAATTGCAGGAACACTTCTTGCTCTTGCATCTAAATTGCTATTTGTAAAGACGGATGAAACGGTTGAAAAAATCACAAATGCATTGCCTGGCGCAAATTGTGGCGGGTGTGGTTTTTCCGGATGTGAAGGTTATGCTAAAGCGGTCGCAGAAGGAAGTGCATCGGCTAATCTTTGTAAACCTGGCGGTCCCGATGTTGTTATTGCGGTAAGTGAAATAATTGGTATAGAAGCGGTTGTTACAGAACGAGAATATGCATATATAAGATGTAATGGCAATCGCGACGTTTGTGATGATAAATTTATCTATATCGGAACAAAAAGCTGTGCAGCAATTGAGAAATTCTACAATGGAAAAGGTAATTGTAGTTTTGGCTGTCACGGTATGGGCGATTGCGCCGCTGTGTGTGATAATAACGCTATTCGCATAGAAAACGGTGTAGCTGTTATTATTCCTGAATTGTGTGGTGCTTGCGGTAAATGTATAAAAGCGTGTCCAAATAAGTTGATTTCTCTTGTAAAGGAAAGTCAGAGATATGCTGTGCGTTGTAGTTCTTGCGATATAGGTAAAATTACAAAGGCAGCATGTAAAAACGGATGTATCGGATGCGGTATTTGTGTAAAAAAATGTCCCAAGAGCGCTATTGTTATTAATAATAATCATGCTGAAATTAATAGCAATTTATGTAATAATTGTGGTGCTTGTTTTGCGGCATGTCCTGTAAAATGTATACAGCTTTTGCCTGTTTGCAATAAGGAAAATTAAACCCATAAGGGAGTGTTATTTTGGATTCTGTTATATCACATATAAAGGATTTTTTTAAAAATATATGGAATATTGTTTCTGAAAGTGAAATAAGAAAATTAAAAATAACCGATGAGTATGCATATAAACAGTATGACGAGTACCTATTAACAAAGAATGTGCATAATTGTCTTGTGTTTTCGGTATTTCAGTTACTTATAGGGATTATTGTTCTTATAGTTACAATCGCATCATCTGATAATTCAGGACAAGACAGTTTTCTTAAAATTACAGGGGCTGTTATTTTTATTATAAGTGCATTGCTTTTTATTTTTTATTATATTCATGAACTTGATTATAATAAACACTATTCTAACAGATACAGGATAGCGTTTTATGCTTTTTGGAATATAAATATTATAAGCGGATTTTTTGTTTCTGTTGGTTATTTGAATGGCGAAGAAGCGGTTGCGCCGTTTATTTTCTTTGCTGCATTTACTTTCTCTGTTCCTATTTTAAGATTATACGAAAACATTATTCTTTCCGTTATTTATGCAATTCCGATAATATATTACGGAATAACACTTGGCCATAATGCAACTTACTTTATTTCTTCATTTGTAGCATTATGCGGTTTGTTTTGTCTTAATGGGTTTAAGTGTTCATATTATTCGAGTAGATGGATAAATAAGCGCAAATTCAAGGATATAACTGAGCGGTGCACAAATATTTCTCAGACAGATAACCTTACCGGAATGCTTAACAGAACAGGTTTGTCATTTAAGTTTCTTGAAAAATACCGTAATTCTTATGGAAAGCATAAAATTGCAGTAATTATGGCAGATATTGATAATTTTCGTTATTATAACCATAAATTTGGTTACGATAGAAGCGATGCTTGTCTTTATAATATCTGTAATTGTATAAGAATTATAGCAAAACCTGTTACAACACTGGTTTCTCGTTTCGGAGGGGATGATTTTATAATTGTCCTTGAAGATATGAGTGAGGTAGAGGTTGTTAAGTTTGCAGAACAAATTCGTTCTACGGTTGAGACAATGGCCATTCCTTTTGGTGACGGGAATATTGTAACTATTAGTGTAGGTGTTTCTTCTATTACTGAGTTAAATAACGAAGAAACATATTCTAAACTTATTAACGAAGCGGATACGCAACTTATTATCGCTAAGAGTAATGGCAGAAATTGTGTAGGTTATCGCAATCGCGCATTTAAAACTGAAAAGAAAAAGGAAAATAAATGAAACATAAAGGAATAAAGGCAGCAATAAAATCATTTCTTGTATTTCTGGTAATTTATTTGTTATTATCATTTACGGTTGTAATGTTGATTTATGAGAATCTTTTTGCTAGGACAGAAGTATACGATTATAGTTTGTTCATATCCAGTGATGATTTAAAACAATCGTATCAGAGCAATGAATTTAATTTTGAATCACGTGGTTTTCCAATCAATTCAGTAATTTACGGCGAGAATAAAGAAAAGATTGTAATTTTAGGACATGCCAAAAACAGTTCGTCTCAGGACATGCTTCCGGAAGCTAAGTTTTTTCTCGATAATGGATTTTCTGTTATGACTATTGATTTTACCGGTCATAGTAAGAGTGGGGGAAATTCACAGTACGGTCTTCAACAATGTGTTTTTGATATGAAAAACGCTATCGATGTAGTTCGTTCAGAAGGGTATGAGAATTTATACCTGTATGGTATCGGAATCGGTGGTTATGCGGCTGCAACCTGTGCATCAGAAGAAGGTGTAAAGGGAGCTGCTGCTATTTCTGCGTTCAGCAATGTTTCCGATATGACGCTTCAATATGCTACAGATAATATGAGTGTTTTAGGATATCTTGAATATCCTGTTATGATGCTATACCAATATATCACTTATGGTTCAGATATTTCAAACAGCGCAATAAAAGGTATTAATAAGTCAGATGTTCCTGTTATTGTTATTAATGGAACAGCTGATGAAGTTGTAAAGTATAATGGAGCAGCACTTATTAATTCTGCCAATGAAATTACAAACCCTAATGTTGTTTACAGAACAGTAGAGGGCGGGGTGCACTTGTCACTTATGCGTACCGATGAGGCTAGGTCTCTTATTGATCATTTTAATAAGCAGGCATATACGTTATATAGTGATTATAACGGTAGCGTTCCGACAGCAGAAATAGAGGAGCTTTATTCTTCTATTGACACTACGACCGTCAGTGGACTGGACAAGGAACTTATGAATGAAATTCTGTCCGTATTTG
Source organism: Ruminiclostridium sp. (assembly GCA_045579565.1). GTDB lineage: Bacteria > Bacillota > Clostridia > Oscillospirales > Ruminococcaceae > Ruminiclostridium_E. Next base: position 79,549 of record JAZNML010000021.1, read on the forward strand.
GTGCTATGTAAGACTTATCAAACTGTGTAACAAAAAACAAGGGAAAATTTATACTTTTTTTGTCAGAATAACGGTTGCTTTTTTCTGGTATATAAGGTATAATTAAATTAAATATTTTTAGAAAGCGAGATTGTTATGTACAAGGATTTAATTGATTCAATTGGTTTTCTCGGTCAGTATGACAGCGAAGTTGCTGATGCTATGACTGAAGAACTTAAAAGACAGAAGCGTAATCTTGAGCTTATTGCAAGCGAAAATATCGTTTCTCCCGCTGTTATGGCTGCTATGGGCAGCGTGCTTACTAACAAGTATGCAGAGGGTTATCCTTCTAAGCGTTACTATGGTGGTTGCGAATGTGTTGACGTAGTTGAAAACATTGCAATTGAACGTGCAAAGAAGCTTTTTGGCTGTAATTTTGCAAATGTTCAGCCACATTCCGGTGCACAGGCAAATATTGCTGTTTATTTTGCACTTCTTGAACCCGGTGATACCGTTCTCGGTATGAGCCTCGCTCATGGCGGTCACCTTACACACGGTTCTCCTGTAAATCTTTCCGGCAAGTACTTCAATTTCGTTCCTTACGGAATTGATGACGAAAGCGGTATGATCAATTATGATACAGTACGCAAGCTTGCTGAGGAAAACAAGCCTAAGATGATCGTTGCAGGTGCAAGTGCTTATCCCAGAAAGATTGATTTTGAAAAGTTAAGCGAAATTGCAAAAAGCGTAGGCGCATATTTAATGGTTGATATGGCTCATATTGCGGGCCTTGTTGCTGCTGGTGAGCACCTTTCTCCTGTTCCTTACGCAGATGTTGTTACTACCACAACTCATAAGACACTCAGAGGTCCCAGAGGCGGTATGATTTTAACAAATGACGAAGAAATTGCAAAGAAAATCAATAAAGCTATTTTCCCCGGTACACAGGGCGGTCCTCTTATGCATGTCATTGCTGGTAAGGCTGTATGTTTTGCAGAGGCGCTTAAACCTGAGTTCAAGGCTTATGGTAAGCAGATCGTAAAGAACGCTTCTGTTCTTGCTGATTCACTTCTTGAAAAGGGATTCAATCTCGTTACCGGTGGTACGGACAACCACCTCATGCTTGTAGACCTTCGTCCTTTTGATATTACAGGTAAGGATCTTGAAAAGAAGCTTGACGAAGTGTATATTACAGTTAATAAGAATGCTATTCCTAATGATCCTCAGAGCCCATTTATTACTAGTGGTGTAAGAATTGGTACACCTGCTGTTACAACAAGAGGTCTTGTTGAAGAAGATATGAAGGTTATTGCGGAAGCTATTTACCTTACAGCTAAAGATTTTGACGGTTCTAAGGATCAGATAAGAGATATGGTAACAGGTATCTGTAAGAAATATCCTCTTTACGAATAATATTTATATAAAACAAAAACAAGGAGATAAACAATGACTAAGGCAAATCAGATTGTACTCAATTCACAGGATTCAGTTGCACCTATCGGTTTAATCGCAATGGAAAGTGCTGCGGAATTAGGTGCTAAAATTGACAGTTACCTCGTTAAATGGGCACAGGAGGGTGGAATCAATATTGATTCTTATCGTATTGAAACACATTGTCCCAGATTTTCTTCTGGCGATGGTAAGGGCCTTATCAAAAGTTCAATCCGTGGTGATGATATTTATATTCTTGTCGATGTCGGCAATTACAATTGTAAATATCAGATGTTTGGTAAGGAGAATTCCATGTCTCCTGATGATCACTTCCAGGATTTAAAGAGAATTATTCAGGCTATGAGCGGTAAAGCTCACAGAATCAACGTTATTATGCCTATTCTTTACGGTGGCAGACAGCATAGAAGAAATTATCGTGAATCTCTTGACTGTGCGGTAGCACTTCAAGAACTTGCTGCTATGAATGTTGAAAATATAATCTGTTTTGACGCTCACGACGCAAGAGTATGTAATGCCATTCCGCTTACTGGTTTTGATAATATTATGCCTACATATCAGGTGCTTAAAACAATGTTCAAGACAGTAAGTGATCTTGAAATTGATAAATCCAAGTTCATGGTAATCAGCCCTGATGAGGGCGCTCTTAACCGTAATATGTATTACGCATCTGTTCTTGGTGTTAACATGGGTATGTTCTATAAGCGTCGTGATTATTCAAGAGTAGTAAACGGTAGAAATCCCATTGTTGCTCATGAATATCTTGGTGACTCCGTAGAAGGTAAGGATGTATTTATTTCTGATGACATCATTTCTTCCGGTGAATCCATGCTTGATCTTGCATATGAACTTAAAAAGAGAAAAGCAAGACGTATTATTGCATATGCAACATATCCTATTTTCACAAATGGTCTTGAAAAATTTGATAAGGCATATGAAGAGGGTATGATAGATTATGTATTTGGTACAAACCTCACATATCGTACACCTGAGCTTCTTGCTCGTCCATGGTTCAGCGATGTAGATGTTTCTAAATACATTGCGTATTTTATTGCAGCTCTCAACCACGATGTTTCTATTAGCGCTGTAATTGATCCTCATGAAAAAATCAAGGCTCTCCTTGCAAAGTATAATGTCAAGGGCGGTAGCAATATCTAAATCAGAACGCCGTACAGATTACTGTACGGCGTGTTCATTATGAACGGAAAGGGAAGTTATGCCATTAGCTGATAGTATTAGACCGAAAACCTTGGATGATGTTGTAGGACAAAAGCATATTCTGGGTGAAGGTAAACCTCTCAGACGTATTATTGAGAGCGGGAAAATTCCTAATATGATTTTCTATGGTTCATCAGGAATTGGTAAGACAACAGTTGCTAATATTATTGCGAATTCAACTGATATGAATCTATATAAGCTGAATGGAACAAATTGTTCTACATCTGATATAAAAGATATAATCAATTCCGGTGGTAGTTTTAGTTTCGGCAAGGGTGCGTTGTTATATCTTGATGAAATTCAGTATCTTAATAAACGTCAGCAACAGAGCTTGCTTGAATATATTGAAAATGGAGAAATAACTCTTATTGCGTCCACAACAGAAAATCCGTATTTCTATATTTATAATGCGATTCTTTCTCGTTCTACTGTTTTTGAATTTAAACCGGTAGAAAAAGATGATATTATTCCCGCTTTGAAAAGAGCATTTGTTATAGCGCAAGAGGATATGAAGCTGAATTATGATGTTGATGATGATGTTTATAATCATATAGCTCTTGGATGTGGCGGAGATGTGAGAAAAGCAATCAATACGGTGGAATTATGTATGCTTGCATCTAAGAATGGCAAAATTGACCTTGAACTTGCAAAACAGTTAACACAGAAAAGTTCAATGAAGTACGATCGGAATGGCGATCAGCATTATGATATACTTTCTGCTTTTCAGAAATCCATAAGAGGTTCAGATGAAAATGCTGCACTTCATTATCTTGCAAGACTTATTGCGGCCGATGATTTGCCTTCTATCTGCCGTAGATTACTTGTCATTGCTGCAGAAGATGTTGGGCTTGCTTTTCCAAATGCTATTGTAATCACCAAGGCTTGTGTTGATAGTGCATTACAGCTTGGTTTTCCTGAGGCGAGAATTCCTCTTGCAGAAGCAGTAATTTTGCTTGCGACATCGCCTAAATCCAACAGTGCTGAGGCGGCTATTGATTTGGCTCTTGCCGATGTTGAGCGAGGTAATACCGGTGATTTTCCGCGGCATTTACAAAATAAGCACTATGATGGTGAAGGTGCGGCAATAAAAGGTCAGCATTATTTATATCCTCACGATTATCCCAATCATTATGTTGAGCAGCAGTACTTACCGGATAATATTAAAGATCGTGTTTATTATAAATATGGAAATAATAAATTTGAACAAGGCTCCTATGAATATTGGAAAAAAATAAAAGGATTTTAATAATAAAAATAATATCCCGAAAGGAATAACCTTTCGGGATATTTTCATGTGAAATCTGTTCTAATTATTTTTGAAGAATTGTTTGTTGAATATATCCAACTGTCTATATGATTTTCAGTGAAAAAGTAATTACATGGAATAGGATTGTTCTTTTTCAGATTACTGAATTTATCGACGATAATAAGCTTTACTTTCATTTTTTCTGGTATAATTGCTTTAATATAAACGCTTACTTGATTTCCTGTTTCAACACCTTCTTTTATTTCTGCAAGTCCGGCTAGATTAGGTGTAAGCTCAACAAAAATTCCATAGTTTTCTACGGAACGTACGATTCCGGTTACTGTTTCGCCGATAGAATATAAATCGGCATTTTCTTTCCAGGTTCCCAGAAGCTCTTTGTGTGTAAGAGTAATTTTGTTATCAGAAGTTGATTTTACTATTGCTCTAATATTCTGACCTACTTCAAATCTGTCGGATGGGTGAGAAATTCGAGAAACAGAAATTAAATCGATTGGTATAAGAGAGGGAATTCCGCAACCGATATCCACAAAGGCTCCGAATGATTCAAGATGTGTAATTTTTCCATTTATTATATCTCCGCTTTTAAGCTTGGAAATAAAACATTTTACACATTTCTCCTGTGCTTTTCTTCTTGACATAATGATTTTATGCTTTCCATCTGAATCTGTTATTATGTCCGTGATTACAAAACATACCGGTTTATTTACGCGAGAGATCAATGCTATATCTCGTGTTGTACCATCTTCAATTCCGATTGCGCCTTCGTTTCTGGGTATAAAACCTTGTGTAAAGCCTAAATCTATTATGAGATTATGATTGCTGTCACAGAGCATACAGATTCCTTCGACAATAATCTCCTTTTTCATTGCGTTCTCCAACGCAGTTAGATTTGCTATATGTAAGGCATTTGAGGGAAGTTGTAATAATTCGCCTTCGGGCAGATAATCAGTCATATTATACCGTTCCTTTCTTTTGTAAAAACTTTGAGAAGTCTTTTTTCAATTTTATGAAATACTTGGCTTTTATATGACATCAAATTTTAAAGATAAAACAATAACATATTACCGTTTTTAAATAATTCTCAATTTAGTTTAATTTTTCTCAACAAATACGTTGTAGACATTTTTTAAAAATTTTAGTATTATTATAACAGGAGCTCCAATAAAAATACGGAGGATAATTCTATGATTAAACTTGGTGAAAATCTGAAAAAACACAGAATAATGCGTGAATTGACACAGGAGCAACTTGCAGAGGTCTTTGGCATATCAGCTCAGGCAATTAGCCGCTGGGAAAACGGAGCAACTTACCCCGATATTACTTTACTCCCGACTATTGCAAACTATTTTGAAATTACAATTGATGAACTTATGGGAATGGTTGATTTTAAAAGTGAAGAAAAGATAAATGAATTATACAAGCAAATTACTCTGAATGGGACAAAGGGGATGATTTACGAGAATATCATTCTTCTGCGCGAAGCTATAAAGACATATCCAACTAATTATAAGGTACATTTATGGCTTATTAACCAGCTTTCTTTTTGTCAGTATAAAAATGGTGTTGATTTATTAAAAGAAGAATTGGATGACCATTATTGTGAAGCAATAAAGATTGGCAATACAATCTTATCTCGATGTACAGACGGCGATATTATAAATCAAACCACGCAAGAGCTTTGTTATCTTTATTATCGTATTGGCGAAAAGGAAAAGGCAATAGAGTATGCGAAGAAGCTTCCGAATATATGGTGTACAAACACTGTGATTTTAGGTGACTTATATGAGGGTGAACAGCGAAAAGCTCATCTTCAATGGAGAATTATAGATTATTTAAACTTATTTTGGTGTGATTTAAGGAATATGGCAGACCTTGAATATAAAGACGAAACAATGACAACAGCTGAAAGAATTGCAATATTGCAAAAAGGACTTGCTATTTTTGAAATTGTATTTGAAAATGGCGACTATCTTAATGAAAGTTGGACAGTATATACTACACATCGTTATATTGCAGCTATGGCTATGCTAGATAGTGATTATGAACTTGCGTTGTCGAGTCTTGAAAATGCTGCTGAATTTGCCATAAAACATGATACTCTTATTGATAAAACAAAGCATACATCAATTCTTGTAAATAAGATTGATTATGATGCGCTTGGTCAAACTAAAAATTACGATTTCAATAGTTGTAAGGAGCTATACGATAAAATGCAGTGGGAAAGATATGATGCTATCCGTAATGATAAACGTTTTATAGATATTCTTGATAAAATCAAAAATTTTTTTTAGAAAAAAGGCTGTGCTAAAAAGCACAGCCTTTTAATTATTCTTCATCTTCGGTAGCGATTGATTCGATAATTTCTCTTATCTGTTCAACGCCTTCGCCTGTTTCGGCCGAAAATTCAATCATAGTTATTTCATCAGCGTAAGGAATTTCATTCAGAAGAGCAGCACGTCTTTCTTCGCGTTCTTTCTTCTTCATTTTATCAGCCTTAGTAAGTACGATAACAAAAGGTATTTCACTTTCAATAAGAAAGTTAATCATCATTATATCATCCGCTGTTGGTTTGTGACGGAAATCAACTAATTGGAATACAAGCGCCAGATTTCTGTCATCATGTAAATAACCTTCAATTAACCCTGCCCAGCGTTGCTTTTCAGTTTTGGATACTTTGGCATATCCATATCCGGGAAGGTCAACAACATAAATATTTTCCAGAGAGAAAAAATTAATAGTAATTGTCTTTCCGGGCATTGAGCTTACACGAGCCAGAGATTTTCTGTTCATTATCTTATTAATAAGGGAAGATTTTCCGACGTTTGAACGACCGGAAAAAGCGAATTCAAGTTTTTCTGATTTCGGAATCTGATTGAATTTAGCATAAGAGGCCTTAAATTCAACTTTGTTGTAATTCATTTAATGTCCTTTCAGTTAGCAGGGGAGGTGTTTGCCTGAATGATTTTTTTAACAGGTTTTGTGCGTTTTGGCGCAGAAGCAAGCGCGTTTTCCAGAACGGTCTGTATTTTTTCAGCTGGAATAAAGTTAATGTTGTTTTTTACAACCTCATCAACTTCTTCAAGGTCCGGAATATTCTCTTTCGGGAAAATAACAGTTTTTATTCCGGCACGATATGCTGCCATTGATTTTTCTTTTAATCCGCCTATTGGCAAAACTTTTCCGTGTAAAGTAATTTCACCGGTCATTGCAACATCACGTTTAACAGGAATACCAGAAAGAGCGGAAACAAGCGCAGTTGTCATGGTGATTCCGGCAGAAGGACCATCCTTCGGAACAGCACCCTCAGGAGCGTGAATGTGTAAATCCTTGTTTTTGTAAAAATCGGAATCAATGCCGTATTTATTCGATATTGAACGAACAAGGCTAACAGCGATTTTACTTGATTCTTTCATTACTTCGCCAAGAGAACCTGTAACTTCAATTTTTCCTGTACCTTCAAGAACGATAACTTCAAGAGGCATTGTAACACCACCGGCAGATGTCCATGCAAGACCGGTAACAATACCAATTTCATTTGTTTTAGCTATTGTTTCAGGCAGATACTTTTGAACACCAAGAAAATCTTTGATATTTGAAGGTGAAACACTAACGTTTTTTTGACCGCCAACAATCTTCTTTGCAGATTTTCTGCATATTGAAGCAATTTGTTTTTCAAGTTTTCTTACACCTGCTTCGCGTGTATAATTATCAATTACAGAATAAATTGCTTTATCTGAAATTTTAAGCATATTCTTACTAATACCATGCTTTTTAAAGGTCTTGGGTACAAGATGTTTTTTGGCAATATGAAATTTTTCTTCTCGTGTGTAGCTTCCGATTTCAATAATATCCATTCTGTCGAGAAGAGGAGCGGGTATTGTATCGGTTGTGTTTGCAGTCGTGATGAAAAGAGCATCGCTGAGATCAACAGGGATTTCAAAATAATGATCGGTAAAAGTGGAATTCTGTTCAGGATCGAGTACCTCCAGCATAGCAGATGCGGGGTCACCCTTGTAATCATTTCCCATCTTATCAATTTCATCAAAGAGAATAACGGGGTTCATACATTTTGCTTGTTTCAGAGCATTTATGATTCGTCCAGGCATTGAACCAACATATGTTTTTCTATGTCCTCTTATTTCTGCTTCATCCCGAACACCGCCAAGGGATACACGCGCGTAATTCCTACCAAGAGCAGTTGCAATTGAACGTCCGATAGAAGTTTTACCTACGCCGGGAGGTCCGACGAGACAGATTATCTGGCCTTTAATTTCAGGATTTAGAACGCGAACCGAAATAAGTTCAAGAATCCTTTCTTTAACTTTTGCTAATCCATAATGATCATCATCAAGTTGGTTTTGAGCAGCGTTAAGATCAATCGTGTCTTCGGTAAAGGTATTCCAAGGCATTTCAAGAATGGAATCAAGATATGTTTTAATCAGTCCGTATTCCTGAGAAGAAGGGGAGATTTTGAACATTTTGTTAGCTTCACGAATAAGTTTTTCTTCAACTTCCTCGGAAAAACCGATGCTCTGGATTTTATCGCAATATTCATAAATTTCTTCATCTCCGTCCTCGCCGCCGAGCTGTCTGGAAATAGCCTTCATCTGTTCACGGAGAATGAATTCTCTCTGGCTGTTATCAATAGAGCTTTTAATCTGTTCGTGTATTTCAACTTCAAAACGCAGAATTTTGATTTCAGCTGTTAACATATCAATAAGAAGCTTTGAACGTTTTACTATTCCGTTTGTTTCGAGAAGAAGCTGTTTATCTTCTGGTTTTAAGAATACATTGAAGATAACAATATCAAACACTCTTTTAAGTTCTTCTTCTGTTTCAACCGCTTTAATCAGTTCATCCGGCATTTTAGGGACAAGTGAAGAATATTCATTAAAAAGAATTTTAATTGCTCTGCAATATGTAGCTTCGGTTTCTTCTGAAATAGCACTTTTTCTTTCGGTTATTGTTGTAACCTCTGCAACATCATATCTGTCAAATTCAGAGATAGAAACGATTTTTGCTTTTGAAATACCTTGAACAAGCACACGTGTTATTTTATCAGGAGTACGGAGAATTTGTTTTACTTCTGCTATTACACCTACTTCAAAAACATCTTTTTCATTATATTCATCTTCCGGATTTCTTTGTGCAACAAGGAAAATCATTTTATCAGTCATGCTTGCTGTTTTTAGAGCGTCAATAGATTTCTGGTTTGTGACATCAAAGTTCAGAACCATATCAGGAAAAACAACAAGACCTTTCATTGCGATAAGCGGAAGGATTCTATTCTTTTTATTTTTATTCATTTATATCATTCCTTTGTTCTTTTTATGTACATAGTACCTAATCATTATACTATATTATAATAATAAATGCAAGTGAAATTTATGAGTAAAATATAGTCTTTAAGGAGTAATTAACCAACGGTTATATAATTCTTTATTTTTTCAAACTTAACATCGCCTATTCCATCAACTTCTTTTATTTCTTCAATTGTAAGGAATCCGTTGTTATTCTCTCTGTATTCGATTATTTTAAGTGCAGTTTTTTCACCGATGCCATCTAATGTCATTAAATCTTCAATTGTAGCAGCGTTTATATTAATGATCATACTTTCAGGTACTATTTCCTTTACAATAATCTTTGTTGGAGGATCATATGTTAATTTCTCAACAGTAGCGAAATTCATATTTATTCTTTTGAAAAATACAAGAAGTACGGTAAGAAATATATATACAACCAAAACAATAAGTGCAATTACTTTTCTGATAAATACAGTACAGAACCTTGCTTTACGGAATTTTACCATAAAATCAACTCCTTTACTAAATTATAGGATAAAAAGCTGTTGTTGTCAACATTGATGTTTTAAATAAAAACTGTGATTAATTTGATGATTTTTTGTTTATTTTTAAATAAAACACTTGATTTAAAAAACAATTTATTGTATAATGGTTATTATAAATATGCTGGGGGTTATTATGAAAAAAATATTATCAATTTTTTTGATTTTTTCGCTTTTATTAAGTTTTGCTTGCTTTTTTAATATAAATTCTTATGCAGATGATGAATTGACTTTTATAGAATATCTTGTATATAATACAAAGAAATTCAAGAAAAAAATTGATATTTCTTCATATGTTATAGAGAATGATTGGGATTTAGATGATGTGAAGTTTCAGATAAAATATTTCTATCTTTCAGAACCGGAGATGTTTTATATTGACCGTACTGTATCTATACAACATTCGTACGATTTAAGCAATGTTGTAATTTGCTTTGATTATTTGTATTCACAAAAGCAGATTGAAAAAATGAGTGCAGAAATGAAGAAAGCGGCTCTTAAAGCTGTAAGCGGAATCACCGATGATATGACAACGGTTGAGAAAGCGCTTTTTGTTCATGATTATATTATTCTTAATTGTAATTACGACCATGAAGAAAAGAATTATACTACATATGATTGTCTTGTGAAAAAATCTGCTGTATGTCAAGGTTATTCTCTTGCATTTATGTATATAATGCGTGACATTCTTGGTGCTGATTGCGAGATTGTTTTTTCTGATACTCAAAATCACGCCTGGAATATTATAAGAATCGGTAAATCCTGGTACCATGTTGATTTAACTTCTGATGATCCAACATTTACAACCGCTGATGGAAAACCATATGATGGCGGTGGTGAAATTCTGCATGAGAATTTTTTACTCAGCGATAAGGGAGTTTATTCTTCTTCACCTCTTCATCGTGATTGGTACACAATTTCGAGAATTACTGCCGACAACACTCGTTACGATAATTTCTTTTGGCGTGATTCAACATCTGCCATGTTCAAAATAGATGGATTATGGTATTATTCTGTTCTTGATAAAACATCACCTGGATTGAAATCCAATGGTAGTAGTGAAAATATATACACGAAAATCTGTACATATAATCCAAAAACAGGAAAAAAGAAACTTGTTAGCCGAGTAAACAGCTTGTGGAGTGTATACCGTGACCACAAAACAGGGAAGGTGCTTGACGGGGAATATAGATATATTAATAGTTATCTGAAACTTGTAGCCATTAATGACAGAATATATTATAATACCAGTGATGCAGTATACAGGCTGGATACCAAAACAGGAAAAACAAAAAAAGTATATACACTGGATAAAGGTGAAATGCAGATTTTTTCCCTTGTTCCTTATAATGAAAAACGTTTTCGTCTGATTTATAAGAAAGATATTTCCTATTCTAATAAATACATTACAATAAAAGTTTCATAAGTGAGGTAAGGTATGGTTGATACAGAAGTTTTGACAATAGATAACAATATGGATCTTGAACGATTGTATTCTGTTGTTGCAATTTCAGCTGATATGATATTTGAATATGTTCCTGATAATGAAAAATTCAGATTTTTCAAAAGAGATAGACTGAATTTTTCTGAGGTAATGTCATTAAGCAGTGATTTTGAGCAGTTTTTCAAAGAAAACAATATAATTTTTGTTGATGATATCGATGCATTTGAAAGGCTTTGTGACAATATCAGAAGCGGAATAGATAGAGCAAGTTTTGAGATTAGATTCAAAAATGCAGGCGAGGATGAATATTACTGGTACAGAATTAAGATGCATACCTTACGTGATGATGAGGGTCATTTCAAGAAACTTATAGGTAAATTCGAAAACATCAGTGATATAAAAAGCGCTGAAATGAGATTAATTGATAAGGCTGAACGCGATCCGCTTACACGAGTATACAATAAATCTACAACAAAGAAACTTATCAAAAATTATCTTCGTACAGATTCTAAAGATACATATGATGCATTTATAATAATTGACGTTGATGATTTTAAAAATGTCAATGATACGCTTGGTCATCTTTTTGGTGATAGTATTCTTGTTGATTTATCTCAGGAAATGCAGGACTTGTTCCGTTCTAACGACGTAGTCGGTAGAATTGGTGGTGATGAGTTCATTGTTTTTCTGAGAGGTATGAAACAAAAAAGCCACATTGAAGCGAAAGCTAATGATATTTGTAAGATTTTTGATTTGCTTTATGCTGGTGATGACGGGGCGAAAATCAGCGGAAGTCTTGGCGTTGCTCTTTTCCCTCAGGACGGAGATACATTTGACGAATTGTATCGAAAGGCAGACCTTGCTCTTTATGCATCAAAGAGAGCGGGAAAGAGTTGCTATACTTTTTATAGTGCAGAAAGTGAGGAAAATGCCGGAGTATCACTTCTTCCAAGAGTTGAGCAGTATAGTCGCAATAAGGATTTTCTGAATGCTAATGCTGAATTTGATTCATATATTATTAATTCTGCTTTTGAAGTAACCGAATCAGGTGAAAGAGAAAATGAGCTTTATGATATCCTTTATAAAGCCGGTAAGCATTTTAATGTAAGCAGAATAAGCGTATATGAATATAACGAAAGTATGAATCGATTAGAAGTTAAGGAACAGTGGAACAGTAAATTTGGTTCTAATACAAGTTGTTTGAGTATTCCTTATACAGAAAAAGACGCTATATCTGCACGTGCATATTTTGACGATAATAACATTTTTGTTGTAGATATGAATAAGGAGAATCTTTTGCCGGTAGAAAGCTTCTTAAAAGAACAGAGCGTAAAGTCATGTATTGCATGCGGAAGATTTACCGATGGTAAGCTTCGCGGATTTGTAAGTTTAGAAGAATGTGTTTCACCTAAACCTTGGTCTATTGAAGAGGCAAAAACAGCGATAGCTATTACAAAACTTGCATTTACATTATATTTATAGTATGCATATATAATCCCCGGGTTTCTGACCTGGGGTTTTATTTTTTTAATTTATCTGGGTAATATAAAAAAGCCTTTCATACTTTCGTATGAAAGGCTTTTGGCACGCCAGGAGGGATTCGGACCCCCGGCCCTCTGGTTCGTAGCCAGATACTCTATCCAGCTGAGCTACTGGCGCATAATTTATCGTTTTTGTCAATCGACTCATATAGTATATCACAATAGGGATGTTTTGTCAAGAGTTTTGGAAAAATATTTTTTATTTGTTTTTTTCTTTTCATTAATGCTACTTGATTTCTTTTATGTGATATGATATAATAATTTATGTTTTATTGTGTTTCTCAATATATAAAGAAGAGTTCCACTATGAAGAAAGGAGCATTATTTATGCCTATTAATATTCCCGCAGGTTTACCTGCGTATAATACTCTTGTTGGTGAAAATATTTTTGTAATGACGGATGATAAGGCTATGAAACAGGATATTCGTCCTTTACGTGTAGCTATTTTCAATCTTATGCCGACAAAAATTGAAACAGAAACTCAGCTTCTCCGTTTGCTTAGTAATACTCCTTTGCAAGTGGATGTTACATTGCTGAGAACAGCTACTCATATATCTAAAAATACTGCTGCAGAACATCTTGATACTTTCTACAAGACTTTTGATGAAATCGAGCATGAGTTTTATGACGCATTGATAATTACCGGTGCTCCTGTTGAGTTGTATGAATTTGAAGATGTTACCTACTGGGATGAGCTTTGCGGTATTATGGAGTGGTCAAAATCCCATGCCTTTTCTACAATCCACATATGCTGGGGTGCGTTTGCCGGACTTTATTACCATTATGGCATCAAGAAGCATACTCTTGATCAGAAGATGTTTGGTGTATTCCCGCATAGAGTCAACGCTATCAATCATCCTTTGTTAAAAGGTTTTGACGATGTGTTCTTTGCGCCTCATTCCCGTCATTCTGAGGTGAAAATAGAAGATATAGAAAATCATCCGAAACTTACACTCCTTGCATATTCTGAAATGGCAGGTGCGTACATTGCTGCGGACAGAACAAACCGCCAGATTTTTATAACCGGTCATGGCGAATACGACAGGGATACGCTTAAAAAAGAATATCTCAGAGATGTTGAAAAAGGTCTTGATAATGTTCCTCTTCCGTATAATTATTTTCCGGAAAATAATCCTGAACTTCCCCCTGATTTTACATGGAGGGGTGCAGCCGGCCTGATGTATTCCAACTGGCTTAATTTCTGCGTTTATCAGGAAACACCATTTGATTTGAGTAAGATGGAACCTCTCGTTATATAATTCTATACAGCCGAAGCAGATTATTCTGCTTCGGTTTTGTGGTTTTGCCGAAAGTACAGAATTAAGGTTAAAAAAGCGGTTTTTCTGTTGACAAAAAAATTTAATTATGTTAAGATATGGTGTAAAATGCTTTAATATGGTATTATATTAACAAAACACCATATTGCAAAAGAAAGGAAAAAGATTATGAAGAAAAAGATTTTATCATTTGTTCTCACAGCAGCCATGATTCTCGGTATTTCTTCTTGTGCTCAGGAAGAAAAAACAGACTGGGAGTACATTGAAGACAAAGGCACATTTGTTGCTGGTATCACATTATTTGAGCCCATGAACTATTATGATGAGAACGGCGAACTTACAGGTTTTGAAACAGAATTTACAAAAGCTGTATGCGAAAAGCTTGGTGTTGAACCTGTTTTCCAGGTAATTGACTGGACAAAGAAAGAATTTGAACTTAAATCCAAGACAATTGACGCTATCTGGAATGGTCTTACTGTAACAGAAGAAAGAAAAGAAAACATGGCTTTTTCTACTCCTTATGTAGAAAATAAACAGGTTTTAGTTATTAAAACAGATAATGCAGAAAAGTATAAAGACTTGGAATCTATGTCTGGCGCCTCTATAACAGCAGAAGATGGTTCAGCTGGTCAGACTGCAATCCAGAACAATGAAGTTCTTTCACAGAATCCTTTTATAGCATCTGCTGCTCAGAAGGATGTTCTTATGGAAATTAAGGCAGGAACAACAGAAATCGGCGTTCTTGATTATGTCATGGCAAGAACAACTATTGGTGAGGGCACAGATTATGCTGATTTAATGATAGTTGATAATGTTGAGCCTGCTCCCGGTGAATACGAAGAATATGCAATCGGACTTCGTCTCGAAGACACAGTTACACTCGAAAAGGTTAATGCTGCTATTGATGAACTTGTAGCAGATGGTACTTTAAAGACAATTATTGATAAATATAATCTCGGCGAAGTTTACGCATTAGAAAAATAATAAAAGGATTTTTATATGTCATTTTTAGAAGTAACCGCTCAGCTTGCTGATGGCTTTCTGACAACACTATTAATATTTGTAGTTACACTTATTTGTTCAATTCCGCTGGGTCTTGTTATTACTTTCGGCTCAATGTCAAAAATAAAACCTTTAAAATGGCTTACAAAAACATTTGTCTGGATTATCAGAGGTACTCCGCTGATGCTTCAAATTATAATTGTTTTTTATGGACCGGGACTTATTTTTGGTTGGCGTGCATTGGACAGACTTGTTGCTGTTCTCATTGCTTTCGTGATAAATTATGCCTGTTATTTTTCGGAGATTTATCGAGGTGGAATTGAAAGTATTCCCAAAGGGCAATATGAGGCAGGTCAGGTCCTTGGTATGACCAAGACTCAGATTTTCTTTAAAATTGTTTTATTCCAGGTTATTAAGCGTATAGTCGCTCCTATGGGTAATGAAATAATTACGTTGGTTAAGGATACATCTCTTGCCCGTGTAATAGCGGTTACTGAGCTTGTAAAGGCAGCTGAAACGATTATTTCTCTTAAAGCTATAATTTGGCCTCTTTTCTACATAGGCGCGTTTTACTTGTTGTTTTCAGGATTACTTTCAATTTTACTGAATTATATTGAGAAGAAACTAAATTATTATAGTGGTTAAGAAAAGGAGATCCTATGGCATTCCTTGAAGTTCAAAATATCTACAAAAATTTTGGAAAAACCGAAGTACTGAGGGGAATTGATTTCTCTCTTGAAAAAGGTGAGGTACTTGCGATAATCGGATCCTCCGGAAGCGGAAAAACAACATTACTTCGTTGCATGAATTTTCTTGAACGACCTGATGAAGGAACTATAACTCTGAATGGAGAAATTCTTTTTGAGGGTGGAATGAGCTTTTCTGATAAGGAGGCCCGTGAAAAGAGGCTACATTTCGGACTTGTTTTCCAATCTTTCAATTTATTTCCACAATACACTGTTTTAAAAAATGTATCTCTTGCTCCGGAGTTAGCATTAAGCGATTCGTATGAAAAAAAGCTTTCGCGAGCAGAAAAGACAGAGTTAATTAACGAAATTGATACTAATTCGCGTCATTTACTTGATATGGTGGGATTAAGTGAAAAGATAAATTCATATCCATGTGAGCTTTCTGGTGGTCAGCAACAGCGTGTTGCAATTGCACGTGCACTTGCAATGAAACCCGATATTCTTTGTTTTGATGAGCCTACTTCTGCGCTTGATCCTGAGCTTACCGGTGAGGTTCTCAAAGTAATACGTGAACTGAAAAATTCTGATCGTACAATGATTGTGGTCACACATGAAATGAATTTTGCAAAAGGGGTGGCTGATAAAGTCATTTTTATGGCAGACGGAATAATTGAAGAAATAGGCACTCCGGATGAAGTATTTGGAAATCCAAAGAGCGAAAAAACAAGAATGTTTCTTGAAAAATCACTCGAAAATCCATAAAATGTACACCTGCATTTTTTGCAGGTGTTATTTTTTATTTTCTCTTGACAAATTATTTATGATATGGTAATATATTGTTAGCAAGAGCTAACATTTTATGAATAGGAGCGAAATTATGAGCGTAGTTGTAGTAGGAGGGAATGATAGAATGGCAACAAGATATAAAGAAATTTGTCGTTCTTATAATTGTAAGGCGAAGGTATTTACACAATTGCCGGCTGATTTTGAAAATAAAATAGGAAATCCGGATTTAATGGTTGTTTTTACTAATACATGCTCGCACAAAATGGCGCTGAGCGTTTCGAAAAAGTCTGAAAAGAATGATATTCCGGTTGCCAGAATTCATAATGCAAGCGCAAATGCTCTTAAAAATGTGCTTGAACAATATTGCTTGTAAAATTGTAATAATAAATTAAATCTAATAATATTATATGTGTAGATCAATTTTTTATTCAATAGGCTTATTACATTAAATAATTTTAAAAAGTTGTAAAAAATTATGTTATTTGATAAAATTTACATTAATTGACAAAATCTATTGACAAAAATAGATATATGTGTTATACTTTAAAAAGTTTGTGGCGTCTAACATTTTTAAATAAGAGAGGCGAATTGAAATGAATTTAATGGAAGCTCAGGATGGCAAGGAATACATCATAAAGGAAATTTCAACTGACGATGATGAACTTAACGCTTTTCTGTTTTCGTTAGGATGTTATAGCGGCCAGCCTATTACTGTTATTTCGCATCTCAGAGGCGGTTGCGTTGTCTCCATCAAGGATGGCAGATACAATATTGATAAGGAATTAGCAGAAGCTGTTCGCGTTTAAGCTGATTCAGCTCTGCATTTTTTCTTTGTTAAGGTTAGTATATTCTAACTTCTATAAGTTATATGCTTATTTTTTTAATAAATGGTTAGCGTTGACTAACCCGATTGTGTATACATTTCCTGTTTACAGGATTATTTAATAGCAATTTAAGGAGGAACAAAAGATGAGAATTGCTTTTGCAGGCAATCCTAACAGCGGTAAGACAACAATGTATAATGCGCTTACAGGCAGAAATGAGCGTGTTGGTAACTGGGCCGGTGTTACAGTTGAAAAGAAAGAAAGCTTTATTAAAAAGAGCTTTCAGAATGGTTCGGAGGAGCTTATTGCGGTAGACCTTCCAGGTGCATATTCTATGTCTCCCTATACTTCTGAGGAGAGCATTACAAGTAGTTATGTAAAAAATGAAGAACCTGATGTAATCATCAATATTGTAGATGCTACAAATCTTAGCCGTAGCTTATTTTTTACAACACAGCTTCTTGAACTCGGAGTACCTGTTGTTGTAGCTCTTAACAAAAGTGATGTAAACAAGAAAAAAGAAACAGTAATTGATGCTGAAAAGCTTTCAGAAAAACTTGGATGCCCTGTTGTTGAAACAATTTCAACTTCTGGTGGTAATAACGGTCTTGATAAGCTCATGGAAACTGTAATTGCCCAGAAGGGCAAGAATCAAAGCGCTCCTTATAAGCAGGGTGATGTTGACTTTTCCAGCAAGGAAGCGGTTGTAGAAGCTGATAAGAAGCGTTTTGACTTTGTAAATAAGGTAGTTTCTGATGTTGAAACACGTAAAATTCTTTCCAAGAATACAACAGTTCAGGATAAGATTGATAGAATCATTACAAACCCTATTTTAGGTCTTATCATTTTTGCAGGCGTTATGTTCCTTGTATTCCAGATTTCTCAGGCTTGGGTAGGACCTTTCCTTGCAGATACGCTTGTTGGTTGGCTTGAAATTTTTCAGGGCTGGGTAGGTGAACAGGTCTCTGGTGCAGCAGATATTTGGCAGGCGCTTTTAGTTGATGGTATTATTGGCGGTGTTATTGCTGTTATAGGATTCTTACCTCTCGTTATGGTTATGTATTTCCTTATTGCTCTTCTTGAAGACTGTGGTTACATGGCTCGTGCAACAGTTGTACTTGATCCTATCTTCAAAAAGGTTGGTCTTTCCGGTAAATCTGTTATTCCTTTTGTAATAGGAACAGGTTGCGCAATTCCAGGTGTAATGGCTTGCCGAACAATACGTAACGAAAGAGAACGTAAGGCAACAGCCATGCTTGCTCCTTTCATGCCCTGTGGTGCTAAGCTTCCTGTTATTGCTCTTTTCTCCGGTGCATTCTTTGCAGATGCATCATGGGTTGGTACATTAATGTATTTTGTAGGTATTTTCCTTATTCTTGTATGTGCTCTTCTTGTTAACAAGCTTGCAGGACATAAGAACAGAAAATCTTTCTTTATTATCGAACTTCCTGAATACAAGCTTCCCAGCTTAAAGAGGGCATGCATGTCCATGTTAAGCCGTGGATGGTCATACATAGTTAAGGCTGGTACAATTATTCTTCTTTGTAATACACTTGTTCAGATTATGCAGACATTTAATTGGAGCTTTGAAGCGGTTGCAGAAGGTGCAGAAGATACATCAATTCTTGCTACAATTGCAGGTCCGATTGCATACATAATTATTCCTATTGTTGGTATTAAGGCATGGCAGTTAGGTGCTGCTGCTGTTACAGGTTTTATTGCTAAGGAGAACGTTGTTGGTACATTAGCTGTTTGCTACGGTATTTCCAACCTCATTGATACAGAAGAACTTGCACTTATGGAGGGTGCCGGTGAAGGCGTTGCTGCTGTATTTGGTCTTACAAAGGTTGCTGCACTTGCTTACCTAATGTTCAATCTTTTTACCCCTCCTTGTTTTGCTGCTATCGGAGCAATGAATGCGGAAATTAAGAGTAAAAAGTGGCTCTTAGGTGGCGTTGCACTCCAACTTGGCGTTGGTTATACAATTGGTTTTCTTGTATATCAGTTTGGTACATTATTTACAACAGGTTCTGTTGGCACAGGGTTTGTACCCGGTTTAATTGCCGTTTTAGTAATGGTTGGTATCGTGATTGCTTTAATTATGAAAACAAATAAGGGCCTTAAAGCAGAGTATGCATTAGGTTCAAAAGCTTAATCATAAATTTTAGGAGAAATGTATATGGATAATTTCGTTGTAATTTTAATTATTGTTTTGATTGTAGCTTTGGCAACTATATATATTATAAGAGCAAAGAAAAGAGGAATAAAGTGTATAGGATGTCCTGATGCAAAAACATGCCAGAGCAAGCAAAATGGTTGTAGTGGCTGTTGCGCAAGTTGTAATGGTTGCAATTTCAATAAGGAAACGAAATAATCTATAATTACAGAATTATTGACACGGCTGAACATAGTTCGGCCGTGTTTTTTATGTTAAAACATGAGGAAAATTACTGCTAAAATATTGCAAAAATTAATTAAATATGATATAATAAAAAAGAATATACTGGTGTATAATGCTCGTTTGAAAGGAATTGCTGTTTATGGATATAAGTGTAGGGGATATTCTCCAAATGAAAAAGCCTCATCCATGCGGTTCTGATAAAATGATTGTTCTGAGGATAGGTGCAGATTTTAAATTGAAATGCGAGAAATGCGGTCATGAGTTCATGACGCCCCGTTCAAAATGTGAAAAGAAAATTAAAAAAATAATTACTATTAATTAAAAAAGGGAAAATATATGTTAGATAAATTAAAAATTGCCGAAGAAAGATTCGAAGAGATTAATACAAAACTTATGGATCCTGATATTGTAAACGATCAGGAACAGTATAAGGGTTTAATGAAAGAATATAAAACACTTACTCCGCTTGTAGAAAAATATCGTGAGTATAATAAGTCTGTTGCTGATTTTGAAGAAGCCAAAGCAATGCTTGATGAAGGCGGAATTGATAAAGATTTTAAGGAAATTGTACAGCTTCAATATGAAGAAAATAAAGCTCTTATCGAACAGTATACAGAAGAATTGAAAATAATGCTTCTTCCAAAGGATCCTGACGATGACAGAAATGTTATAATTGAAATACGTGGTGGTGCAGGTGGAGACGAGGCTGCATTGTTTGCAAATTCCTTATTCCGTATGTATACAATGTACGCTCAGCTTAAAGGCTGGAAAATGGAAATTGTCAATGCTAATCCGACAGAATTAGGAGGATATAAAGAAATCAGCTTTTCTATTGAAGGCGAAGGCGCTTATGCAAAACTTAAATATGAAAGCGGAGTTCATCGTGTTCAGCGTGTTCCGGAAACAGAGGCGCAGGGAAGAATTCATACATCTACAATTACAGTTGCAGTTCTTCCGGAAGTAGAAGAGGTTGATGTAGAAATAAATCCCGCTGATCTTGAATTTCAGACATTCCGTTCAAGTGGTGCAGGTGGTCAGCATATCAACAAGACTGAATCTGCAATCCGTATCATTCATCATCCTTCGGGAGTTATTGTTGAGTGCCAGGAGGAAAGAAGCCAGCATAAGAATAAGGATAAAGCCATGAAAATGCTTTATTCAAAGCTTTATGAAGCAAAACTTAACGAGCAGACCAGTAAGATTGCTGCTGAAAGAAAAATACAGGTTGGCACAGGCGATCGTTCAGAACGAATCAGAACTTATAATTATCCCCAGAGCAGAGTTACTGATCACAGAATAGGATTAACTCTCTATAAGCTTGAACAGATGCTTAATGGTGATTGTGATGAGGTTTTCGATGCTCTTGCAATAGCTGACAGAGCAGCCAAATTAGCCGGAGCGGAGGCTCAGAGTTAATGAAAACATTACTTTTAAATGCATCAGATGAGTTAATTGAAGATGCCGTTGAGCTTTTAAAAAAAGGTGAAGTTGTAGCTGTTCCAACAGAAACTGTTTATGGACTTGCCGCTAATGCATTTGATGTAAATGCGGTAAAAAAAATTTTTGCAGCCAAAGGCAGACCTCAGGATAATCCTCTTATTCTTCATATTGGCAGTTTATCAATGCTTGATAGTATAACCGATAATATATCTGAGCTTGCATTGCGTTTAGCTGAGGATTTCTGGCCTGGGCCTTTGACAATGATTTTTTCTCGTAAGGATTGTGTTCCGTCTGAGACTTGTGGAGGACTTAATACAGCAGCGGTTAGAATGCCGGATAATGAATTTACAAGAAAGCTTATAGAAAAATGTGGTTTTCCGCTTGCTGCTCCCTCAGCAAATACCTCTGGACGTCCAAGTCCTACATCAGCAGCTCATGTTTTTTTTGATATGGATGGAAAAATACCGTTAATTGCCGACGGCGGCGAATGTTCATGCGGTGTTGAAAGTACTGTAATTTGCTTTGATGATGGAAGAATAAGAGTATTGCGTCCGGGAGCTGTTACCCCTGAAATGCTTCGTGAATATGCAGAGGTTATTGTTGATAACGGCGTTTTAAAGCAACTTTCACCTGATGAAAAGGTTTTATCACCGGGTATGAAATATAAACATTATTCTCCCAATGCCGAAGTGTTCATTTTGAAAGGCAACAATGAACAGGTATACAACTTTGTTTTGGATAAAGCAAAAGATGATATCAAAGTTGCAATGCTTTGCGGTAATCATTTTTCATCTTCGGATATTATCGTATTACCTTATGGAGAAACTCCTGAGGAACAAGCAGAAAATTTGTTTTCGAGTCTTAGAAAAGCTGATGAATTGTGCTGTGATGAAGTTTATGTAAAATCTCCTGATATAACTGGCATAGGATTAGCGGTATATAATCGTTTGCTTCGTGCAGCAGGTTTTCGCATTATCGAGTTATAATGAAAGGATCTCGTAATGTTTATTGATAATGATGTATGTATAATTGGTCTTACAGGTATGTCCGGAGCCGGAAAGACAACAGCATGCGAAGCTTTTTCAGAATGTAGTGTTGATGTAATTAATTGTGATTCAGTTGCACGTGTTGTTGTAGAAAAGGAAAAACCAGCCTTAAAAGAACTTGCAGATTTTTTTGGAAAAGAATTTATTCTATCGGACGGTAATCTTGATAGAAAGAAAATAGGTAATCTTATATTTTCTGATGATTCTGCGAGAGAATCCTTTAATAATATAATTTATCCTTATATTTCGTATGAAATGATAATGAATTCCATAAAATACATTAAAAAGGGTTCAAAATTTATTCTTCTTGATGCTCCGACTCTTTTCGAAAGCGGTACTGATAGTTTCTGTGATGTTATTGTAAGTGTTGTAGCGGAACACAAAGACAGTATAAAAAGAATAATAGAACGTGATAAGCTAAGCAGAAAAGAGGCTGAAAATCGTTTGTTATCTCAGCATCCTGCTGATTTTTATAGTGAAAAATCAGATTATTGTGTATTAAATAATGGAACAAGAGAAGAACTGAAAAAAACAATAAAATGTATTTTTCAATCTATTGGAGAAAAGAATGAAAAGAAGAAAATCTAAATCAATATTTCCCATAATAGCATTGATTTTTGGTTTAATTGTTGTTGTTGCAATAATTATGGGTTATAAAACTGCTAAGCAATGTGAATATGAATATCGACTCGCATCTCACCCTAAGAAATATTCCGAATTCGTTACGAAGTACGCGTTAGAGTATGAAATTGATGAAGATTTGATATATGCCATTATTAAAACAGAAAGTGATTTTGACCCGGAAGCTGTTTCAGGTGTCGGTGCAAGAGGACTAATGCAGATAATGGAGGAAACTTTCGATTGGATAAAGTTCAGGCTTGATGATGAAGAATCAGTGTATAATGATATGTTTGATCCTGAAATGAATATATGTTATGGAGCTTATCTTATTGACTATCTTCTTGAAAAATTTGGTGACAAGAATACTGCGGTAGCAGCGTATCATTCCGGCGCCGGAAGTGTTAGCTCCTGGCTTGAAGATAAAGAAAATTCTGCCGATGGAAAACGACTTGATAATATTCCAAGTAATACTGCCGCTCATTATGTAAATAAAATCAATAATGCTCTTGATAATTATAAAGAGCTGTATAATAAAGATGAAAGGAAATAATAAAATGGAACAGAATTTAACAGCGAAGGAATTAAAAGAAAAACTTTTCTTAAAGCGTAAGAACACATACTCCGAAATGTCCGATGATGAAATTCGCAAAGCGGATGAATTTTGTGAAGGATATAAGGCATTTTTGGATGCAGGAAAGACAGAACGCGAAGCGTGCCTTGAAGCAATAAAAATTGCTGAAAACAACGGTTTTAAGCCGTTTGTTAAAGGAGCTCGTTACAATGCAGGAGACCGTGTATATCTTAATAATCGCGGAAAGTCTGTAATTCTTGCAGTTATCGGTAGCCAGCCTATTGAGAATGGTGTTAATATTGTTGCTGCGCATATTGACTCTCCCCGTCTTGATTTAAAGCAGAATCCTCTTTATGAAAGTGAAGAACTTGGTTATTTTAAGACACATTATTATGGCGGAATAAAGAAGTATCAGTGGCCCGCTCTTCCTCTTGCGCTCCATGGAGTTATTTATAAATCCAATGGTGAAGCTGTAACTGTAAAAATTGGTGAAGAAGAGGATGACCCTGTATTTGTAGTTACTGATCTTCTTCCTCATCTTGCAGATGAACAGTATAAACGTCCTGTAAGCAAGCTTATTAAAGGTGAAGAGCTGAATATACTCATTGGTTCAAGACCTTTCAAAGATGACGAGAAAAGCGAAAATGTAAAGCTTAATATTCTTTGCATTCTTAACGAAAAATATGGAATAACAGAAGAAGATTTCATTTCTGCTGAGCTTGAATGTGTTCCTGCATTCAAGGCAAAGGATATTGGTTTTGACAGAAGTATGGTAGGGGCATACGGACAGGATGACCGTGTATGTGCGTATCCCGCTCTTATGGCTGCTGTTGATACGGAAGGAATTCCTTCAAAAACCTCAGTTACAATTCTTACAGACAAGGAAGAAATCGGAAGTGAAGGTAATACCGGTCTTCGTTCTGCATATCTTAAATATTTTATTTATGATCTTGCTGAATCCAACGGCGTTGAAGGACACACTGTTCTTTCGGCTTCAAAGTGCCTTTCAGCTGATGTAAATGCTGGTTTTGATCCTACTTTCCCTGACCCCTTTGAAAAGATGAATGCCGCTTTTCTTAATAAGGGTGTAGTAGCTACAAAATATACAGGTTCACGTGGTAAATCTGGTACAAGTGATGCTTCCGCTGAATATGTTTCTGAAATCAGAAATCTTTTCAACGAAAATGGAGTTATTTGGCAGACCGGTGAACTTGGTAAAGTTGATTTTGGCGGCGGCGGAACAGTAGCAATGTATATTGCAAACCTTGATATTGATACCATCGATATAGGCGT
Source organism: Ruminiclostridium sp. (assembly GCA_045579565.1). Lineage (GTDB taxonomy): Bacteria > Bacillota > Clostridia > Oscillospirales > Ruminococcaceae > Ruminiclostridium_E. The sequence continues at coordinate 104,243 of JAZNML010000021.1, forward strand.
TCCTGTACTTTCTATGCATGCCCCTTATGAAATAACAGCCAAGAATGACATTTATATGGCATATAAGGCATTCAGTGTTTTTATAAAGTAAATGTTATCATAAATCCCGTGTCCTACATATAATGTAGGACACGGGGTGAAATGATATGAAGAAAACTAATAAAAAAAATCAAGTACGCAATGTCACAGGGATGATTTCATTAATTATAGGTGTGATTATAATCATATTTACGATTATTTTTGATATTTGGTTTAAGCCTGTGATTGAGCGTATGTTTGAATATCGTTGTAAACTAATTGCCGACCGGGCGGTGAGCAGGGCTGTTACCACTCATCTAAAAACTACAAACGAAGATTATTCTGATATAATAAGTTTTGTTTACGACGAAGAAGGAAAGATAGGTGCATTACGCACTAATCCGCCTAAAATTAACATAATGAAATCTGCTGTTATGGAACGTGTAAATGCAGAGTTATCTTCGATTGAAGCAGAAAAAGTCGGGATAACACTTGGGACACTGTCAGGCGTTAGTTATCTTTATGGATTAGGCGATGAAATAATGTTTACGGTAAAACCGGTAGGAGTAGCACGTTCAACGCTTTATAGTAAATTTGAAAATTCGGGCATTAATCAAACCATGCATAGTATCATTTTAGAAATCGATACGGAAGTTTCGCCTTTAATTCCAGGAGTTACTGATACATTTGTAGTAACTACTGAGTTTGTTATTGCCCAGACTGTTATAATTGGAGAAGTGCCTGATAGTTTTTCTAATATAATACTTGACGAGGAACATTACAGCGAACTTGCTGATTTTGATATAAGCTGAAAAATGAAAGGATATCCTGATGAATAGGGAAGAAGCAAAGATTAGATTGTATGAACTTTATGATATTATAGAGAAGCATAATTATCAATATTATGTTCTTGATGATCCTACCATAGAAGATTCAGAATATGATTCACTTATGCGTGAAATAAAGGATATAGAAGCTGAGTTTCCCGAATTGGTAAGCGTAAATTCACCGACAAGGAGAGTAGGTGGTTTCGCTCTTACTACATTTGAGAAGGTAACGCATACTGTTCAGATGGGTTCTTTGCAGGATGTATTCAGTGAGGATGAGTTATACTCATTCGATAACAGAATAAGGCAAGAAATAACACCTGTTTATGCAGTTGAACCTAAAATTGATGGTTTATCTGTTTCTCTTGAATACAAGAACGGTGAATTTGTTCGAGGCTCTACCAGAGGTGATGGTTTCATAGGTGAAGATATAACTGAGAATCTGAGAACAATACGTTCAATACCTATGAAATTAACAGAAGCTTTGCCTTATATAGAGGTAAGAGGCGAGGTTTATATGCCAAGAAAAAGCTTTGCTGCTCTTGTAACTGAGCAAGAAGAAAATGGAGAAAAGGTTGCAAAAAATCCCCGCAATGCAGCTGCCGGTTCTCTACGGCAGAAGGATAGCTCAATAACAGCCAGGCGTGCTTTGGATATATTTATCTTTAATATTCAGCAAATTGAAGGAAAAACGCTTACTTCTCATCATGAATCTCTTGAATATCTGAAAAAACTTGGTTTTAAAGTAGTCGATGATCGTCTGTATGAATCAATTGATAAAGCTGTGAACAGAATCAGAGAAATTGGTAAAGAAAAAACAAATTACAGTTATGATACGGATGGAGCTGTAATTAAAGTTGATGATTTTTCTCAGCGGGATATCTTAGGGTCAACTTCAAAAGTTCCTAAATGGGCTGTTGCGTTCAAATACCCTCCCGAAGAAAAAGAAACAAAGCTTCTTGAAATAGAAATAAACGTGGGAAGAACCGGTGCATTAACACCTGTTGCGATATTTGAGCCTGTCACTCTTGCGGGAACTACTGTATCGCGTGCTTCTCTTCATAATCAGGATATAATAAGCCAGCTCGATATACGATTAGGTGATACAATTGTTGTTAGGAAAGCAGGCGAGATAATTCCGGAGGTTGTAAAGGTATCGGCACATGCTGAAAACAGTATCCCTTATTTTATACCTGATACATGTCCCGTTTGTGGTCATAAAGCAGATAAAAACGGGGATGAGGCAGCTATTAGATGTATAAATCCCAATTGTCGCGCTCAGCTTTTACGTAATATTATACATTTTGCTTCGCGTGATGCTATGAATATTGATGGACTTGGTGAAGCAATAATTGAACAGCTTGCAGAATGTAAGCTTATTGAGGATTCAGCTGATTTGTACAAGCTTACTTTTGATGAATTGCTGACACTTCCTAATTTTAAGGAAAAGTCTGCGTCAAATCTTATCTCTTCTATTGAGAATTCCAAGCAAAATGAAGCGGACAGGCTTCTTTTCGGTCTTGGAATAAAAGGTATAGGCAGAAGAAGTGCTGAATTACTTTGCAGACAATTTGGTAGCATTGATGCTATAATGAATGCATCAGTTGAAGATATTACTTCAATTGACAGCTTTGGTGATGTTCTTGCAGAAAGTGTCTATAATGCTTTCAAAGATGAAGAAATGAGAAAGCTTATAAACAGATTTAAGGACTATGGGCTCAATATGGAGTATAGCAGCTCCATAAAGTCTGATATATTTAAAGGGTTGACATTTGTACTTACAGGAACATTACCGACTTTAAAAAGAGAACAAGCGAAGGAAATGATAGAGTCTCTTGGTGGTAAGTGCACAGGTTCAGTTTCAAAAAAGACTAATTATGTAGTTGCAGGCGAGTCTGCCGGAAGCAAGCTGACGAAAGCAGAAGAGCTTGGTATAAAAGTAATAAGCGAAGAAGAACTTCTATCTATGATGGAAGAATAAAACGTTCATATTAATAAGGTGCTATGAAAAAGATTGTTATTTTATTGATTGTGATTGCAATAGGTTTTGCAAGTATTATCGGATTTGAATATTTTGGCGATTATCAAAAAGAGCTGTCTAAATCTTTTGTTGAAGAGCCTGAAATGATAGAAAATGATGCCTTAACTGTTTCTTTTTCTAAAACAAAGGCTTTTTATGATAAGGATATTGAGGTTGAGCTTACCGCTAACAGTGAAAATGCTGTTATTTACTATACGACAGATGGTAATGATCCAACTACTTCCTCAAAAAAATATAATTCGCCTATTAAAATTTCCTCTCGTTCAAAGGTTAATGCCACTACTGTAAAAGCTATTGCGGTTACACCGGAAGAAACTTCTGAGATATTCCATAAAAGCTATGTTGTTGGCGATAATGTGGAGGAGCGTTTCAGTAAAGATACACTGGTTTTTGTTCTTTCGACAGATGAATATAATCTTTATGATTATTATTATGGTGTTGCCACTGAGGGCTATAAACGTGATGAATATCTTAATTCGGATGAATACAAAGGCGGAGAGGTAGAATATAACGCTCCTGCTAACTGGTTTATTGGTGGCAGAGAGAGTGAACGAGATATGTATGTGGAAGTTTACACTTCCGATGGTGAACAACTTATCTCACAAGCATCGGGAGCAAGAGTTGTCGGCGGTGTTTCAAGAGCTGTTGATCAGAAATCATGGAGATTGATAGCTCGTAATATGTACAGTGAGGGAAATGGCAAGTTCAAATATGCTTTTTTTGAAGGCGCAACCGATGCTTACGGTAATTTATTAACACGTTATGATCGAATCACTCTCAGAAATGGAGCTAACGATCGTGAATTTGCCGGTGTAAGAGATGAGCTTTCGATGACTCTTTCAGCACAAGCTGGTTTTCCTGATACACAGAATGTACGTCCTGCTGCTGTATTCCTGAATAGCGAATATTATGGTTTTGCATGGATTCACGAAGCGTACAGCAATGATTACCTTGTAAATAATTATGGCGGTAATAAGGATAATTTCCGTATTGTAGGCGCAAAGGAACAGGAAGTTGAAGGCGATGACGAGCAATGTGTTGAAGATTGGAATTATCTTCTTGAAGTGGCTCAGCGTGGTCTTACAAATCTTGATAATTACAGAGAATTTTGTTCACTTGTCGATATTGATAATCTCATTCAATATTATGCGATACAGATTTACATAGATAATAAGGACTGGCCCGGAAATAATTTCAAGGCATGGCGTTATTATCCGTCACCTGATGAAAAGGTTACAAGTGAATACCTTGACGGAAAATGGCGTTTTCTTCTTTTTGACGCTGAATATGCCTGGGGGCTTTACGGGAATGGGTTTCGAGATAATACGCTGTCAAATGTATTGTCCGGTAATCATATGCAGGGTGATTCCGTACTTTTGCGTCAGGTTCTCGAACGCTCTGACTTGCGTGAAAAATTTGCAAATACCATGTGCGACCTTATAAGTGGTCCGTTTGAAGAACAAAATGTACTTAATGTCCTGGATGAATTAATTGAAACTAGTGACAATGAGTGTATGTATGCTCTTGAAAACGGATATACATCTACATGGGCGCGTAAAGAAACTTTTGATGATAGCCGTAATCAGATACGTGAATTTGCAGGCAGAAGAGCTACTGTAATGCTTAATGCAATGAGTGAAAATTTTGATTACGAAAAGGAATATTACACAGTAGTTTATAATAATCCAACAGGTGCAAAGGGAAGTTTGAATACACAGACTCTTTCATCATCAGGAACGGTGTCTGCAAACTATTTTACAGAGTGTAAAGTACCTCTTACAATGGAAGCATTGCCCGGTTATGAATTTGACTACTGGACAGTAAATGGTGTAAAGTATAATACTCCTGAAATAAAGGTTAATTCCTCAATGTCTGATGCATATGGTGTTGTTTCAGTAAATCTTTATGTCAAGAGAACCGGTACAACGGACTCTATTTATATCAGTGAATTGTATACCTCTGGTGATGGTGACTGGATAGAAATTTATAACCCTACTACAAGTGATATTTCTATTGATGGTCTTTATCTTTCGGATGATGAACTTAATTTACAACGTTGGCAAATGCCTGATATAAATATAGGGGCAGGGGAAGTATATACGGTTGTTTGTAAGAATAACAGTCAGAAATCAGCATTGAAGAAATATCAGACTAATTTCAGCTTAAAGACAGGTGAAAACTTATATCTTTCCGATGAGAGTGGAAATATAATATCATCTGTTGCAGTTGTGGATATGGAAGAAAATCAATCTCTTTCAAGAGGACTCGATGGTTTATATACCATAGGTGGAATTTCTGAAAATGCATATATTGAAAATTAAAAAATAGAATTAATACAAAAAGCGTTCCTATATAGGAACGCTTTTTTACTTGTTGATTTCTGATAAATCTATTGACAAAGCAACGATAGGATGTTATAATTGAAACGAACATATAACGAATTATTGCGAACGTATTGGGTGTAGGCGTATTATACACCAAATAATCTTTTTTGTCAATAGCAATGTTATGAAAGGAAAAAATATGAATTTTACTGAAAAATTACAGAAGCTTCGCAAGGACAAGGGTTATACACAGTCACAACTTGCAGAAATGGTTGGAGTATCCTGCCGTAGTATTCAGAATTATGAGCTTGGCGCACGCTATCCAAAGCGTAATATTCTTGAAAAAATGTGTAGAGTTCTTGAAACAAGAATTGAATATCTTGTAAGTAATGATGACTTTCTGTTTATTGTTCATGCTGAGGATGGGGCAAAGGGAGTTGCTTCTGCAAAGCAACTTCTTGATTGCGCAGGAGCTTTATTCGCAGGCGGTGATATGAGCGAAGAAGACAAAGATAAAGTCATGCTTGCTCTCCAAAACATTTATTGGAAAGCAAAGGAAAAAAACAAATATAAAAAAAATAGTTAAATTTTATAAGGAGTGATAACGGTGGCGTCTGATATTTTTGATCTTACAAACGAGCTTGTAAAGAAATATAAAACGCGAGATCCGTTTTCGCTTGCAGATTGTTTAGGAATTGATGTTGATTGTGCAGACTTAGGAAGTCTCAAAGGATTTTATATTGTATACAGTAAAAATCGATTTGTTGTTTTAAATACCAGTCTTACAGAGTCTTTGTCGCGTATAATACTTGCTCACGAAATCGGACATGACAGATTACATAGAGCGATAGCAAAAAACGGAGGACTTAAAGAATCTTCTTTTTTTGATATGAAAAGCAAGCCTGAAATGGAAGCAAATGTTTTTGCTGCTAATCTGCTTATAACGGATAATAATGTCATAGATTACGGAAATGAAGGTTATACATCCGAAGAGATGGCTAAGGATTTATGTATACCATATCCGCTCGTTTTGATTAAAATTAAAGATATGATTAAGCGAGGTTTTGAGCTTAATATCCCGTATGTTCCCAGAGCAGATTTCCTTGGTGAATTATAAGGAGAAAAAATGCTTGTTAAATTTTATGATTCAATTGATGATGCTCTGATTAAATTTGTTGTTATTATATCAAGATGTGGTGGGAAATGAGTTTTATGCAGACATAAGGACAGAAGTACCTTTGAATTTCCTGGCGGACATAGGGAAAACGCTGAATCTGTATTATCTGCGGCAAAAAGAGAGCTTTACGAAGAAACTGGTGCTATTGAATACGAAATTAATAAAATATGTGTTTACTCAGTTACCGGTAAAAACTTTGTTAATAAAGCAGGAGATGAAACATTTGGTGCACTTTTTTATGCTGATGTTTTCAGATTTGAAAATGAGTTGCATAATGAAATAGCTGAAATATTACTTTTTGAAAAGATACCTGAAAATTGGACATATCCTCTTATCCAACCTGTGTTATTTGATAAATTTTTGAAAATAAGCGATAAAAAAAGCAGTAAGAAATAAGTCTTACTGCTTTTATATTATTTTTTCCAGGTAACCGGCGAGAAAAGAAGAAGAACCGGGAATAGTTCCAGTCTGCCTGCAAGCATATTAAAAATAAGAACAAGTTTTGATGTATTTGAGAAGAAACCAAAATTTGAAGTTGGTCCTATCAAATCAAGGCCAGGCCCTACGTTATTAATAGTGGTTGCTACTGCGGTGAAATTTGTTACTAAACTATGATTATCAAAGGAGATTATAAGAACGGAAATAAAAAATATCATAAGGTAGCATACCATAAAGACATTCGTAGTGCGTATAACATTATGCTCGATATTATGTCCATCTATTTCAATTTTGTGGATCTGATTTGGATGGATAAGGAGTCGGATTTCTTTTGCCATAGATTTAAAAAGAATAATGAATCTTGTTATTTTTATTCCTCCTCCTGTACTACCTGCGCATGCACCAATAAACATCAGGAGAACTATAACTGTTCTGGATAATTCAGGCCAAAGGTTAAAATCCACCGACATAAATCCCGTAGTGGTTATTATAGATGCAACTGTAAATGAAATATGCTTAATTGCATCAGCGGTAGATTCAAATGTTCCTCCTATATTCAGGAAAATAAAAAGTGTAGCTAATGTAATTATTAATAAATAAGTTATCAATTCGGTGTTTTTAAATGCTTCTCGTATGCGTCTGATAATAATCAAAAAGTAAAAATTGAAGTTTATTCCAAATAATATCATGAAAATTGTGGTTATTATTTGAACATAATCAGAATATCCGGCAAGGCTGTCATTTTTTATGCCAAAGCCGCCCGTTCCTGCTGTTGCAAAGGATATGTTTATAGAATCGAAAACAGGTGTGCCGCCGAAAAGCAGGAAAAGGAACTGAACTGCTGTAAGTCCGAAATACATTGTGAAAAGAAGA